>CAKTFN010000005.1 GCA_934561055.1 uncultured Eubacteriales bacterium
ATATTTTGCAGCAAATGCATAAAGAGCCTTTGCATAATTCAGGTCTTCTTCATTACCGAAGTTTATATAGTTCTGAGCGAGTGCTGCGGCGTATTGTGCGGCAACATTGCTTGCACCGTTGGTTGTGGAATAGTATTCATTGCTTCCTCTTTGTGGCATAAGTTCAGGAGCACGCCATTTGCCGTGGTCTATACCGTCATCACCTATTTCATAAATAAAATTGGTAACATTTCCGTCTGCGTCAAGAGTAGTGCAGTTCTTAAAGAATTGTGCAAATTCATTGGTTATATCTTTAAGGTGAGCATAAGTACCTGTTTTCTGGAATTCGTCCTTGTATTCGTAGTAGAGCCAGCCGAGAGTTGAAGCAGTAAAGCCTTCTGTAAGACCGCAGATAATTCCGTCACCTGCATCATGGAAACCGCCATTAGCGATATTTTCTGTGTGACAGTCGTCACGCCATGCAATATGGGATTTTTCGCCCGCACCGATTCCACAATAGTTAGCATCATAGAAATATAACGAATATTGTAAAAGTTTAGCATAGTTGTCAAGTCCTAAATCACTGTCAGCCATTGCAGAGGGAACGACTCCTGCAACAGAACTTACAGCCATAACAGCAGATGTTGCAAAAACTGCAAGTTTATTTTTGAGTTTTCCTTTGAACATAATTATTACTCCTCTCAAAATTTTAAATTTTTTAAAACCATATAAAGCTATTATAATTATAGCATAAAATCCGAATAATTTGTTAATAAATTGTGTACAATTATAGAATAGCAGACTTTTTTGGAATAAATATCAAAAATATACATATTTCATTGTATAATATAACGGAGGTTTTTTCAAATAATGTAAATTTTCATTCAATTTTCACTTGCAAAATATGTAATTATATGATATAATTATAAAAATACTTTTTTATACGGAGATGAAAAATGTGTCAAGATTCTTTACAAATGATATTGATGAAAATAATATAATTCTTACAGGAAGTGACGCTAATCATATAGGACGTTCTCTGCGTATGAAAAAAGGTGAAAAAATAACTGTTTGTTGCAATGGATATGATTATAACTGTTCAATAAATAGTATTACTCCCGATACAGTCTATCTTGACCTTATTTCAAAAGCTCCGTGTGCTACTGAACCTGATATACAAGTTACACTGTTTCAGGCAATGCCTAAAATGGATAAGCTTGAATATATCATTCAGAAAAGTGTTGAACTCGGTGTATCAAGAATAGTCCCCATACTTACAAGAAGATGTATTTCACGTCCGGACGAAAAGGAATTCGCAAAAAAATTGCCACGTCTTCAAAAAATAGCCGAACAGGCTGCCAAACAGTCCGGCAGAGGAATTATTCCGGAAGTCACACCAATAATAACATACAAAAAAGCTATTGATATGATGCAGGAACTTGACCGCACTATAATTCTTTATGAAGAACAGGGCGGTAAAAAATTCAATGATATCAATTTTAATGATGTGAAATCAGTCGGTTTAGTTATCGGAAGTGAGGGAGGATTTGACCCCGAAGAAATTCTTAATGCTGTTAATTCCGGTGCGGTACAAGTCTGGCTCGGAAAAAGAATACTCCGTTGTGAAACAGCACCAATAACTGCTATGTCAATTTTGATGTTTTTAACAAATAATATGTAAGCCATTGAAATTTTTAAAAAACTATGGTATAATAAATTTGGTCGATTGCCGGATATATTTTTTAAACCGTCCGGTAAAATATATGTACAGAAAAGAGGAACTATAATGAACAAGTTTTTAGCTGGAGCACTTATTGCTGGTGCTGTTGTTACTGTAGGTGCAGTTGTAAAGCATATCCTTGCTGATAATTCTGCCGATGATTACGATGATTTTGATGAAGATGATTTCTATGATGAAGATGAAGATGATATAAACTTCGATATCTCTGAATCAGAAGATTCTTCCGATGAAAATGATGAAAACAATGAAACTTCTGAAACAGCTTCCGATGAAAAAGAAACAACTTCTGAAGAAGAAACTGTTACTACAGATATTCCTGTAGAAAGTGAAGACGATATTAACGATTAATAATATCTATTAAGCTACTGCAATTCATGCGGTAGCTTATTTTATATATTATGCATATATAAAATAATATTTTTGTGCATAATCACGATTTGCAAAAAATCCTATTGACAAATCTGTTTTTTCTTGCTATAATATAAAAGCTTTCTGACGTAGACAAGTTTGAAAAGCTAATTTTCCGAGGCGTAACTCAGTTTGGTAGAGTGCTTGGTTTGGGACCAAGATGCCGCAGGTTCGAGTCCTGTCGCCTCGACTATTTTCAAAAAAATTTCCTAAAAAACTTTTTTGAAAATTTTTTTAAAAAGTACTTGACAAATTCAAAATTATGTGATATAATAAATAAGTCGAGTGAGACAAGCACTTAAAGATAGTTAAGCTGGTGTAGCTCAGTTGGTAGAGCAGCTGATTTGTAATCAGCAGGTCGGGGGTTCGAGTCCGTCCACCAGCTCCATTTAACTTAATATGGGTAGGTTCCCGAGTGGCCAAAGGGAGCAGACTGTAAATCTGCCGTCAACGACTTCGATGGTTCGAATCCATCCCTGCCCACCAACTTAAAACCGTTGAAATGTAACCGTTTCAGCGGTTTTTTGTTTTTCTCGGCAGAAACCGAAACAGGATTTTCTAACAAATTTCCGGCTCTATAATAAAAGGGCTCTATAATAAATGTTGGGGTAACCAAATAAGAGCCTGCAAAAAAAGAAAAGAAAAAATCTAAAAAAGTAGAGCATATTTGGTAAAAATCCGTTAAAATGGGAATGACGAATAACCAGAAACGGAGGACCAAATATGCTCTACATTGATTTTACAGAAAAACTTCTCGGATTGCAAGACTTAAAGGTAACAAAGATTGAAAAAAACGAAAAAGCAGTATGTATTTATGCCGAACTGCCAAGGAAAACGCATAATTGTATCTGTTGCGGTACCGCACAACAGATACAATTCACGACTACCGAAATCAGGTCATTAAAGATATTCCGGCATTTGGTAAAACCGTAACCATTGTTTTAAGAAAACGCAGATATCGCTGTCCGCATTGCGGTAAACGGTTCTTTGAAGAAAATCACTTTCTTCCGAAGTATCACAGAATGACAAATCGGCTTGCTTCTTTTGTAGTAAACAAACTTAGCGATGAACGTTCATTTACAAGCGTTGCCGGAGAGGTTAACCTTTCTGTTTCGACAGTCATCACCAAAACTTCCGTCGTTTCAAAAATCGTATCTTACATATGTTTTATTACAAGTCATTGTTTCAAAACAAAGCAGCCGCCTGACGGCGACTGCTACTTCATTTCCTTTTTTCTACCCCAGCTATTAACAGAGAGCCGTTCACAGTAGTAAAAAGAAGGTTGTCGCTTCTCATTTTTATGATTTGCGACAACCTCTTTGCTTTAATAAATCTTTTTAGTCACTACTTATGCACCGGCAAGCATCATAAGGAACTTGAAAACAAGAATTAGAAGCATTACTATCCAATGAAGAAACTCTTTAAATGAATCCTGATTTATCGAGATCTTATTTCCGCAAACATCACAAACACCGTCTTTGTCAGAATCAACATGTCCTGCCGCCTCGATAACATCTCTGTGTTCCTGTTCGCCGCACATTTTACATTCATAAATTGTATAACCGTCTTCTGTGCAGGTTGCCGTAACAACTTTGACCATTTCATAATCATGAGAAAGTTTTTCAATTTCTTTCTGTTCAACGATAACCTTTCCGCAAACCGAGCAGTGCATACCTTCGGTAAGACCGCTGTTTTTGCACGTTGCCGCTACAGCTTCATCAATTATAATAGTATGCGCTACCATTGAATTGTCATCCACGATTGTATCGGTTGCGTCGCAACGATCGCACTTCGCAGTCTTTGTTCCGTCCTCTGTGCAGGTTGCATTCTTATCCGAAACATAGTTTGTAAAGCTGTGACCGAGCTTTGTTCCCTTATCGGCTACAGTATCGGTTGCATCGCAACGATCGCACTTTGCGGTCTTTGTTCCGTCTTCCGTACAAGTTGCATTCTTATCCGAAACATAGTTTGTAAAGCTGTGACCGAGCTTTGTTCCCTCATCGGCTACAGTATCGGTCTTGTCGCAACGATCGCACTTTGCGGTCTTTGTTCCGTCTTCTGTACAAGTTGCATTCTTATCCGAAACATAGTTTGTAAAGCTGTGACCGAGCTTTGAGCCCTCATCGGCTACAGTATCGGTTGCGTCACAACGATCGCACTTCGCAGTCTTTGTTCCGTCCTCTGTGCAGGTTGCGTTCTTATCCGAAACGTAATTTGTAAAACTGTGACCGAGCTTGTCAATCTTATTACCGACTGCAATTTTTGCATTGCAACCAAGACAATAAGTATCTCCCGTATAACCGTCTTTTTCACAGGTTGCGGCACTGCTGTCTCTTGTTTCGGTCTTTCCTATATGGTTTTCGAAATCCTTTGCTGTTACAACAGCAGACTTATCAATAAGTTTTTCAAACTTTGAGTCCGTTGCATAAAGTCCGCACTTTTCGCAATGGTAATATTCAATATTACCGGTTGCGGCACAGGTTGCTTTTACTTCATCAACATGTTTTGCGTTTTCATGTTTGCAGATGTTTTTATTACATACATCACAAATTCCGTTATTGTCGCTGTCTTTATGACCTGCGGCAGGAATGCTTTCATCATAGCCGTATCCGCAAACAGAACATGTGGAGGTCTTTGTTCCGCTTTCGGTACAGGTTGCTTTTTTAGTTACTTTTGATGTAAATTCACAGGCATTTGTTTCCGTATGTGTTGAATCGTTTTCACAAACTCTCTTATGAGTTTCTGTTCCGTCAACATGAATCCATTCGCCATACTTGTGGCCGAGTTTTGAGTCCTTGTCGGCTACAGTATCGGTTGCATCGCAACGATCGCACTTTGCAGTCTTTGTTCCGTCTTCCGTACAAGTTGCATTCTTATCCGAAACATAGTTTGTAAAGCTGTGGCCGAGCTTTGAACCCTCATCGGCTACAGTATCGGTTGCGTCGCAACGATCGCACTCTGCGGTCTTTGTTCCGTCCTCTGTGCAGGTTGCGTTCTTATCCGAAACATAGTTTGTAAAGCTGTGACCGAGCTTGTCAATCTTCTTGCCGACTGCAATTTTTGCATTGCAACCAAGACAATAAGTATCTCCCGTATAACCGTCTTTTTCACAGGTTGCGGCACTGCTGTCTCTTGTTTCGGTCTTTCCTATATGGTTTTCGAAATCCTTTGCTGTTACAACAGCAGACTTATCAATAAGTTTTTCAAACTTTGAGTCCGTTGCATAAAGTCCGCACTTTTCGCAATGGTAATATTCAATATTACCGGTTGCGGCACAGGTTGCTTTTACTTCATCAACATGTTTTGCGTTTTCATGTTTGCAGATGTTTTTATTACATACATCACAAATTCCGTTATTGTCGCTGTCTTTATGACCTGCGGCAGGAATGCTTTCATCATAGCTGTATCCGCAAACAGAACATGTGAAGGTCTTTGTTCCGCTTTCGGTACAGGTTGCTTTTTTAGTTACTTTTGATGTAAATTCACAGGCGTTTGTTTCCGTATGTGTTGAATCGTTTTCACAAACTCTCTTATGAGTTTCTGTTTCGTCAACATGAATCCATTCGCCATACTTGTGGCCGAGCTTTGAGCCCTTATCGGCTACTGTATCGGTTGCGTCGCAACGATCGCACTTTGCAGTCTTTGTTCCGTCTTCCGTACAAGTTGCATTCTTATCAGAAACATAGTTTGTAAAACTGTGGCCGAGTTTTGTTCCCTTCTCGGTTACAGTATCGGTTGCGTCGCAACGATCGCACTTTGCAGTCTTTGTTCCGTCCTCTGTGCAGGTTGCATTCTTATCCGAAACATAGTTTGTAAAGCTGTGGCCGAGCTTTGAGCCCTTATCGGCTACTGTATCGGTTACATCGCAACGATCGCACTTTGCAGTCTTTGTTCCGTCCTCTGTGCAGGTTGCGTTCTTATCCGAAACGTAATTTGTAAAACTGTGACCGAGAGCCTCAACATAACCATCTACATATGACGCACCGCATAACTTACAAATGTGTGTGGTATATCCTTCGGTTACACAAGTGGGCAATATAACAGTATCTTCATAGTTATGGGGCGGACATACACTACCTTTAACAGTAATTTTACCGCTTACCAATTCAAAATCGACATCATCTTCATTGTAATTTGAAATTTCGCCGGATGAATATGTAACCGCTACAGTCGCATCACCGTTCTGAGCGGATTCAAGAACTTTAAACGTTGCGGTAAGAATCGTTCCGTTATAAGTGCTGTCCTTTCCGGAAATCCAAACCGCTTTTTTTGAAAAAGCAAATTGTCCTCCAAGGGCATCTGCAACCGTAACATCCTGAAGATTCAATCTTGTTTTGTCATAATCAAATCCAAGAGCAAATGTATTAATTCCCGGGTTGCCGGAAATCACAACATCTAAAGATACTTCTTCGCCGGGTGCGGCCGTTGCCGATGAAACCGTAATTGCGCGCTTTTGCGATGCTTTTTCCTTTACGATAATCTTTCCGTCAACAACGGTGGTTTTTACCGATTCTTCATCATAGTTTCCGCACATTCTTACTATAAAACTTGTCTTATACTCTCCGGGAGCAACATCCTCGCCGATATTAAATGTTAATGTAGCCAATACTCCGTTCTCGCTCATATCTTCTTCGGATACCCAAACATATTGCTTACCCTTTGTGAGATCGGAAATAAGCGAACCGTTTTTAATTGTTGCTGTTTTCAATTCGGAGGAATGATTGGGTGTTATTGAAAGATAAGCAAATCCCGGGTTATTTGAAAGAATAATCGGTACTTCAACTTTATCTCCGGGACAACATTCCACATCACCGCACCTTATTTCAAGCGTATCAACGGCAAAAGACGTTAGTGATGAACAAGTCAGCATTAATGCAAGACAAAGAATTAATGAAATTATTTTTTTCATAGTCAATCTCCCCTATTATTTGCCCAAAACAATTGATGATGTTCCGGTTTCATAATCATAGTTTGCCAAATACTTTTTAAGACGAATAACATCAAATCCGTCAATAGTACCGTCTCCGTTTGCATCGGCACCGGGCTGAATTCCAACGGTTGACGTTTGCGTTTCATAATCATAGTTTGCCAAATATTTTTTGAGCCTGATTACGTCAAATCCGTCAATAACACCGTCTCCGTTCGCATCACCGTAAACAAAATCAATAACCTCAATTATTCCCGGAACAGTGCTGATTGCAACGTGTTTTTCGTCATAGTTGGCGCACATTCTTATTTTAAAATCAACAGAATATTCACCCGCTTCAACGTCATCGGCAATAGAGAAAGTAAATGTCATCAAGGTTCCGTCTTCGGAAACATCTTCATCGGCAACCCAAAGATACTGTTTACCCTGTGTAAAGTCTGAAATTAAAGTTCCGTTTGTAACACTGACAAGAGTAAGTTCAGAAGAATAAACCGGCGTAAGTTCAAGATATGAAAATCCCGGATTATTTTTAATTTTAACCGAAACGGTACATTCTTTTCCTTTAGTAACTTTTTTGCTGTCAACAACAATTTGTGCTGCATTCGGGTCAAACTTTTTAATATTAATTTTACCGGCAACAAGGTCAAAATCAACATCTTCCTCATCATAGTTTGCGATTTCTCCTTCGGAATATGAAACCGCAACCGATGTCTCGCCGTCTTCGGCATCATCAAGAACCTTAAACACTGCCGTTAAAATTTTTCCGTTATAATTTGTATCGGAATTGTTGATCCACACTGCTTTTTTTGAAAAAGCAAATTGTCCGCCGAGCGCTTCTGCAATTGAAACGCTTTGAAGGCTGAGCTTTGAAGTATCATAATTAAAAGTTAAAGAAAATGTATTGATTCCGGGGTTGCCTTCGATTGAAACATCAAGCGAAACAGTGTCACCCGGAACTGCGGTTGCAGAGGAAACGGTGATTGTTCCGTTTTTAACCGTTTCCTTTTTAACTGTAATTTTTCCCGCAACAAGCTTAAAATCAACGTCTTCTTCATTGTAATTTGAAATTTCTCCGGCATCGTATGAAACCGAAACAGCGGCGTCACCCGCAACGGCATTTTCAAGAACTTTGAATTTCGCCGTCAAGATTTTTCCGTTGTATGTGCTATCCTGGCTGTTAATCCATACCGCTTTTTTAGCGTAAGCAAACTGTCCGCCAAGTTCGTCTGCAACAGTAACGCTTTGAAGGCTGAGTCTTGAAGTATCATAATTAAAAGTCAAAGAAAACGTATTAATTCCCGGGTTTGAAGAAATTTCAACGTTAAGTGAAACTTCTTCACCGGGCGCGGCCGTTGCCGATGAAACAGCAATAGTTGCTTCGTTTGCCGCAAAAGCAAACGGAACACCCGCAATGATAATAAGAATTGCCATAAACAGAGCCAAAAACCTATTTCTCATTTTTTGTTACCTCCTTAAAATAATTCAACATCTTCACCCGCTATATATTTAAGCAAACGAGTAAGATCCTTATTGTTGATTTTTCCGTCACCGTTAATATCCAACGCTTCTTCAACGACGGTAACCGTTTCTCCGGCAAGAGATTTAAGCAACCTTGTCAAATCTTTGTTATTAATTATACCGTCTCCGTTGATATCGCCGGGAACTCTCAACGAGCTTAAATCAGCCCAACCCAAAACATAATAACCGTCGTTATGGGGCATGAACAACTGAGTACATTTACCTGCTCTTCCAAAATAATAACATATATCGTTTGGATATATACGATATATTCTCGAATCCATGATAGATGTTGGAAATAGCGGCATATACTCATATGCCATAAACTCAGATAGATTCAACGATGGATCAGCAATAAAATTTGTAATTTCTGTATACGCAGTTTTCACTCCTCCTGTTGCTGTTATCGGAAAGCTGACCTTGCACCAACCGTTTAAATAAACTTCATGTATAGTACAATAATCATCCTTATATATTTCTCCATCATCAGTCGTCAGATCAATAGCTTTTGTTTTAAAATTTTCTGAAACACATGGATAAGATTTAAAATTTCCGAATTTTTCAAACCTTGAATCAATCTCATATGGAGGCGGTAGATTGTCATTGGACTTTGACACAACATTATAAATTCCGTTTTCATATACAAGATATCCATCAGAATTTACTGCTGTTTTTTTATCAATAACAACTTTTCTTGCCACAGGTGGAGTTTGCTCATATATTGTTATTGTTGATTCTGTTACCTCTCCAATCCAAATTATATGTCCACCCGAAGAACTGCTAACGGCATCTCCCGAAGCAATATCAGTAATCTTTACATTCCTTGTTGTAGTGCTGTATACAGAATTTTGAATGCCTTGAACCGAATCATATTTGGGATTGCTTCCACTCATAAAACTTCCACCGAATACTTCACTTATAAATGTTGCGCAACAAGAACCATAAACCGGTCCGGTTCGATTTGCACCGACAGAAACGCAATATGCCGTTGCAGAATAGTTTGCGGTTGCTTTGCTTTTAAATTGATCTAAAGAAAGCAAACTGTCTCCAACTATTTCGCTCGTAAACAGTGTATATGGCATACCCCTAACGATTTCTCCGGCTTCAAAGTGCATTTTTCCGTTATATGGATTTTCGTTCCATACATCAATTCTTTCGGACGGAACCCATTCAAAATTCACTATAGCTTCAGCACGTTCTTTCATCGCTTCAAAGTCTGTCGCATTTGATAATGCTACAACTTTTTTAGGACAAAAAATCAATCCCGAAGCCAGTAAAGAAAACACTGTTAGTATCAGTAAAAAATTCTTTAGCCTTTTTATAGTTATCTCCTCCCTAATCCGGCTATAGGCTGAAATCAATTAATCTCAACTTTTTCGCCGGCAAGATATTTTAAAAGGCGTGTCAAATCTTTATTGTTTATTTTTCCGTCACCGTTAACATCCAGCGCTTCATCAACCACTTCGACCGTCTCTCCGGAAAGATATTTGAGAAGGCGTGTAAGATCTTTGTTATTAACCTGTCCGTCAGAGTTAATATCTCCCGGCATATGTGTTGCGTGAGCCATCTTTTCCCAAACAGCATAGAGTGTAACCGACGAATCGTAATAGTAGTTATCACCGGCAACATACTCCGGTTCGGTATCATCTTTTTTTTGAGACCAACCTTTAAATGTGTAGCCTTCTCTCGTAGGAATCGATTCGCTGAGTTTTATATCTTGACCATAAGTTTTTGTCTGTGTCGTCGGAGCTCCCGTTCCACCATTTGCATTGAACGAAACTGTATACTTCTTTGCCTCCCAAACGGCATATAAGGTCACCGATGCATTATCACTGTAATTTGCTCCTGCCGCATACGTTGCCGTTGTCGAAGAAGAACTTTTCGCCCAACCTTTAAATGTATATCCGACTCTTTCCGGCTTTTTATCGCTAAGTTTAATTGCCAACGCATGGGTTTTTATCTGCGGTTCAGGCGCACCTATTCCCCCGTTAGCATCAAAAGTAATATTATACTGATTTGCTTTCCAAACAGCATATAGGGTTGCTGCAGTATTTGAAGAATAAACACTTCCCGCCGTATATGCTGCAGATGTAGCCGATGAACTTGTTGACCAACCAACAAATGTATAGCCCGCTCTTTTAGGAGCAGTAGAACTTAACGTAAGATTTACATCATGGGTTTTTGTTTGAGATGACGGAGCACCGATTCCCCCATTTGCGTTATAGGAAACAGTATATGTCTTCTTTAGATCGGATGTATAAACCCAACCGCATCTCAGTCCCGGATCAGAATCACAGGGATATATAATTTGCATCATACTTCCACTCTCGGCGACTTTGTAAATTGTATCTCCGGTATCAATCCAGCCCCATGATGATGAATCACCATTTCTAAGATATGTCAATGCATGATTGGGAGCGGTCATTTTCTGTGGGCTCATTGACGAATTTATAAATACAGACTTATTAACATAAACAATTTTTGTTGTTCCGTCACTCCACGGGCATTTACACTGAACTTTGCCGTTAGAGTACACTGCTGTTATTATACATTCATCGCTTGGATAAATGTTGCCCGGTGAAGATGAGAAACCGATTTCATTGTAGCATTTCACCTTTTCCGTAGAAATTGTTCGGCAAATAAATACAGGCCATGATTCTGTGCTCGGCTCATCTAAAGCGCTGCTATATACCCAACCACAACGCCATCCGTTTGACGACTTAGGATATATAATCTGTGTTTTGTTTCCGCTCGTACCAACAATATATATCGTATCACCGACATCTATCCAACCTATATTTGTTGACATATCATCATGAATATATGTCAAAGCATATTGAGGAGCTGTTCTTTTTCTCGGAGTATAATCTGCACTAAGGAAATTTGATAAATATGTATAGACCGTTCTTCCGTTGCTGTATCCGCTCCACGGGCAATTAACCTTACACCAACCGCCAATATATACTTCTTTGATTGTGCAATCATCGGTTGAATATATTCTGCCAACACTTACTCCTTCAATTCCGTCGTATGCCGTAACATTATCATTTCCCGATGTATAGGCACTGAACGGAACAGGATAACGTGAGTCAATGGTGGGAGTCGGCTCCGATTCACTTGATTTGTCACTCAAAGCCCACGGAGCACTATACACAGTGCAACTCGAAAAGTTTCCTGTATTTATAGAGCGATCCCATCTAATAAGACATTTGCCACCCCAATTACACTCACCAACTTTTATTGTTTTTCCGCTGACAGAAGCAACCATTACCCAGTGACCCCATTTTGAACCCGAGCCATCACCATAATAATGTATCACATCGCCGGGTTTCAAAGATGACAATGAGCCTTTGCTCCAAGCTGTACAATACGAATTATATGCGACGTATGCTAACTTTTGGGCAAAACCACAGCACTGTGACGCACCGTTAAACCTGTTACAGTCATACTTATTTACGTAATAGCTATAACTTGTATTTTCATGGCTAGCACATGGGCTACCACTGACACTGTCATCATACTTTGTTGAAATACCATTGCTTTTTAAATAATTGTAACATTCTGTAGTTGACGAGACATAATGATTCCAATATTTACCTTGCGGGAACTTCGACTTTAAGTCTGCTAATGAAACCGAAACAGCATCAGCTGTAAAAATAATACTATTAGGATTTCCCAAAAAGGCTATTGAACCAAATAGAACCGATATTGTTAACAAAAGCGCAATTGCTTTTTTCATTGCCATTCCTCCTCTGCACTCCAGCAAAACTTGATATTTTAATACACACTGCTGTACCACGCAAAATCTGCGTTACAAAATAATGATCCAACTATAGTTCGTTTTCTGCCGGCGCCAATAATGACGCCGGCGAAGTGCAATTTCCGATTATTTTTCGCGATACATTACCCATTCCTGGATATTGGAGATATCGGAACCGGTAGGATAGCTTGTTGATTCTTTATTTTCATCCTTATAGAAATAATAAGTGTAGATGGGTTCCTGATAATACCAGCGCGTGGAATAGATAGGCTTACTGGAATCCGTTTCATATCCTTCAGAAGCAAAATATACAGCAGCCCATCTGGATGTACCCTCTGCATACCATCTGAATTTGCCGCTCTCATATGAAACAGGTCGTTGAGATGCGTTTGTCGGATAATAGTTTAGCTTGACATCGTAGTATGTTCTTCCTCCGCCTGCACTTGTGTAACTATAGTCAAGGGGACTATTACCGTACTTATAAAAATGCCAATAATAGGTTGAACCATATCCCGACACATACTGCTCTGACCAAACGTTTCTTGAACCGTTTGAGGGATTAGAATAAACCGGACCCTGCGTACTTCCCCATGAGGTACGTTTTGTGTCATACTTTGTCCAGCCGGTCATTGAGGAAGAGCCGGATGAAGTATACGATCTTTGCGTATATGAATACTTTCTGTTTACTATTTCTGCTCCGTCGGGAACATCTTCAATTCGTGTCCATTCTGACAAATCTTTATTTGTCCAATGAGCATAAAGAATAATGTCTTTAACTTCATTTACCGTTGTAGATTCAAAGACTTGTTCTCCGCCTTCTGCCTCAGTAAACCATCCAATAAAGTTGTTGTAATCCTTATTAGGAGTTGGCATAGTGCCATATTGATCTTCTAAAATAACATTTTTTATCTTCTCGTCTTCAGATATAGTTCCGCCATTTGGATCAAAGATAATTCTTACCACGCCTTTTTCATAATCGGAGAATTTTGCGCTGTCGATATCTTTGGTTTCTCCCTTAATTATTATATATTTATCATTCGTTATCTTTCCGCACAAAAGCAAATTATTATATACCGTAAGACTACTTGTATAACCTTCTCCTATCTGATTAAGCACTAAATTTCTTGAAAGCATAGCATTTCCGCGTTCTGAAGTAACCGAAGACTCTCCATACAGTGACAAATCGGTTGTCTCTGCTGAACAAATTAATGCTATTCCCGGAGCTTTTGCTATAATATCTTGAAAAACTACTTTTGGGGAAGAAATCTGCAATGGTGCTTTACCGGACGAATTAAGTTCCACTCTAGTTATGGTAGTTTTTTCAGCATCTGAATCAATTACAAGGTTGTCAAATTTTTCTCCATTGCCATTAAATGTGAAAGATTCTATTGTTTCAGGGATTGACAAAACAACATTTTTAAGATCATCACATTTTGGAGAAATGTTCATTTCAATTTGTTTTGCACCTGATTTAATAGCAGCTATTGCTACATCTTTTTTGGCTACATTTACTTTAATTTTTTCAAACCCATTAAAGGCATTACTTTCAATTTCAGTAACACTGTCATCTAAAAATGCATATTTAATGTTTGTACAACCCTTAAAGGCCTCAGCACCTACTTTTTTGAGCCTTGGAGATTCCTTTCCATTGATTCCTGATTCAAGATCTTTAAATTCAACACATTTTAAAGAGGTACAATTTTCAAATGCATGCGCAGGTATTTCTGTAATCGTATTTGGAATTACAATGGCTTCCACGTATGATTTATCTTTAAATAGTCCCTCTTTCATTCCAACAACTTTTATTGCGGTATAAGTTCCATCAAGATTGTCTATTCTTTTGTATTTGGGTATTGAAACGATTTTATCTTCGCCATTATATTCGGTAACAATACCATTTTTACTAATTACAAGACCCTCACTTTCTGCTGTTCTTTCAGCAACATATTGAGCAATATCTGTTGGAATATTAAAAGAAATCACTCCGGTTTGATTATCTTCATATTTTGCATCCTTATATGAATAATCCTCATACCTATACATCTTTTCATTTCCATCCAAAACTGTAATAGTGCTGGTGAAAAATGATGCCGATTCAACATCGTATCCGACAACTGCAAACACATGAGCTGTATTTGCATATACCCAACGATGATATCCCTCAATAGTTCCATTTGATGTAACCGTTTCTTTTATCTCCGTACTTTTCACATTTGAAAACGAAACAGACGAAGAATATTCTTCGGAATTAGTAGTTGAATTCTCCTGACCGGTTGTTTCACTTTGATCTGTTGTTTCCAGATAACTTTTTCCATACCCACATTTTTCACTTATTTTTTTTGATATGGTTTTGGTCATTTCGGTTTCTTTGCTAAATGTTGAACTTGCACCATATCCGGATTCACTATTCCAACTCGTTGTATTGGTTCTATTTGTGCCGGTATGTCCGACATCTCCGGTTTGATCGCTTCCGCCAACGTCGCTTTCTGTTCCTGCTTTAGTATCAACCGTATCGCTTTCACTTGACTTCATGCTTCCGCCAACCTCGGCCTCAACACCTAACGTCTTGCTTATCAGTCTTGATGTTCCTATTTTTGCATTTATTTCGGCTGAAAAGTCGGTTCTGTTTCCCGTTTCTTTAATATCATAACTTTTTGTATTGTTCGTCGAAGTATTAAGACTGTATTCATCTTTTGTATCTAAAGTTATAGTAGTATCGGTAGTGCTGCTGCCGCTGCTTACATACCAATTATTACTGTCGCTTTTACAAATTCTTTCTGCTTCTTCTACCTCCATTCCGTTTTCTTTTGCCCACTCTTCATTAACAGTTGATCCCTTTGACCAACCATTTGATAGCGTCCAACCAAATGTTTCGGTTGTTGCTTTTGAAACAGTCGATGTATATGTTTTCATAAATTCTTCAGAAACCGTTTCTGAATATGTCGTCTCTCTAGTAAAAGGCAGTCCTCCTGAATTAATACCTCCAAAATCAATAATATTGGCAACCGGAACATTTCTGATTTCTCCGACTTCATATGTAAATGTTATCATGTTATTGTCTTCATAAATAATCGGATCGCCAACTTTGTTTTTTGTCCATGCTTGATTTCTCTTGCTGATCCAGTTTGCGGTAAATATTTTATCACCGGTTGTTCCAATCGGTACCCTTTTATATATTGTTCCGTTTTCATCTGACCAGCCAGCAAAAATATATCCGTTAAGAGTGGGAGCCGGCAGAACTAATGCCTTGTTTACTGTATATGTTGAATATCTTTCATCTTTAACAGAATCTTTCACGCTGTTGGGGATTACCGAATCAGTGAATTCATATTGAATATCATATGATTCAAGTGACCAATGTGCTGTAAGATAAAAGTTTTTTGCAGTGCCTTTAGAAACTCTCATAACTCTATTATTGTCATCATCATACCAACCGTCAAATTTGTATCCCGGCACATAAAGCTTTTCTAAGGCATCAACCCCATCTTCTGATGCATACTTAACTGTCTTCGGATAATCTATAGTCTGAGATTTTAAATATGAGTCATTGTCAAAATTTCCATATATGTCATAATTAATACTGTATTCTGTTTTTTCAAGTTTTGAAATAATGACCTCGTTGATATCAGTTATCTCATTATCACCGTTTCGATCCCAAAAATACTTTTTACATTCAGAACATTGAAAATAAGCTCTGTTTCCGTCTTTCTCATATGTCGGTTCAATCGCAGGAAACTCAATACAATCGTGACCTTTTGCATTTACGATTGTTTCTTCAACTGTTATCTCCCTTGAGCCGTTTTCTTCGCTGAAATATTTTCCGCACTTTGCGCAATGCCAATATGCAATATTTCCGTCTTCAAGGCAGGTAGCTTTTACTTCATCAACCTTCTGCATCTGGTGTTGACAACCCTTGGGGAAAATTTCAACGTCTTCACCTGCAACATACTTGAGCAAACGGGTAAGGTCCTTGTTGTTTACCCTTCCGTCTCCGTTGGTGTCAAGCAAAAGTTCGTTTACGGTAACGCTTTCACCCGCAATATACTTGAGCAAACGGGTAAGGTCCTTGTTGTTAACGACGCCGTCACCATTAATGTCACCCGCAACTGCTCCACTTTGCAAAGATACATCATCGGATGCAGCCTTGGCACGCAAAGAATCAATGCCTGTAAAGCATGACAAATTGGCGCATGAAAGCATCATGAGAACGCACATAAACAACGCAAGTGCTTTTTTGAACGATTTTTTCATAGCTTTGATCTCCTTTGTATTATTTTTATATATATTTATAAAATCATTCGAGCAAAATCTGTCTCAAATGATATAGTTTTAGAGCTTATTAAACATTAAATCAAACTCCGAACATTTTTCTTAAAACTTTTAAAATTTGTTTTAAAAGCAGAATAATTTTGCTTACCATTGACTCTGAAATGCCGACATTAACCTGTCCCGGAACAACCGTAAAGTTAACATCATCTTCATCATAGTTACTGATTTCTCCCGGAAGATAGCTGACCGAAACTTTTGCGGTTCCGTTTTCTGCCTTGTCAAGAACCTTAAACGTAAGACTCAATATTTCACCGTTATATTTTGTATCTTTTCCACTGACCCAAACAGCTCTCGTTTTATAAGCAAACTGACCACCGAGATTTGACGAAACTTTTGCTTTTTTGAGTTCAAGCCGTGATGTGTCGTAATCAAATCCCAATGAAAACGAGTTGATTCCCGGATTGTTTTCAAGCTTGACGCTTAAAACAACCGTATCGCCCGGCATGGCTGTGGCACTTGTTACAACCAATCTCGGCTCATCGGCTGCAGCAAACACAAGCACGGTTCCAAATAACGAAGCCAGAATAATTGTCGTTAATAACACAGCACTAATTTTTTTTACCATATCCTCGCATCCTTTACATTTTTGATAATCATACATAAACAATCAATACGCTGCATGAACTGCACCATAATTTTTATTATATTGAAACAAAAGTTACTTTTGCAACGTCAAGGCTTCCGCCGGATTTTTTGTCGGTTTCAACTCTGACTGAAAGCGGATTCCCAAAGGACATACTTTGCGACGCTTCATAAGAAGTCGGATTGTCAACTGCTGAGATTGGAACAATACAGATTGATGTAATAATCATCAAACTCGCCAATACGATTGATAAGAGTTTTTTCATTTTTTGTCTCCTTTTCTTTAACGACGAAATTTTAGTATAAGACATATAATCGACCAAAATAAATACTGATAAATTAATATGCCTAATACTAAAAAATCTTACTATTTTTTTAGCAAAATAACAAGTTAAAAGTAACAAGCGGTACTTTAAACAGAACAAACGGTAAAATATCTGACAATTTTAATATAATTTCGTCATTAAACAGCTAATATTATAACACTTTTGTTTAATAGCATAGTGTCAAAGTTCTTTTCTGTGCGAACCAATCGGATCTTGGTGCTTAAACCAATTTGTTATAAAACTATGCAGTGTGGACGCCAATTCATATCCTCAAAGACTTCAACCAATCCTTCGGAGACTTAATCTCCGCTTCATAGCAGCCGGTATCAGACGGTGTGAAAGAAAAATAATATTCAGAATAAAAAATGAAACCGTCTTCATCATTTTTAAGAACGTCACTCACCGTTTTGTTTGACTCAACAGGTTCGCCTGAGAAGGACTTTCTCCTGCCGTTGCGGCAGAAAAACGCCGGTTTGCCGACATTTAAAATCGCCTTTTTTCATCGCATGACGGCTGTTTTCATGTGACGCTTCCTATTTCCTTCGGTAGCCGAAAACAGAAGATCGGAAATCCTCACGGCTTCAACGCCGACATGATTTACAACCTCGACTTTTCAAGCGTTGAAAATCTTTACGTCTGCGCTATCAGAATGGGCTACGACTTCCTTGATTCGGAAGAACCCGGCGTTCTTCACGATATTCATATGCTCATCGAAAACAGCGAAACCCTTGATGACATGGCAGTTAAGATTGCCGATTACATCCTTGAAAAGGCCGTTTCAAAAGCAAACTCCGACATCGAAGGCTTTGCTTATACCTACACGGGCTTCTCGTCACAGGCGGTTAACGATGCCTCAACAGCAAAGAGCCTGATTATGGAAAAGGTCGTTGACATTGCTTATTACGCCGTTAATGATTGGGGATTCAAAAAGGTCAATTCCGTAATCAACTCGGCAATCGATAAACTCAAAGCATTCTTCCAAAAGATTATTGACTGGTTCAAAAATCTTTTCAAATAAGCATACAAGACTCACATTCCGTTATTACAACCACATTCATTCTCTTGTATCGGCTTTCAGCGAAAGGCGCACCCGAGCGGGTGTGCCTTTTGCTTTGTATCTTTCCTTATAATCAATAACGCAAATTCAAGAAAACGAAACGAACCTCAATCGGGTCTTGAACCGAACTAAAGCTTAAATCAACGCTTGTTAAATATATGTAACAAAACAGTCAATATTTCAAAATATGTTTTATTTAAAAAAAACTGTTGACGGACAAGTGCTTATATGGTATTATAAAAAAGCCAACACCATGTTGAAAAAATCTAAAACAAAGGAGTCTTTTATGGAAAAAAAACACGATTTGAAATTCTTTGCAAAGCCTGCAAAGGGAAAAATGAAAGGTTTGCTCATCGTTTTCGCTTGGATCATGCTTTGGAATCTGATTTATCAGGCCGTTCACGGAGCATGGCATGAACTCCCGATTGCAAACTGGGCGTTCTTTATCAGCGTAACAATATTCTTCATGCAGGAAGAGCTTACTTACAAAGCCCGCTTCTGGCACACGCTCATCGGCGGCGCCGTCGGTCTTCTTCTTGCGGCCGGTCTCGTTGGGGTCAACGTTCTTCTTACAAAAAGCGGAGTTCCCTCTCTCGTTTCGATAATGATTCCCCTCACCGTCTGCATTGCCGCATTGATTTTGCTCAATCCGTATCTTCCCGTTTTCTTCAACAACGTCGGATTCTGCTATTTCATAATCTCTCTCATCGACGCAAAATCGTCGATTGAAAAGCTTCCGATTTATCTTCTCTCGCTCCTTCTCGGAAGCATCTGCCTCAACCTCGGTTGCAGCGGATTGCTCGCCCTTTATCAGAAAGCGATGAAGAAAAAGGCTGCGGCAAAGCTTCCTTCGGAAAAGGAAGCCAAGGCTTCAAAATAAGTTTCCCTCTTTCAATGCTTTAAAATAAAAAAACCGCCGCAAAAGCGGCGTTTCGGAACAGGATTTTTCCCGTCCGAGGCGCTCTTTTGCGGCTATTGTTTTTCTTTGATTTCTTTCAATGCTGCCTTTTGCCTGAAAAAATTGATAAAGACAAAATATGCCAACCTGAAAATATAACCTGTTGAAAGATCGTGGTCATAAAGCGGCTCAAAAAGCATTCCCCATGTGCAGTAACAAACAAAGGAAAAAGCCGTTTTTGAGTCAATAAAAACACTTAATTATGGATAATACGGCTCAATGTGTTTCGCCGTTTTTTCGCAATCGTCAACGTGACTGCGTTAAGCGACGAATTCTAAAACAAAAAGGCCGTTGCCGAAAAGCAACAGCCCCCGTAAAACCTTATGAATAAAACTGAGCAAAGGCGAAGTCTCCGGCTCTTTTCCATGCATCCTTTCCTTCGGGAAGAAGGTCACCGAAAAGTTGAAAAACGTGCCACATTCCGCTGTACTGTGTGATGGTTACGTCGACACCGGCGGCCTTGAGCTTTTCATAAAGCGTGATTGATTCGCTGTAAAGAACCTCGGCAGTTCCGATTTGAATATACGTCGGACAAAATCCGCTGAAATCGGCGTAAACAGGAGAAATCTTCGGGTCGTAAAGGTCGGCGTCCCCGGCATAGATTCTGACGATATCCTCAACGTCAAGTTCCTTATCCGTTCCCTCCTTGAAGCCGAACATAGGATCTTTATAGACGTTGGTTTTATATGATTCGCCTTCTGTTGAGAGGTCAGCCCAAGGTGACATGAGCATTGCCGCCTTCGGAAGCGCCTTTTTTTCATCACGGAGCGAAAGAATAAGCTCCAACGCAAGATTTCCTCCGGCACTGTCGCCGGTGACAACAATATTTTCCGGTTTATAACCGTTATCCGTTATCCATTCCCAGCCGTCAATGACATCTTCAACGGCTCCGGGGAAAATTGTTTCCGGCGCAATTCTGTAATCAATCATAACCACCGTTGCACCGTCACACATTTCCGACCATGACTCTGCCTGCCAACGATAAAGATCAAGAAGATCAAAAAGGAAGGCGCCTCCGTGAATTTGATAAATCACCTTGTCGCTGTTTTCGCTGTTCTTCTTTGTCAGAACTTCAAGCGTACAGTTTTCAAGCTCGATTTTTTTACGTTCATAACCCGGTTTCGGAATATAAACAGACGGAAGATGAGCAAGCGGACTGCCGGCAAATTTTTTGAAAATTCTTCCGCCGCCTTCGGGGTTGATAATTTGTATAACGGTTCTCATACCCTCGCGCATAACGAGCGAAGGCGTTGAAAGATCGGTGTCTGCCGCAAAGGATGAGAGAAGTCCGAGAGAGATTCCCGCAGCGACGATGAAAGCGAAGGCTTTTTTGAAATGAACCTTCAAAATTTCAAAAAGTTTCATTTTTTCCTCTCCTTAAAAACATTAGTAAACAAAAATGATATATTTGTCACCTATTTAATATATTATACCATATATTAACAAATTGTTAATTGAATTTCAGAATTTTTACAAATATTTATACAGCAAAAAAACGCACCCGAAAATCGTGTGCGTTTTAACATATTCAGATAAATTTTATTTTGTTCCGAAAATTCTGTCTCCGGCGTCACCGAGACCGGGAATGATATAGCCGTTTTCGTTGAGCTTTTCGTCAAGAGCGGCGCAATAAAGGTCAACGTCCGGATGAGCCTTTGTGAAAGCTTCAATTCCTTCCGGAGCGGCAATGAGGCAAAGGAAGCGGATTGACTTCGGGTTTCTGAGCTTAATCTGGCCGACAGCGTCGATTGCCGAGCCGCCGGTTGCAAGCATCGGGTCAACAACAAAAACGTCACGGTCCGAGATATCCTTCGGAAGTTTGCAGTAATATTCAACCGGTTTGAGGGTTTCTTCGTTTCTGTAAAGGCCGATATGACCGACTCTTGCAGAAGGAACAAGAGAAAGGATTCCGTCAACCATTCCGAGACCTGCACGGAGAATCGGAACAACGGCAAGCTTCTTTCCGGCAAGGTGCTTTACGGTTGTTTTGCAAATCGGAGTCTCAATTTCAACGTCTTCAAGCGGAAGGTCGCGCGTTGCTTCATAGCACATAAGCATTGCAATTTCCGAAACAAGAGCACGAAAATCTTTTGAAGAAGTCTTCTTGTTTCTGAGGATTGAAAGCTTGTGGAGGATGAGGGGATGGTCAAAAATTGTTACGTTCTTATTCATTTCATCAAATCCTTTCTTTTGCCGCACGGACAAAAATCAAACTTTTTGTCCGTCAGAACCGTCCATTACAAATAAAATTTCGTTTTGCTCATATTTCAAGGCAAAAAAATTTTGCCGAAGCCAAAGAAAACAATTTCTCTTTCGTAAGGCACAGCTATAACTTTACAATATTATAACCCCTTGCCAACCAAAGTGCAAGAGGTTATCGAAAGCTTTTTGATTTTTATATATTTTCTATGAAAGACGCCTTTGTTTTTCGGCAACTTTCATATATTTAGCTCTTGACGTTTCAAAGATCAAAAACGTTGAGACCGGTTTCTTCGCAGTGTACTCTTTCAATCGTTCCGTCAAGAACTGTGATGAAAATTTCCGCCGTTGCGCCTATAACACCCTCGTTGAGGTGCCCACCGAAGGCATGGCCGCTTTCATCAGCAAGAGAAGCATGAATATGAATATAGCTTTCGCCGTTCATGACGCTTGCGTTTCCGCAAAGGGCGGTAAGTTCCGTAAAACAATTGAATTCGTTTGATTTGTAAATTTTAGTTTCCATGTTGAAAACGCCGACAACCGCTTTTTTGAGCGCGCCGATTCCGGTGATGTAAGCCGCCCTGACATTATGACGGGCGCAGACATTTTTCACGCTTTCAACAATTTCCTCACCGATTTCAAGTCGAAGAGCAATCGTGTTGCCAATAACTTTTTCTTTCATTTTTACACCTTCAGTTCTTCAAAAAATTCCGTCCGAAGAGCCGCCTTTCCGTCTTCATAACCTTCGTCGTAAAGTGCGTTCATCTTATCGCTTTCACGGGTCAACGTGTCAACACCGAAACAGTCTTTCGGTTCGATAACAAGAAGTTTTCCCTCTTTTTCAAGTTCTTCCATTTCGTTGAGAAGAACCTCGCAACGAGTGTGGAGCGACTGGATTTTCTCAATCATGAAGGGTGTTTTGCGAAGAATGATGTTCGTCAAAGTCTTTTTCCCGAACGGAATGAGATAATTTTCTCTCGGCTTTGTCAAAACGACGATAACTTTTTCACAGCCTTCGTCAAATGCTTTTTGAAACGGAATCGGCGAAGCTATGCCGCCGTCGTAATAATCGATTCCGTCAATGTTATATGGCTTGCAGACGGCAGGAATACAGCACGATGCTTTGAGAACGCTGTAATCGTCCTTTTTAACGTCCTCGTTAGTGAAAAAATGCGCCTTTCCGTCAACCGCTCTTGTTGCGCCGACAAAAAGCTTCACTCCCGAAGAAGCAAAGGCCTCATAATCGAGGGGCGAATCCCCGCCGCTGTTTGAAAGGTCGGAATAGATATAATCAAGCCCGATGAACGAGCCGGTTTTTCTGAGGTTTTCCATGCTCATAAACTCCGGACGTCTTGCAAAATCCGTGTAAAATTCATAGGTTCTTCCGCGCTGTGAGCAGGCATATGTGATAAGATTTGCGCTTCCGGCCGAAACACCGACCTGACACGGAATCATAATTTCGTTGTCAAGAAAACAGTCGTAAATTCCGGCGGAATATACACACCTCATCCCACCTCCGACGTCAACAATTCCAAGCATTGATTTTCCCCTTTCGTTTTAGAGGTTACTCCAACTCCTCAAAAAGCACTTTTGAAAGTTCGATATGACCTTCATCGCTGTTTTCAAAAAGAATTTCTCCCTTTGCGTTTTCGTCTCTGAGAAGATTTTTTTCTTCAATGAGTTCTTTTGTGTGTCTCGCCGCACCGAAAGCGCCGTCAAAAAGAAGAACGTCCTCTCCCATGACACGGCGGATCGACTTTTTCGCAAACGGAAAATGAGTGCAGCCGAGAACGATGCAAAGCTGCTTTTCCTCCCTAAACGGAAGAAAAAGCTTTTTGAGATATTCGTCCATTTCACGGCTGTCTGCCCTTCCGCTTTCAACAAGTTCAACAATTCCCGGAGCGGGAAGACCGATGATTTTTGCGTCGTTTTCAAAGCGTGAAACGAGGCCGGCAAACTTTTTTTCTCTGAGAGTCAGCTCCGTTGCCATGACGATTACCGTCGGGTGGTCGCCCGAAAGAGCCGCAGGCTTGAGCGCCGGTTCAAGCCCGATAATCGGGAAAGAGGGATACTTTTCTCTCAAATCCGCCGCAGCGGCCGCCGTTGCCGTATTGCAGGCAATGACGAGCGCTTTTGCTCCCCTTTGCATGAGCTTTTCGGCGTTTTTGAAAGTGAGTTTTTTGATTTCATCGGTCGGCTTGACACCGTAAGGCGCATTTTTTGAATCGCCGAAGTAAATGTATTTTTCGTTCGGCATAAGTTGCCAGAGCCGTTTCAAAACGCTGATTCCGCCGACTCCGGAATCAAAAACGGCAATCGGGCTTTCACAAGTTATCATTTCTCGTCCCTCAAACTTTTATACTTTGTGCCATTTTACACCCTGAGCCGTATCTTCAAGAACAATTCCTCTTGCCTTAAGATCGTCACGGATTCTGTCCGCCTCGGCCCAGTTCTTTGCTTTTCTTGCGGCGTTTCTTTCTTCAATAAGACGCTCAACCTCTTCGTCAAGGCTTTCCTCGACCTTTCTGTTATAAAGAAGACCGAGAACACCGGTAAGCTCGTCAAGCGCCTCGGTTGCGTATTCAACAATCGACTTGCTCTGAACGCCCTCGTTGATGTTTGTATTGATATCGCGAACAAGTTCAAAAATCACACCGATTGCATCCGCCGTGTTGAGGTCGTCCTCCATTGCGTCAACGAACTCCTTGCGGCGCTTGTCAATGAGCATCATGATTTCTCCGTCGTCCTCACCAGCTTCGTCAACCGCATTTTTGAACGCAAAGTCAAGATTGCTGCGGCAGGTATACATTCTTTCAAGCGACGCTTTGCACTGCTCAATTGCATCGAAGCTGTAATTGATCGGGCTTCTGTAATGGCAGGAAAGCATGAGGAAACGAATCGGTTCATAACCGAACTGTTCGGCAACGTCACGAACGGTGAAGAAATTACCGAGAGATTTTGACATTTTCACCTTGTCAACGGTGATGAAACCGTTGTGCATCCAATAATTTGCGAACGGAACACCGTTGCAGCATTCGCTCTGGGCGATTTCGTTTTCGTGATGCGGGAAAATGAGATCCTGTCCGCCGCAGTGAATGTCGATTGTTTCGCCGAGGTAACGTCTGACCATTGCCGAGCATTCAATGTGCCAACCGGGTCTTCCGTGTCCCCAGGGTGACTCCCAGTAAGGCTCGCCGGGCTTTGCGCTTTTCCAAAGGGCAAAATCCATCGGGTCTTTTTTAACTTCGCCGATATTGATTCTCGCTCCGGCTTCAAGATCTTCAAGAGGCTGATGAGAAAGCTTTCCGTATTCCTTGAATTTTTTCGTGCTGAAATACACGTCTCCGTCAACGGCATAAGCATAGCCTTTTTCGATAAGAGTCGAAACAATGTCAATGATTTCATCAATGTTTTCCGTTGCCTTCGGGTGAACGGTTGCTTCACGAATGTTCATTCCTTTTGCGTCAACCCAGAATTCTTTGATATATTTTTCCGTAATATCCTTATATGTCACTCCTTCTTCGTTTGCGCGGCGAATAATCTTATCGTCAATATCGGTAAAGTTCTGAACGAAAGTGACCTTGTTTCCCATATATTCGAGATAACGGCGAAGAACGTCAAAAACGCAGAGCGGACGGGCGTTTCCGATGTGGATGAAGTTATAAACAGTCGGTCCGCAGGCATAAATTTTGAATTCTCCTTCGTTAATCGGAACAAGCTCCTCTTTTTTTCTTGTCATTGTGTTAAAAACTTTCATTTCGTTTCCTTCCCTTCTGTATTATTGTCTGTTTGATTCTTTCTCATTTCTTTATTGAGTAATTTTTCAAGTCTTTCGATTTTGGAGCGCATGAGGCAAAGCTCCTGCGCAACCGGGTCGGGAATATGAACCTGGTCAAGAACGTCAACCCGTTTTCCGTAACGCTTTACAACCCTCGCCGGAGAACCGACTGCGGTTGAATCGGACGGAATTTCTGAAAGAACAACCGAACCGGCCGCAATGTTAGTGTTGTCTCCGACTCTGAACGGACCGAGAACCTTTGAGCCGGCACCGATGAGAACATTGTTTCCGATTGTCGGATGGCGCTTTCCGGTGTGTTTTCCCGTTCCTCCGAGCGTTACACCCTGGTAAATCGTAACGTCGTCTCCGATTATTGTTGTTTCACCGATAACAACGCCGGTTCCGTGGTCAATAAAAAACCTTCTTCCGATCTGTGCGCCGGGATGAATTTCAATGTTCGTTTTTTTCACGCACCGTTGCGAAACATATCGGGCGAGGAAAAACATTTTATGATTATAAAGCCAATGTGACATTCTGTACATTCTTACCGCCTTAAAGCCCGGATAAAGAAGCATGATTTCAACAGAGTTTCTTGCCGCGGGATCGCGGTCTTTTACGCACTGAATGTCTTCTTTGAGTCTGTCAAACATGAAAATCTCCTTTGATTAAGATGATTATCCTTTTCCTCTTTCCAAAAATCTTAACTTCAAAATGTAAAAAACCTCCGCGGGACAACCCACGGAGGCGCAAAAACGCGGTTCCACTCCTGTTTTTTACTCAGGTAGCTTTCAATAAAGAAAGCCGCTTCGACCTTTAACGCAGACATACGTCGCAGGATACTCACTTTTCCCCTGCGAAGCTCCGGGGTGCATTTCAAAACGTTGCGTCGGAACCTTTCACCGCCCGGTTCCTCTCTGAAAAGGCGCAGAAGAGTTTTTACTTCTCCCCATCATTGCTTTTATAATATCTTTCATATTATTATACTACAACTTTTAAAAAATTGCACTACTTGTTTTCCAAAAAATTTATTTTTTTTGCGGCCTCAACGATATATATCACTCCGGAAATAACGGCAACAACCGCCGTAAGCGCAAGAAGTACGTTTGAAAGAACGGAAAGTTCAAACGGAAGCGTTTTTCCGAGATACAACCATTCATTGAGCGCAATAATCAGTGCGATGAAAATCATCTGAGAAGCAGTCTTGATTTTTCCGAAAATATTCGCCGGGATAACAATTCCGTCCGTCAATGCAATCATACGAACGCCCGTAACGGTATATTCACGAAGAAGAATCACAAATGCCGTAAAAATGTAACATTGCCCTTTGAGCATCAGCGCAAGCAGCGCCGCCGTAATGAGCATCTTATCCGCAAGCGGATCGAGAAGCTTTCCGAGCGAGGTGACCTGATTTCTGCTTCTTGCAAGCTTTCCGTCAATGAAATCGGTAATTGACGCCGCCCCGAAAACAATCAACGCATAAAGGTTTGCGTGCGGAATATTCAAAATCAAAAGCACAAGAAAAACGGGCGCAAGCGCAATTCTCAAAAGGGTCAGCCTGTTCGGCGTGTTAAGCTTTTTTTCTTTTTTATTCTGTTTCATGATAATTTCTGCGAAAGACCGACGAAAACAAGCAGAGAACTTCTGCTTTTCAGCCGGTCACAACCTCACCGACGAGGTCGCAATCCTCCGTAGCAATAATTTTGACAGAAACAAAATCACCGGGAAGAAGTTCTTCTTCCGTTGAAATTATGACAATGCTGTCAATTTCAAGGCAATCCATATAGGTTCTGCCGGTATAAAAAAGGTTTTCTTCATCAAAGCCGTCAACAATGACTTTGAACGTTTTTCCGATCTTTTCATTTTGTTTTTCCTCAAAAATTCCGTATTGCTGCTCCATAATCAGTTCGGCACGGTGTTCCTTGATTTCCGGCTCAATCTGATCTTTCATCTTTGCGGCAAGGGTTCCCTCCTCCGGCGAAAAAGCAAAGCAACCGAGTCGGTCAAACTTCGCCTCTTCGACAAAGCGCGAAAGAGTTTCAAAGTTTTCCTCCGTTTCACCCGGAAAACCGACCATAACCGTCGTTCTGATAATCACTCCGGGAATTCTCTCGCGAAGTTTTTGAACGAGTGCAAGAAGCGATCTTTCATCGCCTGTGCGGTTCATTCTTTTGAGAACGTCGGCATCGGCATGTTGAAGCGGAAGATCAATGTACTTGCAGATTTTTTCTTCCTCGGCAATCGTATCTATAAGCTCGTCTGTCATGCATTCGGGATAGCAATAAAGCAGGCGGATCCATTCAATTCCGTCAACCTTGCAAAGTTTTTTGAGAAGTTTTGCAAGCATGAATTCGCCGTAATTGTCCGTACCGTAGCGCGTAGTGTCCTGAGCGATCAGGACAATTTCCCTGACGCCCGATTCGGCAAGGTTTTTTGCTTCTTCAAGAATGCTTTCAATTGTTCTGCTGCGAAGCTTTCCGCGGATTGCGGGGATTGCACAGTAGGAGCAACAGTTTGAGCAGCCCTCTGCAATTTTCAAATAAGCAAAATGGTGCGGAGTTGAAAGAATTCTGTCGCCGTCAATCGGAAGCGAAAGCTTGCTCGGAAACTCGCAAACCCGCTTTTTTGAAAGAACTTCGCGGCAAATTTCGGCGATATCACCGTTCTTTCCGATTCCGATGATTCCGTCAATTTCGGGAATTTCCTCGATGACTTCGCTTTTATATCTTTGCGCAAGACAGCCTGTGACAAGAAGCGCACCGACAAGCCCCTGATTTTTGAGTTCGGCAACCGAAAGAATTGTTTCAATCGCTTCTTTTTTTGCTTCTTCAATGAAGCCGCACGTATTTACGATAACGAGATCTGCGCCCTCAACTTCGGGCGAAATGACAAAACCGTTCTGTCTGAGAAGTGCAAGCATTGCCTCTGCGTCAACCTGATTTTTCGGACAACCGAGAGAGATCAAAGCAATCTTTTCATACATCAAAAAACTCTCCTTCATTTTCGGCAACGAGAGAAAGCGCCGCTTTGATTTCACCGAAGCCGTATCCTGCACGGACGAGAGCATTGATTGTTTTTTGAACGCCTTTTTCCGTGCTTAAATTTCTGTAATATTTTTTCATTATAAGGTCATAAAGTTCGTTTTCATCAAACTCCAGCGTATCAAGAACCTTAGAAACAATCTCACGGTCAACGCCTTTTTTGAAAAGCTCCTGCTCAATTCGTTTTTTTCCGAAATGTTTGAGTCTTTGAAGCTCCGACGCATAGGAAAAAGCAAAGCGTTCATCGTCAACATAACCGTAATCGCGAAGTTTTTCGACAGCCTCCGTGGCACCTTCGGAAAAGCCTTTTTGACGAAGCTTCAAAAGAAGTTCTTTCTCGCTGTGGTCTCGCCTTGAAAGGAGATCACTCGCCTTATTGAACGCACGGCGGACATTCACCTCGTTTTCAAGGAATTCAAGTTCTTCCTCACCGATCTCGCTTCCTTCGCGAACGGACGCAAGAAGCGGAAAATCGCCGTCAACGGTCATTTTATATTCGCCGTCAAGAAGAATATGAATCTTGTTTCCACGTCCCTGCTTAAACGAAATTTTCATTAATCGTCATCATCAACGGCAATGTCAATTTTTGCTCTTGCTTTTGAAACGCTTCTGACCGTCGGAACCGGAGCGGCCTTAGGAGAAGCCTTTTCTTCGGGTTCACGGTTCTTTTTGCTGTTGACGGCTTCAAAAATTTTCTTTTCGATTTCATCGGCAAGACCCTTCTCCTTTTCAAAAAGGAGTTTGACGTTTTCTCTGCCCTGGCCGAGCCTTGTTTCGCCGTATGAAAACCATGCACCGCTCTTGTTGATGATTCCGTATTCAACACCGAGATCAACAAGTTCGCCCGTGTGAGAAATTCCCGTGCCGTACATAATGTCAAAAATTGCCTCTTTGAACGGCGGAGAGACCTTGTTTTTGACAATCTTCGCCTTTGTTCTTGATCCTATGAACTCGTTACCCGGCCCCTTGATTACCTCGGCTTTACGGACGTCAATTCTGATTGAAGAATAAAATTTCAGTGCGCGGCCGCCGGTTGTAACCTCCGGATTGCCATAAATTACACCGACTTTTTCACGAAGCTGGTTGATGAAAATAACAAGAGTATTTGACTTTGCAACGACACTTGTGAGCTTTCTGAGCGCCTGAGACATGAGTCTTGCGTGAAGTCCGACGTGGCTGTCGCCCATTTCTCCTTCAATTTCGGCTCTGGGAACAAGAGCCGCAACCGAGTCAACAACGATAATATCAAGCGCGCCGGAACGTGCAAGTGCTTCTGTAATTGAAAGCGCATCCTCACCGTTGTCCGGCTGAGAAACAAGGAGCGAATCAACGTCAACGCCGAGCGCCTTTGAGTAAACCGGGTCAAGTGCGTGTTCCGCATCGATGAAAGCCGCCTCGCCGCCCGCCTTCTGAGCCTCTGCGATACAATGGAGCGCAAGGGTTGTTTTACCCGAGGATTCCGGACCGTAAATTTCAACGATTCTTCCCTTCGGAAGGCCGCCGACACCCGTTGCAATGTCAAGAGCCACCGAGCCGGTATGAATCGCTTCAACGTTAAGCTCCGTGCTTTGACCGAGGCGCATAATCGCACCCTTTCCGTATTGTTTTTCTATCTGAGCGAGCGCCGTATCCAAGGCGGTTTTTTTGTCAGCCATAGATGTTCCTCCTGTTGTCGTACAAATGTTCGTTTGTATTATATATCATTTGATTTCAAAAATCAACCGTTTTTTATTAAATCTTCCCGTTTTCAAAGCGAAAAAGAGACGGCGGACTTCAAGGAAGAACGCCGTCAAAAATTTTAGCGGTCCGAAAACGAAATCAGGCGGCCTTTGAGGTTGAAAAGCTGATTCCGAAGATTGAAAGAATCTTGTAAATGATTGTCTTGATCATTTCAAGAATGTTGTTGACCTTGACTGACTGTTCCGGAGTCTGTCCGGCGTCAAGAACGTTAATTTCAACGTTTGAGTTGAAACCATAAACGGTGAAGAACTGATAGTTTGACTTATAGCAGTTTACGGTAACTCTTCCGCAGCCGTTAAATGCGTCGTATTCGCATCTTGCAAGCGTTCTGGGAATGTTGACCGTTGCAAGTGAGGTGCAGTTTTCAAAAGCTCTGCTTCCGATTGTTGTCACACCTTCGGGAATTGTGATTGAAGTGATTTTGTTGCATCCCGAAAAAGCGGCAGAACCGATTCCCTGAACGGCATATTTAACGTTGTCGATTGTTGCGGTGTCGGGAATAACAACGTCCGTGTCAAAAATAAGAGTGTTCGTAACTTTTGTGAGAGTCGCGGTTCCGTATTCGTTGACTCTGAATTCATAAGCGAGAGCATTGACGTCGATGTTGATTTCGATTGCCGAAGCGCAGACCGAAACGGCGCCGAAAATCATCACAAGAGTGAGCAAAAGAGAAAGCGTCTTTTTGAAAGTCTTTTTCATAAATAAAATCTCCTTGTATTTTTAAGTTCGGTTATATTATAGTTTGATAATATAAAAAAGTCAACAAAAAATCGTATATTCTTAAAATATTTAATGAATGAACAAAAACTTTTTTTCAAAAAGACTTGCTTTTTGTGTCTATATCTGATAAAATATTTCTCGCTTATGGTTCACTAATAGTTTTAAGGAGGTGCTGAAGATGGCAAAATGCGATTACTGCGGTAAGGATGTATCCTTCGGCATTAAGGTTTCTCACTCACACAGACGTTCAAACAGAACCTGGAAGCCCAACGTTAAGCGCGTAAAGGCTATCGTAAACGGCTCACCGAAGCGCGTTTACGCTTGCACACGTTGCCTTCGTTCCGGTAAGGTTACCCGTGCAATCTGATTAAAATTGAAACTTGGGGCTTTCTCTCAAAAGCCCCTTTTTTCGTTCTGACTGCTTAACGACCCAAACGGGATTATCGGATAATCCCAACATAACACGCCGGCGTGATGGAATTGGCAGACGTGACGGACTCAAAATCCGTTGGTAGCGATACCGTGCGGGTTCAAGTCCCGCCGCCGGCACCAAAAGGTTATTTTGTTCACAAGACAAAATAACCTTTTTCAGTTTTGTCCTCTTTTAAAAGGATTGCTCTTGCTGTTGCCGTAATTTCATACTGCATACAGCCAAAAATTTTCACGGCAAAACCTGAAAAACATACTGTTTTCAAAAATCAAACAACAAAAATATTTGCCGCACACAAAGCAGAAACTTTGTGTGCGGCAAAATTATTTTACAAGCATTTATTTGTTGTAATGAAGTGCTCCGCACTTACAAACCTGTTCAACGCCGAGGAACTTAATGATTGCTCTGAGAATCTTCCAGAAAAATGCCTTGATTCCGGTTGAATGGCAAATACATGAGCAGTTCTGAGAAGGGTCAACGTGAGTAATTTCCGTGCCGCAACGGTCGCACTTGTTGTCGTTGTCTTTGTCAACATGACCGAGAGCGGGAATAACCTTTTCTTCAACACTTGCGCCGCAGTTTGCACAAACTCTTTCGGCGGTAAGTCCGTCTTCCGTGCAGGTCGGCTCAATGTCCTTTTTGCCTTCGGCAATAACATATTCGTGGTCAAGAAGCGCAGTTTCCTCCGGTTCAACAACAAGACCGCAGCCTTCACGCTGGCAGTGCTTTCCTTCGGTCTTTCCCTTTTCGGTGCAGGTTGCCGGAACGGCAATGCTGTCAACAACCCAATCATGACCGAGAGCTTCTTCCGACTGAGTCGGTTCAACTGTAACCGTTCCGCAGACGGAGCACTTCTTTCCTTCGCTCATTCCGGCCTTTTCGCAAGTTGCCGCAACTGCGGGAATGATTTCTTCGGTGTGTCCCTTTGCGGGAATTTCGGTTGATTCGGCCTTGTAATCGCAACGGGTGCAATGTTCGGCCTTAGACCAACCGGCTTCGGTGCAGGTTGCTTCTTTTCCTTCTTTGTCAACAACAATATCGTGGCCGAGTTTCGGAATTGTCTTTACGGTTTCGGAATAGCCGCAAACAGAGCAGGCTGTTCCGGCGGTGTTTCCGTCTTCGGTGCAACTTTCAGCCTTTGCGGCAACTTCAGCCATCTTATGTCCTGTAGCTTCAACAGCCACAAGACCTTCCTTAACATCACCGCAATAGGAGCACTTTACTCCGGCAGTATATCCGGCTTCGGTGCAGGTTGCTTTCTTTTCCGGAATGTTTTCATAGTTGTGGCCGAGAGCTTTGATCTCTTCTCCGCCTCTTGAAGCGGCGCAACCGTCACGGGCGCATTTTTCCTTTGCTTCGTGGCCGGCTTCGGTGCAGGTAGGATAAACTTTCGGAGAAATTACAACCCATTCGTGGCCGAGCGGGTCAATTGTTTCATTGAGTTCTTGGTGGCAAACACTGCACTCTGCGGTTTTTGAGCCTGCTTCGGTGCAAGTTGCGGGTACTTCAACAACATTGATCCATTTATGTTCGCCCTTGACTACTTCTTCCTTCTCGTAGCCGCAAACGGAACATTGCGAAACAGTCAATCCGTCTTCGGTGCAGGTTGCGTCCGTTGACTTGTCGTCGTCTTTAACGAAAGTATGGCTTACGGAATTAATCTGCGGTGCAAAAACGGTGTCGCCCTTAACCGAGTCAACAGCGGTTCCTTCTTCACCGCTGTTAACTACCCATTCATATGTATAATGGAAATACTTGTTGGGAGAAGTTACGGTAACCTTGTCTTTGATACCGTCGGCAATGCTTTTTGCCGAAGCGCCGTAAATTACTTCCTCTTTTTTAAGTTCTTCCTCAAGGTCGCTGTTGAGGAAAGTTACACTAACCTTGAAGTTTTCAATGTTGAGCGGAAGAACCTTGGAATTCTCACCGGCAGTCGCTTTGATATATACTGTTAATTTACCTTGTCCCGAAGCCGCAACAAATTCCTTTGCACCGCTTGCAACGGTGATTTCCGGCTTGTCCGCATTGCAGGTAATGTTAACGTTTGAAAAAACTTCTTCACCCTTGTTGTCTCTGCAAAGGGAATAAGTAATTTTTCCTTCGCCCGAATAAGTCGGCTCGGGAAGGGTTTTAACGTTATCGGCTTCGCCGTTCTTAGGAACGATGAGAGTGCTTTCTTCTTCCGAAAGAGCCCATTCAATCGCCGCCTTTTCCGCGTCTTCGGCGCCGACAAACGGAACGGCAAAAGAAGACAGCATAAAAACGCACATAAGAACAGCTAAAATTTTCTTCGTTTTCAAAACAGTCTGTTTCATGGAAACGCCTCCTTAAATGTACTTGATGTAATTATACAACGAAAGAATTTATAAAGCAAGTCATAAACAGAAATTTTTTCAATTTTTTAAAAATGATTCATTAATATTAATAATTACACTTGAAAATTAAATCAAAAAGACAAAGGACGCCGAAGCGTCCTCTGCCGTAAAAACAGTTATTTTAACCTGTTACACCATGCCGAGAAGATGTCTGATAAGGATGAGAAGTCTTGTGAGCCAATGCATAAAGCCTCTTGTCTGATGCTTGTTATCGTCGCGGTTTGCCTTGTTCTTGTTTGCATTGTCAATTGCTTCTCTGAGCTTTTCAACGAGCTCGGTGATCTTCTGATCTTCCTTGCTGCCCTTTTCAACCGGGTTTGTTCCCTTGTCAAGGTCAACGCCCTTGTCTTCAAGATAATCTTCAAGCTCTTTCTTTGCGTCTTCAACCTTCTTTTGGTCTTCGTCATAGTAATCATCATTGTTGATTACGTCATTGGCGTCCTTGATTGCTTCCTTTGCGTCGTCCATGTTACGCGGTTCGCTGTACTTTGCATTGAAGGTTGCGTCGCCGGTTACGGTTTCGGGAACGGTCTTGTCCCAACCGAGGAATCTGAAAGTAAAGTTCGTTGCCGAATCAGTGTAATTTCCGACGGCCGGAACAACGATCTTTGCGCCCTTAACAAGGCTTTCGGTTGCCTTACCGTCCTTCCAAATGAAGGTGATTGTGTAATGCTTGAGATAATCTTCCTTGACGTTTCCGTCTTTGTCGGTATACTCTCCGATGATTTTTTCAAGAAGGTCTGCGGCCTTGTCAACTTCTTCCTGCTTTCTCGTGTCATAGTTTTCGGGAAGAGGAATGTTGTTGTCTTTAAGGGTCTTTTCGATTTCCTTCTTTACTTCCGGAACAAGTTCCGGATTATCAAGAATATCCTGAACCTTTTCAAGAGCGGGATCATATCTTGTTTCGTAATCCGCTCTTGCAATGCTTTCGCTCTTTTCGCATGAGCAACCGGTGCATTCCTTAACGACTGTTCCGTCCGTCCATGTTCCGTCTTCGTCCTTTGAAGGAGCAACATAACGGTCGGTGTTTTCAACGAAGTTATGAGCTTCGGTCTTGTATTCGGCAACAACGGTCTCGTTCTTTGTTACGTTTTCGTAATTGCCGTTCCAGCCGGTGAATGCATAATGGTTTGCGTCGTCGCAAGCTCTTACGGGAGCCGACGGAACGGTTGCGCTCTTTCCGGAAACAACCGTTACCGTTGAAATTACGCTTCCGTCGTAATCAACGAAGGTTACGGTGTACTTGTTAAGTGCTTCATCGCCCTTATCTGTGATTGCTTTGATTGCTTCGTCAATTTTTGCCTTTGCTTCGTCAATGAGCTTCTGTTCGCCGAAGTCATGCTTGTACCGGTCAAGAGGATCGGTATACGTTTCGCCCTTTACGCCGGCGATGAGATTTCTTGAAAGAGTCTCTGCTTCTGCGATTGCGGCTTCGACTGCAGCCTTCGATTCGTCGTTGAGATCCTTATTGAGAAGATCTTTGAGAGCGTCGAGCGAAGCGTCAAATGCGCTGTAATCGGCAAGATCCATAGCGAGGGTATAAACGTGAGAAGCGTCTCTTGTGCAGGTATAGGTTGCAAGACCCTTTTCGTCTTCGGACGGACGGGTTGTGATTGCACCGACATAATCGTGGCCGAGAGCTTCGCCGTATTCAAATGTGTCCGAATCGGACTTAACGTCGCAACGTGAGCAGTTGTAATAATAAACAGCCTTTTCTTCGCAGGTTGCCGCTGATTTAAGGTGAGCATTGTCTACGATAGCCTTTGTGAAGTCGTGGCCGAGAGCTGTGTTTTCTGCGGCAAAAGTGCCTTCGGTGTAATCGCAGCGTGAGCATGACTTCTTATAAACGGCGTCGTTTACGCAGTCTGCGGCGCTGACAAGATACTTTTCGTCAACGGTTTCGGTCATATCATGGCCGAGAACAGCGATTTTCTCTGTTTCAAAAGCTTCGCAAGCGGCGTATTCATCGTTCGCTTCATTTGTGCAGACACGCTTTTTAAGGCCTTCTTCGGTGCAGGTTGCGTCGTTTACAACAGTCCAATCGCCGTATTTATGGCCTCTTGCCGAAATTACGGTGATTGAATCCGGATCCTTTGCGCCGCAAACCGTGCAAAGCTTTGCTTTTTCACCGTCGGCTGTGCAGGTTGCCGTTGCGGTTACAGTGAAATCGTTTGAGAAAGTGTGTCCCTTTGCGGGGATTGCGGCCGTGCTTGTGTGGTCGCAACGTGAACATTTATAATTGATTACGCCTTCATCGATGCAGGTTGAGTCAACTCTTCCGGTTTCCTTCATGTCGTGGCCGAGAGCATTGACAGTCTTTTGAGCAACAAGGATTGCGTTGCAAACAGCGCAGACAGAACCTTCGGTGAGACCGGTTTCGGTGCAGGTTGCCGGTACTGCCGGAACGGTTTTGGGAGTATGAGAAGCAAGTTCTGCGGCTTCGGTTTCAAAATAATCGCAGTTTTTGCAGTCTCTTCTCTTTGTTCCCGCAACGGTGCAGGTTGATTCGGTAACAGTGTACCATTCGCCGAAGGTGTGACCCGTTGCCGGAATCACGGTGTAGTCCTGGGTATAGTCGCATCTGATGCACTTTGTATGCCAAGTATAGCCGGATTCGGTGCAGGTCGGATCTTTTTTGTCAACGCCGACCATTGTGTGACCGAGAGCCGAAAGTCTTTCGGTGATTTTGTTTCCGCATTTTGAGCAGGTCTTGGTTTTTTCGCCGGCAGTTGTGCAGGTCGGTTCGGTTGTAACAACCCAATCGCCGTAAACGTGACCGGTAGCGTTGATTTTTGAAGTCTGAACGTAACCGCAATCGGCACAGGTGCGTGTTTTTGCACCGTCCGTCGTGCAGGTTTCCTTAGTTGTAACGCTCCACTCGCCGTAACTATGTTCAACCGGAGTTGCAATTGCCGTAATGTCGGCGCTTTCTCTGACGCCCGTCCATGCCGAGCTGCCCTTATTCCATGCAACGATATAATGATAGATATCATCCGAAGCCTTTGAGGGAAGTGCGGGAACGGTTGCGCTGTCGCCGAAGCTTACGTTTTCGCTCTTAATAACGTTTCCGTCAAAGCCAATGAATCTGATGACATAGGTCGGATAACTATTGTTTACGAATTCGTTTGAATTGACGAGAATCAATTCTCTTCCGCCTTTAAAACTATTGTTTGTCTTGTATTCTTTTTCAACGTCTCCGCCGCTGATGATCGAACTTCCGCCGGGAGTAATCCATGCTTCAGTTTTGAATTTAACGTTGCCGGTTGATCCGGGAGCATCGGCCTTGAAGTCCGTAATATATGCAATCTTTGCAACCTTGCTTGTAATGGTCCATGAATACTGAACATGTCTTCCCCTTGCAATTGAAAGAGAAGCCTGAGTCAATCCGCCATAATAGCAGAGATCGTTAACCAGATTTCCCGTTCTATGAACGGTTCCGTTACTCTCGGTAACCTCCAAAATAATTGAGGGACTTCCGGGACCCTGAATTGACAGTGAATCCGTTGTTGTAACCTTGACGGTTACGGTCATTGAATCCGCTGCGCTTGCGACCGGAGCAAAAAGCATACAGCTCATGATCATAAGCACAGAAAGAACCAAAGATAAAAGTTTTTTGCCGTTTTTCATCTGAATTTTTCCTCCGTTCATTTTTTTCTGATGAATCTTTTAAAAACATTCCGAAGATTCAAACGAAAATCCTTTAAAAATTCTGCACTTCTCCGCGGCAAAAATCAAAGAATCTTCGCCTTCGCCGAAAGCAAAACAGCCGAAGCTCAAAACAATTCAAAATCTTTGAACCGCCTTTTCGTCCTTTCGTTTTACAGTGCATCAACGCACTAACTGACCGACAAAAGGTCCGAATTTTGTTCCCGTAACGAATCATACTCCGAAACATTATATTAAATAAATAATATCATTTTAACATTAAAAAGTCAATATTTTCATTTGAAAAGCCCTTGAAAAAATGACGGTTTTTTAATAAATTACGCAACAGTATTCATAGCATTTGTACAAAAGCACAACAGATTTTTCAAATTTGAAGACCGAAAAAGAAAAGAAAAAGTCTGTCCCCGAAAGGACAGACCGAAATCTTTTTAAAATCAAAAATCAGACAACAATTGTGTTTCCGAAGGAGCGGTTATAAGTTTTTCCGTCCCTTGAAGTGAGAAAAGCCGAGGGGACGCTGAAACTCACGGTTGAGCCGCCTTCAAGGTTGTCAACTCCGCTGAGGTCAATGAAAATCTGCTGGCAACCGCTTGCGTCAACGTTTGTTGCGCTGATTTTGCAAGGAATGTTGTCATATTCCTCACCGTCAACCGTTACCGAAATTGTTGTTGAATTCGAGTTAAAGCTTCCGCAGGAAGGGTCAATCGAATAAACAAGTTTTTTTCCGCTTCCGTCAAGGCCGACTCCGGCATTCGTAATGCTGACGGCTTTCGCCGCGGCGGCGGTTGTTGACGGCTTCTTTTTCGTTGTTGAGGTCGTCTTATCCGAATGCGAAGAACTTCCCGATGCGTTTGAGTCCGCCGAGCCGGATGAACCGTTCCGGTTCGCCGTCGGAACCGACGGAAGAAGCGTTGTGTTGACAACAGGCACCGTTACGGGAGCAACGGTAAGATTGAAATCGGTTGAAACTGCCTGAGACGTGAACGGATCGGAAGAAACGACTTCGTTCGCCGGATTAAACGGCGTTGTTGCAACCGAAGGAACGGTCATATCGGGAGTTGTTGTGAGAACATATGTCTGAGCAACGTTTTCGACGGCAGGATTGCTGACGCCGGCGTTTTGGGTTTGAGAGTTTTGAGAATTCTGAGAAGGGGAAAAAACCGAGGAGGAACCGTTCTGCGGTGTGCTCGTTCCGGGAGTAACCGAGGACGGCTCGTTTTTATCCTTGCACGCAACAAAGCAGACAACGATTGCAAACGCCAGGAAAAACGGCATAAGCTTTTTCATTTTATCGCCTCCGAAGAAAATTAATCTGATATCATTCGTAAACAATGGGTAATATTATACACTTTAAAAATTAAAAAGTCAAATCAACCGCAAAAGACTTTCGGATTATCTTTGATATATTTTGCGGCAGAAAGCTTAATAAGACTTAAAAAGTTCTCCTTTTCAAGCTCTTCGTCAAGAACTTTAACCTTTTGTTCATCAAATGAAACACTTTCGTCCTTTTCGTCGAACATCATCGCAACGGGACGGATTCTTTTTGAATATTCCGAAAGTGCAATTAAATCAAGTCCCGGAACAAGGCGTGATTTAAGGACTTTGCTGTTCTCTCTGAAAAAGGTTTGAAGCGTTTTGTCCGCCGTAAAAACGTCAAGTGTATAAATAAGCTTCTTCTCTTCGGAAAGCTTTTCAAATTCTTCTTCAATATTCTCTTTTTTCTGAAGCATAAGCTGAATTCCGAGTGCGGCGCCCTCAAGAAGTTCTTCGTCCGGAGCGTTTTCAACCGCGGTTTCCGTCAGCGGAACATATTTTTCCTTGAGTTCTTTCAGGTGAGTGATGTATTTTTCTTCTTCGCGATAGCTTTTTTTATGGGCGGAATATGCCCTTGCGGCGGCACGAAAAATAAAAAACGCAACAATGCAGACTCCGACGAGACCGACTGCATACTGCCAATATTCACGAAACCATTCTTCCATTTTTTCTTTGTCCCCTTTTTTAAATTAATGCATTGTAAATATCGCCCTTTTTGATTCCCGTTTCCTTTGCGGCTTTTTTTGCCGCAAAGGAGGCACTCAGTCCCTCTTCGAGATATTCTTTCGCAAGAGTGACGGCGTCATCAAGAGTGGCTTCGGTTTCTTCTTTGTTTTCTCCCTCGATAACAAGCACGATTTCACCCTTGAGCGTTTCTTCGGAAAACCTTTCGGCGGCAGCCGAAAGCGTTGTTCTTATTACTTCTTCATGGATTTTTGTGATTTCACGGACAATCGCAAGCCTTCTGTCACCGAGCGTTTCGTAAAGATCCACGAGTGTTGCGGAAAGCTTGTGCGGTGCTTCGTAAAAAATCATCGTCCGTTTTTCGTGGGCAACGGAGAGAAGGTGTTCACGGCGGCTCGGTTTGTTCATACTGAGAAAGCCTTCAAAAGTGAACCGTCCGACGGGAAGGCCGGAAAGAGCGGCCGCCGCAACGAATGCGGAAGGACCCGGAACAACTTTCACGTCGATTCCTTTTTCACCGCAGAGTGCAACCAAGTCTTCGCCCGGGTCGGAAACGGCGGGCATTCCCGCATCGGTAACAAGAGCGCAGGTTTCGCCGGCAATTATTCGCTCGGCAATAATTTCGCCTTTTTCACGGCGATTATGCTCAAAATAACTGATCATGGGCTTTTTGATTTCAAAATGGTTAAGGAGTTTGAGCGTGACCCGTGTGTCCTCGGCGGCGATGAAGTCGCATTTTTCAAGCGTTTCAATTGCACGGGGCGAAAAATCGCCGAGGTTTCCGATTGGTGTTCCGACAATAAAAAGTTTTCCGCTCATTGTTTTTTCTCCCTGTAATCACCCATAATTTTTTCAAGCTCTTTTGACGTTTTTCCGTCCGAGGTTTCAATATAAAGATTTTTTTCGATATTTATAAAGCTGTTTGCTCCGAGCTTTCCTTCAATGAGGAAAAGCCACGGTGCACTGTTTTCGTTTTTTGAAACCATCCTGAGCCTTTTCGGCTCAAGCTTATATTTTCTCATGCTTACCATAACGTCGCAAAGACGTTCGGGTCTGTGACAAAGGCAAAACCTTCCGCCGAAACGAAGAAGTTTCGCCGCCGCGGCACAGCAGTCGTCAATGCCGCACATTGTTTCGTGCCGTGCGATTTTGTCGCTTTCGCTCATGCTTTCAATCCCGGCGCCGACCTTTTTATACGGCGGATTCATTGTCACAAGGTCAAACGTGCCGAACGGCAAAACGCCTTTAAGGTCACGAAGATCGTGATTTATGACGGTTATTCTTTCCGAAAGGCCGTTCAAAGAAAGCGAACGTTCAAGCTGGGAACAGGCCTTTTTTTGAATTTCAACGGCAAAAATTTTTCCCGTTTCATTCTTACTCCAAAGAAGCGGAATGATTCCGCAACCCGTTCCGAAGTCACAGGCGGTGTCCTTTTTTCTGATATTCGCAAAGGAAGCGAGCAAAACCGCATCCGTTCCGAAAATATGGTCTTTTGAAACGATGATTGAACGGTTTGATCCGAGCGGATCGACTCGTTCACCCTCAAAAAGTTCGACTTCCGTTTTTGCTCTCTCCCTTCGTTTTAAAATTCAAAAAGACTTATCTGTCTCGTTTCTGGAATACCCTTGAGTGCTCCGACTTGACGCAATGCCTCGATAACGGCGCTCGAAGCTCCGGCTCTTGCGGCAAAGTCGTCAACCGAAACGAAGCGGTCAACTCCCTCCCTCGCCTTTTCAAGGCCGATTGCGGCGTTTTCGCCGACGCCGCTGAGTGCGCTGAACGGCATACGGATTTTTCCGTCCTCAATCTGATAAACTTTTGCGTCGGATTTATAGATATCTACAGGTAAAAATTCAATACCTCTTGCCATCATTTCGTTAACGGCCTGAAGACCCGGGAACATATTCTGTTCTTTCGGTGCGGCGTCTTTTCCGGCGGCTTTGATTTCCGCCATGCGCTTTTTGACGGCGGCTCTGCCCTCAATAACTGCGGCGGCGTCAATATCTCCGCCTCGTACCGTCATGAAGGCGGCGTAATATTCAAGCGGTCGGTAGATTTTGTACCAGCCGAGCCTCAGTGCGGCACTGACATATGCCGCGGCGTGAGCTTTCGGGAACATATACTTGATTTTATAGCAGGACTTTATGTACCATTCCGGAACGTTGTGTTCACGCATATCCTCTTCCATGCCTTCCCAAACTTCCTTTGAGACCTTTCCCTTGGCAATGAGACCCTTACGGACGGTTTCCATGATTTTAAAAGCATGGCTCGGTTCAAGTCCTTTGTGCATAAGGTAAACCATGATGCTGTCACGTGTTCCGATAACCTCGGAAATCGTGCAGGTTCCGTTCTTGATGAGATCCTGAGCGTTTCCGAGCCAAACGTCGGTTCCGTGGGAAAGACCCGAAATTTGAAGAAGGTCGGAAAAGTTTTTCGGCTGAGCGTCAAGAAGCATCTGAATGACGAACGGCGTTCCCATTTCGGGAATCGTCAACGTTCCCGTCGGGCAGTCGATATCCTCGGCTGTAACTCCGAGCGGCGCCGGACTTGTGAGCATTTCATAAATTTTCGGGTCGCAGATGTCCGTTTCCATAACGGGGATTCCGGTGAGATCTTCAAGGTGTTTGTAAAGCGTCGGAACATCGTGACCGAGGTTGTCAAGCTTCAAAATCGTGTCGTGAAGTGCGTGGAAGTCAAAGTGGGTCGTCGTCTGTCCTTTTGTCGGGTCGTCGGACGGGTACTGAACGGGAGTGAAATCTTCCGCTTCAAAAGCGTTCGGAACAACAACCATTCCGCCCGGATGCTGACCGGTTGTTCTTTTGACGCCGGTGCAGCCGATTGTGAGTCTCGACTCTTCCGCGCGTGAAACCTTTTTGCCTCGCTCGTCAAGATATTTTTTAACAAAACCGAAGGCCGTCTTATCCGCAACGGTAGCCATTGTTCCGGCCTTAAAAACGTGAGACGAACCGAAAAGCTCCTCTGTGTATTTATGCGCCCTTGACTGGTAGTCGCCGGAAAAGTTAAGGTCAATATCGGGGCTTTTGTCTCCCTTGAAGCCGAGGAAGGTTTCAAAGGGAATGTCATGCCCGTCACGCTCCATCGGCGTTCCGCAATCTGGGCAGTCCTTCTTTGGAAGGTCATATCCCGAACCGACAGAACCGTCAAGGAAAAATTCGGAGTGTTTGCACTTTGGACAGCGGTAATGCGGAGCAAGAGGGTTAACTTCGGAAATTCCTGAAGCGTTCGCAACATATGACGAACCTACAGAACCTCTTGAGCCGACGTGATAGCCGTGATCCTCGGAGTTTTTAACGAGCTTTTGAGCAATCATATAAAGTACTCCGAAGCCGTGATGAATTATAGAATCAAGCTCCCTCGTAAGTCTTGAAGCGACATATTCGGGAACGGGATCGCCGTAAAGACGTTTTGTTTTTTCCCAGCAGAGCTTTTTAAGTTCGTCGTCGGCTCCTTCGAGCGACGGCGGATAGTTTCCGCTCGGAATCGGAGTGAGCTCTTCAATCATGTCCGCAATTTTTCCCGGATTTTCGATAACGACTTCTCTCGCCGTTTCCTCGCCGAGATAATCAAACTCCGCAAGCATATCGTTTGTGTTTCTGAAAAAGAGCGGCGCTTGCTTGTCGGCATCCTGGAACCCCTGGCCGGCCATGAGAATCGCGCGGAAAACGCTGTCCTGAGGGTCGATAAAATGAACATCGCAGGTTGCAACCGTCATTTTTCCGAGTTCGTCCGCAACGTGAATAACCTTTCGGTTCATGTTTTGAATGTCCTCAATGCTGTTGACGTTAGGAAAACGTTCGCTGTCAATCATATAGCGGTTGTTTCCGCAGGGCTGAATTTCAAGGTAATCGTAAAAGGAAGCGATTTTCATGATTTTTTCGTCGCTCTGACCCGTTGCGATTGCACGGTAAAGTTCGCCGGCTTCGCACGCACTTCCGACGATGATTCCTTCGCGGTACTTCATCAGCTCGCTCTTCGGAATAATCGGCTTTCTGTGAAAGTACTTGACGTTTGAAAGCGAAATGAGCTTATAAAGATTTTTGAGCCCCGTACTGTTTTTCGCAAGGAGAATTTGGTGAAAGTACTTTGCTTTCTTTTCCTTTTTCCAGTTTTCAAAGCTCTGCTCGTCATCGTTGATGAAATAACCTTCCATTCCGAGAATAACTTTGATTTTTCCTCCCGCGGCGGCAATCGCTTCCGGGAAAGCCTGAACAACGCCGTGGTCGGTGATTGCGATTGCCTTGTGTCCCCATGCGATTGCCCTTTTGACAAGATCCTTTGCGTCCGTCATCCCGTCCATCATCGACATTTTTGTGTGAAGATGAAGTTCAACACGCTTTTCCTGTGCATCGTCAATCGGCGGAATTTTTTGAATTGTTGAAATTGCCTTCGGGCTGATTACGGTTTCGCCCGAATATTTATCGAAGGTGAGGTCGCCCCTCAAAAGAATCGTTGCGCCGTCCTTAACCTTTTCAAGAATATGGGCGCAGTATTCCTTTTTTTCAAAAATTTTGCAGGAATAGGCATATGTTCGGTCGGTGATGTTGAACGTGACGATATTGCTTCGTCCGTCACGGGTTTCACGGACTTCAAGGCCGAAAACGTCGCCCCAAACAACGCACGAGCCGTCTTCGATGCTGATTTCCGAAAGAGGACAGGGCTTTTTGGTAATTTTATTTCCCAAAACGGGGTGAGCGGTTTCAAAGTAAAGAGGGATCCCCTCAATAACTTTGTGTTCCTTAGGTTTTGTTGCGGCGGCTCTGACCTCTTCGGGGTCAATACCCTTCGCCCGCATATTGTTGTCCTCCGCCTCACGAATCATTTGAGAATACGCCTCATCCTCAAGCGAGATTTCCTCACCCGTAAATTCAACGTTAACCTTCCTTGAAAAGCGTTCAAAAATGAGCCGCTCCATGAATTCTCCGCAGCCGCACGACTCAAGAATGTTTTGTCCTCCGTGAACAAGATAAACCGAAAGCGTTGTTCCGTCAAACGAAGCCGACGCATCAACAAAAAAGCCGTTCGTTGCGGCAATTTTTTCGTTTGCCGCCTTCACGAGAGAAGAAAAGTATGCCTCGGAAAAAGCGGAAGGCTCCATCTTCGGAACAATCACCGCCGAATCAAGGTTCAATTTTTCTTTGAGCCAATTTTCAACGAAGGCGATATCCTTTTCAAAAACAAGAACGGAAAATGAAAGGTGAAGCTCCATTTTCCTGCTCTCCATATATATTTTTATGTTATCAATGCCGCAATGCGAAAACGCCGCGGCCGCTTGGCCGCCTCCGGGAATCTCTCCGAAGACCGAAAAAAAGCTTTGATTTTCCATTTATTCTCCCTTTGTTCCAATGCCGTTTCGATTAAAATTCAGGCGGAAAGCACAAACTCCGGCTGATAGAACTCTTCCGTTGTCTGCGCTTTCCTGCCGAGAATCGGTTATAAATTTTCAATTTCTTTCATCAGCTCGTTCACAAGCTCACCTTCCGGAACCTTGCGAAGAATTTCGCCGTGTTTGAAAACAAGGCCGCAACCGTCTCCGCCGGCAATTCCGACGTCGGCTTCCCTTGCTTCGCCCGGGCCGTTGACAACGCAGCCCATGACTGCAACCTTAATCGGTTTTTTAACGTTTCTGAGTTTTTCCTCAACCTCGTTTGCAAGCGAAATAAGATCAATCTTCGTTCTTCCGCAGGTTGGGCAGGAAACGAGAGTCGGTGTGTCATTCTTGAGTCCGGCGGCTTTGAGAATGTCAAAGCCGGCATAAACCTCCTCGGTCGGATCGTCTGTGAGCGAAACGCGGATTGTGTCTCCGATTCCGTTCATGAGAAGCGTCCCGATTCCGACGGCGGATTTGAGCATACCCATCCGCTTTGTTCCCGCTTCCGTAACGCCGAGATGAAGCGGATAATCGCACATTGACGAAACTTCCTTATACGCTTCAATCATCGTTTGAACGTTTGAAGATTTTATTGAAATCACAATGTCGTCAAAGTCGAATTTTTCAAGAAGACGAACGTGATACATTGCGCTTTCCGCCATCGCCTGTGCGGTCGGAGCACCGTATTTTGCAAGAATATGTTTTTCAACCGAACCGGAGTTTACGCCGATTCTTATCGGTACCCCGTTCTTTTTACAGGCGTCGGCAACCGCTTTCACGTTTTCGTCGGCACCGATGTTTCCGGGATTTATGCGAACCTTGTCAACTCCGGCGGCAACACATTCGAGCGCAATTTTATAATTGAAATGAATATCCGAAACAATCGGAACGGAAACATTTTCTTTAAGTGCGGCGATTGTTTTCACCGCTTCAAGGTCGGGAACGGCGGCTCGGATAATTTCGCACCCGGCCTTTTCAAGCTTTTTTGCCTGACGAACGTTTCCGTCGACGTCATGCGCCTCAACGTTGAGCATCGACTGAACCGTTATCGGGCTTTCTCCGCCGATAAAAATATTTCCGACTTTGATTTTTTTTGATTTTCTTCTTTCAATCACATTAATTCCCCCAAAACAAAAATCATGGGCAATAAATTTTTACATAAATCCGACTCCGGAAATCCACTTCCAAAGGTCGCTTGCGGAAATGACCGCCATGAAAACAAGAAGCAGTATGAGTCCTGCGGCATGAATCCAGTTTTCGTATTTCGGCGGAACCTTTTTTCGGAAAACCAGCTCAACGAACATGAAGAAGAGCCTTCCGCCGTCAAGAGCGGGAATCGGAAGAAGATTGAAAAGGCCGATGTTAATCGTGATGAGAGCCATAATGAGGAACATTGAGCTCCAATCCATTGTCTGTGCGCTTTGCTCGGCAAAGTCCGCAATGACCGAAACCGTTCCGATCGGACCTGCAAGATCATTGATTCCGTATTTTCCGGTGAGCATGTCAAAAAGGCTGAGATATACCATTCTTGACATTGTTGCAGTGTATCTAAACGCACCGCCGACAACGTTTGAAAACGTCCTGTTCACGCCGAGAATCGAAAAGTCGAACGCCGTGACCGTTGCCATCGTAACTTTTTCAACCGTCTTTTCCTCCCCGTCACGAAGGATTGTGAAGTCGATTGTATAATCGGTGTCTTTTCCGATTTCCTCCATGAGCGCAGTGTTCGATTTGACCTTTACCCCGTTGACGGCAATAACCTTGTCGCCGTCCTTGAGACCCGCTTTTTTGAGCTTTGAGCTGACGGAAGAGATTACGCAGTTTTCATCGTAAGAGAAGTTTCCGCCCGTGCGGATTGCAAAACGAACCTGCGGAAGCTCAAGCTTTTTTCCGTCACGTTCGACAACAAAAGAAAAAACACCCGTGTTGTTTCTCTGCATGAGAAAGCTGATATCGTAATCGGAAAAAACGTGTTTTCCGTCAATTCCAAGAATTTTGTCGCCGGTTTTGAGTCCGCCTTCTGCGTTGCTCGTTGCGTTTGCCGCAAACGAAGCAACGGTTGTTGTTCCGACGAGCGGGTTTTTCTGGTTCGTTCCGACTCCGGCAACGATAAGAATACAGATGAGAACACCGAGAATGATGTTGTTGACCGCTCCGGCGGCGGTGATAATCATTCTCTGCCAAATCTTTTTGTTGCAAAACGCTCCGGCGTCGTCGCTCTCCTCCTCTTCGCCCTCCATGCTGACAAAACCGCCGATCGGGAAAAGACGAAGCGCATATTTTGTCTCCTTGCCTTGCTTTTTAAGGATTGTCGGCCCCATTCCGAGGGCAAACTCGTTGACCTTTACTCCGAAAATTTTTGCAAAAATAAAGTGGCCGAATTCATGAATAAAAATTATGAATCCGAAAAAGAGAATTGCAACAAGAATCGGCCAAACCTTTGACCATACTTCGGGAAAAGTCAGAAGTAAATTAAGTTTCATTCTATCACCTTACATGACTTTCGACGAATTCCCTTGCGGTTTTGTCCGCCTCGAGAACGTCCGAAAGTGTATAATTTTCTTTTGAAACGCCGTTTGAAAGAGCGGCTTCAACGAGGTCGGCAATTTCAAGGAAGCCGACTTTTCCGTTTCTGAAAAGTTCGTTCGCCTTTTCGTTGGCGCCGTTTGCAATTGCCGGGAAAAGGCCGCCTTTTTCGATTGCGGTGCGACAAAGATTTATGCAGCGGAACGTTTCGTAATCCGGCTTTCTGAAAGTGAGGTTTCCGTAATCGGAAAGCGAAAGTCGCTTGACCGGAGATTCGATTCGGTTCGGATATGTCAGAGCATATTGAATCGGGATTCTCATATCCGGAACGCCGAGCTGTGCAATTACGGAATTGTCAACATACTCAATCAAAGAATGAACAACGCTTTCACGGTGGACGACAATCCGAACCTCCGACGGCGGAACATCAAAAAGCCAAACCGCTTCAATCAGTTCAAGACCTTTGTTCATCATTGTTGCGCTGTCAACGGTAATTTTTGCGCCCATGCTCCAGTTCGGGTGATTCAGTGCCTGTGCAACGGTTACGTTTTTGAGTTCGTCCCCCGTTTTTCCGAAGAAAGGCCCTCCCGAAGCCGTTAATATTATTGATTTGAGTTCTTCCTTTTTATTCATGCCCTGAAGGCACTGAAAAATTGCGCTGTGTTCGCTGTCAACGGGAAGGATTCCGATTCCGTTTTCCTTTGCCGTTTTTGTCACGAGACTTCCGCCGGCAACGAGCGTTTCCTTGTTTGCAAGGGCAAGACCTTTTTTTGCGTTCAGCGCACAAAGAGTCGGTTCAAGACCCGCCATGCCGACAATGCCGTTAAGCACAGTGTCACACGTTTCCTCCGCTGCGCATTCGCAAACGCCGTTTTGACCGGAAAGAACTTTTATGTCAGTGTCGCAAAGCCTTTCTCTGAGGTCTTTCGCCGCTTTTTCATCGGCAAGGGCAACCTTTTTCGGCTTTAACTCCCTCGCCTGTTTTTCAAGCAGTTCGGCGTTGCTGTTTGCGGTGAGTGCGGTTATTTTTATGTTCGCTTTTTTGCAGACGTCAATTGCCTGAGTACCGATTGAACCGGTCGAGCCGAGAATCGAAAGTTTTTCTGTCATTTTCTTTCACCTTCAAAACAAAAAACGATTTTTGGCTTATGCATATATCAAAGCATAAATTCCGTAAAGTACCGGAAGAACAAAAAGGCTGCTGTCAAAGCGATCCATTATTCCGCCGTGACCGGGAAGAAGATTGCTGTAATCCTTGATTCCGACGTTGCGCTTAAGAACCGATGCGGCAAGGTCGCCGAACATACTCACAACTGAAAGAACGCACGAAACCGGAATGATGTAAAGATACTTCATCGGACTTTCGCCGAAAAAGGCGTGGTAGCCAAGTTTTCCCGTTCCGAAAGAGAAAAGGAAAAGAAGAAGAACATTGCCCGCCGCCGTGAGGAGCGTTCCGAAAATTGCACCCTCGAAGGATTTTTTCGGGCTGATGTTCGGAGTCATTTTATGCTTTCCGATTTTCCTTCCGACCAGAAAAGCGAATGAATCGGTGAGCCATGAGCAGGAGAAGGCGAGCATAACGAGGAAAACGCCCTCATGGTGAGTCAATTTTTCGGGCGCAAGCTTTGAAATGTCGTTGAGCCTTATGAAGCAAGTGAACGAATACGGAATCGCAACGGAGGAAAACAGCGCCGCAACCGAATCAACATACTTGATTTCCTTATTGAAAACAACCGCAAGAAAAAGAAGCAAGAGAGCATAAAAGCTGACGAAAACACCGACGGGTTTAATCGGAATGTCATAGCTTACATAAAACGCCGAGAACGCACTAACAACGCACGAAACGGCAAAAAGAATTTTGCTTTTTGCTCCGCACGCACGAAGGAACTCAAACGTTGCCATCGGTGAAATTGCGGCAACCATGAGCGTATAGCCCGGCCTGAAATCAAAGCAGATTGAAAGCAAAAAAAGAATCAGCCCGGCCGCAATTTTCAGCGTTGATGCGGTTCTTTCGCCTTTGAATTTAATTTTTTTCATTATCTATACCAAAACAGAAGTTTTTCTGTCCTTTCTTTCACGGTTAAAATCACACTCCGCCGAAACGACGGTTACGTTTTGAATATACCTCAATCGCCTTGTCAAGATCTGCGGGCGTAAAGTCCGGCCAAAGCACATCGCTTGAATAAAATTCGGCGTAGGCAAGTTGCCAGATGAGGAAATTTGAAAGCCGTTCTTCGCCGCTCGGACGGATAACAAGATCCGGGTCGGGCTGACCGGCTGTGTAAAGATTTTCGGAAATCATGTCTTCCGAAATATCTTCCGGCGAAAGTTCGCCGTCTTTGACTTTTTTGGAAAGACGTTTGACCGCATGAACAATCTCGTCTCTTCCGCCGTAATTCACGGCGATGTTGATATGAATCTTGTTTTTGTCTTCGGAACGAGTTTCAACAATGTCCATAAGTTCAACAATATCCCGGGGCATTCCTTCACGGGAGCCGATGAAATGAACGTTATATCCGGCCTCTTCGTTTTCGCCCTCACGCTCCTCCATTTCTCCGAGGTATTCACGGAAAAGATCCATGATTTTTCCGACTTCCGAAGCGGAACGCTTCCAATTTTCGGTTGAAAAAGCATAAAAGGTCATATATTTTATGCCGATATCGGAGCCGTACTGACAGATTTTTCTGAAAACTTCCGCCCCAACCTTGTGTCCTTCGGTGCGTTCAAGTCCCCTTTTCTTCGCCCAGCGTCCGTTTCCGTCCATGATCACGGCAATATGCCGGGGTAAAATAATATCTTTCTTTTCCATTTTGCGGCTCCTTCTTTAAAAATACTTTCACACATCAAAAAAAGCTGAAAAATAATAATCTTTAAAACTTTTTCCGGCGTTCGATTTTAAAAAGGGCTGACGCCAAAGGCGACAGCCCGGTGTTTCAAAATCAGATTTCCATGATTTCCTTTTCTTTTGCGCTTGCAACTTCTTCAATCTCTTTGACGCAGTTGTCGGTGATTTTCTGAATTTCCTTTTCGCCGTCCTTGAGATCGTCTTCCGTAATTGTCGAATCTTTCTTCATTGCCTTGAGGTTTTCAATGCAGTCACGGCGAACCGAACGGGCGGCAACCTTTGAGTTTTCCGCAATTTTCTGAACTTCCTTAACAAGGTCGCGACGTCTGTCTTCGGTGAGGGGCGGGAAGGTAAGGCGGATTACGGTTCCGTCGTTCTGCGGATTGATTCCGATGTCGGAAGCGAGAATTGCCTTTTCGATTCCCTTGAGAACGGATTTATCCCACGGCTGAATGACAAGAACCCTCGCTTCGGAAACCGAAATCGAAGCAAGCTGTCCCACGGGAGTCGGAGTTCCGTAATAGTCAACGGAAATTTTGTCGAGAATCTGCGGATTCGCTCTGCCCGCACGGATGCCGGCATATTCGCTCTTGAGAGCGTTCACGGTTTTACCCATTTTTGTTTTTGCTTTTTCAAATACTTCTTGCATAGTAATAACTCCTTTTATTGATTTAAATGTTTTGTATTTTAGTTTTTTAAATTAACGGTTGAATATTGATTATCAGATATACGATTCCGAGAACCAAAGCCGCCGTGATAACGGCAAATAAAAAAACGATTGTTTTATGCTCTTTACAAATACGGCTCAGCGGCTGCCTTGATTTGAAAAAGCATAGTCAACAAAAGATTTTATAAAATCCCATGATGTAACTGTGTCGTTTCCGCATAAGTTCAAAATGAACAGTACGATTGAAATAACAATCAAAACAGCGCAGACCGCGATCAGAATTATGCCTCCGATTTTTGTCCTTTTGATAAAAATCTTCGACGGTTTTGCGTTTTCGTTATCTGTGTACCAGTAATACGGCGATATATAATAAAGCGATTCCGGTGAACGGTAAGCCAGCAGACCGATGAACAAAAAGACCGCACAGATAATGTAATAAATGACCGTATATATCATTTAAATCCCCCACACATTTCAATTATCAACAGAACAATTCTGACAAGCGAAATTCCTGCGGTAATGAAACCGGCAAGCCTTGTTAAAAAAATATATGGTTTTGACGGTTCGTCTTCATTCCCGTGAACGGTCCACGAAATAAAGATATAATAAAGTGCCGACGGTATAAACATCATGAAAACGCCGATTGCGGTCGGAATAAGCCATAAAAATATGTCGCTAATGATTCCTTTTGAAATTTCTCCCATTTTTTTATTTCCCCATATGTAAAACGATTAAGAAACGAGCGTTCCGATCTTTTCTCCCTTAACCGCGCGAACAATATTTTCCGGGTCATTGAGGTTGAAAACAAGGATTGAAATTCCGTTGTCTCTGCAAAGCGAAGCCGCTGTGCTGTCCATAACGGCAAGACCTTTTTCAAGAATCTCGCTGTGAGTGAGCGTGTCATATTTAACTGCGTCCGAAAACTTGTTTGGATCTTTGTCATAAACTCCGTCAACATTCGTTGCCTTGAAGATTACTTCTGCGTTGATTTCCGCCGCACGAAGCGCCGCCGCGGTATCGGTTGAAAAGAACGGGTTGCCCGTTCCGCAGCCGAAAATTACGACTCTGCCCTTTTCAAGGTGGCGAACCGCCTTGTTTCTGATATAAGGCTCGGCAACCTGCTGCATTGTGATTGCGGTTTGAACCCTGACGGGAACGCCGAGCTGTTCAAGAGTATCCGCAAGAGCGAGCGAATTCATTGCCGTTGCAAGCATTCCCATGTGGTCGGCACGGGTGCGATCCATTTCGCCGCTGCTTCTTCCGCGCCAAAAGTTTCCTCCGCCGACAACAAGACCGATTTGAACGCCGAGGTCGGCACAGTCTTTGACCGACTTGCAAATTTTTCCGACCGTTTCAAAGTCGATTCCTTTTCCGTCTTTTCCTGCAAGAACTTCTCCGCTGAGTTTGAGAAGAATTCTTTTATATACGTTCTGCATTTTTTGTACACCTCCGAAAATATCGGTAAACTATAACATCCCTATACGGATATTTTACTAAATATGAGCCGTGCTGTAAAGTGTTTTTTCAAATATTTATCAAATCCATATATTACTCGGCCTTGAAAAAGTACTTTCTTATGAACTCAACAATTTTTGAAAGCCATTCGTCAAGCTTACTTAAAAAGTTTTTGTCCGTCTGCGAAGAATCGGACGGAATCTCAACATTCTCGGTCAGCGAAGTGCATTTTCCGCTGCTTCTGTCAAGGGAAAGGAACTGCGGAAAACGCGGATCGGTGCGGACATCGACCGCCTTTTCGCTCGTTGCAATCCAAACGAGGAGTTTTCCGCTGTCGTGTTCACGGCCGTATTCAACGTGGCTCATGTTCTTGACGAACCACGTTTTTTCCGGAAGAATACAAGTTGAAGCGTCGATAACTCCGTCGGTTGAAACGTGATTGTGAGTCTTGTCAAAGCAGACTTTTTCATGAGAAGAAGACGATGCGTCAAGTGTTTTTCCGTAATCCGCAACCTTTGCGTAACCCGTCATAAGATATGTATCGATGAGAGTGTCGGTATGATTGCGTGAACCTTCCGTAATCGGAATTCCGGCGTAACCGTAAGCTCCGGTGAAATAAACATTCACACCGTTGCTTTCGGTCTTTTTGATGATTTCTTCCGTTTTCATTCCGACGTTATATGCGTATTCGTCGATTTTTTTGATGAAACTTTCGCTCAAGGAACCGTAAGACGTCATCTGTTCTTTCGCTTTTTCATAGTATTCGCAGTTCATAAGACCCCAGATTCCGGGAAAACGAATAAACGTATCCATGAAAACTTTTGAATAAACCGGCTCTCTGAGAGCTTCGATAACCGCCTTGAGATAAGCGTTGATTGCTTTTTTTGCACCTTTTCCGTATTTTGCAAGAGCACTTTCTCCGAGACCGAAAAGTTCGTAAGCAAAGTCGCTCTTGACAAGAAACTCTTCAAGATAATCAAGAACGGCGTCAAGCCCGATTTCAATGTTTCCGGAAAAAAGCTTTCCGACAATATCCGTTCCGCAAACGGCCGTTGACGCAAAAACAACGTTGTGAAGTTTTTCGCTGCCGTATTTGTAAATATATGACGTTGTTACCGTTCCGCCGAAGCTCATTGCAACGAGCGAAACCTTTTTGCTTTTTGTTTCCTTGAGAACGTTCTCAATCATTTCGTTCAGGTCATCCGCAATGTCCAGCGCGCTTCTTCTGAAGTCATAATAAAAGAAATATGTTCTGTCCCAGCCGATTTTTTCCGAAATTGCACGGACAACGCCTCTTTCGGTTCCTTTTGTTGCTTCGTCGTCCTTGAATTCGTCATAGTTTCCGGCGCTTTCCCGAAAAAGCGGCGGAGCAATGTTATAAACCGAATTTCCGTTTTCGTCGCACTTCATTTTTTCAAAGAAGTCATGAATCGGTTTTGCGCCGTATTTTCCGAGAATATCCCATTTGTTAAGAAGAACTGCCGCGGAAAGCGACGGAACGAGTTTGAGAATATTTGTGACAAGAGTTTCGGCCGAAGGCGGAAAAACTCTTTCTCCCGTGTCCGAATCATAAAGCGGAAACGTTCCCATTCCGCTGATGACAATTACGGGAGTTGTTTCTTTCGTTTCATTCGCCGCAAATGCAGCCGAAGCGCAAGAAAAAATCAGCAAAACAGAGAGAAGAACCGAAATAAGCTTTTTCATTTTTATCCTCCGATCAGTTTCTCGCCATGTCAAAAAGCTTGACAATCAGCGAGAAAAAGTTTTTCCAAAATTCCGCAAGACGTGAAAAGACGTTTGACTTTTCGTCATAAACACTGTGCCTGACTTCGCTTCCGGTAAGATTTTTGAGTTTTCCGGTCGTGTTGTTGAACTCGGAAAACTGTGCATAGCCGTTTTCATCGTTAACCGAAAGCTCACCTTCGCCCGAAACGAGCCAGAGAAGAAGCTCGCTCGCCTGAGTGTTGTTTCTGAAACCGACGTGCTTCATATATTTGATGAACCATGTCTGTTCGGGAAAAAGACAGGTTGAAGCGTCGATGATTCCGTCAACGGAAAGGTGTTTGTGCGTTTTGTCCCCGCAAACTCTTCCGTCGGTCTTGTAATCGTTTCCGAGGTTTTCACCGTAAAGAGCGCAGGTTGCACCGAAAGACTCGTTCTTCGTTTCAATCAAACAGTCGCTTTGCTCCCACGCCGTTTTTGTCACCGGAAATCCGACATAGCCGTAAGACGCGGTAACATAAATTTCGGTTCCGTTCTTCTTTGCTTTGAGCATAAGCTCTTCGGCGTTGTTTTGAACGTTGTAATGATAATCGTCAATACGATCCGAAAAAGTTTTCGTCATTCCGTTTTTTTTCATTTCCTTTTTTGCCGAGGAATAATATTCATCCGGACAGAACGACCACATTCCCGGCATTGAGGCAAAGGACGCGGAAAGAAGCTCGTCATATGCCTTGTCGTTCGTTTTTTCAAGGAAAGCGGCAACGAATTTATCGATTGCCGAAGAAACGGCCGGAGTGAGTTCCATCTGAGTCTGAACAACCGAAATCAGCGTTTGAGTGAAGATGTCTCCCCTTTCAAAGCTGAAAAGGCGTTCGAGCAACATATCCGTTGTAATTTCAAGCTGCCTTGAAAAAAGTTCTCCGATGAGGTCAATGCCTTTTGAGGCAACGAGGCAATAAACAATTTTTTTGATGCTCCCGCTTCCGTGTTTGTAAAGATATGTATTTGTAATTACGCCGCCCATGCTGCACGGAACGAGGGTAACCTTTTGAACGTTTTTTTCCTTTTTGACGTTTTCGATGTAACGATGAAGTCCCTCGGCGCTTTCAAACGGGTCAAGGCGCCAGTCATAATTGTAATAATAAACGTTTTCTCCGCCGAGAGAAGCGGCAAGAGCCTTTGCGATTCCCTGCTCGTCCTCGTCGTTTTCGTTTTCAAGAATTTCCGGATAATTGTTCACCGAAAGAGGAAAGGACGGGGCTTTTACATCGTGTACGGAGTTTCCGTTTTCATCGCAGGAAACAACTTCAAAAATTCCGTCAAAAACGTTTTTGAAGCATTTTTCGGCGAAATAATCCCAATCACCGGAAAGCACCGACTTTGAAAACGGAAGAATTGATTTTCCGACAACCTTTATTATCCCCTTGGTTGACGCCGGATAAACCTTTGCTCCGCTTTCTCCGTCATAAAGAGGGAACGACGACATTCCGCTGACAACAATTACGGGAGTTGTTTCGTCTTTTGCGAAAGCAAACGACGAGACCGAAAAAATCATCACTGCGCACAAAAACAATGCAAGAGTTTTTTTCATAATTTTCATATTTTTTCTCTCCTTCTTTTTATTTTTCGAAAAGCATTTTTATTTCTTTTCGAGCTTTGCGTAATTTGCCATAAGTTTTTTTGTCCCGGCTTTTTCAAAAGCAATTTCAATCATGCTGTCGTTACCCATCTTTTTGACCGAAACAACAACTCCCGTTCCGAAAACTTTGCTGACGACCGTGTCTCCGACCGAGTACAAAACGGTTGAAACAGGCGTTTTTTTCGGTGCCGACGAACGGATTTTTGAAAGAACACCGCTTCCGCCGGAGGACGTTTTGCGTTCCGGAACGGTTTCCTTTTTTGAATATCCGCCGGAGAAGTCACCGGAAAAACCGCTTTTTCCGAATCCGCCGAACGTCTCCTGCCGGACGGAGGCAAAACCGTTCCTTCCGACGTGTTCGGTAAGGTTCTCAGGAATTTCCGAAAGAAAGCGCGAAGGAAGATTTCTCGAAGTTGAGCCGAAGAGCATTCTCATGTTTGCATGGGAAAGATAAAGCTTTTGTCTTGCTCTGGTAATTCCGACGTAAGCAAGTCTTCTTTCCTCTTCAACTTCCTGCGGATAATACATACTCTGAACACCCGGAAAAATTCCTTCCTCCATTCCGGGAATGAAAACAACCGGAAATTCAAGTCCCTTTGCAGAATGGAGCGTCATCATTACGACTGCGTCCGTCTGTGCGTTATAGTTGTCGATATCCGTCATAAGGGCAACTTCTTCAAGAAAGCCGGAAAGGCTCGGTTCCTCGTTTTCCGTTTCATAGGTCACAAGGTTCGTGATAAGTTCCGAAATGTTTTCAAGCCTTTCGGCGCCCTTTTCCTGATCAAGCTTCAAAAAGCTCAGATATTCCGTCCGCTCAATGAGCTCTTTGAAAAGTTCGTCAAGATGCATATCGTCCGATTTATCGTTAAACTCCTTAATGAGAGCGGAAAATTCAAGGAGCTTTTTTGCGCTTCGTTTGAGCTGTTCATATTCGTCTGCGTGCGAAATAACCTCAAAAAGGCTTACGCCGAGTCCCGTTGCAATTTCAAAGGCTTTGTTGATTGTTGTTTCGCCGATTCCGCGTTTCGGAACGTTTATCACTCTTCTGAGCCTGATGTTGTCGTTCGGGTTGTTGACAACGGTGAGATATGCGATTGCGTCACGGATTTCAGCTCTTTCGTAAAAGCGGAAACCGCCGATGATTCGATACGGAATTCCGGCTCTGACCATTCCCCGTTCGATTGAGTTCGACTGGGCGTTCATGCGGTAAAGAACGGCGTGATCGGAAAACGTATATTTTCCGCTGCTGACGTTTTCTTCAATCGTTTCGGTAATAAAACGGGTTTCGTCCTGTTCATCGTATGCGGTTTCGATAACAACCTTGTCTCCGGGGTTGTTATTCGTCCAAAGGTTCTTTCCCTTTCGCTGGGTATTGTTTGAGATAACTTCGTTTGCAACGTCAAGGATAGTCTGTGTTGAGCGGTAATTCTGCTCCAAACGGATTGTCTTTGCGTTTGCGTATTGGTTTTCAAAGCTCATGATGTTTTCGATTGTTGCTCCTCTGAAGCGGTAAATGCTCTGGTCGTCGTCGCCGACAACGCAGATATTTTTATGTCCGCCGGCAAGAAGCTCGGTCAATCTGAACTGTGCGTGGTTTGTGTCCTGATATTCGTCAACCATTATGTATCTGAACTTTTTCTGATAGTGTTCTCTCACATCCGAAAAGTTTTCAAGAAGTTTCACCGTATTGTTAATTATATCGTCAAAATCCATCGCATCGGCCTTTTTAAGCTCATCCTGATACATTTTATAGGCCGAGCCGATTTTTTGAAGGCGAACGTCGTTTCCGGCCTGTTTGAGATATTCCCGAGGTGAAACGAGATTATCCTTCGCCCTGCTGATTTCGGAAAGAATCGTTTTGTAAGAAAGAACGCTTTCTTTAATGTCAAGCTGCCGCTGACATTCCTTCATGAGCCTTTTTGAATCGTCCGTGTCATAAATCGTAAAATTCGACGAATAGCCCAAAACGTTTCCATCACGGCGGAGAATTCGGGCGCAGCAGGCATGAAATGTACTTGCCCAAATGTCGTTCGCTTCCGAACCGAGCATTTTTTCAAGGCGTTCCTTCAGCTCGTTCGCCGCCTTGTTTGTGAAGGTGATTGCAAGAATCTGCCACGGCCTTGCGTTATCAACCGAAAGAAGGTCTTCAATGTCAAAAAGAAGCTCCGTTTCGCCGTCAAGATATCGCTTCATATATTCAATGTCACGCTCGGAAGGCTCAAACATAACCTCACCGCTCGCCCACGCTTTTCCGTATTTCACAATGTTCGCAATGCGGTTGACGATTACGGTCGTTTTTCCGCTTCCCGCTCCGGCAAGAATAAGAAGCGGCCCTTCCGTGCAAAAGATTGCTCTTTTTTGCATCTCGTTCATTGACGAGAAATCTTTTTCGATTATTTTTTTTCTGAGTTCAAAAAATTCCTTAGACGCCATTGTTTACTCCCATAAAATCGCTTTGCTTTTTCGGGAAACCGCAGTATCCCAAATTAATATCAGTTTATTGTACAACATAGCGAAAAAAAAGGCAACGGCAAAAGGACACAAACATAGTTTTTAATTTTTGTGTGATTGGTACAGACGAAAATAGCCGTGCCTGCGCTTGACAGCGCTTTTTTGTTGTGATATCATACGAGGAACAGTCTATAATTTTCCGGAGGTACAAAACAATGTCGATTGAAAGAGTCCGTGCATACTTCAAAACGCTCAAAATCGAAGAAAGAATCCTTGAATTCGATGTTTCGAGTGCAACGGTCGAGCTTGCCGCAAAAGCGCTGAACACCGAAGGAAAGCGGATTGCAAAAACGCTCTCCTTCCTCGCAAAGGAAAGGCCGGTTCTCATCGTTACCGCAGGAGACGCAAAAATCGACAACAAAAAGTACAAGGCCTTTTTCCTCACGAAAGCGAAAATGCTCACACCCGAACAGGTCACCGAGCTTATCGGCCACGCCGTCGGCGGCGTTTGCCCGTTTGCGGTGAACGAAGGCGTTGACGTTTTTCTTGACGAATCGCTCAAAAGGTTTGAATCCGTTTTTCCTGCCTGCGGAAGCGCAAACAGCGCAATCGAGCTGACGATTCCGGAGCTTGAAAAATATTCGGGCTTTAAGCAATGGGTTGACGTTTGCAAGCTGCCGGAAGAATAAAAAAGCAAAAGCCGTGCTTCGTTTTTAAAGCACGGCTTTTTTATGCATAAAGAAACAGGAACCGCAAAAAGCGGTTCCTGTACCCTTAAACAATTGTTTAATTGTTGTCAAGATTAGAATGTGACGTTGTCGTAGTTGAGGGTTTCAGTTGCACCAACATCTACCTTACCACCAAAAGCTTTCTTAAAGAAAGTAAGGATAGCATCAAAGAATCCCATAAGCTTCTTCCAGAATGCTTCAAAAGTCATGATCTCATTTTTGCTCATTTCAATTTTCCTCCTATTACTCTTAATTTATTGAAACAACTGTTTCAACATGGCTAAATTATATATCAAACCGTTCAGAATGTCAACAGTTTATTCAAAAAATTTTAATATTTAAGCGGTTTTAATTTTTTTATTCGATTTCAAACTATAGCAAATCACTGAAATCCTCTTGAGTAAAAATTTATTTTTGTCTATTTGTGCCATAAAAACACAGAACCTGCTCAAAAGAGCAGGTTCCACATTTTAAAATTTCAAATTTTAAAACGATTCAGTGAAATTATTCACCTTTAGTAGTTGCGAACGGGCTGTCATCCTTGAAGATGGTGTCCTTGAGGAAAGCCCAAACCTTATGAACGAGAGCTACGAACTCTGCCCAGTTAGCGTTAAGGAAGTTGATTACCTTTACGATTGCGTCTTTCATTGTCAATTTTCCTCCTTATTACCCAAATCTCAATCGAAGAAGTTTCTCTCTTCAATCTGCTCTCATTTTACACTAATATTTAAATTATGTCAATAGTTAATTCAAAAAAAGTTCATCTTTAAGAATTCTTAAAGATAGTTTTTTTTAAAGCAAATTTTAAGCGTCCGTGGATTTAAAAAAACCGTCCCGAAGGACGGCTTTAAAAATTAGCCATTGTTTTTCTTACCAAAGAAATCGTTGATTCTGAGGAACTTGAAAATTGTGTCAAAAATCTTGTCAAAAACTTCGGCAACCTTGTGAATTGCGTTCTGGAATGCTTTGATGATTGTTTCTCTCTGCTTTTCCGGAATGAGGGGTTCGGAAGAAGAATCGCCGGGGTTTTGATCTTTGTTTTCGCAGCATGAGCATGAGCAACTGCACGGCCAGACTCCGCTGCATTCGCCGCAGCAGGTGCTTCCCTTGTAATGGCCGTTTTCGTCCTTTGCGCAGGAAAGGAGATATGTTTCGTCAAGATACGGGCACTGAACGCAACAATGGCAACCGTTCATAACTCTTGTGCAATCCTTGCAAGTGCAGTACGGCATCTCGATTTCCTCGGCAAGAACGCTCGTTGAAGCGGCGCAAACCGAGAACAACATAAGTACGGCTAAAAATAATGATAATGCTTTTTTCATATTTATTATCCTCCTTTGAAGTATAATACTTTAAGTTTATTATAATGAACCGACTCTTAAAAGTCAACAGCTAAAAGAATTTTTTTGACGGTTAAAGCAAAAAATGCCGCCAATTGGCGACATTTTTTCCCTTTTGTTTTCTTAAGCAGCAGCAACTACAGTAGTCTGCGGTACTGACGGCTTGTCACCTTTAATAAGGCCGTTGATGAAGTCTGTGATCTTTCCGACAAGTTCACCCTTATCAACGATTCCGAAAGCAGCGGCAATCTTAACAAAGACCTTAGCAATCTTAAGAGCAATCTTAGCAACCTTGAGAGCAACGGGAATCATCCATGCGGGAAGATCCATCGGATTGAATTTTTCTTCGTTGTCCGAAGCTGCTGTCGTTGCTGCGGGAGCTTCTGCATCAGCGGCGAATGCAACCATTCCCGTTGAGAAAAGCATGATCATTGCAAGGACAAGTGCGATAACTTTCTTCATGATAATTACCTCCTATAAATTGGTAACTTCATTATATAATTTCGTACACGTTTTGTCAACAATTATGCCAATTTTTTTAAAAATTATACGACACACGTTAATTTGTCACGTTCTTTTTTCCGTTCATTGATAAAAAACAACCGCTCGTTCCATTTTAATTGCAAATTAATTTTTTTGTGATAAGATAGTTGTGTGCTAATATAATAGAATTTTTATGAAAGGAGGAAAATAAACTGGGCCTTGTTGCGCTTTTTGTGCCGTTTACGGCTGTTTATTATGCCATTTTGTGTCTGATTTATCCGGACGCTGTTGCAGAAGTAATGGTTGAAGACTTAAAAGAGAAGTTTAACAACCTCTTCAAAGATAAAACGGATATCAGCTCATTTAACTGATGACATAAGCTCAAACCGTCGCAATGTGGAAAAATTCACGTTGCGGCGGCTTTTATTCTTCATAAAAAGCGAAAGCTTTCGGCTTCATGTTTTGCCCAAAGGATAAAGCGCTTATATCCCCCGTCGATACTTCATTGCCGAAGGCAAAAAAGAGCCGCTCAAAAAGAGCAGCTCTTTTATATTAATCGGTTATCAATTAGTCGTTGATAGCGGTAACAACGCCTGAACCAACGGTACGGCCGCCTTCACGGATAGCGAAACGGAGACCTTCTTCGATAGCGATTTCAGTGATAAGTTCAACGTTCATTTCAACGTTATCACCCGGCATGCACATTTCAGTGCCTTCCGGAAGAGTGATTACGCCGGTAACGTCGGTAGTTCTGAAATAGAACTGCGGACGATAGTTGTTGAAGAACGGAGTGTGACGTCCGCCTTCGTCCTTAGTAAGGACGTAAACCTGACCCTTGAACTTGGTGTGCGGATGAATTGAACCCGGCTTTGAAAGAACCTGGCCACGTTCAATTTCGTTTCTCTGGATACCACGAAGGAGGCAGCCGATGTTGTCGCCGGCCTCAGCATAGTCGAGGATCTTACGGAACATTTCGATACCGGTGCAAACGGTCTTCTTCTTCTCGTCTGAAAGTCCAACGATTTCAACTTCTTCGCCGGTCTTAAGCTGTCCACGTTCAACTCTACCGGTAGCAACAGTACCACGACCGGTGATGGTGAATACGTCTTCAACAGGCATAAGGAACGGAAGGTCAGCCTTACGGTCCGGAGTCGGAATGTAAGAGTCAACAGCGTCCATGAGTTCCCAGATGCAAGCAAGTTCCGGAGCGTTGATGTCGCCGCCGTTGTATTCAAGAGCCTTAAGAGCCGAACCCTTGATGATCGGGCAGTTTTCATCAAATTCATACTCAGCAAGAGTTTCACGGATTTCCATTTCAACAAGCTCAAGGAGCTCATCGTCGTCAACCTGGTCAACCTTGTTCATGAAAACAATGATTGCGGGTACGCCAACCTGACGGGCAAGGAGAAGGTGCTCTTTGGTCTGAGCCATCGGGCCGTCGGTAGCAGCGATAACGAGGATAGCACCGTCCATCTGAGCAGCGCCGGTGATCATGTTCTTGATGTAGTCGGCGTGGCCCGGGCAGTCAACGTGAGCATAGTGACGCTTTTCGGTCTCGTACTCAACGTGAGCGGTGTTGATTGTGATACCACGTTCTCTTTCTTCGGGAGCCTTATCGATCATGTCATATGCTTCGAACTGAGCAAAACCCTTCATAGCGAGAGTCTTGGTGATAGCAGCAGTAAGGGTGGTCTTACCGTGGTCAACGTGACCGATGGTTCCGATGTTAGCATGCGGTTTTGTTCTTTCAAACTTTTGCTTTGCCATTGGAATTTCCTCCTTATAATTAGCAATTAATTTACTTTAGTTATTATTCTACCAATAATGCGGCAGAAATGCAAGTATATTTTGAGAAAAAATCAGTCTCTCTTCGCTCTTTCGGTAACAATACCTTCGGCGATTGACTTCGGAACTTCTTTGTAGCCGTCCGGCTCCATGACATACTGTCCGCGTCCCTGAGTCTTTGAACGAAGGTCGGTTGCGTAACCGAACATCTCTGCAAGAGGAACTCTTGCGTTGATCTGCTTAACGCCCGAGCGGTCTTCAAAGCCCTGAATTTCGCCTCTTCTTGAGTTGAGGTCGCCGATAACGTCGCCCATATATTCTTCGGGCATGATTACGGCAACTTTCATGATCGGCTCAAGGAGAACCGGGTTTGCTTTTCTCGCAGCGTCTTTGAATGCCATCGAACCGGCAATCTTGAACGCCATTTCGGACGAGTCGACTTCGTGATAAGATCCGTCATAAAGAGTAACCTTAACGTCAACCATGCTGTAACCGGCAATAACACCGGACTTCATTGCTCCCTGGATACCCTGATCAACCGGAGCGATATATTCCTTCGGAATTGCGCCGCCGACGATGTTGTTGACGAACTCGTAACCCTTTCCGGGGTTGGGTTCAATGTTGATCTTAACGTGACCGTACTGACCTTTACCACCGGACTGACGAGCATACTTCGTATCCGAAGAAGCGGCGGAACGGATGGTTTCTCTGAAAGCAACCTGCGGCTTACCTACGTTAGCTTCAACTTTGAATTCACGAAGAAGTCTGTCAACGATGATTTCAAGGTGAAGTTCGCCCATTCCGGCGATGATGGTTTGTCCGGTTTCTTCATCTGTATAGCAGCGGAAAGTCGGGTCTTCCTCGGCAAGCTTTGCAAGAGCAATGCCCATCTTTTCCTGACCTGCCTTGGTCTTCGGCTCGATTGCAACGCGGATAACGGGATCCGGGAAGTGCATCGATTCGAGAACGATCGGGAATTTTTCGTCGCAGAGAGTGTCACCGGTGGTGGTGTTCTTGAGACCGACCGCTGCGGCGATGTCACCGGCGTAAACGGTTTCAATGTCTTCTCTGTGGTTTGCGTGCATCTGAAGAATACGTCCCATTCTTTCTCTGTCGTCCTTAACAGAGTTATAAACGGTTGTACCTGCGTTAACGGTACCCGAATATACACGGAAATAGCAAAGCTTTCCTACGAACGGGTCGGTTGCAATCTTGAATGCAAGCGCTGCAAACGGTTCGGTGTCGGAAGAATGTCTGTATTCTTCTTCGTCCGTGTCCGGATTGACGCCTTTGATCGACTCAACGTCCGTCGGAGCGGGCATAAAGTCAACAATTGCGTCGAGAAGGGGCTGAACGCCCTTGTTACGATAAGCGGTACCGCAGCAAACGGGAACAACTTCGTTTGAAATTGTGCCCTTGCGGATAACCTTTTTGAGCTCTTCAATGCTCGGCTCTTCACCGTCGAGATACTTCATCATGAGATCTTCGTCGAGTTCAACGACGTTTTCAACCATTTCTGCGTGATACTTCTCGGCAAGTTCCTTCATGTCATCGGGAATTGCCTCGCGATGGAAGTTTGTTCCGTCGCCGGTACCGTACATGATTGCGTCCATTTCAAGAAGATCCACGATTCCGCAGAAATCGCTTTCAGCACCGATCGGAAGCTGAATGGGAACAGCTGTGCAATGGAAGCGCTCCTTGATCATATCAAGAACGCGATAAAAGTCGGCGCCCATGATGTCCATCTTGTTGACGAAAATCATTCTGGGAACCTTATACTCGTCAGCCTGACGCCAAACGGTTTCAGACTGAGGCTCAACGCCGCCCTTTGCGCAAAGAACGGTTACCGAGCCGTCAAGAACACGGAGCGAACGCTGAACTTCAACGGTGAAGTCAACGTGGCCCGGAGTGTCGATGATGTTAATTCTGTGTTCCTTCCAGAAACAGGTGGTTGCGGCGGAAGTGATGGTAATACCTCTCTCCTGCTCCTGAGCCATCCAGTCCATGGTTGCGGAACCGTCATGAGTCTCACCGATTTTGTGGTTAACGCCGGTGTAATAGAGAATTCTCTCCGTCGTGGTCGTTTTACCTGCGTCGATGTGAGCCATGATGCCAATATTTCTTGTTTTTTCAAGCGAAACTTTTCTCGGCATTTTGACCTCCAAATTTGTTTCAACATATAACTCGGCAGAAAACTGCCGTAAACAAACACACTTTTCCGTTTAGTCAGAAACGGAATCGGATCACCATCTGAAATGAGCGAAAGCCTTGTTGGCTTCAGCCATCTTATGGGTGTCTTCACGTTTTTTGTACGCTGAACCGGTTTCGTTGACAGCGTCCATAATTTCGTTGGCGAGTCTTTCCTTCATTGTTCTTTCCGAACGCTGACGTGAGTAAAGAGTGATCCAACGAAGACCGAGAGTCTGACGTCTTTCGGCGCGGACTTCGATCGGAACCTGGTAGGTTGAACCGCCGACACGGCGAGCCTTAACCTCCAGAACAGGCATTACGTTTTCCATGGCAGCTTCAAAAACTTCAAGCGGCTCCTTGCCTGTCTTTTCTTTGATGATGTCAAAAGCGTCGTACACAATCTTTTGAGCAACGCCCTTTTTACCATCATACATAACACTGTTGATAAGACGTGTTACAAGCTTTGAATTGTAAAGCGGATCGGGCAAAACGTCACGTTTTGCAATCTGGCCTCTTCTTGGCACTGCGCTTCCCTCCTTCATAGTAATGATATCATAGGTACTCGAGTGACAAATTCCCGTCGGCACCAATGCAGAGGCATATACAATCAATATATATACACTCTTACATCTTGAGCTTACGCTCAGCCTGCAAGAAGATTTGTCAATTCAAACATTCGCATTTTTGCGAAAAAATTTCTGATTTTGAAAAGCTCAGAATTACTTTTTGGCAGCCTTCGGGCGCTTTGCACCGTACTTGGATCTGGCCTGCATTCTTCCGTTAACGCCCTGGGTATCAAGAGTACCGCGGACAATGTGGTAACGAACACCGGGAAGGTCCTTAACACGGCCGCCACGGATAAGAACAACGCTGTGTTCCTGAAGGTTGTGACCTACTCCGGGAATGTAAGCCGAAACTTCGATTCCGTTTGTAAGACGAACTCTGGCAATTTTACGAAGAGCGGAGTTCGGCTTTTTCGGGGTAGCCGTCTTAACTGCTGTGCAAACGCCGCGCTTCTGAGGAGAGTTATGATCGGTCATAACATTCTTCTTTGAGTTGAGGCCTTTGAGAAGAGCAGGAGCCTTCGGCTTCTTAACGAGTGTTTCTCTGCCGTTGCGAACTAACTGATTAAAGGTAGGCAAGTGATAGCATCTCCTTTCTGAAAAATAATGTCTGCATATAGCCGGACATGAGCCGAGCTATACAGCATACTCGAATATTTTACACCACACGGCGCATTTTGTCAACAGCTGTTTTTTAAAAATCTCCCGTTTTTGCTTTTTTGTGATGTTGCTGAGTTTGTACCGATTGCGCTGCTCTTTTTGGGTATTTTTGACGAAAACGGATATTTTCAAGCACGAAAAATCGGATATGCCACAATAGTCGTTGCAACCTACAACGGACAAGTTCAAAAAATCAAAGTGAACGTTTCAAAAATGAGCGTCCCCTTTGTCAATCAGTATCCGTATTATCCGACCGGGTGCGAAGCGGCCGCCTGCACTTCTCTTCTTCGCTATTGCGGATATACCGTTTCGCTCGATGAAATGATCGGTGCGATTCCGCGAAGCGACATTGTTTACAGAAACGGAAACCGTTACGGTCCCGACATTAACAAAAGTTTTGTCGGAAATCCTGCCGGAACCTACACAAGCGGCAACCCCGGCTACGGTGCTTTCTCTCCGATTGTTACAAAATCAATTCAAAAAGTTATCAATCGCCACGGCGGAAGCAAAAAAGCGGTGAAACTTTCCGGCTGTTCGTTCAAAGAGCTTTTGAACGAAATTTCAAACGGACACCCTGCCGTTGTCTGGGCAACATACGAAATGCTCATCCCCCGTTCGGTCAACTCGTGGTATATTCCACAGCCGGACGGCTCGGCAAAATATTTTGAATATCCGAGAGGAACTCATGTCATGGTTCTTACCGGCTACTCCGATTCATATGTAACAATCACCGATCCGATTGACGGCTATGTTTCATATAACATTTCAACATTTGAAGACCGTTGGCATCTTCTCGGAAATCAGGCAATCATTATAAAATAACTCATAACGTCAAAACTGCCGCAGACGGAAAATTTCGTCTGCGGCAGTTTTTATTTGTCTTTTATTCTTCTTCACCGTTTTCGGTTCCGAGAGCATTCGAGAAAATGATTTCCATGTCTTTCGGTTCCGATTTGTCAACAACTTCAACGTCGCTGTAGCACTTCATGCCGGTACCGGATGGAAGAAGTTTACCGATAATAACGTTTTCCTTAAGACCGAGAAGCGGGTCAACCTTACCCTTGATTGCGGCGTCGGTGAGAACTCTCGTTGTTTCCTGGAATGACGCTGCCGAAAGGAAGGAGTCGGTTGCAAGCGAAGCCTTCGTGATACCCATAAGAATCGGGGTGAAGGTTGCTTCATGTGCCTCTTCTCCGTTTTCTTCCGCCTTGGCTCTTACGGCTTCGTTGGCCTTCTTGAGGTCACGCTTGTCAACGACTGAGCCGGGAAGGAAGTCAGTGTCGCCCGGATCTTCAATCTTGACTTTCTTCATCATCTGACGGGCGATAACTTCGATATGCTTATCGTTGATGTCAACACCCTGAGTACGGTATGTGCACTGAACCTGACTGATGAGGTAATCGTGAACGGCGCTGACGCCGAGAACATTAAGAACGTCACGAAGATCAACCGAACCTTCGGTAAGGGTTTCGCCGAGCGTAACGTGCTGGCCTTCCGATACTCTCGGTCTTGCGCCGAAGGTAAGGAAGTACTCTCTTCTGTCCCCGGTTTCTTCGTTGGTAACAACGATGTGCGGATTCTTCTTGATTGTTTCAAAGGAAACAACACCGTCAACCTCACTGATCATTGCAAGAGTCTTCGGCTTTCTTGCTTCAAAGAGTTCTTCAACACGTGGAAGACCCTGTGTGATATCCGAACCGGAAGCAACACCGCCGGTGTGGAAGGTTCTCATTGTAAGCTGAGTACCCGGTTCACCGATTGACTGGGCGGCAATAATTCCGACTGCTTCGCCGATCGTTACGGGCTTTCCGGTTGCAAGGTTTGAACCGTAGCACTTGATGCAGGCGCCATGGTCGGAGCAGCAGGTAAGAAGCGAGCGGATTGTGATGTGGCGGATCGGAGCGGCGTCTTCCTTGCTCATTCCGCCTTCAATTGCTTTGTTATACTTTGCGGTGAGATAATCGTCAATCTTTGAAGCATCTGCTTCGGTGAGCATATGGTCGTTGTCCATGATAATCTCGCCGGTTTCTTCGTCAACAAGGTTGTTGAGGAGATAACGGCCCTTGAGTCTTTCGGTGAGCGGCTCAAGAACGCGGTTTCCGTCCATGATGTCATAAACCTCAAGGCCTTCTGTGCAACCGCAATCCTCTTCACGGATAATAACATCCTGCGAAACGTCAACAAGACGACGGGTAAGGTAACCGGAGTCTGCGGTACGAAGTGCGGTGTCGGCAAGACCTTTACGCGCACCACGGGAGGAGATGAAGTATTCCTGAACGTTAAGACCTTCACGGTAGTTCGCACGAATCGGAACTTCAATGGTCTTACCGGCGGTGTTTGCGATAAGACCGCGCATTCCGGCAAGCTGGCGAAGCTGGCTTTCCGAACCACGGGCACCTGAGTCAAGCATCATGTAAATCGGGTTAAACTTGTCAAAGTTCTGAGTGAGTGCTTCGGCAACTCGGCTCGTGCAGACGTCCCATGCTTTGAGAACCTGTCTTGAACGGTCAGTGTTACTGAGAAGACCTCTGTTGTATTTTCTGTTGACTTCGTCAACGATTGCTTCGGTTTCGGCAAGAATTTCTTTCTTCGCTTCCGGAATCGTTGCGTCGCAAACGGCAACGGTGATACCGCTCTTGGTTGAATATTTATATCCCTGGCTCTTGATGTTGTCAAGAACTTCTGCGGTTTTTGCAACGCCGTGAACTCTGATGCACTTGTCGATGATTTTTCCGAGCATCTTCTTGTTGACGAGCGATTCAACCTCAAGTCTGAACATATTTTCGGGATCGGATCTGTCAATGAAACCGAGATCCTGAGGAATAGGATTGTTGAAGATAACCTTTCCGAGCGTTGTTTCAACAAGCTTTGAAACGGTCTTTCCGTCAATTTCCTTTTCCATTCTGATTTTGATCATTGCGTGAAGGTCGATAACCTTTTCGTCATAAGCCATCTGGGCTTCGTTGACGTCACGGAATGCCTTGCCCTCGCCCTTTGCGCCGGGTTTTACGAGGGTAAGATAATATGAGCCGAGAACCATGTCCTGAGTCGGAACGGTTACGGGCTTTCCGTCCGAAGGCTTGAGAAGGTTTCCTGCCGAAAGCATGAGGAATCTTGCTTCTGCCTGAGCCTCGGCCGAAAGAGGAACGTGAACAGCCATCTGGTCGCCGTCGAAGTCGGCGTTGAATGCGGTGCAGACAAGAGGATGAAGCTTAATAGCCTTACCTTCAACGAGTACCGGTTCAAAAGCCTGAATTCCGAGTCTGTGAAGAGTCGGAGCACGGTTAAGCATTACGGGGTGATCCTTGATTACGATTTCAAGAGCGTCCCAAACGCATTTTTCCTGGCGGTCAACGGTTTTTCTTGCGGTCTTGATGTGGGTCGCAACGCCGGTTTCAACAAGACGCTTCATAACGAACGGCTTGAAAAGTTCAAGAGCCATTTCCTTAGGAAGACCACACTGATAAATTTTAAGTTCGGGTCCGACAACGATTACCGAACGGCCGGAATAGTCAACACGTTTTCCGAGAAGGTTCTGACGGAAACGTCCCTGCTTACCTTTAAGCATATCGGAAAGCGACTTGAGCGGACGGTTGTTCGGGCCGGTTACGGGGCGTCCGCGGCGACCGTTGTCAATGAGGGCGTCAACAGATTCCTGAAGCATTCTTTTTTCGTTGCGGATAATGATGCTCGGTGCACCGAGATCAAGGAGTTTCTTGAGTCGGTTGTTTCTGTTGATAACGCGGCGATAAAGATCGTTAAGGTCACTCGTTGCGAAACGTCCGCCATCAAGCTGAACCATCGGACGGATATCCGGCGGAATGACGGGAACAACGTCAAGAATCATCCATTCCGGGCGGTTTCCGGAGTTTTTGAAAGCTTCAACAACTTCAAGTCTTTTAAGAATTTTCGCCTTTTTCTGACCCGAAGAGCTTTCAAGTGCGTCGCGAAGTTCGGCGTCAAGAACGTCGATGTCAATTTCGCAAAGGAGTTCTTTTATTGCTTCGGCGCCCATTCCGACGCGGAAGCTTTCATCGTTATAATAGTATTCCTTAATGTCTTCATACTGCTTTTCGTTAATTACCTGACACTTTTTGACGTTGGGAACTGTGCCGGGATCAATAACGACATAAGCGGCAAAATAAAGGACTCTTTCAAGGTCTCTCGGTGACATGTCAAGCATGAGACCGATTCTTGAGGGGATACCCTTAAAGTACCAAATGTGTGAAACGGGAGTTGCAAGTTCAATGTGACCCATACGTTCACGGCGAACCTTTGCCTTTGTGATTTCAACGTGGCAGCGTTCGCAGATTTTGCCCTTATGGCGGATTCTTTTATATCTTCCGCAATGGCACTCCCAGTCCTTGAGCGGTCCGAAAATCTTTTCGCAGAAAAGACCGTCGCTTTCGGGCTTGAGTGTGCGGTAGTTAATCGTTTCGGGCTTCGTAACTTCGCCGTATGACCATTCTCTGATCTTTTCGGGTGAAGCGAGACCGATTTTGATTGATTCAAAGGTTATATTTTCCATATTCTTTAAGTCAGCCCTTTCATAGTTAAAATTCAGAAGAAGTATTGTGTGACATCGGATTAAGCGGAATTTTTTCTTCCGGTCAATCCGCAGTCACCTGTTTGTTTCGATTACATATCGTCGCTATCGGGAACAAAACCGGAATCATAACCGGCGTCGTTTACCGTTGGGTTGATTTCATTAAAGAATTCATTGTAATCAAAGGGCTTTTTTTCTTTTTCGTCTTCTTCGTCCCTGTCTTCATCGTCGTCACCGAAATCGAAGTCAAAATCAAGGTCGCCGTCTTCGTTCTCGATATCTGCGTCGTCCTCGCTTTCAAGGTCGTCGTCACCGTCGTTTTCCGGTTCTTTCTCTTCGCTGTGCTTGTGATATCTGTGGAGCGAAACGCCCTCATCGCTGTCAATATTCTGCTTGAGGTCAATCTCGTTTTCGTCTGCGTCGAGAACCTTGATGTCAAGTCCGAGGGACTGAAGTTCCTTGATGAGAACCTTGAACGATTCGGGAACGCCCGCCTTCGGAATGTTTTCGCCGTTAACGATTGCTTCGTATGTCTTTACACGTCCGACAACGTCGTCCGACTTGACTGTAAGAATTTCCTGAAGAGTGTATGCCGCACCGTAAGCTTCAAGAGCCCAAACTTCCATTTCACCGAAACGCTGGCCGCCGAACTGAGCTTTACCGCCGAGAGGCTGCTGAGTAACAAGTGAGTACGGACCCGTTGAACGCGCGTGCATTTTGTCGTCAACAAGGTGGTGCAGCTTGAGGAAGTACATGACGCCGACGGTTACGTCTTCGTCAAACTTTTCGCCGGTACGTCCGTCGATAAGAGTGGACTTTCCGTTTGTTGAAAGGCCGGCAAGTTCAAGAGCGGCTCTGATGTCGTCTTCGTGAGCACCGTCGAAAACCGGAGTCATAATCTTCCAGCCGAGTTCGCGGCAGGCAAAGCCGAGGTGAACTTCAAGAACCTGACCGATGTTCATACGTGAGGGAACGCCGAGGGGATTAAGAACGATGTCAAGCGGAGTTCCGTCTTCAAGGAAGGGCATGTCTTCCTGAGGAAGAATTCTTGAAACAACACCCTTGTTTCCGTGACGGCCCGCCATCTTGTCGCCAACCTGAAGCTTTCTCTTCTGGGCAATGTAGCAGCGAACAACCTTGTTTACGCCGGGGTTGAGTTCATCGCTGTTTTCGCGGGTAAATTCTTCAACCTTAACAACAATTCCGTATTCGCCGTGGGGAACACGAAGGGAAGTATCTCGGACTTCTCTCGCCTTTTCTCCGAAGATTGCACGAAGAAGTCTTTCTTCTGCGGTGAGTTCGGTTTCGCCCTTCGGGGTGACCTTACCGACAAGGATATCGCCGGAGTGAACCTCTGCACCGACACGGATGATACCTCTTTCGTCAAGATCCTTGAGTGCGTCGCCGACGTTCGGAATGTCGTTTGTGATTTCTTCGGGTCCGAGCTTGGTGTCTCTTGCTTCGAGTTCATATTTTTCAATGTGAATTGAAGTGTAAACGTCATCACGGACAAGCTTTTCATTGATGAGAACAGCGTCTTCGTAGTTATAGCCTTCCCATGTCATGAAACCGATGAGAGCGTTTTTGCCGAGGCTGAGTTCGCCGTGATCGGTTGCGGGGCCGTCGGCAACAACCTGACCTTCTTCAATCACGTCTCCGACCGAAACGACCGGACGCTGATTGATGCAGGTGCCCTGGTTTGAACGCATGAATTTTATGAGGTTATAGCTTTCAACAACATTGTCCTCGCCGAGAACGTCAACTCTGTCGGCGCTGACATAAATTACCTTTCCGGCTTTTTTTGCAAGAACGCAAACACCGGAATCGGTTGCGGCTTTATATTCCATGCCGGTTCCGACCATCGGTGAATCGCAGGTAAGAAGGGGAACAGCCTGACGCTGCATGTTTGAACCCATGAGGGCACGGTTGGCGTCGTCGTTTTCAAGGAACGGAATGAGTGCGGTTGCAACGGAAACAACCATCTTCGGCGAAACGTCCATGTAATCGACTCTCGACGGTTCAATTTCAAGGAACTCGTCGCGGTGACGGGCGTTGACCTTTCTTCTGATGAAGTGGCCTTCTTCGTCGAGCGGTTCGTTAGCCTGAGCAACGGTGTATTCGTCCTCAACGTCCGCAGTCATGTATTCATATGTTTCAAGAACCCTTCCGGTCTCTTTGTCAACCGGGCGGAACGGAGCTTCGATGAATCCGTATTCGTTGATTCTTGCGAAAGTTGCAAGGTAAGAGATAAGACCGATGTTCGGACCTTCGGGCGTCTCGATCGGGCACATTCTTCCGTAGTGGGAATAATGAACGTCACGAACTTCAAATCCGGCGCGGTCTCTTGAAAGTCCGCCGGGGCCGAGAGCCGAAAGACGGCGCTTGTGAGTAAGTTCGGCAAGGGGGTTGTTCTGATCCATGAACTGAGAAAGCGGTGACGAACCGAAGAACTCTCTGACTGCGGCGATGACCGGGCGGGTATTGATGAGAGCCTGCGGAGTAACCTTTTCCGGTTCCTGAGCCTGAAGGGTCATTCTTTCCTTAACAACTCTTTCCATTCTTGAAAAGCCGACTCTGAACTGGTTTTGAAGAAGTTCTCCGACCGAACGGATACGTCTGTTTCCGAGGTGGTCGATGTCGTCTGCGTTACCTACGCCGCAGGCAAGGCAGTTGAGATAGTTGATTGAAGCGAAAATATCATCAATGATGATATGCTTCGGAATAAGTTCGTCCTTCTTGCTTTCAAGGAAAGCGAGCTTTTCTTCTTTGCTCATGCTTTCCGTTTCGGGAAGGATGTCCATAAGAACGGTATAACGAACGTTTTCATTGATTCCGACTTCGCAAAGTTCTTCTTTCGTAAATTCGGTGAAGAACGGCTTGATGTCAACCATTTGGTTTGAAATAACCTTTACGGGTTCTTCGCGGCCTTCAACGAGAACGTATGCAATTTTTGCGCCGGACTGAGCAACCTCTGCGGCACGTTCCTTCGTCATGAGTTCGCCTTCTTCGGCGATGATTTCGCCGGTGTACTCATTTACGATGGGGGCGGCAAGCTTAAAGCCTCTGATTCGGTCAAAGAGAGAAAGCTTCTTGTTGTATTTATACCTTCCGACTCTCGAAAGGTCGTAACGGTGGTCGTCAAAGAAAAGACCTTCAAGGTGGCTCTGTGCGCTCGAGAGTGTCGGCGGTTCGCCGGGACGAAGCTTTTTGTAAACCTCAATGAGGGCTTCCTCCATGTTTCTCGTTGCGTCCTTTTCAAACGTTGCTTCAATTCTTTCGTCGTTGCCGAAAAACTCACGAATGTCGTTGTTGCTGTTGAGTCCGAGGGCACGGATAAACGTGGTGATGGGGATCTTTCTGTTTTTGTCGATGCGGACAAAGAAAAGGTCGTTCTGGTCGGTTTCATATTCGAGCCATGCTCCGCGGTTGGGGATAACGGTCGTTGTGAAAAGTTTTTTACCCGTGACGTTGTGGGTCATTCCGTAATACACGCCCGGAGAACGGACAAGCTGAGAAACAATTGCTCTCTCTGCGCCGTTGATGATGAAAGTTCCGCTGTCCGTCATGAGCGGGAAATCGCCCATGTAAACTTCGCTTTCCTTAACTTCTCCGGTTTCCTTGTTATAAAGCCTTGCGGTGACACGCATGGGGGCGGAATAGCTGGCGTCGCGCTCTTTGCATTCCTTGACGGAATATTTCGCCTTTTTCTCCATACGGTAGTCAACGAAGCTGAGGCTGAGGTTTCCGCTGAAATCGGTGATGTCTTCAACGTCTCTGAGGACTTCCTTAAGACCGACTTCAAGGAACCATTTGTAAGAATCCTTCTGAACCTGAATAAGGTTCGGCATCTTCATAACCTCTTGAATTTTTCCAAAGCTTTTTCGGACATTGGCTCCGAGCTTCACATCGGTTACATTGACCATTCGCTTAATCACTCCACCTTATTTATTTGCCTTCGCGGCATGCGCTGTGCTTCCTGCACAGAAAATTGCAAAAATCTATTGACATTTTTCTGCATTAATGCTATCATGCTCTTGTAAGATAAAAGAGAGAATGACGCAATTTCGCATAATATGTTCTGACATGATATCACAAACCGCTTTGAAAAGTCAAGCGGTTTCTTTTAATTTTTAGGCGTTTTTTAAAATTTTTTCCGTTTTTTTGTGCGATTTTCTCTTTATTATTCTTTTTGGTTATTACAACAACAAAAATGACCGCTTTTGCTTTCATTGAAGGATTTTCTTCGGCGAAGCGAAAAAGCGGTCGTTTTTCTTTTTTATTTGCTATAATGATTTAAAAACACGAGGCTAAGTGGATGAATTTACGTTTTCTTTTCCTTTTTTCCTTTAAAAATCCGTCCGATGAATGACGGCTTAACCACGGATTTTTCTTCCCTTTCCGGAAGAAAAACCGTTGCGGATTCGCAATCGGAGCAAACCTGAGTTCCTTCGGGAATTTCCTTTCCGCAAACGACGCAATACTCAGATTTGTAGATATAGAGCTTTTTACTCAATTTTTATTCTCCCCCAAAACCGTTTTGCACAAAACCTGCCGGCACTTTTTAAGCAGCCGCTTATTATCCGATTTAAAAATAAAAGCAAAACGATATTTCAATAATACATAATAAATCATGTGATAATCTCATTTTAGCGGATTTTCCGCTAAAAGTCAATAGGAAATTTTTCTCTACATATAATAAAATCGGTGATGAGTATGTACAGAAGAATACGTGATCTCCGTGAAGACAGAGACATAACCCAAAAGGAAATTGCCGGAATCCTCTCATGCAGCCAGCGGGTTTACAGCGACTATGAGTGCGGCAAGCTCGACATACCGACGGAAATTTTGATTAAGCTTTCAAGGTTTCACTGCGTTTCGGTTGACTATATTCTCGGCCTTACGGACAAAAAAGAGCCATACTGATTTCGGAAAAATCAAAATTTCAATTCTATAAAAAGCAAAGCTATAATTCATTGATGCTCCGCTTCGAGCATCGGTCATGAATTATAGCTTTTTTGTTCCGTTGTTTTAATGTTATTAAAGATCCTTCAAATGCTTGCTTCTGCTGGGATGGCGAAGCTTTCTCAGTGCCTTCGCCTCAATCTGGCGAATACGTTCACGGGTAACGTTGAATGCCTTTCCGACCTCTTCAAGCGTTTGCGGCGTTCCGTCCTTGAGTCCGAAACGGAGTCTGAGAACCTCAGCTTCTCTCGGTGTGAGGGTTGAAAGAACCTCGTTGACCTTTGTTTTGAGGAAAGTCATTGCGGCGGCGTCAGCCGGTGAAAGTGCGTCCTCGTCGGGAATGAAGTCGCCGAGGTGGCTGTCCTCCTCTTCGCCGATCGGCGTTTCAAGCGAAACCGGTTCCTGCGAAATTCTGAGAATGTCACGAACCTTGTCAATCGGCATTCCAAGCTCCGCTGCGATATCCTCCGGTGACGGATCCTTTCCGTCACGGTGAAGGAGCATATTGCTCGTCTTTTTAACCTTATTGATTGTTTCAACCATATGGACGGGAATACGGATTGTTCTTCCCTGGTCGGCAATTGCCCTTGTGATTGCCTGCCTTATCCACCATGTTGCGTAAGTTGAAAACTTGAAGCCTTTTGTGTAATCGAACTTGTCCACGGCCTTGATAAGACCGAGGTTTCCCTCCTGAATGAGGTCAAGGAACATCATTCCTCTTCCGACATATCTTTTTGCGATGCTGACAACAAGACGAAGGTTTGCTTTTGTGAGCCTGTCCTTTGCCTCCTGGTCGTTATCCGCAATGCGGATTGCAAGGTCGATTTCCTCCTCCGGAGTAAGGAGAGGAACACGGCCGATATCCTTAAGATAAACCTTTACCGGGTCGTCAATGACGGCGCTTTTGCTGTCCGTCTGAATCGGCGCATTGTCGTAACCCTTCGGAATGTCGATATCCATTGAAATATTGTCAAGCATATCGTCACCGAAATCGTCAACGATCTCAATTCCGTGGCTTTCCAAGGTTGAGTAAAGCTTTTCCATTTCCTCAATGTCGATGTCGGCCTCAACAAGAACGGTATCGATGTCCGTTGAATTAAGCTTTCCCGTTGCCAGACCCTTGTCAATCAAGGCTTTGACCATTGATTTTTTTTCAGTGTTTTCCATAAGAATGACTTCCTTTCATTTCGGCTTCGTTTTGGCTTTCGCCGATTATTATATGATTTGAATTATTAACGTGAATTATTTATGTGAATCACTTTTTCTTTTTGAAAAGCGCCGCATATTCTTCGTCGCTCATTTTTGAAATGTCAATTGAGTTTTTTTCGTGCTCTTCCCTTTCGTTTTCAAGAACTTCAATGCAGTCAAAAAGCTCCTTCTTTGTTCCGGAAAAACTTTCGCTCTGCTTTGAAAGGCGAACAAAATCGCTGATTTCGTCGTTTGAAAGTTCGGAAGAAAATGCGGTAAGGTCAAGGCTTTCATTTTCTTCAATCCGACGGGAAAGAATTTTGAAAATTTTTTCGAGCGAAGGAATACTGAAACTCTTTTCGGTGAGTCTTTCTTTGACCGAAGGATAAAAATCCGGATTTTCAAAAAGGAGAGTGATTATGCGTTCCTGAGCTTTGACCGCTTTGACGCTTGTGTTGTTTGAAAGTCTGAGCTTTCCCATTTTTGCCATCGAGTCGCGTTGAATCGTTTCATATTTTTTCTTTTCGCTGTTCGCCGCATTTCTGCGTTTGAGCTGATTGATACGGACGGTGATTGCGTTTTTTTCGACGCCCAGCTCTTCGGCAAGTCTTGAGGTATACACATCAACGGCAATCGAATTTCTGACCGAGCCGAGAATTTCGGCGGCGAGCGTGAGATACCTCACCTTTCCGTCCGAAGATTCAAGGTCAAGTCCCTCACGGGCCTTGAGGAGAGCAAATTCGATTTCGTTCTCTGCCCCGTCGATAAGACTGCGGATTTTTTCCGGCCCGAATTTTTTAAGAATTTCGTCCGGATCTTTTCCTCCGCTCAGACGAATTACCCTCATTTTCATTCCGATTGACGAAAAGACCTTAATTGCCCTTTCGGTGGCCTTCCGTCCGGCTTCGTCGTTGTCATAGGCAATGAGAACCTCTTCGGCATAGCGTGAAAGAAGGTGAGCCATTTCACCGGTGAGGGCCGTTCCGAGACAAGCGATCGAATTTGTGAATCCTGCCTGATGCAGGGCAATCGCATCCATATATCCTTCAACAAGAATGAGAGATTTTTCCTTTGAATTTTTTGCAAAATTGAGTCCGAAAACGCCGAGACTTTTTTTGTAAACGGGCGTGTCGGAAGTGTTGATATACTTCGGTTTGCTGTCATCAAGAACACGTCCGCCGAACGCAACAACGTTTCCTCTCGGGTCAATGATCGGAACAATCACACGGTTTCGAAAGTTGTCATAAAACGAAACTCTTCCATCCTTGTCGCTTTTCTGTGCAAGATTTGCTTCATAGATTTCCTCATAGGAATAACCTTTTTCACGAAGATGAGTAAGAAGTGCGCGCCATTCGTTCAAAGCATAACCGAGGCCGAAACGGGTGATTGTTTTTTTTGTGTAACCGCGGCCGAGGTAATATTCAAGTGCGGTTTTTCCTTTTTCGCCCATCAGGCATTCATGAAAAAACCTTGCCGCCTCACGGTTCATTTCGTAAATTCGTTTTCGCCGTTGAGCAAGCGAATCATCGAAATTATCAGACGGCATCACCATTCCGACACGGTCGCAAAGAAGGCGGACGGCTTCGGCAAAATCAAGGTTTTCCGCCCTTCTGATGAAACTTACAACCTCTCCTCCGGCACCGCAGCCGAAGCAGTAAAAGCTTCCGTTTTCGGGATACACGGTGAAGGAGGGCGTTTTTTCGTTGTGGAACGGGCAAAGACCGACGAGGTTCTTTCCCCTTCTTTTGAGCTGAACATAGCCCGAAACAATGTCTTCGATATCGCACCGCATCCGCAGTTCGGAAAGAAAGTCATCACTGAAACGCACAAAACCTCACCGTCCTTTCAATAATGTAATACAAAAATTATTTTTCCCACGAAGACGGGATAAAGTATTTTGAAAAAGTTTTGATTGCGTAACCGTCGGTCATTCCGGCAATGTAATCGCAGACGGCCCTTTCGGTTCCTTCTTTCCATGCGATTGAAATATACTCGTTCGGAAGTTCGTCCGGATGCTCACAGAAGAATGAGAAAAGCTGCTGAATCATTGAAATTGCCTTGCTTTCCTCGCTTTTGCAAACGGGATTGGTATAAACGCGGTCAAACATAAATTCATGAAGAATGTCAAACGCGGCCTGAACGTCTTCGTCAAGGCGAATGTCCTCTTTTGTGTTCCTGATTGCGGAAAGAACAAGGGTATTGATGCGCTCGCTTTTTGAGTTTCCGAGAATTCTTCTGACGTCGGGCGGAAGGTTTTCCTCGTTCAAAACCCCGCCCCTTTCGGCGTCGTCAATGTCATGGTTGATATATGCGATTCTGTCGGCAAGTTTGACGATTCTTCCTTCAAGGGTATCTGATTCTTTTCCTCTCGTGTGGCAAACGATTCCGTCACGGACTTCATAAGTAAGGTTCAGTCCCTTGCCTTCTTTTTCAATCAGGTCAACAACGCGAAGACTCTGCTCGTAATGGCGAAAACCTCCGCTCATCACTGCGTTGAGCGCACGCTCGCCGGCATGGCCGAAAGGCGTGTGACCGAGGTCATGGCCGAGAGCAATCGCTTCGGTCAAATTTTCGTTGAGAGAGAGGCCGACGGCGATCGTCCTTGCGATTTGAGCAACCTCAAGGGTATGAGTGAGTCTTGTTCTGTAATGGTCGCTGTCCGGCGAAAGAAAGACCTGGGTTTTATGCTTCAGCCTGCGGAATGAGCTTGAATGAATGATTCTGTCCCTGTCCCTCTGAAACGCCGTTCTGATTTCGCATTCTTTTTCCTCACGCTGTCTGCCCTGCGTATTTTCGCAAAGGAAAGCAAACCGCGAAAGATTCTTCCGTTCGTTTTCAAGCGTTTTGAGTCTGATTTCGTCCAATGTTTTTCGCCTTCCTTTCGTTTTTTCAAAAGAGAGCCGTCATTAATTCGGATTTTTCTCTGTCTAATAGTTATATACAGCTTTTTCTTCGTTTTCCCCCTAAATTTTTGAAAATTTTTCTTCAATTATTTCGGAACGGAGTTTTCCGAAGCTCCTGTCAAAAACCTCTGCGTCAAATTTTTCAAAAACGTCGGACGGAATTTTCAAAGTTAAAGAAACATTCTCCGAAAAATCCGTTTCTTCAACCGAAACGCCAAAGGCGGAAAGAATCGTTTGAAGTTTTCCGTAAAAATTGTAATCGCAGGTGATTTTTGCAATTTTGCAAGGCGCCATTGTAATGATTTTTGCACTGTCGATTCCGATTTTCGCCGTGTGTGTATACGCACGGACAAGGCCGCTTGCACCGAGAAGAATTCCGCCGAAATATCTTGTTGCAACAACGGCGCAGTCCGTCACGTTTTCTTTGAGAAGAACGTCAAGCACCGGAAGCCCCGCCGTTCCCTGAGGTTCTCCGTCGTCGCTGTATCGGCGGATTTGTCCTTCACGAAGGCAGTAAGCGTAAACATTGTGCGTTGCGTCTCTGTGCTTCGCTTTGATCGAATTGATGAAAGCAACCGCCTCATCGTTCGTTTTCACCGGGGCCGCATAGCCGATGAAGCGTGACTTTTTGACGATGAATTCATCGCTTGAGCTTCTTTCAAGGGTTTTATAGCTTTCCATTCGATTTCTCCTTTTGCTATTCCGGTTTAAATTCAAAGCTGTTATATTTATAAACTAAGAAAACACCGCCCACTCTGACATTGGCGGTGTTTAATACATAAATCAAAATCAACGTGAATAACCGCATTTGCGACATCCATGTGTTTTTATTATACAGTTTTGCCGCTTATTTGTCAAGCGGCCGCTTTATTCTCCGCGAAAAAAGACGGAGCAAAAAGCTCCGCCTTAAATTCATTGGATTTTTTGCAAAAATTACTTATTCTTTGCAAGGTTGAAACGTTTGTTGAATCTATCAACACGTCCGCCGGTATCAACGAGCTTCTGCTTTCCGGTGAAGAACGGATGGCAGTTTGAGCAGATATCAACACGAAGGTCACTCTTGGTTGAACCGGTTTCGATTGTTGCGCCGCAAGCACACTTTACGGTTGTCTGTTCATACTTGGGATGGATTCCCTCTTTCATTGCTGTGTCACCTCTTTCGATAAAAAAGACATAATAATAGTTCTTTCATAAGATACCGCAACATTGTATCACACATTATTTTAAAAATCAACATTTTTTCTGAAAATTTGTTTGTGATTTTTTGACGGTTCAAATTTTGATTTTAATTTCCTTTGAAAGGTGGAAGGAATAAAGCAGCGTCTCCTTAACTTTATATCCGGTGCAAAGTTCAAGCGCCTTTTTATAAATTCTCACCTGCTCGGAATATTTTTTTTCAAATTCCTCTTCGGCTTCAAGAAAGTCCGTTTTGTAATCAAGAACAACGAGCTCGTTTCCTTCAAGGAACGCACAGTCCGCAATACCCTGAATCATCACGTATTCGTCCGAAAAACGTGAAAGCTCCGGATAGACTTCGGAAATCGGAACGCTTATCGTGAACTTCTTTTCACGCATGACGAGCGGACTTTCAAGAATCCTTTTGCAAAGACTGCTTTTGAAAAAGGCGGAAACGGCTTTTCGGTTGATTGCGTTCTTTTCCTTTTCGGTGATAAGTCCTCGTGAAAAAACGGCTTCAATTTCACCTTCAAGGTCTTTCCTTGCGTTTTCGTAATTTGCAAACTGCATGAACGAATGGGTTGCAATTCCTCTTTGAGCTCCTGTGAGTCCTCCCGAAAGAAATGCGGGTCTTGAAGAAGCAAAGTATTCCCGGTCAACAAAGTTTTTGTCAACCTCGCTCGCCGCACGCTTGCTGACAACGTACGAGAGTTCCTCGTATTCATATTTTTGAGAAAAGCGTTCTTCAAAAACTTTCAAAAGGTCTTCGTTCACCTTTGAAAGAGGCTTTCTTTCTTGCGGTTGCTCTTTCTTTTCCAAATCTCGCTTTATGAAAAGCTTCAGTCTGAAATCGGCCGGAAGAACAATGTTTTCGCCGATTCCGGAATTTTCACGAAGTTCTCTTAAATCGGGATGGCGAAGAAGCGCCGTGAGTATCCAATCGAAGTAGCTTCCGGCAAGCGAGGACGCAAACGGGGTGATCCGCTTTCGGTCGGCATTGATGTTTGCAACGCATTTGAGAGCGGCTTTTTCCGCATTTTTCACGGCGGAAATCATAATAAGCTTTTCCTTTGCTCTCGTCATTGCAACATAAAGAACACGCATTTCCTCCGAAACGGTATCCTCGCGAAGCGACTGCTTCACCGCCTTATGACAGACGGTCGGATACTGAGCGAGAGTTGCTTCGTCACGTCTTATAAGCCCAAGCCCGGCCTTTGGACTGATTACCGCATTTTTAATTTCGTCACGGCGGTTAAAAAGCGACGAACAACCGGCAAGAATGCAAACCGGAAATTCAAGCCCTTTTGATTTGTGAATCGTCATGATTCTCACAACGTCAGCATCGGCAGAAACGCCGACTGCGCCCGGAAGGTCGCCTTTTGAGCGGTCAAGCCGGTCCACAAAGCGAACAAAGCCCGAAAGAGAATAATAGCCCGCCTTTTCATATATATCGGCGTAATCAAGAAGGAGCATAAGGTTTTCTTTTTTTGCACCGTTTTCCTTTTGACAGCGGACAACGGCATCAATTCCCGTTTCGTCATATACCGTCCTGATAAAATCCGAAACGTTCATACAGACGGCGATGCGCCTGAATTTTTCTATTGTCCGAAGAAAGTCTTTGCTTTTTTCGTCTCCGCCCTCTGCACCGGAAAGAAGGCAGGAATATATATTTCCGTCTTTCCGATTCGTTCTGAGAACGGCGCAATCGTCGGCGGTAAAACCGAAAAGTGCGCTCATCATAACGCTCAAAAGTGCAATATCCTGCTTCGGATTGTCGATTACACGAAGAAAATTGAGCATCAAACTGATTTCCGGCGAAGAAAAGAAATCGGCGTCAAGCTGAGTGAAGCACGGAATTTTTTTCTTCTTGAGCGCTTCGGCGTAACATTCGCCTCTTCCGGAACTCATCGAACGCATGAGAATGCAGATATCCTTATACATAACCGGTCGCTCATTTCCGTCCTCGCCTTTGACGGTGAAACCTTCCTTCACAATTTTTTCAATGAGCGAAGCCGTATATTCCGCCTGATACTCGGCGCTGCTTTGTTCCTCCGTGTCAAGTTCATTCGTCTCAAGAATATGAAGTTCGGCGCATTCATCGTCCTTTTCGTCATAGAATGCGGAAAAAGCAAGCTTTTCCTCGTCGTTGTAATCAACTCCTCCGGTTTTTTCGCTCATCACCTGAGAAAAGACAAAATTGACGGTGCCGGTCACACTTTTTCTGCTTCGGAAATTGTTTTTGAGAATGATTTTTGAAGGATAATTGTCTTTTTCGCTTTCATAAATCGGAAGCTTGTTTTTAAGTCCTATGAAGATTTCCGGCATAGCCTGGCGGAAACGGTAAATGCTCTGCTTCACGTCGCCGACTCTGAAAAGGTTGTCTTTTGAAACGGCAGTAAAAAGCATGTCCTGCGCTTTGTTTGTGTCTTGATACTCATCAATCAAAATTTCGTCAAAATTTTCACGAAGTTCGTTTGCAAGTTCGGTGCGTTCCCAACCGTCCTCGGTTTCACGAACAAGGAGCGACAAGGCATAGTGTGCGATATCGTTAAAATCCGCAAGTTGTTTTTCTTTTTTCAGTTCGGAAAAATGTTTTGAATAAAGATTCACGGCGTCGCAAAGGCTTTGAGTCATCGGCGCAAAAAACTTCATGTCGTCATAAAATTCTTCCTCGCCCGAGCAAAAAAGCGGAAGGAGCGTTTTTTGAATGACGGCTTTCAGCCTGTCACGGCTGTCCGAAAGGAAAAGAACGTCCGGTTCGTTCTTCATTTCCTTTGAAACGCTTCCCCGTCTGACGAATTCAAAGCGGTTCGCCGCTTTGCGAACCTCGTCCCAGTCCCCTTCAAGAAGCTTTTCATGAAGGAATTCAAGCTGAGCGCCGTCCGATTCCGCCGCTTTCAAAAAAGCCTTTTCAAGCTCTTTGTCACCGGCAATCATTTTCTTTGTTGACGAAACTATATCTCTGCAATAATCCACCGCTTCGTTTGCGTAATCAAAAATAATTTTTCCGAAACGGCTTTCTCCGATTTTCTTTTCGTCCTTATAATCAGCCGCAATTTCCGCAAGCCACCTTTCCGGAAACGGATAAGAAACGCTCTGACGGTAAAGCTCAAGAATCACCTCCGAAAGGAAGGAGTCGTCCCTTCCTTTGAAAAGGAGTTCCGTCAAATCAAGAAAGCACTTTTCACCCTTTTCGTAGAGTTCTTCAAGAGTAAGGGCGAGTGCGTTTTGCGAAAGCAGTTCGAGTTCCCCTTCGTCCGCCGTCCGAAAGTCCGGCGAAAGGTCAAGCGCTTCAAAGTGTTCACGGACAAGACTGCTGCAAAACGAGTCGATCGTGCAGATTTTTGCCGAAGGAAGGAGCATTTGCTGAAAAACGAGCCGTTCGTTCCCCGGGTCTTTTTTGATTTCCTCCTCAAGCGCTTTTGAAATTCTTGTTTTCATTTCCGATGCGGCGGCTTTTGTGAAAGTCACGATGAGCAGGCGATCTGCGCCCGACGGATTTTCTTCGTCGGTCAACCGTTCGATTACCCGCCGCGTGAGGACGGCGGTTTTTCCCGAACCCGCCGCCGCACTGACGAGGACGCTTCCTCTTCGTGCGCTTATGGCTTCGGATTGTTCTTTTGTCCATTTCGGGCTCATACTTTCTCCCCTTCCCTGTCAAGAATTTCAAGGCATTCGCTGTGCGAAAGCTTTTCGATATATCTGATTTTTCCGCCGTTCTTTCTTTGGCAAACGGAAGAAAAACTGCACCACTCGCAGGTTTTGTCGTGTCCTTTTCCGTAAGCCGGACGGGCAGGAATTTTTCCGCCGTGAAGGTTTTCGCCCATGTTCTTCATAATTTTTTCGGTTCTCTTTGAAAGCGCGTCAAGTTGCGCCAGCGAGATGAAATTTCCGCCGATTGCGCCGTTCTTTTTGTTCATCTTAATCGGAATAAACCGTCCGGAAAGGGAATTGTCCATTCCTTTGATAACCTCGCCGTCGTCAAGAATCATTCCGTCCATTTTTCCGCCGGAAAGAAGCTTTCCTTCTGTGATTTTTTCGTCCTCTCCTCTTTCGGAAGAGAACGGTTCAATCCTCGCCGGAAGATAAAGGACACCCGACGGAATAACTTTTCCGTATCTTTCCGTTCCGTTTTTCCAAATCGAAACGAGATAAAGAACCATCTGCATTCCGAGTCCGGAAAAAACGTCCGAAAGCGAAAACTCCTTCGGTCCGGTTTTATAATCAACAACACGAAGATAAGTTTTTCCGTCCTTTTTCATTACGTCAACACGGTCAACGATTCCGTGGAGTTCGACAAACCCGTCGGAAAGAGAAATCCTCAGTGGGCGAACACCCTCTTTTTCGCTGATCGGAAGTTCAAAATCAACAGGTTCAAAATCGCTTTCTCCGAACTCGGCAAGGAGTCTTTTCGCAATCATGAAAAGCGTTTTGAAAAGCCGACCGTAAAGATACATGAATCGGCTGCTTCTTTCCTCGGCCGAACCCATAAATTTTTCCATGTATTCTTCAAGATATTTTTTGATTTCTTTTCCGGCCGTTTCCTCGTCAAGGGAATAGATTCTTTCGCCCCTGTGGTTTGAAAGGAGCTTTTCAAGAACGGCGTGAACAACCGTTCCGATGTTCGCCGCGTCAAGCGACGCAACCTTTCTTTCCTTCGCCCTCATTCCGTATTTGCAAAAATACTGAAACGGACAGCTTCCGTAAGTTTCAAGCTGCGAAGCGGAAAGGCTCAGCTTTTTTCCGAAAAGTTTTTTTGCGTTTTCGGCGTTTTCAAAGGCAAAATCTTTTCGGTCGTTTGCCCTTTCAATCGCCTTGAGCTTTCCTTTAAAAGCCTCCTTCTTTGAAAAATACTTTTTCAAAGTTTTTTCCGTTTCGGTGTCTTTGTTCCAGTTTTCGGCCATGAATTCAAAAGCGGCCTGTTCGCTTTCAAGCATTTCAAGCTCGTCTTTGAAAGGATAAGACTTTTCTTCAAGAGACGGAAAAAGCTCCTTGAGAGAAGAAACAATCTCGGATTCCGAAAGTTTTTTTCCGCTTCGGTCCGTCAAAGAATATGAAACAAAAAGGCGTTCCCTTGCACTGCAAAGGCTGTTGTAAATCATGAACCGCTCCTGAGCGGATGCGTCGATTGATCCTTTTGAAAAGTCCGGAATAAGCTCTCGAAGTTTTTCGCTTTCCGGCTCGGAAAAAATCCCCTCACTGCTCACCGGAAGCGGAAAAACGTCTTCGTTTGCGCCGACAACAAAAATCACCTTCGGCATTTTTGTCTGAATACGTCCGGCGTCGCAAATATAAACCTCGTCATAACCGTCAGGAAGTTTTCCGAGCGACTGGGTTTCAAGCGCGGTTTCAAAAAATTCAAGGAGCTTTTTCGTCTTTACCGGTTTTGAGGCAAGAACCGCCGCAAGGTCGTCAAAAATTCCGACAATAATGTTCCAAACCTGCTCCTGTTCAAGAGCAAGCTCAATTTCGCCCTCCGCTTCAAGAGAGAGCGCGAATTCTTTGAGCCGTTCGTTCACGCCTTCTTCGCAAAGGAAATTGAAAACGGCGCAAAGAACTTCACTTGCGTTTTTGTCCTTCACTTTTTCCCGAAGGGAAAGAATCGGTTCAAGAAGGCGGTCCTTCGTTTCATTGAGTACCGAAAGCGTTTCCTTCCTTTCTTCACTTAGTTCAACACCGAAACCGTCCGGGTTGTCTTTCCATTTTGCACAGAGTGCGTTTGAGTCAAGGCTCCACATAAGAGCGTAGTTTTCAATCTCGGAAATTTCGTCCCACGAAAGCGGGGAAAGTCCCGTTTTTGCATATTTCAAAACGGCTTCAAGGCTCACGCCGTTTGCGATTATTTCAAAAAGCGAACGGACAAGAACGCAAAGCGGTTCGTTTTGAACGCTTGCGCGCCTGTCTTCAAAAATCGGAACGCCGTATTTTTTGAGGCTGTATCTGATTTCCTTTGGATACATTTCGCCGCTTCGGTAAACAACCGCAATGTCACGGCAACGGTATTCGCCCGTTCTAAGAAACTTATGAATTTTTGAAGCAACAAAAGCACATTCCTCACGAACCGACGGTGCGTTCACAACCGAAATTGCCGTGAAGCTTTTTTCATACTTAGGCGCAAGAACATTGAAAAGGTTTTTCTCAAGAAATTCAAGTTCGGGAGAAGAATAGGTTTTAAAGCCGTTCTTTTCATCGGTGAGAAAAATTGTTTCTCCGATTTCGGTTCCGCTCAAATTTGCCGCTTTCATGAGCCTTTTTGCGGTTCTGTTCACGCAGGTGAACGGAGAAAGCGGGTCGGTTGAAAAAATGTTGTCCGTGCAAAGAGTGACATAAACGTTCTTTGCTTTTTTCATAATGAGTTCAAGAATTTTCATTTCCTGGCCGGAAAAATCCCTGAAATCGTCAACGGCAACAACCTTTCCGTCAAATAAATCGCTTTCAAGCAAAATTTCATAAACGGCCGAAAGAAGGTCACGGTCGTCAAAAAAACTTTCACCGAGCAGCGCATCATACGTTTCAAAAATGAGTGCGGTTTCAAAAGTTTTCTTTTTAAGAAGACCGTCCGGAAGCTTTTCGGACGCTTCAAAAAGTTCCTTCGCAGAGACGGCTTCCTTTTTCAAAAGCGCAATTTCCGAAAGCATTTTTTTGACGAACGCAATTGAATTTCTGTGCTTTGAAAAAAAAGAGAGCTTTTCTTCAAGCTCATCGAGCGCAAGGCTCATCATGACGGCGCTTGCGGTGTCCTTCAAAATCGGCTTTCCGATTCCGCGGCAGGTTTTGAAAACAACGTCCGCAAGACGGGTGAAGGAGAGCACATCAACGCCCGACGCAAGACGCGGACCGAGAAGGTCAAGAACTCCCCTGTCGCTTTCAAAAGTGAATTGCTTCGGAACGATGAGAACCGCCCGTTCGCCCTTTTGCGCAAGAGAGCCTAAAAGTTTATGCGTGAAGGTTGTTTTTCCGCTTCCCTCACGTCCGATGATAAAATTGAGCATTCGTTTTCTCCTTATCAGATTTCGTGCAAGTAGTTTTATTCCTTCGGAAGAACAATTTTTCCGAATTCTTTTTCAAGGTCAGCCGTTCCTTCGGCAAAACCCTGGATATCTTTATAAGCCTTGCAAAGCGCAAGGCTGAAATATGAGCCGAGTTCGGCAATTTCGGACTCTTCAAACGGACAGTTTCCCGAAATAATCATCGCCGCAAAGCCCTGACAGATTACAAGCATTTTTTTCATGTAATCTTCCGCCGCCGGTCTTTCCATTGTATAAGTTTTCATGATTGATTCAATCACATGCGGATGAATGCTTTCAAAAAGATTGAAGGCCGCCTTTTCCCCTTTCGGTTTGTGAGGAAGAAAAAGCATTTTATAAAGGTTCGGCTCGTTCTTCGCAAAATCAATATGTTTCATATCGAAACCGAGGAGCGGATCTTTTTCTTTGAGTCCGCTTTCGGTATACTCACGGTAAACTTCCGCGGCAGCTTTTTCAACCTCGGCTTTAAGTTCGTTCATCGTGCTGAAATATGTAAAAATCGGGCGGGTTGAAACGCCGAGAACCGCTGCAATCTCTCTCGTTGAAAGAGCCGCTTCTCCCCTTTCCCCGACGATATTCAATGCAGCGTCAACAATTTCCTCTTTTGAAAATTTTGCTTTCGGCGGCATAAAAACAACTCCTTTTTTGAATTGGGTAACACTCGGTGCATATCCGTTTTGATTATAGAATAAATAATTCGCTTTGTCAAGAAAGAGCGAAAAAAGCATAAAAAATTCTCCACGGAAAGACGCTTTCGTGCAGTCAATCCGTGGAAAAATTCGGTTTTAAGCAATAGTTTTAAGCAATATAAGGAAGGGGGTTGACCTTACTTCCGTATCTGAGAATTTCAAAATGAAGGTGCGGACCGGTTGAATTTCCGGTTGAGCCGATTTGACCGATCTGCTGTCCCTGATAAACATGCTGACCGACCGAAACCGTAATCGAGCCCCACATCATATGGGCATACCTTGTCTGATAGCCGTTTCCGTGATCAATAACAACCGTGTTTCCGTAACCCGTCGAGCCGGCATAAGCGGTGACAACCGTTCCGGAAGCCGAAGCGATTACCGGCGTTCCGGCGGAAGAGCCTCCGCCGCGAATGATGTCAAGTCCGCCATGGTATCCCCAGCCGGAAATCGACGCGCTTCTGTAACCGTAGCCGGAAGAGAGACTGTATGCTCCCCTCGTCGGCCAGATGAATCCGGAGGAAGAATAGCTGTATGACGACGAATCGGACGAGCCGTAATATCCGCTGTAAGGCGATTTCGTTCCGACGAGTGTAATTTCATTGACCGGAGCTTTCGTCTGCTTTTCGGAAACAACGGTTGAATATGTTCTTTCCCCGTTGATGTATGTCACAAGTGTTGTCACGAGCTTTTCGCCACAGCTTCCGTTTTGGCTGATTTTTTTCGTACCTTTGAGCATTGACGAACTTTCTCTTGTTTCCTTTTCATAGCCGATGAGCTTTTTCGTGACGTTCGTTTTCATGACTTTGATTTTCACATAATCGCTTTGTGCCTTAACAAGAAGCGACGTATTTTTTCTGAGCTTTTTTGAAAAATCAACGTCGGGATTGAGTTCTCTGAGCTGAATGAAGGAAAGACCGTTTTCTTTTGCAACGGATGAAGCGGTGTCTCCCTTTTTCGTTTTGTAATACTTTGCGTTCGACTTCGGATTGAGAAGCGTTTTCTTGAGTTTTTTTGAATCCCAAACGGTTTTTTCGTCACTCGGATAAAGCCCCTGAACGTAATCAATCTCTTCAACGAAGGCAACAATCGAGTTGCTGTCGCTTTTTTCTTTCACCGGGTCGATTATTGAATTGAAAACCGAGGAAGCGTCTGACTCGTTTTTGACGGCGCAAAGAAATTTTCCGTCAATATAAATTCCGCAGGCTCTTTCGAGTTCCGCTCCGGAAGCGGAAAGAAGCTTTTCGCAAATCATCTTGCTGTTTGAAAGTTTTGAAACGGGAACTTTTTTGATGCTGTAAAAAGGTTCCGCCTCAAAAAGAGACGAAGAGAGACCGCTTTCACGGACGTCTTGCGGAAGCATTTCAACCGCAAGCGACTTTGCTTCTTCAAAAATGTCCTGTTTTTCAACGTAGCCGAGATGCTCGTTATTATACGTCACGTCAAGCGCCGTGACCGAACCTCTTCCCGACAGAAAGAAAAGCGCAACCGCAATGCAGGCGGCAACCGGAAACACCGTGTTGAAAAGCGTTTTCCAAAAATCTCTGTGTCCTTTGAACGAAAGAAGAAAATATTTTGAAAGCGCCCGAATCAAAGAGACATCCTGAGCGTTTTCAAATTTTTTGTTTTTAATGATTGAAAGCTCTCTTTTTATCTCTCTCAGTTCGGCGGAAAAATTTTTCGGTGCGTTTTTAAAAAATTCACGGACTTTTTTCCCGACTTTTTTCATCGACGAAAGAAGAAAAAGAACCGGCGAAACAATGAGAAAACCGAATTTTGAAAAAATGAGCGAAAAAAGCCTCCTTGTGTTTTCACCGGTTTTTTCGGTGAATGAAGCAATATAAGAAAGAATCTTCAAAACGCCGAACGGCTCGTTTTTATCCTTTTTTTCTTCCGAAAGAACGGGCGGAACCGATATGTCCGCTTCAACGGGGAAAATCACTTCACAATCAAAGCGGTTGTCAAATTCCGGATAACGGAAACTTTCGTTTTCGGGCTGTTCGATATTTTCCGGCGGCATTGTTTCACCTCTTTTAAACAACAAATTCGGGATATTTTATCACATAATCAAAAAATATGCAAATTTTGTTATTTTGTCGGATATACAAGATCGGAAACCGTCCAATTTTCAAGGACTTTTACCATTTCGGCGGCCTCTTTTTTTGCGCCGGAAAGGTCATGATCACGGTAATTTCCGCACTCCTTTTCGCTCACTCCGGGAACGTCGCCTTCAAAGGAAGCGCAAAAAGAAAGTGCGTCTTTTGTCAGCCCGATTGCCTCGGCAGGAGAAATCTCATTGCGGACGATGAAATAAAAACCGGTGCGGCAACCCATCGGTCCGAAATAAATGACGCTGTCGCTTTTCTCACTGTTTCTGACGTAGGTTGCAAAAAGATGCTCAAGTGTATGGATTGCACCGTTTTCCATCACGGTTTCCTTGTTCGGTCGGCGTGTGCGAATGTCATAGGTCACGCAGTCTCCGTCGATTCTTGAAGTATACATTCCCTTCGGAAGAATTGTGTGGTCAATCGTAAAGCTTGCAATTTTTTTCATTTTTATTGTCCTTTCGGTATAAATTTATCTTTTAAAGCTGAGCGAAAAATTATCAGTTCAGTGCGTTTTGTCCCGTTTTTGAAAACAGTCTTGAAACCGAATCGCGCAGTTTTTCATGCTCCTTTTTTTGAAGAAGAGGGTCGCTTTCAAAAATCATCTGCGCCGCTTCCTTCGTCTGATTAAGCGTCACCATATCATCAAGCATTCCGCTGATTTTAAGCGTCGGAAGGCCGTGCTGACGTGAGCCGAAAAAGTCTCCCGGACCTCTGAGGTGAAGATCCTCATCCGCAATTTTGAAGCCGTCCGTTGTTTTGCACATTACGGAAAGACGCCGTTTTGCCGTTTCGCCTTCGGCGTCGCTGATGAGAATACAGCTTGATTGAACCGTTCCCCTTCCGACTCTTCCTCTGAGCTGATGAAGCGTTGAAAGTCCGAAACGCTCGGCGTTTTCAACAACCATTACGACCGCATTCGGAACGTCGATTCCGACCTCGATTACGGTCGTTGAAACAAGAAGTTGAATTTTTCCCTCGGAAAATTCTTTCATGATTTGCGCCTTTTCTTTCGGCTTCATCTTTCCGTGAAGGAGGGCAACCCGATAAGCGGAGAACTCTTTTTTTGAAATGTTTTCGGCATACTTCACCGCCGAAAGAAGCTCGCTTTCGTTTTCTTCAACGAGCGGGCAGACTATGTATCCCTGAAGTCCTTCGTCAAGGTGCTTCTTTACAAAATTATATACCCTTTGACGGTAGGACGAATCGACAAAATATGTTTTTATCTTCTGCCGTCCGGCCGGAAGCTCGTCAATCACCGAAATATCAAGATCACCGTAAATAATCAGCGAAAGCGTTCTCGGAATCGGTGTTGCTGACATTACAAGAACGTGAGGGCGCTTTCCCTTTGCGGAAAGAATTCCTCTTTGCCGAACGCCGAAACGGTGTTGCTCGTCTGTAACAACAAGGCCGAGCGCATGAAAAACCGTGTCATCGGTCAAAATCGCATGAGTACCGATAAGAATATCGGTTTTTCCGCTTTCAAGGGCTTTTTTTGCCTCACGCTTTTCCTTTGCGGTCATCGAACCGGTCAGAAGCGAAATTTTTATTTCCTCAGGCATCATTTTTGAAAGCGTTTTATAATGCTGAACGGCAAGAACCTCCGTCGGCGCCATGAGTGCGGACTGAAAACCGTTTTTCGCCGCGGAAAACATCAATGCGGCGGCAACAACCGTTTTTCCCGATCCGACGTCGCCCTGAACAAGGCGGTTCATCGGTTCGTCCTTTTTCATGTCCGAAACGCAGTCGGCAACCGCCCTTTTCTGAGCGTTTGTCAATCTGAACGGCAGCAAAGAAGCAAACCGGGACGTGAAATCGTTTTTAATTATCACGTCGGTTTTTTGCTTGTTTTTTTTCCGCATTGCGAGCATCCCGGTCTGCAAAACAAGAAGTTCTTCAAAAATGAGCCTTCGCCTTGCAATTTCCGCATCCCTCATACAAGACGGAAAATGAATGTTTTTGAGTGCATACTGTTCATGACAAAGGTTGAACTTTTTTCTGATTCCGTCCGAAATCGGGTCAACGGGTTCCGTTTTGTAATAAAGCTCAAGAGCGTTTTTCACGGCGTTTTCAACCGTTTTTGAGGTGAGCGATGCCGTCAACGGATAAATCGGGCGAAGCGGCAAAGCGCAGTTCGCCGCTTCAACAATCGGACTTCCCATTTCCAACGTTCCCCGGTTGTTTATGACTTTTCCGAGAAAGAGAAATTCTTCGCCGACTTTGAGCTTTTCGGCAAGAAAGCGGTTGTTGTAAATCGTAATATGTAAAATTCCGTCGCCGTCCGTGACAACGGTTTTGAAAATCGTCATTCCCTGACGTATTCTTGCGGCGGAAACCTCGCAGCCGACAACTCCCTTCACGCAAAAAACCTTTCCGGCCTTGAGGTCTTTGATCGGAACAACGTTTCCGAAATCGAGATAATCCCGGGGAAAAAGATGAACAAGGTCATACAGCGTGAAAACGTCAAGCTTTGAAAAAAGCTTTGCCCGCTTTTCTCCGACTCCCTTAACGTACTGAATGTTCATGTCATATGCGCTTTTTGAGTCCATTCTTTTTCCTCCTTTCGGCGATTTTTAAAGCTTCGCCGCCTCTTTTGCCTGAAGTTGCATATTGTCGATTTTGATATCCGTCAAAGCACCGTAATCCGAGGCGAGCGACATTGCCTTTCCCGGGTCGTTCGTGTGAAGATGAACCTTGATGATTTCATCGTCGGAAGCAACAATCACGCAGTCACCGAGCGGCAAAAGCTTTTTTTCAAGTTCAGACGCAGGTTCACGGTTCTTCCTGAAAACAAGGAACTCTGTGCAGTAAATATACTTCACATTTTCGGGTAAAGAAAGCTTTTTGAAACTCACCGTTTCCTCGGCTTCTTCCCGATTTAAAAAAACTTCTTTTCCGTCCGTGCGTTCCGAAAGAAAAAAGCTGACCGCTTCAATAATGAAAAAGAATCCTGCGGCTCCGGAATCGACAACTCCGGCCTTTTTCGCTTCCGGAAGTTCTTCTCCCGTTCTTTTGAGTGCATTTTCGGCAACGGGAACGAGAAAAGAGAACGCCTCCTTTTCGCTTTCAAACCTGTTTTTCAAAAGTGCGTCACGGCACGCAACCACAACCGAAAGAACCGTTCCTTTGAAAACCGGACGGCTGATTACGCCGCAGGCGTTTTTCAGCGCACGGTCAAATGCGGCCGAAAGATTTGAAACCGAAAACGAACCGACCTCATTTATATAATCGGAAAAGCCCTTAAAAAGAGCCGAAAGAATTACTCCGGAATTTCCCCTTGCGTTTCTGAGCATTGCCTTTGAAGCTTTTTCAAGAAGTGCGGTAACATCTTCGCCTGCGCTCCTTTTCACCGCTTCGGCTCCGGCTTTGAATGTCCGGCAAAGGTTCGTTCCCGTGTCGGAATCCGGAACGGGAAAAACATTGAGTTCGTCAAGATAAGCACGTTTTGAAGCAAGTCTGTTATAAGCGCACCAAAGGGTTCCGATGAAAATTTCGCTGTCTGTCATAGATTTCTCCTTTGAAAAAAATATGTAAACAGCAAAAACCGTTCAGGCTCAGAAGCTCCATGAATAAATGTTTGAATATATGTCGCTTTCGTTCGGGCTTCCTTCAAAAGAAAGTGCGCGCGAATAGTAAACCGCTCCTTGCCGATAGCAGAGAGGAACGAATGAAACTTCCTCATCGAAAACGCTTTCAAAGGTTGATATATCTATTTTTCCTTCTTTGAAGTCAAAATATGCGTCGCAAAGCGGCGATTTGAGATTGATTCCGTAATTTGCTTTTCCCGCACTCGAAAAGAACGGAGAAAGATCCATGTTTTTTGAAAGTCTGACTTCTCCGAGATAAAGATCATAGTCCCCGTCCGAAAGAGCTTCTTCATAGTCTTCAAAGCTTAAAACCGAACTTTCAACCGAAATTCCGCTCTTTTCAAGCCTTTCGGCAATGAGTTTTGCGGCCTTGACGCGCCTTGAGTCATCCTTGTTGACGATGAGTTTCAGCGAAACAAGATTTCCGTCCTTTGTGAGACGGTATTCATTGTTCGCCGCATTGAACGAAAAGCCCGCTTCGTCAAGGAGCGACGAAGCTTTGATGCTGTCCGCCGCCGTTGCCTTTGAAGCAATTGCGCTGCATTTTTCCCAATCCGGATTGAAAACGCAAAATGCGCTTTTTGCCATCGAATCGTAAGCCGAGGCAGAAATTTCGTCTCTGTCAACAAGAGCCGAAATTGCCTGCCGAGCCTTCTGTGAAGAAAGAAGTTCGCTTTCACTGTTCATTCCAAGAAAAACGAGATTGTTGAGCGTAATTTTTGAAACACCGGCGTCGGTTTTGATGTTGCTTTTTTCTCCGTCAAAATCGCATAAGCATGAAAGCTCGCCCGTTCTGAGAAGATAGATATGATTTTCAACCGAACCGAGGTCAAGGAGCTTAACCAGGCTTTGCTCCATAATTTCTTCGCTTGAACTGTTTTTTGACGCAGAAAGGAAATATTCGCTGTTTTTCTTTTTCAATGTATATCTTCCGCTTCCAATCGGAACGGATTTTTTTCCGCTTCCTTTTTCAACGATCGGAAAATCAAGACATGCGGAAACAAAAACGTCCGGAACCGAAAGAGTGAAAACAAGCGTGCTTCCGCTGTCTGTGCAGGAAGCGACGTTTGAAAGCTGTGCGGAATAAAGCGGGCTGCTTTTCGCAAGGACGAATGAATAAGCAACGTCTGAAGACGTGACTGCGTTTCCGTCGGAAAACGAAAGTGAGTCCTTGACCGAAACGGTGACTTTTTTTCCGTCAATTTCAATCGATTCCGCAATTGAGGGAACGGCTTCATACTTTTCATTCACTCTGAAAAGAGAATCATAAAGAAGCGCAACGACCGTTTGATTCGTTCTGCTTTTTGTTTTATACGGGTTTAAAGAATCGGCAGCGTAGTATCCGATAACCGCACTGCGATCGGTATTTGAAGAAGTTGAGAGTTCCTGCGTTGTTTCCGAAGTTGTGCTTTCGGCTTCGGTTGTCGTTTCGTCGTTCTTTTTACACGAGCAAAAAACACCGCAGAGGAAAACAGCGCAAAGGAAAATCGAAAGAATTTTTTTTGTTTTCATGTTTTCAATCCTTACCTTTCTTTCGGCAATAGGTCACGGTCATTCAATTTCAAAGCGTTCAACTCCGAGGCATTCACCGCTTTTTTCGTCAACGGTGAAAATGCAACCGCAAAGAGTGCACGGAGAATCTTCGTCCGTTTCAAAGCGCACCGGAAGATTCGTTTTGAATTTTTCAATCACAATCTCCTTTTTTACTCCGAGCACACTTTCCTTCGGGCCGCACATTCCGAGGTCGGTGATATAGCCCGTTCCTTTCGGAAGAATTCTTTCGTCGCTCGTTTGAACGTGAGTGTGCGTTCCGAAAAAGGCAGAAATTCTTCCGTCGAGATAATACGCAAGCGCTTTTTTTTCGCTCGTTGTTTCGGCGTGAAAATCAAGGAGTTTAATCCTGCAATCTTTGATCTCATCCAATGCCTTTTCAACCGCATAAAACGGGTTTTCAAGGTTTTCCATAAACATTGTTCCGGAAAGATTGATGACTCCGACTCCGACTCTTCCCATGTCAATAATTCCCGTTCCCTTTCCGGGTGCGCCGACGGGGTAATTGAACGGACGGATCACGCAGTCGCTTCGGTCAAAATAATCATACATCTCGCTTCTTCTGAAAGCGTGGTTTCCGGTAGTGATGAAGTCAACTCCGCTTGAAAAAAGGAAATCTGCGCTTTCGGGGGTAATTCCGTTTCCTTTTGCGGAATTTTCACCGTTTGCAAGGCAGAGATCAATTTTTTTGAGCCGCTTGAATGAAGGAAGAGTGCGGCGGACTTTTTCGCAGCCGCACCGCGAAACAACGTCGCCAAGAACAAGAATATTCATAAATTTTCTCCAAAAAGTTTTTTCAGTCGTCAAGATATTCCGAAACGTCAAAGTCTCCGTCATCGTCCGGATAATAATCCCAACCGTCATAATAGTTTCCGCCGCTCTCCTGAGTGAGCGGAATTTCTTCAATGACTTCAAGCTTATGTCCCGTTGTCCAAAGGGTCGGTGTGATTCTCATTGTATATCCGCAGCCGGCCGGAGCGAGCCATTCGTGAGCCGCCGCTTCGGGAAGACCGAAGTTTTCAAGAATTGCGGTCATGACGCCGCCGTGAGTGATTATGCAAGCACCGTCAACACCCGTTTTGAGAACACCGTCAACAATTTTCACAAAGGACTCGCAAACACGTTTTGCAAATTCCTCATTCGTTTCACCGAACGGCGGCGCAACACCTTCCTGTCCCGCAAGCCACGGAGCGAAAAGCGGCTGCTTTTCATAAAGCTCCGCCGCGCTTTTTCCGTCGAACGAACCGAAATTATATTCAATCAGTCCGTCAATTACAATCGGCTTTACACCGGGATAAAGAATCTCGGCCGTTTGAAGGCAGCGCTTGAGCGGACTTGAAAAGACAAACTTCGAGTCCGGATAAGAAAATTCTCTCTTCATTTGAAGAAGCTGCTCTTTCCCCTCGGCGCAAAGCTCCGTGTCGGTGTGTCCGATATAAAGCCCTTCAAGATTGCCTTTTGTGAGCCCGTGGCGAAGAATATGCAAAGTGAACGTTTTCATTATTATATACTCCCAAATTTTTCAAAAATTATAATCATATTATTATACTTGATTTTGACCCGAAATTCAATACTGCAAAAGGGAAAAGACGGCACGGTTAATTTTTCTTTTTTAAAAATCCAAACAAAAAGCGATCGCCTCATTTTGCAAAAAGCAAAGAGTGGCAACCGCTTTTGTCTTATTCCTGATTATTTCTTGCACCGGGACGTCCGCAGCATTTTTTATACTTCTTGCCGCTTCCGCAGGGGCAGGGATCATTCACGCCGATTTTTTCGGTTTTTGATTTTTTAACCGGTCTTGCCTTTTCGCTTCCGTCACCCGAGCCGGATGCGCCGGTAACTTTTGCAACCTGTTCACGCTTGACTTCCTCGTCGGTTCTGAACTTTGCGGAAAGAACAATTTTCACGGTATCCTCACGGATTGAAGCAACCATTGCGTCAAACATATCCGCCGTTTCCTCACGGAAAGCAACGATCGGATCCTTTTGGCCGTATGCAACAAGGCCGATTCCCTGCTTGAGCTCATCAACCGCGTCAATGTGATCCATCCACTTGAGGTCAACGCAACGAAGGAGCATCGCACGTTCGATTTCACGCATGAATTCCGGTCCGAACTCTTTTTCACGCTCCTCGTGAAGGGCGTGTGCTCTTTCGCAAAGTGTTGCTTCGATTTCTTCGGAAGAAAGGTCTTCGTCGGTAAAATCGTTTTCCGTTGTGAGCCAACCGAGATACTTTTCACGAAGCGAAGCGATATGCCATTCCTTGGCCGGAATATTTGCCGGGCAGAAGAACGCAACGGAATCGGCAATCGATTCGTCAATCATTTTTGAAATTACGGGTTTCATGTCTTCGCCCTTGAGAACCATGTCACGCTGAGCATAAATAACGGTACGCTGGCGGTTCATAACATCGTCGAACGCAAGAACATGGCGGCGAACGGCAAAGTTGTTGCCTTCAACTTTTCGCTGAGCGGCCTCAACCTGCTTTGAAAGAAGTCCGACTTCAATCGGCATGTCATCGTCAACGGGAAGGCTCTTCATGATGCTCATCATTCTGTCGCCGCCGAAAAGACGAAGAAGGTCGTCCTGCATCGAAAGATAAAATCTGCTTTCGCCGGGGTCACCCTGACGTCCGGAACGGCCGCGAAGCTGGTTGTCGATTCGCCTTGATTCGTGGCGTTCTGTACCGATAATGTAAAGACCGCCGGCAGCTCTGACCTGTTCGGCCTCTTCTGAAATTTCTTCCTTATACATTTTTTCAAGCTTTTTGAAAGTTTCTCTCGCTTCAAGAATACTTTCGTCCTGAGTTTCGCCGAAGCCTGTTGCTTCTGCAATCAGCTCTTCGGGATACTCACGCTTTCTCATCTCGCTCTTTGCAAGATATTCCGCATTACCGCCGAGCATAATGTCGGTTCCGCGTCCTGCCATGTTGGTTGCAATTGTTACCGCACCGAGCTTACCTGCCTGAGCAATGATTTCCGCTTCTTTTTCGTGGTGCTTTGCGTTAAGAACATTGTGCTTGATTCCGCGCTTTTTGAGGGCGGCGGAAAGCTTTTCACTCTTATCGATTGAAACCGTACCGACCAAAACCGGCTGACCTTTTTCGTGGCAGGCAATAATCTGTTCGATGATTGCGTTGAACTTGAACTGTTCTGTCTGATAGATAACATCGTCCCGGTCAATACGCTTGACGGGTTTGTTCGTCGGAACTTCAACGGCGTCAAGGCTGTAAATTTCTCTGAATTCCTGAACTTCGGTCATTGCGGTACCGGTCATACCGGAAAGCTTTTCATAAAGACGGAAGTAGTTCTGGAATGTGATTGTTGCGAGAGTTTTGTTTTCTTTTGCGATTTTTACGCCTTCCTTGGCTTCAATCGCCTGATGAAGTCCTTCGTTGTAACGGCGGCCGATCATGATACGGCCGGTGAATTCGTCAACGATGAGAACCTGGCCGTCCTTGACAACGTAGTCAACGTCACGTTTCATAACGCCGTGAGCCTTGATTGCAATGTTGATATGATGAGAAAGAGTAAGGTTGTCGGGGTCGGAAAGGTTTTCAACATTGAAGAACTTTTCGGCCTTTGCGATTCCGCTTTTTGTCAGCGACGCAACCTTTCCCTTTTCGTCAACAACATAATCCGCACCCTGCTCTTCGGCAATTTCTTCAAGATTCATTTTTGAATCCGTTTCGGGAATGCGAAGACATTTAAGGCGTTTTACAAAATCGTTTGCGAGGGTATAGAGTTCGGAAGATTTGCTTCCCATTCCGGAAATGATGAGAGGCGTTCTCGCTTCATCGATAAGAATCGAGTCAACCTCATCGACAACGGCAAAGTAATGCCCGCGCTGAACTTTTTCCTCAATGTACTGAACCATGTTATCACGAAGATAGTCAAAGCCCATCTCGTTGTTCGTTCCGTATGTGATGTCGGCGGCATAGGCTTTTCTTCTTTCCTCGGTGTCAAGTCCGTTGACAATGAGTCCGACCGAAAGACCGAGGAAACGGTAAACTTTTCCCATCCACTCGCTGTCGCGGCGGGCAAGGTAATCGTTGACCGTAACAATATGAACGCCTTTGCCGGTGAGTGCGTTGAGATATGCCGGAAGAGTTGCGACGAGCGTTTTTCCTTCACCGGTTTTCATTTCTGCGATTCTTCCCTGATGAAGAACAATTCCGCCTTCAAGCTGAACCGGGAAATGCTTCATTCCGAGAACACGCCACGACGCTTCGCGGCAAACGGCAAACGCTTCGGGAAGGATGCTGTCAAGCGAGTCCCCATCGGCGATACGCTTTTTGAATTCGTCGGTTTTTGCGCGAAGTTCTTCGTCAGAGAGCTTTTCAATCTCGCTTTCAAGGGCGAGAATCTTATTGACCGTCGGTTTTATTCTTTTGATTTCTTTGCTTGAATAATCGCCGAAAAGCTTTTTAAAAATGCCCATTATTTCACCTCATATATTAATCTGTTTCAGTCGTTTAAAGCCGTTAATCGGCAAAACTTTCCTTTTTAAAGCTAAAGTTCATATAATTATATCACAAACCTTTTCATTTTTCACCCCATTTTTAAAAAAATCCGATTTTGAATTATTAATTTTTTGTGTCCAAACGGCGGAGTAATTCTCGGGCTGCCTACGAAAAAACGTCCCGAAAAAAGCAAAACATGAAATTTAAAATCAGCCGCTCAATCGGACAAAGAACCTGAAAAACCAAAAAATTGCAAGGAAAGCGTTTCAAAAGTCACTTATTTTTCTTCTTAATTGTTGACATTTTCAGCGTTATATGTAAAAATATGGAATTAAAGAGAAAAGATTTGAGTAGCCTTTAATAAAGAAAAAGGCTGCAATTTTGAAGAATGGGGAATTTAATATGGCCGGATCACTTCAGTTCATTAGGAAATTCGGCAACGTTTCTTTCACCGAAATGCCCTTCGGTGACGTTGATAATGTTGCCCTTTGCGAAATTTTTTATATGCCTCTTGAAAAAGTTGTTTCAGACAGCTTTACCGACGAACCTCGTCCGTTTGACGAAGCCTGCCGTGCACTGTTCAGCTATAACGGAAACCGCCACCGTGCGCCCGGAATCATGCTCAAAAAGTCAATTTCCGTAAAAATGATGGAAATGGCAAAACAGAAAAGATATTCCGAAATGAAAATTGTTGCCTGCACGGAAGTTTTCAAAACCAGCCCGGCGGTTCAGTTCGCCGCCGCAACCTTCATCCTTCCCGACAACACGCTCGTTGTTGTTTTCAGAGGAACCGATGACAGCCTCATCGGTTGGAAAGAAGACTGCGACATTTTTGTCAAACGTTCGATTCCTTCCCATGCGCTTGCCGTCAATTACCTTGAAAACGTTGCAAAACATTTTGACGGAGACATCATCGTTCTCGGTCATTCAAAGGGCGGAAACGTTGCCCTTTTTGCCGGACTCAACTGTTCGGAAAAAACGCGTTCAAGAATCAAGGCACTTTACAACAACGACGGTCCCGGATTTTTTGATTATTCGCTTTTCAGAACAAAGCAGTATGCCGATCTTCTTCCGAGATATAACCATCTCATTCCGAGTTCTTCTTTTGTCGGCGTTCTCATGGCCTTTGACAAAGATTATACCGTAGTCAAAAGCAAACGGCTTCTCGGTCCGATGCAGCACGACCTTTCAACCTGGCAAACCGCGGACAGCGACCTGAAAACCCTTCCGCGCGCTTCAAAGCTTGCAAAAATCAACGAAATTTGCCTTTCCGGAATTCTTTACCGCATCAACAGCGAACAGGGCGAAAACTTTGACCGAATCGCTTCGGCAATAATTGAAGGAACGGGTCAGGTCAACCTCACCGGCTTCACGAAGCACCTTCCCTCCTCCGTCAAAGGCGCAATGAACACCTGGAAAAACTTTGACGAAGAATCGAGGGAGGAATTCAAGGAAACTTTCAGCGGTTCAAAGGATATTTTCAAAGACAGCGTCAAGCTCGTTGTTGTCAATGAACGCAGCGAAAAAGCCAAAGAAGAAGTTCTTGAAGACCTTGAAGCGCACAGAGTTAACCTTTCCGCAATTGAGATTTAAGTGTGTAAAAAAAATAAAATACTGTCACCGCTTGCCGTGGCAGTATTTTTTTCAAAGACAAAAGCGGCCGAATGCACGACCGCTTTTCTTTTATTATTTACAATCAGATGAGTCCCTGGAACATCATTGCGTTTGCAACCTTTTCAAATCCGGCAATGTTTGCGCCGGCAACGAGGTCATAGCCGAGACCGTTTTCTTCGGCAGCTCTTGCGCTTGAATCATGAATGTTCTTCATGATGTCATAAAGCTTTGCGTCAACTTCTTCCGCCGTCCATGTGTAACGGATTGAGTTCTGGCTCATTTCAAGAGCCGAAACGGCAACACCGCCTGCGTTCGCAGCCTTTGACGGTGCAACGGCTTTAAGATTCTTCTTGAGGTATTCCAAAGCTTCGTTGGTTGTCGGCATATTTGAAACTTCAACATAATACTGAGTTCCGTTTTCAACAATCTGCTTTGCTTCTTCAATTCCGACTTCGTTTTGAGTTGCACAGGGCATTACGATGTCGGCCTTAACGCCCCAAGGCTTTTCGCCGGGGAAGAACTTTGCACCGAATTTTTCGGCATAATCTTTAAGCTTGATGTCCGAACAGGCACGGATTTTAAGAAGGTAATCAATCTTTTCGTCTGTGTTGATTCCGTCTTCGTCAAGAATATATCCGTCCGAACCGGAGATTGTGATGACTTTTGCGCCGAGTTCGCTGAGTTTTTTGATTGCGCCCCATGAAACGTTGCCGTATCCCGAAACAACAACAGTCTTTCCCTTTACGCTGTCGCCGAAATGCTTGAGCATTTCAATCGTGTAGTAAACCGCACCGTATCCGGTTGCTTCCGGGCGGATGTAAGATCCGCCGTAGGACATGCTCTTTCCGGTAAGAACACCGTTTTCAAAAACGCCCTTGACGTGTCTGTACCAACCGTAAAGATATCCGATTTCCTTTTCGCCGACGCCGATGTCGCCTGCAGGAACGTCAATTTCAGGTCCGATGTGCTTATAAAGTTCGGTCATGAAGCTCTGGCAGAAGCGCATGATTTCTCCGTCGCTCTTTCCGTGGGGGTCAAAGTCGCTTCCGCCCTTTGCACCGCCGATCGGAAGACCGGTAAGGCTGTTTTTGAATGTCTGCTCAAAACCGAGAAATTTGAGAAGTCCCTGATATACAGATGAATGGAAACGAAGTCCGCCTTTATAAGGTCCGATTGCTCCGTTGAACTGAACTCTGTAACCGCGGTTGACCTGAACTTTTCCGCTGTCGTCAACCCATGTAACTCGGAACGAAACGATTCTTTCCGGCTCAACCATTCTTTCAAGCAAAGCCGCCTTTTCAAACTCCGGGTGCTTTTCAACATACGGTGCAATTGAGGTAAGAACCTCTGTGACGGTCTGAATGAATTCCGGCTCTCCGGCATTTTTCTTTTTGACCGATTCAATGACTCTTTCTATGTAGCTCACGTCAAACAACTCCTTAAACATCTTATTTTAAGATAATCAAGATTTTTATTATCACTTTAAATGATTACAGTGATAATTGTATTACAAAATTCACAACGGTGTCAATGATAAAATTTTACAAAAAAAATCCACTATAAAAGCCTGCTTATAACCGATTTACCAATGAGCGGCGGCTCACCTCGGTGAGTGAATATTCATTTTGCACTTTAACATATTTACGCATAATTATTCATGCCGTTTTTCGTCTTCCGGTTTTTTTGTGCGGATCTTTGTATATAATACCAAAAACAACCGCCGAAAAACAACGGTTGCCTTTGATTAATAATTATTCATTGATTTTCGGTTTCACCGCGTCTGACATAAATCCGTTTAATTCTCGGCATAAAATTGCAAAGCACTTCGTAACCGAAGCTGTCGCTCATTTCTCCGAGTTCTTCCGCGGTAATTGCCAAAGAGCCGTTTTTTCCGAGAATAATCGCCCGATCGCCCTCATTGACCTGTTCAATGTCCGAAACGTCAACCATAATCTGATCCATACAAACTTTTCCGACAACGGGAGCTTTTTTTCCGTTGATAAGAACATATCCTTTGTTTGAAAAACAGCGGTTGTATCCGTCGGCATAACCTATGCAGACAGTTGCGATTTTTCTTTCGCACGGAGCGGTATAAATCTGTCCGTAGCCGATTTTTGTTCCCTTTTTAACGGTTTTGACGAACGCAACGTGGCTTTCAACCTGCATTGCCGGAATGAGGTGAACGCGCTCTTTGTGAACATCTTCCGAAGGATAAAGACCGTAAAGCGAAACACCGAAACGAACCATGTCAAAGCTCTTTTCACCTTCAATTACAGCTGCACTGTTGCAAATATGTTTTATCGGAATTTCAATTCCGTGTTTTTCAAGAAGTGAAATAAAGTTTTCAAAACGTTCCGTCTGCTCGTTTGTGCTTGTTTTGTCCTTTTCGTCTGAGCAGGCGTAATGGCTGAAAAGTCCTTCGACATAAAGGCCGGGAAGTCTTCTGATTTTTTCAACCGCTTCCGCACCGTTCTCGTCGTCGGTGAAGCCGATTCTTCCCATTCCGGTGTCAACGGCAATGTGAACTTTTGCCGTTTTGTTCATTTTGAGCGCGGTTTCGGAAAGAGCCTTTGCGTTTTCAACATTAAATATCGTTGCCGTAATGTCGTTTCTGATAAGATCTTCATACTCAAGCGGACTTGTGTATGAAAGGATGAGTAACGGCGTTTTTACGCCGGCGGCACGGATTGCTTCGCCTTCGTTGATTGAGGCAACGGCAAAGTAATCACATTTATTTTGCAAAAATAGTGCAATTCTGCGTGAGCCGTGGCCGTATGCGTCGGCTTTGATAACACACATCGTTTTTACATCAGGTGCAAGCAAGGCCTTGAGTTCGTTGAAATTGTTTTCAATCGCGTCAAGGTCAATGCGAGCAAAACTTCTGTAATATGACGGTTTTTTTTTCAAACTTACACTACCTTCCGTTAGTTTATTGCGGCAGTTGATCAGCCGTTGAGAATTTTGAAATTTTCTTTGTTGGTTTTATAAAGTTGCTTGTAAACTTCATAGTTTTTGTCATAAGCCGGTTTGTTTTCCGGATTGGGCTTGAACGTTTTGACGCTCTTGATGAGCTTTCCGGCGTCGGCAATCGAATCGATTACTCCGATTCCGGCCGCAACAACAACCGCCGCTCCTACGGCGCCGACGTTCTGCGGGCTTTCAACGGTTTCAATCGTTCTTCCGGTGCAATCGGCAAGAATCCGGCTCGTTGAATCGTTGAGCGCACCGCCGCCGACAAAGCGGATAACGTTTGAAGTTTTGATTTTCTTGTCCTGGGTTTCAAGCATCCAGCGCATATGGAAGCAAACTCCTTCAACTATTGCGCGGATAATCTCGCTCTTTCCGGTGTCAAGACTGACATTGAAGAACATTGCTCTCGAGTTCGGATCTTCAAACGGGCAACGGTTTCCGTGGAACCACGGAGTGAAAACAACTCCGTTTGAACCGGCCGGAACGCTTTCGATAACATCCGAAAGGAACTGATAAAGGTTCGTATACTTGCTTTCCATATCCTCGGCAACATGAGTTTTTTTAAGATAGATACCGATTTCATCGAGTGCAAGGTGATCCTTCACCCACTCAAGGCATTTTCCTGCGGTTTCAAGTTCCGCAAAATAGTTATAAAGTCCGTCCTGAGCGCCGACGATTGCGGCAATCATCGAAGATGCGTCAACAACGTTTTTGTCAACAACGGTTGAAACCCAGCCGGAAGTTCCCATATAAATGTGGGTTTCTCCGTTTGAAACCGCACCTGCGCCGACTCCGATGAGGGTTGCGTCTCCGCCGCCGCCGAAAACAGCGGTTCCTTCCTTGAGACCGAGTTCTTCGGCAGCCTTCTTTGTGAGTCCGCCGACTCTGTCGGTACTTTTTACGATTGTTGCAAGGTGATCGGTGTTGACGCCGAACATTTTGCACATTTCACGACTCCAGCCCTGCTTTCCGGGGCGAACGTCATAAAGAAGCGTTCCGAAAGCCGAGTCCGGAGTCATAATGAACTTTCCGGTCATTCTTGCGATGAGAGCTTCCTTGACGTCGAGCCATTTATAAACTTTTTTGAAAACGTCGGGTTCGTTGTTTTTAACCCAAAGATATTTGTAAACGGGATCCTTTACGCTGAGAGCGGCCGCCTTTGTGATTGAAAGCGACTTGAGAAGTTTCACAACGTTTCCGCCTGCAACCTTAAGGCCGTAAGCCATGTTTTCTTTAAGCTCTTTTCTTGCACGCTGATCCATATAGCTCATTGCACGACGAATCGGAAGCCCGTCCTTATCAACAAGAACAAGGCCCTGCATCTGGGAGCAGAACGAAATTCCGTCGATATCGTCCGGAGTTACGTCGGTTTTTGTGAAAATTTCTTTCGTTGTTTTGCACATTGCCGCCCACCATTCGTCGGGATCCTGTTCGGCGCCGCCGTCCGGAAAGACATAAAGCTCATAACCTTCAATTGCATCGGCAAGAAGCTCAACGGTTTTGTCAATCCCAAAAAGGCAGGTTTTGACTCCGGTTGTTCCGATATCATATGCAAGAGCGTATTTCATATTATTATCACATTCCTTTCGGATAAATATTAGGTTTAAGGGCGGCTTTTACGAATTTTACAATATTCCTTACCGCGAATTCGTCTTTTTCAAAAATATCGTCTCCGGCATAGATTCTGTACCGTTCCGAATAATAATCGCAGGCATAAGAAAACTGAAGGGTTAGAAGAATGTTATCCATAAGAAAAGCGGCCATTCCGGGATCGATATCCGTTCGGATTTCTCCCGAAATCTGACCCTGAATGATTGCGGTTTTATAAGCGTCGGCAGTGATTGACTCCATTTTTTCCGCAAGTTTTTTTCCGAGTTCGGCGTCTCTTTCCGTTGTGAATTCATTGTAAAGTTTGATCATTACGGCGTTTCTTCTTGAAAAATCAATCGCCGCACGAATCAGCTTTTCAAGTTTGAGAATGACGTCTTCCTCAACCTCGTTGATTGCGTCAAGAATCTCTTCAAGGAAAGAAATTCCGTAGCTTACGCTCGTGAGGAAAAGATCCGTCTTTGTTTCAAAATATTTATAAAGCGAGCCGACGCTTACCTCGGCTTTTTTTGCGATGGTATTGATGTTTGCGTTTTCAAATCCCTTCGTTGCAAATTCGTTCACCGCAACATCAAGAATTTTTTTTCGTTTCTCCTCGGAAATATTTTCAAAGGTCGCCTTGTGATAAACCTCTTTTCTTTCAGGCATTCTCTTTATTTCCCCCTGTTTTAAAAATTAAAAAATGTATAACCACTCTATTTTATCAACTGCTGACAAAAAATGCAAGTAATTTGACTCAAAAGATTGTTCTGTCGCCTTAAAAATAAAAGCCGCCGCCAAAAAAACGGCAGCGGTTTTTCAAAATCGGCAAAGAAATTTTTCTTTTTCAGCGTTCAAGAGCAAGATAATGGTTTTTGATGAATTCTTCCGTCTTTTTGTTCATGCGTTCCCTTTTTTCGGTGAGAACGTCATCAAGAAAAAGAACGAGCTTTGATGAACGCAATTTTCTCTTTTTGACGAGAATGGAAAGAAGTCCGTTCGTCAGAAAAATATCGATTGAGCGGATTTTTAACGGAACTGCGAGAAGTTTTATTTTGAATGTATTCATGATTTTTCCTGCCTTCACTTTATTTTTTTCAGTCATTTTCAATGTGGCCTTTCATTTCCCGACTGCATTGACATCATACATCAACACTGTCAAAATTTTTGTCACACTTTGTCGAAAGATTATTAAATTTTCTAAAAGCTGTTGTTTCACGGCGAAAGAAGATTAAAAAAGAAAAAGCGGCATATTACTGCCGCAGCCGGAGGGTCTAAGCGCGCCCTTCACCTCACGCTTAGACCCTCATCCGAAAGCACACCCGTTGAAAGCGCACACCCCACGCTCAGTGTGCCGTACGGATAATCAAAAAGGGCTGCGGCAAAAATATACCGCCTTCAAAGAAAGAACATCAATCAAATCAAAACACTTTTCAAAACTCAATGTTCACTAAAAAAGCAGTTTCAGTTTACCACATTATTCGCTAAAATGCAAGCAAATATCAATAAATCTTTCCCCTGAATTTTAAAAAAAATCTTTTTTGCCATAATCTTCTTGAAATCCCATAAACCTTGCGGTATAATATGTTGAAAAGATTGATTATTTTTGAACGGAGAAAAAAACAAATGCTTGTTTCAACAAAGGGAAGATATGCGCTGAGAGTCATGATTGAACTTGCGACTCACGAAGAAGGTGAATATGTTCCGCTCAAAACAATTGCGACGGCTCAGAATATTTCCGAAAAATATCTTGAAAGCATCATCGGCGTTCTCTCAAAAGCAGGTCTGCTTGACGGTCTGCGGGGAAAAGGCGGCGGCTACCGTCTCAACAGAAGCGCAAAAGATTACTCCGTCGGAGAGATTCTTCGTCTTACCGAAGGAACGCTCGCTCCCGTTTCCTGTCTTGACGGAGATGAAAACACCTGTGAGCGCTGTATGGACTGCAAAACCCTTCCGATGTGGGAATCCCTTAACCGCCTCATTTCTTCTTATCTTGACAGCGTTTCAATCGAAGAACTTTTGAAAAACTGACTTACTATATATTAATGGTATATACAAAAACCTCAAACCAACCTCAAGAAAAGCCGAATTTTGCTCTTTTCTTGCGCCGATATAATTCCGAATTGCTCATAATAATTATAAATTATATTGTTTGATTAAAAATTATTTGACTTTTTCCGTGTCGTTTATTGACAAGCCCTGTTGTTTAATGTAGAATTAAATTATCCTTATGGGAGAAAATACAAACACGGAGGAAATCAATATGTTTTGTAAAAATTGCGGTCAACCTATGAATGACAATCAGGCAATCTGCTTGAACTGCGGCGTTAAAACGGGAGAAGGAACGGCGTTCTGTGCAAATTGCGGAGCGCAGGTTGCGCCCGGCGCAGCTGTGTGTACGAACTGCGGAGTTGCAACAGCCCCTCAAAAGCCGCTCGGCGGAAGCGACAACTGGGTTCCCGCCGGAAAGGATAAGGTTGTGATCATCATTCTCTGCCTTCTTCTCGGCGGTTTCGGTATTCACAACTTTTATCTCGGCGAAACAAAGAAGGGCGTTTTGAAGATTTTGCTTTGCTGGACGGGAATCAGCGGGATTCTCGCTCTTGTCGATCTCATTAAAATGATTATGGGCTCATACGAAGTCAATGCGGAAAAATTCATCTGAGAATATAACACTTTGTTTGAACAGGCTGCGGCGAAACAAAAAGGTTTCGCCGCAGCCTTATTTTTTTGCAAAAAGAGGCAAAAGCCGTTATAATGTCGTTGATTATTAAATTTTTGTTGATGTTTAACAAAATTTTATGATATGTCTTGTAAAATACCTTGACAATTACTAAAATTTGTAATAATATATAAGTTACCTCATAGTGAAGTGATTTTGGAGAGAATAGCTATGGAGAAAATATTGACGCGGCTTGTCCTATGCCGCAAAAGGAGTTATTAATAATGGACAAACTTCTCTATGCAGTTCCCGTTGTCAGTGCTCTCGGTCTGCTGTTCGCTCTCTTCCTTGCGCTCAAGGTAAAAAGGCAACCGGCCGGTACCGAAAGAATGAAAGAAATCGCCGCTTCGATTCACGAAGGAGCAACGGCTTTTCTTTTTTCGGAGTACAAAATCATCGTAATCTTTGTTGCAGTGATCTTCCTTGCAATCGGTCTTCTGCTCAAAAACTGGCTTGAAGCCGTCTGTTTCGTTGTCGGTGCGCTGTTCTCGGTTGCTGCCGGCTATTGCGGAATGCGCGTTGCAACCCTTGCAAACGTCAGAACGGCAAATGCCGCAAAGGATCACGGAATGGCAAAAGCCCTTTCCGTTGCGTTTTCCGGCGGTTCGGTCATGGGTCTTTGCGTTGCGGGACTCGGCCTTCTCGGAATTTCAGCAATCTACATACTCACCAAAAACGACGCCGTCCTCTTCGGTTTCAGTCTCGGCGCTTCGTCAATCGCTCTTTTCGCCCGTGTAGGCGGCGGAATTTATACCAAAGCGGCAGACGTCGGTGCAGATCTCGTCGGAAAAGTCGAAGCCGGTATTCCCGAAGACGACCCGAGAAATCCTGCCGTTATTGCCGATAACGTCGGTGACAACGTCGGTGACGTTGCAGGCATGGGCGCAGACCTTTTTGAAAGCTACGGCGGAGCAGTTGTTTCCGCAATCACGCTCGGTCTCATTTTCTGCAAAAACGTAATGCCCGAAAAGCTCACTTACGGAGCAATGTATCCGCTCCTGATTGCCGCACTCGGACTCGTTTCGTCAATTCTCGGAACCTTCTTTGTGCGCGGAGACAAGGATCCTTCAAAGGCACTCAAAGCCGGAACATATGTCGCTTCCGGAATTGTTCTTGTCGGTTCACTCGTTCTCAGCCAAGTTTTATTCGGTTCGCTTTATTACGGAATCACAATCGTTGCCGGTCTTGTTGTCGGCATTCTCATCGGATATTTCACCGAGGTTTACACATCGGACGCTTACCGATTTGTCAAAAAAATCGCAAAGCAGTCAGAAACCGGTTCGGCAACAAACATAATTTCCGGAATCGCAACCGGATTCCAGTCAACCGCAGTTTCAATTATATTTATCTGCATCGGAATTTTTGTTGCCTTCTTCTTCGGAAGCAAATGTGGCGAAGGCGGCGGAATTTACGGAATCGCTCTCGCCGCAGTCGGAATGCTTTCAACAACGGGAATCACCGTTGCGGTTGATGCCTACGGTCCGATTGCCGACAACGCAGGCGGAATTGCCGAAATGAGCGGTCTTGACGAATCTGTTCGCAACATCACCGACAAGCTTGACTCGGTTGGAAACACAACCGCCGCAATGGGCAAAGGATTTGCAATCGGCTCGGCGGCTCTCACCGCCCTCGCCCTCTTCTTCTCATACAAGGAAGCGGTAGGAATCGGTTCAATCGACATTCTCAACAGCAATGTTGTTATCGGCCTTTTCATCGGCGGAATGCTTCCGTTCGTCTTTTCGGCCTTCACAATGGAATCCGTCAGCAAAGCGGCTTATCAGATGATTGAAGAGGTACGCCGCCAGTTCAGAACCATTCCCGGAATTCTTGAAGGCAAGGGCAAGCCCGATTACAAAACCTGCGTTGCGATTTCAACAAAAGCTTCGCTTCGCGAAATGATCGTTCCCGGCCTTCTTGCGATTGCGGCACCGCTTCTTGTCGGCTGTGTTCTCGGCGTAAACGCACTCGGCGGACTTCTTGCGGGTTCACTTGTCACGGGCGTTCTTCTTGCGATTTTCATGTCAAACGCAGGCGGTGCATGGGACAACGCAAAGAAATATATTGAAAGCGGAAACCACGGCGGAAAAGGCAGCGAATCGCACAAAGCGGCCGTTGTCGGCGACACCGTCGGCGACCCGTTCAAAGACACTTCGGGTCCGTCAATCAACATTCTCATCAAGCTTATGACAATTGTTTCGCTCGTTTTTGCTCCGCTCTTTGTTCTCATCAATGGCGGTGCAGGACTTCTCGGCTGAGAATGAAAGAAGAAACGTAAATATTTTGCCGACCGTTCCAAAAGGAGCGGCCGGCATTTTTCATTCAAAAAGGCACCGTGATTTCAGAAAGCGCACGTTTTGAGGCCGATTCACGGCGAGCGTCAAGCCGTCTCAAAAAAATTCGTAAAAACCGAAAATTTTCCTCAAAAAATGTTGACATCTGCAATTAAATAGGGTATAATAGCGGAGCTGTGTTGAAAGTGCTGCTATGGCGCAGTCGGTAGCGCGCATCCTTGGTAAGGATGAGGTCACCGGTTCAAATCCGGTTAGCAGCTCCAATCCCTTGAAACGTAAGGTTTCAAGGGATTTTTCGTTATATTTGAAAAACCTCTCAGACCTCATCTCCGAGCCGCAATTTTTAGGTTAGGGATGAGGTTTGTTTTAATTTTTACGAACAAATTGTCTCACATCAATGATTTCAGATAGATTTCAAGCAAATTCAATGCAGTTTCCTTTTCTTTTGGCTGACAGACGGTTAACCTTTCAAAAAGTTCAGTCTGTTTGCACTCCAACGGAGAAGTCTCTGTCAAAATTTCATCCGGAGTAATACAAAGGGCTTGACAAATTTTGAGAATCGTTTCAATTCTCATGTTGACCGTTCCTCGTTCTATATCGGCATATGTCCTGTCTGAAAGTCCGGCGGCTTCGGCAACCTCAGCCTGAGTCATTCCGAGCTTTTTTCTGATTGAAAGCAGTTTATTTCCAATAGTCCTCATGTCAAAAACAAGCATTATTCTTCCTCCAAATGTCGTTATATAGACATTTTACTTCCTATTTCGCTTGACATATATTGAATGGACAAACAAAACAGTCCGCAACACGTGATAACGTCTTTTCGTTCTTAAAAAGTTTTCTTAACAATCTGATTGATTTTCTCAGAAAATTGTTCGGTATTAAGTAACAAACTCAGGGCTGTAAAAAACAGCCAAAGAAAAAAACTACAAGTCTGCCAAAAAAGGTAGGCTTGTAGTCTTTTTGTGATATAACTCAATTGATTATCACCAAGGGATATAATAACACCATATCAATTAAAATACCGCCGGAAATTGAAAAATCCGTTCCGAAGTGATATAATCTCTATACTATATATAAAGAGGTGAACGCGTTGAAAGAGGAACATATCTTTCATCCGATTTCGCCGGTTTGGGACGAAAACAGCAAGGTACTTATTCTCGGTTCGTTTCCGTCGGTAAAGTCAAGGGAAAACGGATTCTTTTACGGTCACAAACAAAACCGCTTTTGGAAGGTGCTTGCCGCCGTTTTTGACTGCAACGTTCCGGAAACAATCGAAGAAAAAAAGCGGCTTCTGCTTCAAAACGGCGTTGCCCTTTGGGACGTTATCGCCTCATGCGATATAACCGGCTCGGCAGACAGTTCGATAAAGAACGCAAAACCCAACGATATTCTCCCTATTATAATGAAAAGCAAAATCACCGCCGTTTTTGTCAACGGAAACACCGCCGCAAAGCTTTATGAAAAGTATATTTTTCCAAAAACAAAAATCAAAGCAATTGTTCTTCCTTCAACAAGCCCGGCAAACGCAAGGGTTACGCTTGAAATGCTTACGGAAAAATGGAGTATTATTAAGGCTTGGAAATAATTCAGTCTGTAGTTTGTGCAACTCATATAGTGTTATTAGCACAATGTAATAAAAAAATTTGCAACTACGTTGTTTCAAAAAAAATAGCACATAACTGTTCGGTATGACTTTCTATCGGGAACTATCAGCTTTTCTGCTTTGGGTTCTGTGGCCAAATATTATGGTGAGACACTTTCGATTTATGCATAACTATTGAGGTATAAATTGGAAAAGATATCAAAAAGAATATTCGTCGGCATATATTTTCTTCTTGTCGCAATCTTTCTTGCTGTCATCGGGAGCAACGAAGATTACGGAACTTTTCTTATTGTGGGAATCGCTGCCTCAGTAATCGGCTCTGTGGTCTTTTTCCGCGGTCTTTTCAGAAAGTCCCGACGAAGGCAGAAAGTCTCGGATTAAACAGCGTGACTGCACACGGTATCTCCGATTTGCAAAAAGCCTGTTTGAAATCAGAGTAAAGCATATTTGCAAAACGGACTGCGGCGAAAACAAGGATGGCTGCAATTATCAGCGCAATGATTAACTTTTTAGCTTTTGTCACGGCTTTTTCTCCTTTTTCTTTTTATTATATCACAATTATATCACGATTCAATTTTGCTTTCAATCGGAATTATAAAATCTACCGTTTTACCCTTGACAAACAAAAAAATATGACTATAATAGTTTTAGCACTCGGAAGTGTAGAGTGCTAAAACTATTTTTTATTACTTTTCCGTCTGTTCTTTTTTCAGACGAACACAACATAAACAGGAGTGATTTTTATGGCAAAGAAACAGTTCAAAGCTGAATCAAAAAAACTTCTTGATATGATGATTAATTCCATCTATACCAACAAGGACATTTTCCTTCGTGAGCTTATTTCAAACGCAAGCGACGCACTTGACAAGCTTTATTACAACTCGCTTTCAGAGGACGCTTCGGGTCTTTCGAGGGACGATTACAAAATTCAAATCGAGCTTGACAAGGAAAACAGAACCCTCAAAATTTCCGATAACGGCTGCGGTATGGACGCAAAGGAACTTGAAACCAACCTCGGAACAATCGCAAAAAGCGGTTCGCTCGATTTCAAGAGCAATGCAGACAAAGACAAGGACGTTGAAATTATCGGTCAGTTCGGCGTTGGCTTTTACTCGGCGTTCATGGTCAGCGACGAGGTTACCGTTGAAAGCCGTCCCCACGGTTCAAACGAAGCTTTCCGCTGGAAGTCAAGCGGTGTTGACGGCTACACGGTTACCCCCTGCGAGAAAGAAACCGCCGGAACAACCGTAACGCTCAAAATCAAAGAAAACACCGAAAACGAAAACTTTGACAAATATCTTGATCCCTACACAATCAAAGATATCGTTTCAAAGTACTCCGATTATATCCGCTATCCCATCATGATGGATATGGAAACGTCAAAGCTCAAAGAGGGTACAACGGACGAATACGAAACCGTTACCGAACCGACCCAACTCAACAGCATGGTTCCCCTTTGGAGAAAGAACAAAAATGAGATTACAAAAGAGGATTACGACAACTTCTACAAGTCAAAGTTCTACGACTACGAAGATCCGCTTCTTACGATCCATTCAAAAACCGAGGGTCAAATTTCATATGACGCCCTTCTTTACATTCCGGCTCACGCTTCATATGACTATTACTCGAAGGAATTTGAAAAGGGCTTGCAGCTTTATTCAAACGGTGTTCTCATCATGGATAAATGCGCCGACCTTCTTCCGGATTACTTCAGCTTTGTCAAGGGTCTTGTCGATTCGGCCGACCTCACGCTGAACATCTCCCGTGAAACGCTTCAGCAGGATCACCTTCTCAAAGTTATTGCAAAAAACCTTGAAAAGAAAATCAAATCCGAGCTTGAAAAACTTCTCAAAAACAAGCGTGAGGACTATGAAAAATTCTACAAAGCCTTTGGTCTTCAGCTCAAATTCGGAATTTACAACGGCTTCGGCGTCAACAAGGACGTTCTCAAAGACCTTGTTATGTTCTATTCCTCAAGCGAAAAGAAGCTTGTCACCCTCGGCGAATATGTTTCGAGAATGAAAGAGGAACAGAAAACGATTTACTATGCCTGCGGCGAAACGACCGATAAAATTGATATGCTTCCCCAGGCGGACGCAGTCAAGGCGAAGGGCTTTGAAATTCTTTACTGCACCGACGACGTTGACGAATTTGCAATTCAGATGCTTCGTGAATACAACGACAAAACCTTCACCAACATCTGCGCCGACAAGCTTGACCTTGACACCGAAGAGGAAAAGAAAGCGCTTGAAGACGAAAACAAGGATTCGACCGACCTTCTTGACGCAATCAAAACCGCCCTTGACGGAAAGGTTTCCGTTGTACGCTTCACGAATAATCTTCATGAGCACCCGGTCTGCCTGACGAGCGAAGGTATGCTTTCGCTTGAAATGGAAAAAGTTCTCAACTCAATGCCGAACGGAAACTCGATGAAAGCCGAACTTGCGCTTGAAATCAACCGCAATCACCCGATTGCCGAAAAGCTCAAAGCACTCTTTGAAACGGACAAAGACAAGCTTTCAAAGTACGCAAAGATTCTTTATGCAGAGGCCTGCCTCATCAGCGGAAAGAGTATTGAAAACCCTGCGGAGTTCAGCGAACTTGTTTGCGAATTGATGTAAAAACAAAAAACCGACCGCTTGACAAATATCGGACGGTCGGGTATAATATGAATAAAGAGGGTGCCGCAGTAAGCGGTTGCTCCACTTGTTAGTTATTTCAAAGAAACACCGCCAAGTGGAAGAGGGCGGTGTTTCTTACATTTTATGTAAGATTACTTCTTGTTAACGAAAATCGTATAACAGAGAGAGATAACTTCGACAAGTAGCGAAAGAATCGCCACAACTAAGCCGATAAAAGCAAAGTTTGTCATGCTATCACCTCCTCTTGCGAGGAGCAAACCGCCTACCGTTTTATTACGGCACCGAAAGTATGGTAACATAGGAGTCGAATTTTGTCAATAATAAAACTGCCGGAATGAAATCGTTCATTTTCGGCAGTTTATTTTTTATATTCAACTATATCTTCAATGCGACATTCGAGCGTAAAACAAAGGCGGGCAAGCACATCACAGTCAATCCGTTCAACGTTTCCGGTGTACCACTTGTTGATTACCTCAAAGCGCGTATTCGTCAGCCGAGAAAGCTGATAGCGGGTAAGATTTTTTTGCTCCATCATGTCACGAAGTTTAATTTTTATTTTTCCGTAATTTTGAATTGTTGAAACCGATTTGAAATCTTCCATTCTTTAATTCCTTTGTTGTTTTTATAATTTATATTCTATATTTATAGTTACTTGTTGACAATTCGCTTATGCAGTGTTACTATATATATAGTAATAACAAAGGAGTTGAAAATAATGAAAAAATTATTAAAAGAATCGGTTTTCCTGTTTTTGGCAATTATAATGGTTATCTGTGCCATACCGTTTGCAGGCGGAACGTTTGAGGCAATGGCAGAGAGCGAAGAATTCACAGAGGGATATTATACCTATGAAGTTGAAAATGATGAAGCAACAATTATCAGTTGCGATAAGAGTATCAGCGGCGATGTTGTTATTCCGAGTGAACTCGGCGGATATCTGGTAGTAGGGATAGGTGATTCTGCATTCGGATATTGCACCGACTTGACAAATATAACTATACCGGATAGTGTAAGCAAAATTGGCAGTGGTGCATTTCATAACACAGCTTGGTATGATAACCAACCCAATGGCGATGTTTACGCCGGAAGAGTTTACTATTCTTATAAAGGGACAATGCCTAGTAATACAAGCATTTCACTAAAAGAAGGAACAATCGGTATTGCAGAGTCGGCATTTTCTGATTGTTCCGGTTTAAAAAAAGTAACTCTGCCAGACGGTTTAAAAAATATAGGCGAATATGCATTTATTCGATGTGAAAATCTGGAAACCATAAAAATACCTTATGGTGTAACAAGAATTGAATACCTTACATTCCATGGTTGTAAAAGCTTAACAAGCGTTAGTATTCCAAATAGTGTAACCGTTATCGATGATAGTGCATTCGAGTGGTGCACAAGCTTAACGAATGTCAATATTCCAAATGGTGTAATTGATATTGGAAATTTTGCATTTGAGGGTTGCACCAATTTGACAGGTATAATCATTCCGGATAGTGTAACAAGTGTTGGTGCGAGAGCATTTGACTCTTGTGAGAATTTAGAAAATATAACTATTCCCGATGGAATAAATACCTTCGGAAATAATGTTTTTGAAAACACTGTATGGTATAACAGACAACCTGACGGTGATGTTTATATAGGAAATATTTACTATGTATATAAAGGCTTAAAGTCTGAAAATACAAGCACCACAATTAAAGATGGAACAAGGGTGATTGCAGACGACGCATTTAGAGGTTGCAGCGAATTAACCAGCGTAACAATTCCGAACAGTGTAATAAGTATTGGGGGTTGCGCATTTCACAGTTGCACCGGATTAACAAGCATAACAATTCCGAACAGTGTAATAAGCATTGGGGGCGGTGCATTTGGTTTTTGCACCGGTTTGATGAACATAACTATACCGAATGGTGTAACAACTATTAATGAAGCGACATTTTATTACTGTACTTCTTTATCGGAAATAACAATACCTAATAGCGTAACGGATATAAAAGATACTGCATTTCGGAGTTGTATTAATTTAAAAAGTATAACAATTCCGGATAGTGTAACAAGCATTGAAGATGAATCTATAGGCTACTATTATTATAATACTGCATACCCGGATATTGGAAAAATCGAAAACTTCACTATCTACGGTCACACCGGAACCGCCGCAGAAACCTACGCAAACGAAAACGGTTTCACCTTCATTGCTCTTGACGATGGACACACTCACACCTTCTCCGCTTGGACGGTGACGAAGGAAGCGACCTGCACTGAAGAGGGCGAGGAAACAAGAAGCTGTTCCTGCGGTGAAACTCAAACAAGAAAAACCGAAAAGAAAGAACACAGCCTAACTCATGTTGAGGAAGATTCAACCTGCAAAATTCAAGGCGTTTCTTACGATATCTGCGATATGTGCGGAAACACATTTAACTATTCCGTTCTTCCGCTTGCACCGCACACTTTCGGCGAATGGAAAGTAACAAAAGAAGCAACGTCTTTTGAATACGGCGAAAGAATGAGAAGCTGCTCGGTCTGCGGCTTTGAAGAAAAGGAAAGAATTGAAAAGCTTCCCGTCAGTGAAGTCAAGGACGAAAAAACCGGAATTTCCGTGATTTGCCCGGACGGCAGTTATGACGGCAAGGTTGAAATTGAAGTCACCGAAACCTTTGACGGAACTTCTTATCACGTTCTCAACACCGAAAAAGGCAACTTCAAAAAATCCCTTTTTGACATCACAACAACGATAGACGGCGAAAAGGTTCAGCCGAACGGAACAGTTTTTGTAAAGATTCCCCTTCCAGATGGTTACAACGCAGAAAAAACCGTTGTGTATTACGTCACAAATGACGGCAAGCTTGAAAAGATTGAGAGTGAAGTTAAAGACGGATACATCATTTTTGAAGCAACACATTTCAGCTTTTATGCCGTTGTTGACGAAAGCTCAACCGTTAATCCGTCGCAAAACTGCTCCTGTGCCTGCCACAAAAAGGGCATTGTAAAATTCTTCTTCAAGATTAAACTTTTCTTCCAAAAGCTTTTCAAAAAGAACAAGCTTTGCAAGTGCGGAGTCAATCATTATTGATAACAAAAAACCGACCGCTTGACTTTTCTTTTGCGGTCGGGTATCATAAAAGGGTAATCACCTTCGATTGCCCTTTTATTTTTTTGTTTCGGAGAAAACTATGGATATCAAAAAGCTTGAAGTTTTTATAAATGCCGTTGACCTCGGCAGTCTCACAAAGGTTGCAGGAATCATGGGGTACACCCAATCCGGAATCACCCACGTTATAAATGCGCTTGAAAAAGAGATGGGCTTTCCCCTTCTTGTAAGAAGCCGAAACGGAGTTGCCCCCACGCCGGAGGGCGCAAGGCTAATTCCGTCAATCCGTGCGATTTTGGTTCATTCCGGTCAGCTCGAAAAGGAAATCTCTCTCGTTCGCCAGCGCAAAAGCGGCGTTATCCGTGTTGCGGCGTACACAAGTATGCTCATGCACTGGCTTCCGCTCATCGTCAAAAAGTTCCACGAGAAATTTCCCGACATTGCCGTTGAGCTAAGCTCTTCGAGCATTGACGGAACTTATCAGATGCTTGAGGCCGGCGATATCGACCTTGCGTTCGTCAGCAGACAAAAGAGCTATCCGGATTTTGATTACATCCACCTTCGCAATGACGCCCTCCTCGCAATTCTTCCGAAAACGCCGGAAAACGAAAAACTTAACTGCTTCCCGATAAGACTCTACGAAGGAAAGGATTTCATTATGCCTTACTTCGGCTTTGACAAGGATATTCTTTGCGTTTTTGAACGTGAAAACGTTACTCCCAATATCGAGCCGGCCTATGTTGATGACCAGACGGTCATTATTATGGTTGAACACGGAATGGGAATCAGTATGCTCTCCGAGCTTGTTATGCTTGAAAACACAAACAGTGTTGTTGCCGTTCCGGTTGTTCCGGAAGCACACCGTGAGCTTGTAATCTGTCTCAAGTCGCTCAAAAACGCCTCTCTCCCCTTCAGGGAATTCATCAACTGTGCAAAAGAGGTGCTTTGCGAGCTTTATCCGGAGCAAAAATAACTCGCTGAGGAATTAACATAATTTTACTATTCCGAGAAGTACGTCAAGTATTACAAAATGTAATACTTGACGTTTTGATTGACGTACCCTTTTCCGGGTTTTTCTGAGTGTGTGTCGCTGTATAAGCCGTGTTTTTTTGTGCAATATGTTAAAATTTTGGAATATTTTTTGTCGTTATCGTGCAAAAAAGCAGAAAATGAGAAGCTTTTCAAAACCTTGTTGACAATTAAAAACTGTAATGCTATAATTCTTTCAACATACCGAGAGAGGAGAAAACGGGGTTACCCGCAAAAAGCGAAAGCTCTCCCTTAGATATGAAATTAAAAAGTTCAGAAAGGACGACTCACAATGAAAACATTCAAAAGAGTAATGGCTCTTGTCATGGTTGCCGCTCTTTGCCTTTGCTGCTTCGCAGCTTGCGGAAACGGTTCAACCGACGACACCACTTCATCAACCCCTGCCGACAGCTCAAGCGCAGCAGACGGCAGTAGCACTCCCGCAGCAGACGGCGCAGCTTTCAAGATCGGTTCAACAGGACCGCTCACCGGCGAGGCAGCTATCTACGGTAAGGCAGTTATGAACGCAGCTCAGATTGCTGTTGACGAAGTCAACGCAGAAGGCAAGATCAAGCTTGAGTTCAAGGGCGAAGACGACGTTGCAGACGGCGAAACCGCTGTTAACGCATACAACAAGCTTATGGACTGGGGTATGCAGATCCTCATGGGACCGGTTACCACAGGTTCTTCAATCGCTGTAGGCGCAAAGTCATATGAAGACAGAGTTTTCTCGCTCACTCCGTCAGGTTCTTCAACCGACATCATCAGCGGCAAGGACAACTTCTTCCAGGTTTGCTTCACCGACCCGAACCAGGGTACAGGTTCTGCCGACTACATTGCAGAAAACATGAAAGACGCTAAGATCGCTGTTATCTATCGTAACGACGACGCTTACTCACAGGGTATCTTCAATACCTTTGAAAAGGAAGCAAAAGCTAAGGGTCTTAACCTTGTTTACACCGGTACCTTCACAAAGGACACCGCAACAGACTTCTCCGTTCAGCTTACTGCTGCAAAGGCAGCAGGTGCAGACACCGTTTTCCTTCCGATTTATTATCAACCCGCATCGGTTATCCTCAAGCAGGCTAACGACATGAACTACGCTCCGACATTCTTCGGTGTTGACGGTATGGACGGTATTCTTACCATGAAGGGCTTTGACACAAAGCTTGCCGAAGGCGTAATGCTTCTTACTCCGTTCTCAGCCGACGCTGACGACGCAAAGACTCAGGCTTTCGTTAAGAAGTATCAGGAAAAATACGGCGACACTCCGAACCAGTTTGCAGCAGATGCATACGACGGAATTTACATTCTTGTTGAAGCTCTCCAGAAGGCAGGCTGCACACCGGATATGTCCGCTAAGGATATCTGCGAAAAGCTCATCGAAGTTATGCCGACTCTCAAGTTTGACGGTCTTACCGGTGAAGGTATGACATGGTCAAAGACCGGCGAAGTTTCAAAGGCTCCGCGCGCAGTTGTTATCAAAGACGGCGTTTATGTAACTCCCGGCAAATAATTTATTCCTTTAAACCAAAAGCGGCCGGCCGTCCGAGCATCGTGTTCGGCGGTCGGCTTTCGGTTTTTATTGAGGTTTCTGAAAACCGGCCGCGGTTGCAGTCTTTTGTCACATTCACGCGATCGTTTTCAGAGGCCTCAAGAAAAGATGTTATAAAAGAGAGAAAAATTTCAGTATATTAAGCGTCCTTTGACGCAAAAGTTTAAAAACGAGGTGTATTAAATGGAATTTCTTTCGTATTTAATCAGCGGAATAAGCCTCGGAAGCGTTTATGCCATCATTGCACTCGGCTACACAATGGTTTACGGTATTGCAAAAATGCTTAACTTTGCCCACGGCGATGTCATAATGATCGGCGGTTATATTTCATATACTGCCGTTTCGGCAATGAACGTTCCCGGCTGGCTTTCGGTCATTATTGCAATGGTTGTTTGCACGGTTCTCGGCATAATCATCGAAGGTCTTGCTTATAAGCCCCTTCGTTCCGCTCCGTCGCTCGCCGTTCTTATCACGGCTATCGGTGTTTCATACTTCCTTCAAAACTCTGCCCTTCTCATTTGGGGCGCAGATCCGAAAACCTATACTTCACTCATCGACGGAAACCTGAAACTTTTTGACAACCAGCTTTCAATTTCATACGTTTCAATTCTCACAATCGCTGCCTGCATCGTAATCATGATTGCCCTTTCGGTCTTTACTTCTCACAGTAAGATGGGTAAAGCAATGCGTGCCTGCTCCGAAGACAAAGGTGCGGCTCAGCTTATGGGTATCAATGTAAACTTCACGATTTCCGTAACATTTGCAATCGGTTCGGCTCTCGCCGCAATCGCAGGAGTTCTTCTTCTTTCCTCTTATCCGTCACTTATGCCGACAACGGGTTCAATGCCCGGAATCAAGGCCTTCACAGCCGCAGTTTTCGGCGGAATCGGTTCAATTCCCGGCGCCTTCCTCGGCGGTATTCTTCTTGGTGTTATCGAATCGTTCGCAAAGGCATATATTTCAACCCAGCTTGCAAACTCAATCGTTTTTGCCGTTCTGATCATCGTTCTCCTTGTTCGTCCGACCGGACTTCTCGGAAAGCGCATTCAGGAAAAAGTTTAAGGAGGGTTTGACATGAGTAAAGTTAAAAGCATGAAAAAATCTTCCGTCCGCAACGCAGCAACTTACGGCATAGTTGTTCTTGCATTCGTCCTTGTTTCAATCTTTTCCAAAGCGGGAGTTCTCAGCCGTTCGGCGCAGGGACTTCTTGTTCCGGTTTGTTGCTATATTGTTATGGCAATTTCACTTAACCTCACAGTCGGAATTCTCGGTGAACTCAGCCTCGGCCACGCAGGTTTCATGAGCATCGGCGCTTTCACTGGCGTAATCGTTTCAATGAGCCTTCAGGCGGCAATTCCGAGCGTTGCACTTCGCCTTTTGATTGCAATTCTTTCCGGTATGATTATTGCGGCTGTTGCAGGTTTCATAATCGGTATTCCCGTTCTTAAACTTCGCGGCGACTACCTTGCAATCGTTACCCTTGCCTTCGGCGAAATCATCAAAGAGCTCATCAACTGCCTCCTCGTTGGCATCGATGAAAACGGACTTCACTTCATCTTTAACCCGACCGGAGCAAAAAGTGCGGATGACCTCGGACTCACCGAAGCCGGAAAGGTCATCATCAAAGGCGCACAAGGCGCAACCGGAACGGCAACAATCGCAAACTTTACAACCGGTATCATCCTCATTCTCGTTTCTCTTTTCATCGTTTTGAACTTTGTTAACAGCCGTACCGGACGCGCGGTTCTTGCAATCAGAGACAACAGAATCGCTGCGGAATCCTGCGGAATCAACATCACAAAGTATAAAATGATTGCCTTTGTTATTTCGGCGGCCATCGCCGGAGCGGCAGGCGCTCTTTACGGAATGAACTATTCAAACCTCACCTCATCAAAGTTTGACTTCAACACATCAATCCTCATTCTTGTTTTCGTCGTTCTCGGCGGACTCGGAAACATGCTCGGTTCAATCATTGCCGCAACCGTTTTGTATGTCCTTCCCGAAGCGCTTCGTGAATTTGCCGATTACAGAATGCTTATGTATGCAATCGTTCTCATTCTCGTAATGCTCGCAACAAACAATCCGACGGTCAAGAATCTCTTCCTGAAGATTGTTCCGGGCAAAAAGAAAGAAAAAGCCGAAGACAAAAAAGGAGTTAAAAAGGAGGGAGCCTCGAAATGAAAAACTTTGAAAAAGGCAATATGGTTCCCGTTCCGAGCCATTCGATAATTCCCGAAAGAGACATCGGTGAAACACCGGTTCTTGAATGCATCCACCTCGGAATCGACTTCGGCGGACTTCGTGCCGTTGACGATTTCAACTTCACAATCGGAAAAACCGAAATTGCCGGTCTCATCGGTCCGAACGGCGCAGGTAAAACAACAATCTTCAACCTTCTCACGAAGGTTTATACCCCGACAAGGGGAACAATCGTAATCAACGGAATGGACACTTCCGGAAAGAACACCGTTCAAATCAACAAAATGGGTGTTGCAAGAACATTCCAGAATATCAGACTTTTCTCGAATCTCTCCGTTGAGGACAACGTAAGAATCGGCCTTCATAACCGTGAAAAATACACAACCGCTTCCGGCATTCTCCGCCTCCCCTCTTATTGGAAGAAGGAAAAGGCAATGCACGAAAGAGCAATGGAACTTCTTTCAATCTTCGACATGGAAGACGTTGCAAACTGGAAAGCCGGTTCACTCCCATACGGTGCGCAAAGACGTCTTGAAATTGTCCGTGCGCTTGCAACCGATCCGAAACTTCTTCTTCTTGACGAACCAGCGGCCGGTATGAACCCGAACGAAACCGCAGACCTCATGGAAAACATCGTTAAGATTCGCGACACGTTCAAAATCGCCGTTCTTCTCATTGAGCATGACATGAACCTTGTTATGGGTATCTGCGAAGGTATCTGCGTTTTGAACTTCGGTCAGATCATCGCAAAGGGTACGGCACAGGAGATTCAGTCCAACCCGGCTGTTATCGAAGCATATCTCGGCAACAAGAAAAAGGAGGACTGAGAAAATGGCAATGTTAAAAGTTGAAAACATCAACGTTTATTACGGAAGCATTCACGCAATCAAGGACATCAGCTTTGAAGTTAACCAAGGCGAAATCGTTACCCTCATCGGTGCGAACGGCGCAGGCAAAAGCACAACGCTTCAAACCGTTTCCGGTCTTCTTCGTTCAAAGACCGGCTCAATAACTTTCCTTGACGAAAGAATTGACCACATTCCGGCACACAAGCTTGTTTCAAAGGGTCTTGCGCAAGTTCCCGAAGGCAGACGAATCTTCCTTCAAATGTCCGTTATGGAAAACCTCCAGATGGGTGCTTACACAAGCAAGGGAAACACAAAAGAAGACCTTGAAAACGTTTTTGAGCGTTTCCCCCGCCTCAAGGAAAGAACGAACCAGATTGCCGGAACTCTTTCCGGCGGCGAGCAGCAGATGCTTGCAATGGGACGCGCCCTCATGAGCCGCCCGAAGCTTTTGATGCTTGACGAACCGTCAATGGGTCTTGCACCCATCCTTGTTGAGCAGATTTTCGACATCATCAAGGAGCTTCACAAAGCAGGTTCAACCATTCTTCTTGTTGAACAGAACGCTGAAATGGCGCTGAAAGTTGCCGACAGAGCGTATGTTCTTGAATCGGGAAGAATCACCCTCACCGGAACCGGCGCAGAACTCGCCGCAAGTGATCAAATCAAAAAGGCTTATCTCGGCGGCTGACAGCAAAACAAAGCCCCGAAGAAGTTTGGAACGCTTCTTCGGGGCTGTTGTTTTTATACTTACTTAGTTTTTGACGTTCCTGTCACCTTTTTTGCCATTTGTTCAAACTCAGCCGGTGCAAAGCTTTTTATTGAAATTTTGTAATCCGTGTTTTTGAATGATTCAACTAATTTTGCCGGCGTTGCGGAAACGTACTTTCCGTTTTTTCGTGATTTTCATATCAAAAATGATTTGCGATTCTTGAAGCAACACCGCACAAATAAGGCACACGCCTTGATTGAATATGTTTCCGTCATGCTGCGCAAAAAATTCTTGATTTACGAAAGCAAACCTGAAAGTTCTTGTACAACCTGACGAAAAATTTTACTTCGCAATCCGCACACCCCTATTGAGCGGTATTGCCTTAATAAAAAATGCGGATAAAAACATATTTGTTGCTGTCAACAATATTAACATAACCCACAAGATCCACGACCAAGGTGCAAAAGAATAATCTTTCCATGGTGGAACTTCGCCGAAGAGACTTCCTTGGTGTTCAATAAAAGGTAAGTAAGCAAAGATTATTATTGAAACTATTGTTAAAAATGAATTTATTGCTGAAAATGCTTTTAAATTTCGTTCCTTGCTGTTTTTGAAATAGTATATACCCGAAACGAGCGAAAAGGCAGAAAAAACGATTATAAGGAACATAGCTAAAAATCTTAATGCGTTGTTTTTTTCAAGCAACAAAAAAACCGGATGGAACAAACGACTTACTATTGGCACCCAATTGTATATCAAAACGAGAAACGCATATACATTTGCAAAAATATTAAGTGCAAACATTATTTTGCTTTTTTTCATGACCTTCACCTTCTTATTAATGATGGTTAATTGGCAACAAAATTGGTTTTACCTCCTTTTTTCCTAAAGTCTAATCGCTTTACATACTGTTAAAAAATTAAAGACGTAGTTTTTTGCACTTTGTAAAGACAACCATGTTCAATTTTGTTTAAATAATTCAACAAAAATATTAAGCAAATCAATAATAGCTGTCGTTGCCGATACGGCAAATGCACTTATCAAAAAGAATGTTGCAACAGCAATCAAATATTTAATTGATACTCGACTTTTGCCGTTTGATTTCACACCATCGGAATCCTCTCCTTTCGCTTCGTTCTTTTTGAGCCTGTCAATTTCGTCAAGACAGCTTTCAATCAGCTCGGTGTCCATTTCTTCCTCGGACTTTGAAAGCTCCTCTTCAATAATTTCAGAAAGCTCTTTTTCGGTGAGCGCATCCTAACCGTCTTTTGAAAAAAGCTTCAAATAATCTCTGTCTTTAACCACTTTACGTTTTCCTCCTGCGGTCATCTATATAGTCTCCGAATATCAAAAACGTTCCATAAAAATTTTGCACAAATCGTTTGTGCTATTTTTGTCGGTTTTCAACATAAGTTTTCGCAAATTCTTTAGCCTTGATTTTGAGCCGAAAAATCTTCTTTCTGACGTTCGACTCCGTTGTGTCAAGCTTTAAGGCAATTTCTTTCGCTTTATTTTTCAAAACGAACCGTTCACGAAAAAGAAATGTTTCCTCCTTTGAAAGGCTTTTTAAGAAGTCGCCTTTTGTCAAAAGCAGATCTTCCCCGGAAAGTTCGACTTCGTAAAAAGCTTCCGCTTTTTTGTCCGAAACGATTGCGGCAAGTTCATCGGTCAGCGAAACGACATTTTCACTTTTCCTTTTGCTTCTTTATAGATGCCGTTTATTTTGTTGTTTGCAACCTTCGTCAGCCACGCTTTTGGGTAGGTAATTGTTTTTTTGCTTTCAAGCGCAAGCAAAAGGTCAAGAAAAATGTCCTGAACGCAGTCGTTCACCATGTCGGGTAAGCTTTGAAGCTTAAAAGCGCAAAATTTTCTTATGTAAGGCTCATGCTCTTTCCAAAGTTTTTCTGCCGAGTGCCTTGCCTCGTCTTTCATTTTCATTAAAAAATCCCCTTAAAAAGGTATTTGTCGAAAACAGTATATCACATTATATTGCCGAAAGTCAAATAAAAAATCCCTCGAAGTTAGAGGCTTCGAGGGATTGTTCGTCTATGTTTTACTTTTTTTCAAGCTCCCTGTACTCCTCAAGAGTAAAGCTTGTTTTCGGGTCACCGACCAAAAAGCTTTTCGGTGTATTTGAAACGTACTTTCCGTTTTCAAGCGTAAGCTTGCCTTGAACCGCCCCGGCAACGCAATATGTTTTGTCAGTATCAACGTATCCTTTCAGATGCTCACCTTTCGGGTCAATTTTGTATACGGCAAAAATCACCTCGTCGCCGACAAAGGAAGGGATGTAGCCGGAGTAGCTGACAAGCTGCGAAGTAAGGCTGTCCGTTCCGCCGAACTCAAGAACGTCAATCGTTTCGTCTTCAAAGCTGCCTTTGAAAACCTCCTTGATTTTTACGGTTGAGCAGGTATAATAATCTTTCTTTTCTCCGTTTTCAATTACAATCGGCTTTGTTTTAATCACCGTTCCGAAAAGGAACGAAAGCTTATTGTCCGAAAACTTTTCCTCCTCTGTTTTATACATATCGACAGGTTCAATAAAAACAATCGCATCCGGTTTCCGTTCTTTTTGAACGGTTGTTTTTGGTACGGTTTCGGCTGTCAGTGCCGTATTGTCTGTTTGATTTTTTGCGTTAATGCTTGTGGTTTTGTCATTTGACGCATATACGATAAAGCAAATTGACGCAAGACAAAACACCGCTGTGAATAGCAATGCTGTTATTCTTTTCATAGATTTATCCTCCTGTTTTACGGCGACCGTCTGTACCGTAAAAGCAACAGGCAATCACCTTGTTTTTAAAAATTCCGTTAACTGAAAAAGTGAAATCGGCATTTGAATTACATAATAATTTTCACCCGATTTATAAACGGCTGTGTATCCGCCGTAGTAGCGGTAAATGTCTGCACCGGTGTTCGAAAGTTCAGGCAAATTGAGTTTTTCCCCTTCAATCGATTGTTTCTTTTTCCCGACCGTGAGGGTGCAGTTTTCCTCTTGGTATACAAAAGAAATTTTGATTATTTTTTCTTCCTCTATGCTGTCTAAAAAGCCCATTTTAGCTGTTTCGGCTTTAACCGAAAGAATGTTGCACTCATTTGTGAACAACGCTTCGGGAAGCTTTGCCGAACCGTAACCGCTTTTCTCAAGCACCGAATATACCTCTTTGGCGGCATTGTTTTCGGCCTCGGGTTTCGGCTTTTGAACGTTCAGCCATACCGAAAGCGTAATTACGAACACTGCGGCAACCGCTGCCACGGCGGTGAGCCATTTTATAATTCGCCTGTTCTTTAGCTTTTCATCGGTATTCTCCCCTTTCGTTTCTCTCTTTTTGAGCCTGTCAATTTCGTCAAGACAGCTTTCAATCAGCTCGGTGTCCATTTCTTTCTCCGGCTTTGAAAGCTCCTCTTCAATAATTTCAGAAAGCTCTTTTTCGGTGAGTGCATCCTCACCGTCTTTTGAAAAAAGCTTCAAATAATCTCTGTCTTTAACCACTTTACGTTTTCCTCCTGCTGTCATCTATATAGTCTCCGAATATCAAAAACGTTCCATAAAAATTTTGCACAAATCGTGTGTGCTATTTTTGTCGGTTTTCAACATAAGTTTTCGCAAATTCTTTAGCCTTGTTTTTGAGCCGAAAAATCTTCTTTCTGACGTTCGACTCCGTTGTGTCAAGCTTTAAGGCAATTTCTTTCGCTTTCTTTTTCAAAACGAACCGTTCACGAAAAAGAAATGTTTCCTCCTTTGAAAGGCTTTTTAAGAAGTCGCCTTTTGCCAAAAGCAGATCCTCCTCGGAAAGTTCGGCTTCGTAAAAAGCTTCCGCTTTTTTGTCCGAAACGATTGCGGCAAGTTCATCGGTCAGCGAAACGACGTTTTCACTTTTCCTTTTTGCTTCTTTATAGATGCCGTTTATTTTGTTGTTTGCAACCTTCGTCAGCCACGCTTTTGGGTAGGTAATTGTTTTTTTGCTTTCAAGCGCAAGCAAAAGGTCAAGAAAAATGTCCTGAACGCAGTCGTTCACCATGTCGGGTAAGCTTTGAAGCTTAAAAGCGCAAAATTTTCTTATGTAAGGCTCATGCTCTTTCCAGAGTTTTTCTGCCGAGCGCCTTGCCTCGTCTTTCATTTTCATTAAAAGATCCCCTTAAAAAGGTATTTGTCAAAAACAGCATATCACATTATACTGCCGAAAGTCAAATAAAAAATCCCTCGAAGTTAGAAGCTTCGAGGAATTGCTCGTTTTTACTTATTCTGCGCTTTATGTAATAAAACGTTTAACAGTGTTTTTACCTTTCAATATAAACGCCGAAACAATTGCAGCTTGCCCCTGTGTAAGTATCAAAAGTGGTGATCACAGCCTCATAGTATTTTCCGAACATCTCGGCGGCATTGTTCACTTTTTTCAGTTTTCCGCCATCAAAAAGATGTTGATTTTCAAAAGTCATATTTTTTTGCCCGTCAAAATTAAAATACAAATTCGACTGTCCGCTGATATATATCCTATCAAAATTTTCAAGCCTGTTATACTTTTTGACTTCTTTGACAAGATTTTCATCGGTCAAAAACTCACACAAATCCGAAAAAAGTATTCCGTCTTCGGCTGAAACATAATTTCTGCTTCGCACAATTTGATATGATATTTTTTGAGGTTTATCACTTGAAGAAGATAAATCTACGCTTATATTCTCATGAGCGGATTCATCATTAACAGTAATTTTTGCGTTTTTAAAATCGCCGTCGGGGTTAAGTTCAACAGTATAATCCGTACACACGGCGTTTCCGGAAAAAATGTAATTCATCTCAAGAAGCATTTGAATTACTTCACTTCTGTTTGCAGTATTAATACTTCCGACGTAGGTGACGGCATTTTGTTTATCGGACACGGACTTAATAAGCAGTGACATTAAGAACACACAAACGATTACGGCGAAAGCCAAAAGTATTTTTGCCGTCTTCCCATGTTTGACCGCATTTTCGGTTTTTTGAACCGCTTCAACCAAATTATCCTCCGTCTTTTGAGTAAATGCTTCCTGCGGGATTTTTTCTCCCGTAAGCAGTTCGTTCACTGTTATACCTAATGCATCGGCAAGTGGAATCAAAAGAGACGAATCGGGCATTCCTTTTCCCGTTTCCCAACGAGAGACCGCTTTGTCGGTAACATTCAGTTTTTCCGCAAGCTGAGCCTGCGTCAACTCCTTTTCCTTTCTGAGAGCAGAAATAAAAGCTCCCGTCTTGTTTTCATTCATCGAAACCGCCTCCTATGCCACCGATTATACAATACTTTTTATAATTTTGTCACCCTATGAATCATAGAATCGGCATTATATACTCTTGAAAGAAAAAAGCCACCGCCAAAAGCACCTTTCGGTACCGAGGCGGTGAAATTTTTTGCTTAATCTTTTATTTTACCGTGATGCGGCAAGTGTCCTTATATGCGCCTTCTGCGGTTGTCACGCTGATTACCGCCGTGCCTTTTCCCTTTGCGGTAACAACGCCGTTCGCATCAACCGTTGCAACGGAAGTGTCGCTTGACTTCCAGGTTACCTTCTGATTGTTTGCACCGAAGGGAAGAACCTCAAGCGTGAGCTTTGTTGCCTTTGAGCCGACGGAAAGAGTGAGCGTAGTTTCCTTGATGTTTACGCCGGTAACTTTTCTTGTTACGGTGACGGTGCAAACCGCACTCACGCCGTTCGATTTGCTCTTTACGGTGATTTTTGCCGTTCCTTTTGAAACTGCGGTGACATTTCCGTTTGCGTCAACCGTTGCAACCTTCGGGTCGCTGCTACTCCAAGTAAGACCTCTTTCGGTTGTGTTTTTCGGCTCAAAGTTTACCGAAAGATTGAGCTTCACTCCTTCGTTAAGCGTTTTTGACGTTGCCGAAAGTTTGAGTTTTGTCGGGCTTTGAATGACGGTCACACGGCAGATTCCGGTTACACCGTCGGCCGTTTTTGCGGAAATTACTGCCGTTCCGGCACCCTTTGCCGTGACAACTCCGGCGGCACTGACCGTTGCAACGGCCTTGTCGCTCGTTGTGTATGTGAGCGTTTTAAAGCTTGTGTCTGCCGGAAGAACCGTCGCCTTGAGAGTCAGCGACTTTCCGTTTTCAAGCGTATAGCTTTCCTTTTCAAACTTTACGCTTTCGGCGTGCTTGCTGACGGTTACGGTACATTTTGCCGAAACACCGTCGCTTGATTTTACGGTGATTGTTGCCGTTCCGATTGAAACGGCCTTGACAACTCCGTTTGAAACCGTTGCAACCTTTGCGTTGCTGCTTTCCCATGTTACGGTTTTGTTCGTTGCCGTTGCGGGAAGAACCGTTGCGGTGAGCGTTGCGCTTTCGCCTGCTTCAAGGGCAAGGGAAGTGCGGTTCAACGTTATGCTCTTAACTTTCTGCTTAACGGTGAATTTTACGCTTTTGCTTACCCGTCCGCAATGAGATGTTACCGTGATTGTGCATTCACCGACTCCGACGGGCGTCACAACGCCGTTTTTGTCAACGGACGCAACCTTTGAGTCGGACGTTTTGAAGGAAACGTCTTTATAAGTTACGCTCGACGGACTTACCTGAGCTTTGAGAGTAAACTTTTCACCGACCCAAGCAGTGTCTTTTGTTCCGGTTATCGTGAGTCCTGTTGCCGGAACAAGAACTTCAACCTGAATTCTTCCGACAACTGTATTGTCTTTGTTTTTGACGGCGATTTCGGTTTTTCCGACGGAAAGAGCCTTAATCATTCCGGTTGAATCAACCGAAGCAACGCGCGGATTTGAACTGCTCCAGAAAATTTCCTTGTTTTCCGCGTCGGACGGAATTACCGTTGCGGTAACTCTAAGTCCCTCATCGACGGCAAGAATTGCATTAGTGGTGCTGAGATCAACACTTCTGACGCCCTTGTATACCGTTACCGAAACAGAAGCTGTAAAGCCTCCCTCGGCGGTTTTGACGGTAATTGTTGCTTTTCCGGACTTGTTTGCAGTGACAACGCCGTTTGCGTCAACCGAAGCAATTTCGTTTGAGGACGAAGCCCATGAAAGCTTTTTGTTTCCGGCGTTTGACGGAAGGACGGTTGCGGTGAGCGTTTTCTTGGTACCCTCGGAAACGGTGAGTTCCTTAATATTAAGGCTGATTCCGGTGACGGGAACAGTTACCGTAACAGTGCATTTTGCCGTTTTTGCGCCGTCAACGGTTTTTACGGTGATGGTTGCCGTGCCGCCGGAAACAGCGGTGACAACGCCTTTTTCATTGACGGAGGCAACGGCAGGATTGCTGCTTTCCCATTTTACAGCCTTGTTTGAAGCGTTTGCGGGAAGAACAGTCGCTTTAAGTTCGGCCGTTTTTCCGATTCTTATGCTGCACGAACTCATGTCAAGCTTAACTGAACCGACACGTTTCAAAACGGTTACGGTGCATTTTGCCGTCCTTGCGCCCTCAACACTTTTCGCCGTGATTACTGCGGTACCGGCCGAAAGGGCCTTGACGTTTCCGTTTTTGTCAACCGTTGCAACTTTAGTATTGCTGCTGCTCCATCTTACGGAAAGATTATTTGCGTTTTTGGGAAGAACGACAGCCTTGATGCGCTTTGACGCACCTTCATAAAGCGAGAGCTTTCCTGCGGAAAGTTTTACGGAAACCGGGGTTTGAATAACGGTAACAACGCAGGTTTCGGCGGCGCCGCTTGCTGTTTTTGCGGTAATTTTCACCTTTCCGCCTCTTACGCCGGTGACAACTCCGTTTTTGTCAACCGTTGCGATTTTTTTGTTTCCGGACGTCCATCTGAGAGTTTTATTCGTTGCGTTCGCCGGAAGAACGGTATAGTCAATCGCAATCCTCCGTCCGGATTTGACGGTATATGCGGACTTTGAAAATTCAACGGACTTTGCTCTGATTTCCGAAACAACGGTGCATTTTGCTTTGAAAGCTCCGTCTCTTGTTGTTGCGGTGATTACGGATTTTCCGGCTCTGAGAGCCTTGATAACGCCGTTTTTGTTAACCGAAACAGCCTTCGGATTGCTCGAAGTCCAGACGACGGTCTTGTTTGTGGCATCAGCCGGAAGAACCGTTGCGGTGAGCTTGTAAGAAGCGCCGACCTCAAGTCTTGCCGCTCTTCTGCTAAGCTTGACTCCGGTGACCCTTTTCACAACTTTGACCGTGCAAACTGACGTAAATCCGCCGTCAGCGGTTGTTACGGTGATTTTTGCCGTACCCTTTCCGACAGCCTTGACGAGACCGTTTTTATTCACAACGGCAACCTTCCTGTTGCTCGTTGACCATTTCACGTTCGGGTTAGTCGGATTAGCGGGCCTGATTACATATGAAAGGTTGAAGGTTTCGCCGGGCTCGACGGTCTTCTTCGTCATATTGAGAGTGATTCCCTTAACCAAACGAACAACGTTGACGCGGCAGGTACATTTGAACGAACCGTCCTTTGTTGTGGCAGTAATTACGGCGGAACCGAGCTTTTTGCCGGTAACCTTTCCGGTCAGCGAAACTCCGGCAACGTCATAGTTGCTCGACGTCCATGTGACTTCCTGATTCGTTGCGTTCCTCGGTCTGATTACGGCACTGAGTGCGGCGGTTCTTCCGATTCCGAGCGTCATTGAGCTTTTGCTCATCTTTGCACCCTTGACGGGAACAACAACCTTGACCGCACAGGTTGCCTTCACCTTTCCGTCGGAAGTTCTTGCGGTGATTTTTACCGTTCCGGCGGCAACACCGGTAACAACGCCGTTCCTGCTGACCGTTGCGATTTTCTTGTCCGAAGATGACCAGAAAAGGGTCTTGTCCGTTGCGTTTGCGGGAAGGGTCGAATACTGAAGCTTTGTTTTTTCTCCGACTCTTGCGGTGAAGGTTTTCTTTGCAAAGGTGATTTTTGTAATTTTCTGAGTGACGTTGATTCTGCAGGTTGCGAATGCACCGCTTCCGTCGGCGGCCGTTGCTTTAATTACCGCAGAGCCGGCCGAAACAGCCGTGACAACACCTCTTGAATTAACCTTTGCGACTTTTGAGTCGGACGAAGTCCATTTTATGCTCTTGTCCGATGTACCCGTCGGTTTGACGGTCGGGGTGAGAAGTTTTGTGAGCCCCGCATCCATCGTGATTGAAGAAAAGTTGAGCGTTACGGTTTCCGAAAGCTGAACAACTTCAACAAGGCAATATGCTTTTTTCTTTCCTTCATGGCTCGTTGCGGTGATGATTGTGTCGCCGATTTTCCTTCCGGTAATCTGTCCGGCGGCATTGACGGTTGCAATGCTTTCGTCTTTTGACGACCAGGTATATTCACGGTCATCGGCATTTTCGGGAAGAACGGTTGCGGTAACAACGGCCCTTCCGCCCTTTGAAACGGTGACCTTTTTGCTGTTGACTTTGATTCCCGTTACGGGAACATAAACCGTAACGCTGCAGAAAGCGGTTTTTCCGCCGTCAACGGTTGTGACCGTAATTGTTGTTGTTCCTGCTGAAAGTCCGGTGACGATTCCGGCGGAATTGACCGAAGCAACCTTTGGGTTTGAAGACTCCCATTTTACGTTTTTGTTGCTTGCGTCGGAAGGAACAACCGTTGCAACAAGCGGAAGCGCCTGGGAAACGGGGATTCTTGCCGTCGTCTTGTTGAGCGTTACACCCGTGACATCCTGAGAAACGTCAACTTTGCACTTTGCAGTGTAGCCGCCGTCAACGGTCGTTGCGGTGATTACGGCCGAGCCGTTTGAAACACCGGTGACCGTTCCGTCAGCCGAAACCTTTGCAACACCGGGTGCGCTTGAAGACCAGGTTACGCTCTTGTTGCTTGCGTTTGAGGGAGAAATTGTTGCGTCAAGAGTAAACGTTTGATTCTTTGAAAGAGTGATTTCCTTTTCGTTGAGCTTGATTCCGGTTACACCGATTTTGTCTCCGACAATAACCGTACACTGAGCTTTGAATCCGCCGTCGGCAGTTGTTACGGTGATGATTGCGGTTCCGTTTGAAACGCCGGTAACAATGCCTGAGCTGCTGACAACGGCAATTTTTGAATTGTCGGTTGACCATGTGACCGCTCTGTTCGTTGCCGTTGAGGGAAGAACGGTTGCGGTGAGCGTTGCTGTCTGGGTTTTATAAATCGAAACGGTTTTCGGCTCAACCGAAACACCCGAAACTTTTTGGGTTACGGTAAGGTCGCAAGAGTCAACCTTTGCGCCGTTATCCGTTGTGCAAGTAATTTTGCATTTTCCGCCGGCAACCGCAGTGACAACACCGTTTGAGTTGACCGTTGCAACTTTTTCGTTGCTTGATTTCCATGAAACGGTTTTGATTGTTGCGTTCGTCGGAGAAACGCTTGCAGCGATTCTGAAGCTTTCGCCGGCTTCAACGGTTTTTGTCTTCGGAGAAATCGTTACGGAAGTTACGGGAATTACAACCTGAACTTCGCATGAAGCGGTAAACTTTCCGTCAACGGTCGTGCATCTTACAACCGTCTTTCCGACGGTTTTTCCGGTGAGAGTTCCGTCGTTTGCAACGTCAACGATATCCGTATTGTCCGACTTCCAAGTTACGGCCTTGTTAGTTGCAAAGGACGGCTCAACGGTTGCGGTGAGCTTTGATTTTTTGTTAACGCCGACAACGGCGGTTTTCGGAAGCGAAACACCGGTAACGCCGGCAGTAACGTTGACAACGCAAACGTTGCTTTTTCCGCTTCCGTCAAGGGCAAGAGCTTTGACGGAGGTTTTTCCGGGGTAAACACCTTTGACAACACCGTTCTGATCAACCGTTGCAACTTTCGGGTCTGAGCTTGACCACGCAACATCGTAATACTGAGAAGTTGAAGTTGTGACGGTTGCCCTTACCGATGAGGTCTGACCGACCTTGACGTTGAGCGTTGTCGGTTCAACGGAAACGGAAAGAGCGCTGTTTTCGACTCTGACATAAATTTCCTTTGAAATGTTGCTTCCGTCGGTTGTTTTTGCGGTGATTGTGCATTCACCCTTTTTCTTTGCGTTGAGAATGCCCGCAGTGCTTACCTCGCAGACATCGGGATTGCTTGAAATCCAGTCAATGACCTGGTTTCCCGCATCCTTCGGAAGAACGGTTACTGCGATTTTTTCGCTTTTTGAACCGGGAACAACAACCATTTTTTCCGACGAAACAGAAAGAGAAGAAATCATCGGCTTGACTTCGACTTTGAACGAACCTGAAATGCCGCTTCCGTCGGTTGTTTTGTAAGTAACCGTTGCCGAACCGATTTTAAGGAATTTTACGGTTGCGGAAGAAATCGAGTCAACAATTCCGTTCGACGAAACGGAAACAACCGAAGGATTTGAGCTTTTCCATTCAAGAGATTTTATGCTTGCGTTTGCGGGAAGAACTTTGACATCAATCTTTTTTTCCTTTCCGACGATTGCGAGCGGAAGAAGTTCTCCGTCGGAAACGGTCTGCGGCTCAAGTCCCGTAACGGAAACAAGCTTTCCGACGGTTATCGAACAGCTTGACTTAACCTCTTCTTCACCGGATTTTACGGTAACGGTGATTGAGGTGTAACCCTCTTTGTTCGCCGTAACAAGGCCGTTTTGGTCAACGGAGGCAATTGCCGGAAATTCGGACGACCACGTTACCGAATCGATTTTTTCGGTTATTCCGGCATTCTTGTCCGCTCCGAAAATTTCATATGAAAGTTTTGTTGTTTTTCCGGGATACATCGTTTCGGAAGACTTTGAAACAAAAACGTCCGAAAGAGGGTTCTTGATTGTAAGAGTGCAGGAAGCGGAGTGACCGTTTGAAATTGCGCTGATGAGAACCTTTGAAGATGTATATTTTTTAACTTCGACAACACCGGTCTGAGAGACAGAGACAGCGTCATCGTTTGAAGCCCACTTAATTGAGTCGGCGGCGTTCTCCGGGTTGAGAGAAGCCGAAAGAGTGAGACTTTTTCCGACACCGAGAGTTGCCGAGGCGGGCTTAACGCTTATGTCAAGCGTATGGTACTTCACGCCTTTGATTGCCGAGGAAAGATATCTTTCCGCAATACCGACTTCCGTATCGGTGCTTCCTTCGGTTTCAAGAACACGGCTTGCGGAATCGTAAGCATCCTCAAGAACGTCAAGTTCGGCTCCGGAAATGAAAACCCGGCTCCATTCCGACTTCGGAGGAATACTGTTATAGAGCGACTGAAGCGATGTTGTGTTCGCCGCCGAAGCGGTCAAAGGCGCAAAAACTCCGCCGTCAAAAGGTACGGCCGAGAACGCCGAGAGCAACAGAACAAGACAAAGGGCAAACGAAACAATTCTTTTTTTCATGGTTAAACTCCTTTTCTCCGCAATAATAAAAAACCGAGCCTGTGGCCTTTCAGCCGCAGGAATATCCTTTTTATTTAAACGAAAACACGCCGAAAACGGCATATTGCATAATTATAGATAATAGCATTATACTTTAATCCAACTTTATTGTCAACCGAATTCGGATAAAGTTGAATTTTTTTACAATTTATAGTACAATATCAACAATCTCTTAATATATTGAAAACCGAAAGGAAAAAGCATATATGAAACGGTTTATTTCATGGAACGTCAACGGAATCCGAGCCTGCGTTCAAAAGGGTTTTCTCGATTCCTTCAAAGAACTTGACGCAGATATCTTCTGCCTTCAGGAAACGAAGCTTCAAAAAGGGCAAATCGACCTTCAGCTTGAAGGCTATCATCAATACTGGAACTATGCCGAAAGGAAGGGATACTCCGGAACGGCAATTTTCACCAAAGAAGAGCCGATTGCGGTTTTCAACGGAATGGATATTCCCGAACATGACACCGAAGGCCGCCTCATCACGCTTGAATTTGAGACATACTATTTCATTACTTGTTATACACCCAATGCCCAAGACGGACTTAAAAGACTTGATTACCGCATGAAATGGGAGGACGATTTCAGAGAATACCTCCTTTCGCTCGACAAAACGAAGCCGGTAATCTTTTGCGGCGACCTCAACGTTGCACACAATGAAATCGACCTCAAAAACCCGAAAACGAACAGGGGCAACCCCGGCTTTTCGGACGAGGAAAGGGGAAAATTTTCGCTCCTTCTCGAAAGCGGCTTCACCGACTCCTTCCGCTTCCTTTATCCCGAAACGGAAAACGCATACTCCTGGTGGAGCTACCGCTTCAAAGCGAGAGAAAAGAACGTCGGTTGGCGCATCGACTATTTCGTTGTTTCAAACCGCATTGCAGACAAAATCAGAGAAGCGAAAATCCACTCGGAAATTTACGGTTCCGACCACTGCCCCGTCGAACTTGAAATCGAAGTTTGATTTTTGCCCGGCAAAAATCGGCCGGTTAAAGCCTGCGTTTAAAGCACAGCCCGAAAAAGTCCCCTCTTTGATTGACTTTTCCGGCGAGATATAATATAATCGAAAGTAATTCAAATACAAAGGAGAGTGCCGCAATGACGGAAAGAGACAAGTATATTTCTCCGCTTTCAACACGCTATGCAAGCGAGGAAATGCAGCATATTTTTTCACAAAATTTTAAATTCAGAACCTGGCGCAAACTTTGGATCGCTCTTGCGAAAGCCGAAAAGCAGCTCGGTCTCAACATCACCGACGAACAGATTGAAGAACTTGAACGCTTCAAAGACGACATCAACTACGACGTTGCCGAAGCAAGGGAAAAGGAAGTCCGCCATGACGTTATGAGCCACGTTTACGCCTACGGAAAACAATGCCCGAAGGCCGAACCCATCATTCACCTCGGCGCAACAAGCTGCTACGTCGGCGACAACACGGACGTCATCATTCTTCGCGAAGCGTCAAAAATCGTTCTGAAAAAAGCGGCTCAGGTTCTTAAAAACCTTTCCTCCTTTGCCGAAAAATATAAGGCAATACCCTGTCTTGCATATACTCACCTTCAGCCGGCTCAGCTCACAACCGTCGGAAAAAGGGCAACGCTTTGGATGTATGAGCTTGCTCAGGACATTGAAAACCTTGAATATCAGCTTTCCCGCCTTTCGCTCCTCGGTTCAAAAGGAACGACCGGAACTCAGGCAAGTTTCATGGAGCTTTTTTCCGGCGACGAGGAAAAAATCAAAAAGCTTGAAGAACTGATTGCAAAAGACATGGGCTTTTCATCCTGCGTTCCCGTTTCGGGACAAACATACTCAAGAAAGGTTGATTACTTCTTCCTTTCCGCTCTTTCGGGCTTCGCCCAAAGCGCATATAAATTTGCGAACGATCTTAGAATCCTTCAATCGTTTGAAGAACTTGAAGAACCGTTCGGAAAGCATCAGATCGGCTCTTCCGCAATGCCGTACAAGCGCAACCCGATGAGAAGCGAAAGAATTTGTTCGCTTGCAAGATACGTCACGGTTGACGCCCTCAACCCGGCTCTCACGAGCGAAACCCAGTGGTTTGAACGTACCCTTGACGACAGCGCAAACAAACGAATCTCCGTTGCCGAGGCTTTCCTTGCCGTTGACGCAATTCTTGAAATTTACATCAACGTCACCGACGGAATCGAAGTTTACGAAAAAGTTATCGAAAAACGGGTAATGGAAAAGCTTCCGTTCATGGCAACGGAAAACATCATGATGGAATCTGTCAAACGCGGCGGAAACCGCCAGGAACTTCACGAAAAGCTTCGTGTCCATTCCCATGCGGCAGCCGCAAAGGTTAAGCTTGAAGGCAAAAAGAACGACCTCATCGAACGCATTGCAGACGACGAGAGCTTTCCGCTTTCAAAGGATGAGATCCTTGCGGAGCTTGACCCGAAAAAATATATCGGCCGCAGCGTAAGTCAGGTTGAAGAATTCCTCAAAAACGTAATTGCCCCGATCCTCTCACGCTATGAGGGTGAAGAAATCAAAGCCGAGCTTTCGGTATGACGAAAAGATAAAAAAAGTAACCGCTACTTCTTGAAAAAGCAAGAAGCAGCGGTTTTTTTCACATCGTGCCGTTATTGACAACTCTTTTTGAAAGCGAGTCGGCGAGCCGTTGGGCTTCGACCTCGCTGATTTTTTCGTCCTTCGGAATCAGGTTATACACCGTGAAAGCAAGAACAATTGCGGCGGCCGCAATATTGACCGCTATTCGGCACTTTTTGATTTTTTTCAAAAACTTTTTTTCAAAAGATTTTTTCATGTCGTTTTCCTTTCGTCAGTCAATGTTGATTGTGTAGCCGCACTCATGAAAATAGCGCACAAGGAACTTTTTGTTTTCGCCTTTTCTGAGCCAAGCGGTCGAAACCTGGCCGGTTTTGATGATTTCGGAAAGAAGCTCTTTGTTTTTATTCACCCATGACTTATATTCAATGTCCGGCATAAAAACAACTCTTCCGCTTTTGTTATCCATCAAAAATCACCTCACTGCATTTTTGGCTTTTTCGCCGCAGAGTTAAACATAAAACAGGTGAATAAAAAAACAAAAAACCGCAGCTTACTGCGGTTCGTTTAAAAAATGTCGGCATCGCCTTATCTTCCCAGGTCGCTTCCAACCAAGTATTTTCAGCACTGATGAGCTTAACTGCCGTGTTCGGGATGGGAACGGGTGGACCCTCAT
>CAKTFN010000006.1 GCA_934561055.1 uncultured Eubacteriales bacterium
CCTTCGGCGGTGCAGGTTGCGGCTTTCACGGTTTCCCATTCGCCGTAGCTGTGGCCGAGAGCAGGGATTTCTTCCTGTTCAAGAAGGACTTCTCCGCAAACGGAACAATGGCTTCCCATTGAAACGCCCGTCTTTGTGCAGGTCGGTGCAACCGCCCGATCAACTTCCGGTGTATGGTCAAGCGCCTCTATAACCTCCTGCTTTGTGAGAACAGTATTGCAAACTGAACAATGCGAACCTTCCGTAAGTCCGGGTTCGGTGCACGTTGCCTTTTTGCCATCATCGGTAACAACTGCGTGCGGAAGTTTCTCGAGCGTTCTTATCTGTGTATCTCCGCAAACGGAGCAAATTTTCTTTTCTTCTCCTTCGGCGGTGCAGGTTGCGGCTTTCACGGTTTCCCATTCGCCGTAGCTGTGGCCGAGAGCAGGGATTTCTTCCTGAGCCGTAATTACCAATCCGCATGAGGAGCAGTGCATTCCCTGAGTATAACCCGGCTTCGTGCAAGTCGCTTCGGTTGCGGCGTCAATCACATAAGCGTGATTCTTTTTCGCCTGCATCGTTCTGAAAACATTTCCGCAGACGGTACAGGTTTTCTTCAAAATTCCGTTTTCGGTGCAGGTTGCTTTTCTTTCGGTTTCCCATGAACCGTACATATGACCCGTTGCCGAAACGGTTTCCTGAGCTTTAAGAATTTCCAGGCAGACAGAGCAGCGTGAGCCTTCGGTGAGACCCGTTGCGGTGCAGGTCGGTGCAACGGCAGGAACCGCTTCTGCTTTATGACCCGTTGCAGGAACGGTTTCCCTTTCCTTAATTACAGTTCCGCAAATTGAGCAATGTGAGCCTTCGGTAAGACCGGAAGCCGTGCAAGTGGGCGCAACGGCAGGATCGGTAACAACGTTATGTTTGCAGCCTTCCGATCCCTTTGACTCTGTGTAACCGCAAACCGAGCAGGTCCTTTTTTCTCCGCCGCCTTCAACGGCAGTCCAATCGCCGAAGGAATGTCCCTTTGCGGAAATTGTTTCCATGCCGGAAAGAACTGCATTGCAAACCGAGCATTTTGTTCCGGCTTTGTGGCCGTTTTCGGTACAAGTTGCCGCAACGGCCGAAACGTTAATTTCATTGTGTCCGGTCGGCCATTTAATGTAATGCCCTGAAAGAGCCTGGTTGCAAACCGAGCAATGCGTGCCGGCGGAATAGCCGGGCTCGGTGCAAGTCGGTTCGGTTTCTTCGTCGTATACCACCGTGTGACCTTTTGCCGGAACTGAAATTGTTCCGGAATGTACCTGTCCGCAAGCCGAGCAAACGGCATTTGAAACGGTACCCGGTTCTTCGCAGGTCGGCTGTTTAATCACGGTTCCGACCCAATTATGTCCGGTTGCCGGAAGTGATTTTTGAGCAAGAAGAACAGTGTTGCAGGACGAGCAACGCTTTCCCTGCGTGAGTCCCGTTTCTTCGCAGGTCGGTGCAACGGCCGGAATGATTTCGACCGTATGGTCAAGCCGTGCGGTGATGTTTTCCATGTATGTGTCGCCGCAAAGAGAGCAGGTATATGTTGTTCCGCCGCGGCTCGTGCAGGTCGCTTCGGAAGTTACCGAAGTATAATTATGATTGCATTCCGAAATGTTCTTTGACATAACCTTGAGGCAGACGTTACCGAAGGTTTTATAATTATCCTTATTCGGTGAAATCATGCTCATGAATGCCTTGTCTGTTCCGAAATAGCTTTGATAATCATCGAACGATGCGTTATACATTGTTCCTTCGGTGAAGATTTTTGCATTGCTTCCGTCATACATACTGATTTGAAGAATGACGGAAAAGACGTCGCCCTCATTGACCTCAACCGGAGTTGAAAGCTTTGCGGTGTGATAGCCGTAATAGCTTTCCGCACCGTAAGTCGTTGAAACAAGAGTACCCGAAGTCGGATAATCTGTCTGATTTTTAAGTTTATAGATATAAATTGTGTAATTCACACCGGCTTCGCTGTAAAATCCGACGTAGTTGAGTTTTTCATGGCGCTTTGCGGTGAACACGTTTGCACCGTAAGCCGATGATCTGCCGAGATTAAAAAGCGCACTGTACGAACCGGTTCCGTCGTACTGATAAGTGTTGTCATAAATCCACTTGCTTTCGGCATCATAATATGAAACAGTTATGACTTCGCTTTCGTCATATGACATCCAGAAATAACCGTCAACAAGTTCTTTGGCGTCGGTTCCCCAGCTGTTTTTTACGAGCCAGGCGCCCTTGTTTTTCGGACGGTACTCAACGTTGAAATTTTCGATTGCGTAATTGTCGTCCCAGCCGATGATTGTAACGTCATGGTTAGTGTCGCCGTCTGACTGGGGATAGTAATAAGCGGCGCCGTTATTTTCGGTTATATTATAAAATCCCGTGTGGTTGTGATAACTCGTTTTCACGCTTCCGTACTGCATAATTGCGCGCTTGATTTTTGCCATGTTTGCGGCGGTTACATCAATTGCACTGCAATCGGTGACACGAAATTCCGCATTGTATCTTTCGCTCTCCGCCCATTCTCCGGTCGGGAACGGATAATTCTTTTCAAAAACCGGACCGCTTCCTCTTGAATAAGCGGCAATGCTGTCCATCCATGTTCCGCCGGCATCGAAAGCACTTTTCGTATCGGAATAAGAATAGCCGTCTGAGCTCGTCGGGTCATTCGGGTCATTCACAAGGCTGTTTTTTGCAAACCATGTGAGATGATCCTCGGAAAGGTCAATCTTTCCGTCGGCAATGCCCTTTTTGATGAGTGTGCTTTCAACGCATGACGTTGCCGCAAAAGCCCAGCAGTTTCCGTACAACAGCTGGTTTTTCACGGGGGTAACAAGACCGTCTTCCCTTGCGTCATACTTTTCGGGAACAGAAGCTGCCGCTTTCGCTCTTTTCGGCGAAGAAGAGGTTTTTGCCGAAGTCAAATCAACAACGTTTCCTTCGCTGTCTTCCCAGTGAGTTGTTCTTCCGTCTTCTTCAACAATCAAAAATAACCGACCGACTTCACCGTTTCCGTCCTCGGCAAAAGAAAAAACCGGGACGCAGGTCAGAAGCATGAGAACAGCCAAAATGACGCTGAGAACTTTTTTTGAATTTTTCATGTCTACCTCCGTTGTTATATTCTAAGAGTAAAAAAGAATCATTGTCAAAAGATGACAAAGATTCTTTCTTTTGCCCTCGTTCGGATTATACTAAATGCAAAGAAGGCTTGTCAATATTTGTTTAGAAATTTTGAAGTATTTATTAATAAATTACGTCAATTTTTGTGAAAAAATTAAAAATATGTTTCATTTTGTTCGATTCGGAAAGTCGAAAAATTTTTCGTTGCTCTTTTTGGACTTTGAACAAAAAATCCCTTTGAAACAACGGTTGTTTTCCGTCATTTCAAAGGAACCTGAAATTTTAAAAAATCAGATTTTTCTCCGATTGTTTTGAGTTCAAAATGAGCCTCGGAATTTTTGATTCGTTCTTTTCCTTTCTTCCGCTTGCAAAAGCGTTGATTGCGAAAACCATGCTTCATTTTCTCGGATTTTTGATTCGTTGTCTATCAAGAATCGGAAAGAAAAAGCCACCGTAATAATCAAAATTACGGTGGACTTATGGTGGACCTGAAGAGATTCGAACTCTCGACCTCTCGGATGCGAACCGAACGCTCTCCCTAACTGAGCTACAGGCCCTCATGCTCTGGAAGGTATTATACACCGCCGAAGAAAAAATTGCAAGAGGAACAAGCAATTTTTTCTTTCTTTTCAGAGCCGATTAAAAGTCAAACAGAACCGAAAACCAGGTTCACCAAAAAGCAGAGAACAACGCCGTATGCCGTCGGAAGCAGGAACGAAAGAACCGTCCATTTGAAACTTTTTGTTTCCTTGAAAATCGTCAAAAGTGTTGTTGAACACGGAAAGTGCATCAACGAAAAGAGAATGAAGCATATCCCGGTAACCGCCGTCCATCCGTTTTGCGAAAGCACCGAATAAACCGATGAAAGGTCGGCCGCATCGCAAAGAACACCCTGCGACGTATAACACATCAGCGCAACCGGAAGCACAATTTCATTCGCCGGAAAACCGAGAATGAACGCAAGAAGAATAACTCCATCAAGACCGACAAGTCTTCCCGGAAAATCAAGGAACGACGAAACATACGAAACAACCGCCGAGTTTCCGATTTTTATGTTCGCAAGAAGCCAAATGAGAAGACCCATCGGAGCCGAAACGCAAACCGCCCTTGAAAGCACAAAAAGAGTTCGGTCAAAGACGGAGCGGACGAGTACCGATCCGATTTTCGGAACACGGTACGGCGGCATTTCAAGCGTAAACGCCGAGCTTTCGCCCTTCAGAACGGTTTTTGAAAGAAGCCGGGACGCGGAAAACGTTGCAAGAACGCTCAAAAGGATTACTGCGGTCAAAATCAGTGCGGAAAAAAACGGCTTCACCGCCGCCGAAAGCGAAGCGGAAAAGAACATTGAAATGATTGCGATAATCGTCGGGAAGCGCCCGTTGCATGGCATAAAAGCGTTCGTGAGAATCGCAATGAGCCGTTCCCGCTTCGAGTCGATAATTCTGCATCCAACAACCCCGGCGGCATTGCATCCGAGACCCATACACATGCAAAGACTCTGCTTTCCGCAGGCGTTGCACTTCTTAAAGCAATGGTCAAGATTAAACGCAACACGCGGAAGATAGCCGAAATCTTCAAGAAGAGTGAAAAGCGGAAAGAAAATCGCCATCGGCGGAAGCATAACCGAAACCACCCATGCCATTGTTTTATACACCCCGTCAACGAGCGGTTCGGTAATCCACCACGCGGCTCCGATTTTTTCAAGAACGCCTCTGAGCTTTTCACCGAGCGAAAACAAAAAGTGCGAAAGCAGTTCACTCGGATAATTAGCCGCATAAATCGTGATGAAAAGAACAAGCGCAAGCAAAAGGAGCATCACGGGAATTCCCGTTTTCGCACCGGTGAAAACTTTGTCAAGCTTTCGGTCAAGGCCGTCATTGCGTTTTTCCCCGTCAACACAGAGTTTTGAAATACCGTTTGCCTTTGAAAGGAGAGAAAGCGTTATACTGTCTTTGAGAAGATCTCCGGTAGGATAATGCTTTGAAAGCAGCTCTTTTGCTTCATATACGCTTTTTGAAAGAGAAGCATTCTCTTTAATTTTTCCGTTCTTTTTTTCAAACGATTCTCTGAAACTTTCGTCGCCGAAAAGAAGCTGGACTTTCAAAAACCGGGAGTTCTTTCCGTCAATTCCTTCAATACTTTCAATCGCGGTTTCAACCGCTGTGTCATAAGAAAACGGAAGACGGTAATTTTCATCTTTTCCGCTTTCCTCAAAAATTTTTTCTTTGAGCTTTTCAAGCCCTTTTTTGTTTTTTGCGTCGGTGAGAACAACGGGAACACCGAGCATTTTTTCAAGCTTTTTTTCGTTGATTTTTATGTTCTTTTTTTCTGCCTCGTCCGCAAGATTGAGACAGACGACAACCCGACCCGTCACCTCAAGAACCTGAAGGACAAGAGATAGGCTCCTTTCAAGCGTTGTGCAATCGCAAACAACAACTGCGGCGTCGATTTTTTCAAAACAAAGAAAATCCCGTGCAACGCTTTCCTCTTTTGAATGGGGAAAAAGCGAATATGTTCCCGGAAGATCAACGAGAGAAAACGTTTCTCCGTTATGCGAAAATTCTCCGACGGCCGAGGTTACCGTTTTTCCCGGCCAATTTCCCGTGTGTTGGCGCAGTCCGGTGAGTGCATTGAAAACCGTGCTTTTTCCGACATTCGGATTTCCCGCAAGCGCAATTACCTTTTTTTCTTCGGAAAGAAAAAGCGTTTTTTGCGCGGCATTTTTTCCGGTTGACGCTCCGGAAAGACCCATGAAAACCACCGCCTCAATATATGATTATTCCGTCGGCATCCTCATTGCGGATTGCAATGACGGCGTCTTTAATGAGATAAGCCTTGATATCCCCGAAAAAACTTTTTTGAAGGCAGGAAACAACCGTTCCCGGAACAATTCCCAACTCCTGAAACCGTCGTCGCATTGCCCCTTCGGTCAGAATGTTCCAAACCGTGCTTTGCTCTCCCGGAAGAAGGACTGAAAGAGCTTTCATTCTTTTCATCCTTTCTTTTTTTGCTCATTATCATCATACGCACAAGAAAAAGGAAGGTGAAAAAGTTTTTGCGGTACTGATTTAAGTTTGTTCTTCAACCGCACGGGTTTCTTTTTGAATTTACGTCCGACCGCTGTGCCGAAGGTACTTTTGTTTCAACAGACAAAAGTACCCTCTCAAAGCAGTGCCCCATAAACGCCTCAAACCGATTTTGATTGTTCATAAAACTTTTTTGATTGTTTCATCTTTTTAATGCGTTGTTAATGTTTAATCTGTTATAATTGTTTTTAATAAGCCCGAAGGAGGTAAAAAATGAAAAGAAATTACGATTATTGCGAACATATTGAACGCATTATGAAAGAAAAAGGCTCGTCTCCCCTCACCTTCGTTTTTAAAAGGCGTGTTCTTGAGGAAATGGACGAAAGAACAAACGAAGTTTCAAAACGCGGTCTTTCGGACGAAAAGGTTCTTCACGACCTAATCATCGACGAATTCGGCGAAAAGAAAGTTCTTTCCGACTACGAAAAATATTTACAGGAAATCAAAGAAAAAAAACAGCTCAAGGCTGCTCCGATCGTCTGCGCCGCCGTGATGCTTCTTTCCGTTGCGGTCTATCTCATCATCGGCTTTACTTCCGATTTTTGGCATCCGACGTGGCTCATCATTGAAGGCGCGGCAACAGCGGTTTTCATCGGTCTGATGCTTTTCGGAGTTTCGCTCCTTCATCGTCATCACTTTTTATATTTTCTTCTTCGGCTTCTTGTTGCCGGGAGCGTTATGGTTCTTTCTCAATTTGTTTTTCTCGTTCTCAGAATACCCTTCGGCATTGAAAATGCATACCTCGTTTTTCTCGGTGCGCTCGGTCTGATGTTTGTCACGGACTTCATTCTCGCCGCGGCAACGAAGCAAAGACTTCTGATTCTCAATGCTCTCGTAACCGTTCCGGTTCTCGCCGCTTTCGTATATGTTATTCTCGGCCTTCTTCATGTCATTTCATGGTGGCCGTGGCGGTTCATTTTTCTCGGTGCGGTTTTCTGTGATTTGTTAATCATTCTCGGTGTTCTTGCCCACAACAAAAAATACAGCTACAAACCGGAGGTTGAAGATTCATGGAAAGAAAACTGAAAGCCGAACTTTGGGATAAGATGCATTATCTTTTCCGTGATTTCAACGACAGAATGGTTCACGTTGAACTGCGCTATGACTTTGAAATTGACATTGAAACACTTAAAACGGTCATCATCTGCTTTCTTGAAAAAGCACCCGTTCTTCACTCCTCTTTCAGAGACATCAAGCTCAAAGCATACTGGAAAGTCAAAGATTACCGCATTGACGACGTTCTTCTGGTTTCCCGCCCGGAAAACCTTGAAGAAGCTGTCAACGAATTTTTAACCGGATATATTCCGCCGGAAAGCGACCTTCAAATTCGCTTCGCCGTTTTCTTTCATGACGGCGGTTCGGTTCTCTGCATTGTTGAAAACCATATGTGCATGGACGGCGGTGACTTCAAATATTTTCTCAAAGCGCTCTGCAAAGGCTATAACGAATATTCGGAGAAAAAAATCAGTCCTCTCGGTCTCAAAAACGGCTCCCGCTCGTTTGAAGAAGTCTATGACGACTTTTCAAAAACAGAAAAGAAAATGGCGGAAAATCTTTATAAAAACGTCTGTGCAAAAGACGACCACTGTTTTCCGTTCACGGAAAACAACATCCGCGACCGTTCTTTCATTGCAAAAAGAAAAATTGAAAAGGAACGCTTTTCTCTCCTTCGCAAAAGCGGAAAGGCACTCGGTGCAACGGTCAACGACGTTCTTGTTGCCGCATATTTTCAGTCACTTTACGAGCTTGCAAACTATGATGAAAGCGACAGCGTGACAATTTCATGTGCGATCGACCTTCGCCGCCACATGAAGGAAACCGATGACACCGGAATTACGAACCAAACAGCATTCATGCAATGCAGTATTCCTCACCTCGGAAAGGACATTTTTGAAACACTCGAATTCACGAAAAAAAGCGTTGAAAAATTCAAGAACGACAAATTCATGGGTCTTTACGGACTTCCGCTTTTAAAACTCGGCTACAGCATTATGCCGCAGGCAGTTTCGGAAGAAATTATCAAAATCGGTTACTCAAATCCGCTCCTCGCAATGAGCAACATCGGAATTCTCGAACAGGATAAGCTTTTGCTTTCCGGCCATGCTCCTTATGACGGTTTCATGACCGGAGCGGTGAAGTATAAACCGTATGCCCTTCTTTCCGCAACCTCGCTCGGCGGAGAGCTTACTCTTTCAATGTGCGTCAGGGGAAACGAAGAAGATGAAAAAATTGTTTCAAAGTTTTTTGACCTTATGGAAAAGAACATTGAAATTATTACAAAAAGAATGTGAAATTTTCACAAAAATTCTTGACATGGGTGGTAAAAAATAGTACGCTATTGTTGATGGAAAGCTTTCAAAAGCAGTCCGCTAAACTCCGTTTTTTTCGGAGTCAAAGGGAGGAAAAACAATGTCAATCATCTTAACCGACGAACAGCAGGCCATTCTTGACGGCGCAAAAGGCGAAACAATGGCTAAGGTCATGAAGACCCTTGTAATGTTCGGCGAAGCTTTCGGAGCCGAAAAAATGGTTCCCGTAACTTCAAAGTATAACCATCTTGTAACTTCGTTCGGCCTCGGCGTTCTTCAGCCGGTATATGACCTGATGAACACGCTCATTGAAGCCGGCGTAAAAAGCGGTCAGAAATTTTCTGCCGACCCTCGCCCGTGCGACCCGAACGTTCCGAAGAATATTCTTCAAAACCTCATTTTCAAAAAGTTTATGTATAACAAGCAGGATTTCTATGAAGATCAGCTTCAAAAGCTCGGTCTTATGGATAAGGACGCCTTCACCTGCACTTGCTACATGGACGAAGTCGGCAACAAACCGAACATGGGCGACGTTCTCAGCTGGTCGGAATCTTCCGCCGTTGTTTACGCAAACTCCGTTCTCGGCGCACGCTGCAACCGCAACTCGGGCATCATGGACATCATGGGCTCAATCGTTGGATATGTTCCCTATTTCGGACTTCTTACCGACGAGGGAAGAAAAGCAACCTGGATCATTAAAATCGAAACCGAAAAGAAACCCGAAGCTCAGCTTCTCGGTTCGGCAATCGGCATGAAAGTCATGGAAGACGTTCCGTTCGTCAAGGGACTTGACAAATGGCTCGGCACGGAACTCACCGACGAAGTCTGCACATATCTCAAAGATTTCGGTGCGGCAACCGCTTCAAACGGCGCAGTCGGACTTTATCACATTGAAAACCTCACTCCGGAAGCAAAGCTTTGCGGCGAAAAGCTCCTTGCCGACAACGTCAGGGAATATGTCATTGACGACGCGGAACTTGAAAGAGTCAAAAACAACTATCCGGTAATTTGGAAAGACAAAAACGCAAAGCCGAAACTTTGCTTCATGGGCTGTCCGCACATGTCGCTTCAGCAGCTCAAGGACTGGACCGACAAGGTTGAAGCTTCTCTCAAAAAATACGGCAACCAAAAAGTTGTTATTCCAACCGTTTTCACCGCAGCCCCCGGCGTACTCAAAGAGTTTAACAAAACGACATATGCTGCAAGGCTCAAAGCAACCGGCGTTATCACTTCATACATCTGCCCGCTCATGTATATGAACAATCCCCTTTGTGCGAAGATGCCGGTAATCACATCTTCAAACAAGCTTCGTACATACACAACGGCGCGCTATTACACCGACGATGAAATTCTCGTTCAAATTACGAAGGGAGGAAACAAATAATGAAAGAGTTCAAAGGAAGAGTTGTTACTCCCGGAACGGCAACAGCCACCGCCCTCGTTTCCCACGGCGGATTCAACACGCTCGCTTCGTTCCAAAAATCGCTTCAGTTCGGTGACAAGGAAGCAAAGTGCGGCGACCAAAACAATCCCGATATCTACGGAAAGCCCCTTGCAGGCGTTGCCCTCTGTCTTCCGCAAACAATCGGCTCAACAACCGGCGGCCTTGTTCTTTACTGTGCATGTGCAATGAAGCGCCAGCCGGCATGTATGCTTTTTGCGAACCACATTGACTCGCTCGCCGCTTCGGGTGCGGTTCTTGCGGAAGTTTGGATTGACGATGTAACAATGCCCGTAATCGACTGCCTCGGTGACGAATTTCTTGATTACGTCAAAACGGGAATGAAAATTTCGGTCAAAGAAGACGGAACAGTCATCGTTGACTGATTATATTCAAAAAAAGCCTGCCGCTTTCATTGCGACAGGCTTTTTTGATTGTTTTGTTTACTTTTCAAGTGCTTTAAGTGTCAGCGCACAAATATTCGACGGATCATATTCCATCATCATATGGCCGCCCTTTTCAACAGTGATAATCTTTGCCCCTTCCGGAGCCGAATCAATGAGTGCCTTGAGATTTCTTTTATTTGCAACCATATCGTTTTTCGCCGTAACTATTACGGTCGAAATTTTAATTCCGGAAAAAGCCTCAAGATCCGTTCCTCTTGTGTGAGAAGCCATCACGGCCATTCCTGCGCCGGTACCTTTGAGTGCAAGCGGAGCGGCAATTTTTGAAACATCATAGTCCTTTGAATATTTTAAATCGGAAAAGCTCACGGCAACCAAAGGTCTGACTATGTTCGGAAAATATTTTGTAAGTCCGATTATTGCACCAAACATGCTCTGAACAAAACCGCTTTTCATAAGTTTTGACGCCACAGGTGAAACTTCCGTGCTTGTCTGCGGAGCAAAAAGAATGAGACCGGTGATTTTTTCGGGGTGGTCAATCGCAACGTTTGCGGCGATTCCTCCGCCCATCGAGTGGCCGCCGATTATCCACTTTCCGCCGAGGTTTTCCATCAGTGCAAAAACAAGATCTTCTCGGCTTTGAAGCTTTGTTTCGGACGTTTCACGGCTTGAATAGCCGAAATTCGGAAGGTCAACCGCCGTCACAAAATAATTTTTCTTGCTGTATTCCTCTGCAATTTTTTCAAGTGAAACGGTTGAAAGTCCGAATCCATGAAGGAGCATGATCTGACCTTTATTAAGAATCGGATCTCCGAAAGTTCTATAATGAAGGCGGTAATCGCCGGACTCAAAGTATGAGCTGTTCCGGAACGGAACAGCATCTCCGACAGCCGCAAAAGACGAAAAAACGAACAACGAAAAAATTATTGTCAAAGCGAGAACAAAACTGAGCGTTTTTTTCATTGCGGTCAATCCCTTCATTTGAATTCCTATCTAATTTTATCAAAGAAAAAGACAACTGTCAATCAAAAAAAGAGAAAAATCCCTTTCGCCAAAAAAGCGAAAGAGATTCGAGATTCATTTCTTATTTGTCGTTCGGGCAGGGTTCTTCGGGATCAAGCGGAGTGTCATAGCCGAAATGGCTGAAGAACTTATAAATGTTTTCCCAAAGGATCTTCCAAAAATCTTCAAAATCTTCCCATGTAAATTTCATTGTAATTGCCTCCTAAAAGAATGATTGAAAAGCAAAACAAAAAGCTTTGCTTCCTCATGGACTTATTCTACAATAAAAATTAGTAAAAGTCAATATTTTTTAAATAAATTATGAATTTTTTTCAAGCAAAAAGGCCGTTCAAAGAACGGCCTCAATGTTCAAAAATTATTTGTCCCAACCATTAAGAATGGTGCCATAAAGGAACTTCCAGATGAGCTGCCAAAGTTCTTCAAACTTTTCAAAAAACTTCATGTCTATTTCCTCCCTATAAAATATTTCAGCGCTGAAAAAAGGAGCTTAAATCTGCCTTAATTCATTGAGTACATTTTACAACTCATTTTATAAATTGTCAATACTTTGTTCAAAAAAAGTTAAACAATTAATATTTATTAATTTTTCCGCAAATGCTGTGCAATCATTCGCCGAGCTGTTTTCCGAAGGCTCTGAAAAGAGGAAGGCAAGAGGAAAAGAAAGTTTTATACGCCGGACAATAATCTTCATGAAGTTTTTGCCTTTTGCAACCCTGCGCACGGCAAAGCGGATACATACGGCAACTTTTACACTTTTCCGGAACAATCATACTCTCCCGAATAAAGCGGTCGGCTTTTTTTCCGGTGAGTGCGGTACGAACGGAAGTATCTTCAATATTTCCGAGTAGCCATTCGTCGGTACAAAAAAAGTCACACGGATAAAGATTTCCGTTTCCTTCGACAACGAGCTGATGCCCGCACACTCCGCACACTCCGCATTGTTCGGCTCTTTCGCCAAGGTACATTCTCACAAGATTGTCAAAATACCGAATACTGACATAGTTTCCGCGGACAAAATCCTTGACATAAAGATTGAAAATTTTTATGAGGAAGGACGCATACTGTTCGTTCGTCATATAAAGTTCGCTCTCGCTTTTGTCGCCGAACGGGCGCAGACAAGGTATAAACTGCAGATAAGTATAGCCGTTTTCACGAAAGTACTTGTAAATTTTTTCGCATCTGTCGGCGCAGTAACCGGTCAGAACAATCAAAATGTTGAACTCGACTTCATGGCGCTTAAGTTTTTCCGCAGCCTTGAGAATTTTGAAATAAGCATTGTTCCCCTTTTCGTCAACACGAAAACGGTTACCCTCACGGTCGCCGTCAAGACTGAGACCGACAAGAAATTCGTTTTCTCTGAAAAAATCGCACCATTCATCGGTAACAAGGGTTCCGTTCGTTTGAACGGAGAAAAAAATCCGTGAACTTTTCTTGTTGTTTTCCTTCACCTTGCGGACGAAAAATCTGAAATAATCAAGTCCGGCAATGAGCGGTTCGCCGCCCTGAAACGCAAAAGCAACGCTTTCTCCGTCGGCAAAGGAAAGTGCGCTTTCAATAAGTTTTTCTGCGGTTTCCTCTTTCATTACGCCGAAATTTGCAACGTCCCGACTTTCGGCAACGTCACAGTAAAAGCAGTATTTGCACCTAAGGTTGCAAAGGCTTGACGCCGGTTTAATCATTATCGAAAGCGGCGGCATTACTTTATGATTCCTCTCGGATTGCTTTCAAAATTCTTTTGAATTTCATCGAGTTTTTCGTGCATTGTTTCGGCAACAGCCGGATAAACGCCCGAACGGTTATAGTTTTCCCCACTGTCATCGGTGAGAATATGCAACCAATTTTTGCGATACTTGTCAAAGAAGGCCGAATTATCGTTCTGAATTTTGTCAAAATACTTGAACGTGATTGTTTTGTTCTTGTTCAGAATATCGTAATTATAATCGGGATAAATCTTCTTAACTTCATCGGTTTCAACCGTGTACTGAATTGCCTTAATGTCCTTACGTTTCATGTGAAGAATCGGGTGTTCTTCGGTGTGAATCACGCTGTCGTTTTTAAGAACGGGAACCATCGAAACACCGTCAATCACACGGTCTGTCGGAAGATAATCCCTCTTTCCGCCGCCGGTAATTGAGCAAAGCGAAACAAGAGTCGGGAAAAGGTCAACGAGCGTTGCGCTTTGTTCGCGGCTGTCTCCCTCCTTGAAAAGGCCGTTGTTGTTATTCCAGCGAATCATGAAAGGAACCTTCTGACCGCCTTCGTATGCGAGATACTTTCCTCCGCGAAGCTCATTGACAGAGCCTTCAAGCGCGGGACCGTTGTCGCTCGTAAAAACAATAATCGTATCGTCAAGAACACCGAGATCCTCAAGGTTTTTGAAGAGCTTTCCGAGTCCGGCATCAAACTCTTTGATGCAGTCAACATATGTTCCCATTCCGCTTGAGCCTTTGAATTCATCGCCGGCAAAAACCGGAGCGTGAGGCCACGGTGAAGTATAAACGGCAAAAAACGGTTCGTCGGATTTCGTGACGGTTTCCGTGATCCAATCATTGATTTCCTCATTGATCCATTCGGTTGCCTTCGACTGATCTTTAAGCTCGTCGGTACCGTGAACGATTGTGTATTCTCCGCCCTCTTCACGGACGTGATAAAACGGCTTCATGTCATTAACGTGATGGCTGCCGTAAAAATAATCAAAGCCCTGCTTGGTCGGAAGGTACTCGCCGTAATCTCCGAGATGCCATTTTCCGAAAAGACCCGTCGAGTAGCCGGCAGCCTTGAACACTTCGGCCATTGTAATTTCATCTCCGAGCATTCCGTCAGCGTTATTACCCATTTCAATGCTGTTGAAAACCCGAGTCTGAGCAAAAGGCGAAACGGTTGAAATCGTCGGATAAATAACGTTATCGGCGTAACCTCTGTAAGGGTAGCGACCGGTAAGAGCGGCAAAACGAGCCGGAGAACAAACCGAATAGCTTGAGTAAAAGTTTTCAAAATTAAGACCGTTTTCTCCGATTGAATCGATATTCGGCGTGTCATAAATTGCACCGTTGAGCGAAACATCGCCGTAACCGAAGTCATCCATGAGAATGAACAAAACATTGGGACTGTCTTTTTTTGCTTTGTCAACGCCCTTGAGATAATCCTCTTCGCCGTCCCACATACGTTCGGTCACGGGCTTCGTTCTCATGTTCATGAAAAGGACGCTTGCAACAGACGTTCCGACAAGAAAAACACTCATAACGGAGCAAAGTGCTTTTTTCACCGCACCCTTTTTAAATCTCTTTTTTGCGAAAACAGCAAGCAAAACAAAGCTGATGATTACGGGAAGCGAAAGCAAAAGATTTCCGCAAAGGCGAAGAAGGAAATTTCCCTCTCCGGCGGAAAGCGGATGGCTTTCGGTTGACCAGCCCGCAAGACCGCTTGAAAAAGCACCAAAACCGGCGTCCGCACCGAAAATGATGTGAAACAGCGTAAGGCCGCCGAAAGAAAACGCATAGCCGAGAAGCATAAACAGATAGACTTTTTTCTTAACAATCAGCGAAAGAAGAATAATTGCCGAAACAACACAGCAATATCCGATACTGAGAACCGCAACAAAATTGAGCCTTGTGATGAACTGAACCGCCGCCAGCCCGATTCCGAGGATCAACAGAAGAAGCGGAAAGACTTTTTTACTTTTGTCAAATTCAATTTCCTTTTTCATTCGTCACACTCCTAAAAGAAAAAACAAAAATTTTGCCGAATAAACAATGATACCATTATACAGTATTGTTAAAAAATTTTCAAGGCAAAAAAATCGCTTTCGTCGAAAAGACGAAAGCGATGATTAATTAGCTTTTTTAAAAAAGTTAACGAAAAGGGATAATCAGTCCTTTTTCTTTTTGAGGCAAACGAATGCTGCGCCTGCTGCAACGGTAAGAACACCGAGAGCAACAAAAACGGCTGAGGTATCGCCTGTCTTCGGGGTCTTTGTTGTTACGACGGCCGGCTTCGTTGTTGAAGCTTCTGCGGTTGTTGTTACTTCAGGCTTAACGATTTCGCCAAGGCCGATATACATGTTAGCAAAGAAGTTAACGATGTCGTTATCAAGAAGACCTTCAATAGCTGAAGTGTCAATGCCGAGAGCTGAAAGACCGCTCATAAGCTTATCCATGATTCCTGACATTGCGTCCATGGCTCCGCTGGTGCCTGAGCTTGTTCCGTCGCCCTTGCTGTCTCCGCCGCCAAGGTTACCGAGACCGCCGAGAATGCTTGAAAAATCAAACGAACCGAGGTCAAAGCCTTTGGTGAGTGAACCAAGGTCAAAGCCCATACCGGAGAAAGCGCCGGAAATTGTGTCCATAAGCGAAGAAATATCAAAGCTTGATGAACCGTTTCCCGAACCGCCGACAAGTCCGCCGAGTGCGTCGGAAATTGCGCTGAATGAATCCGGATCGATCATTCCGGAAAGGCCGGAAAGAACGTCACCGATTCCGCTGGGTGCCGAGCTGCTTGATGATGCATCGGAACCTGAGCCGAGACCAACGTTCTGAAGAGCTCCGTCAAGTGCCTGAGAAAGGTCATCAAGGTTGGCATCTGCGCCGGCATTGCCGATTGCGTCTTTCAAAGAAGCAAGATAATCGGTATCAGCGGCAAAGGCAGAGGGAACGATCATGCAGAGGCAAAGTGCGACTGCGACCATAACGCCCAAAAACTTTTTCATGACAATCAATCCTTTCTAAATATTTATATCAACAGCAAAAGCTGAAAATATACATATTCTCGAAAAATTACTAAACAATTATACAATATGTAGTTTTAAATTTCAATAGCAATTTAAAACTTTTTTAATAAATTCCGAAAGATTTGCTTACTGCCAGGTTACAAAGACATCAAGACCGGAAACCGTATAATTCTTGTTAATCTTGAATCCGTTCTGCTCCAGTGAAACGCAGAAAGCAAGAAGCATCTTCGCATCCTTCATCGTAATTCTGCATTTTACCGTGAGTTCCGAACGGTCGGAGAACTTGTCAAGCTTTCCGGGAACGAAGCCCGTACACCACCAATAGCTTGCATACTTTCTTGAGAAAATCTCCTTGCCTTTACGGTAACACGTCATAGACATCTTAAGTGAATCTTCATCCGAAGCGCAGTCGTAATGTTCAACCTTTCTCGTTGTCGGCTTTGTATAAACACCGATTTCCGCTCCGACGAAAACAAATCCGTACTGGCCTTTCCAGAACTGAATCATCCAATCCTTGTTCGCATAGTTGAACTTGCAACGAACGGTATCGTAATAGAAAACGATGAACGAAGCGCCGACATCATAAAGCTCGTTGAAACCAAAGTTTCTCTGCCACGGATCCTTGTCGGTGAAATACACATCGCCGTCGGCGTCATATTTATAGCCGAGGAAACCGTTGGAAAAAACGGCGGCCGATTTGATAACTTCTTCGGCTTCCTGCTGTTTTGAAGTTGTCGGAGCCGTTGTTGACGATCTTGTTGTCGACGGTCTCGTTGTCGGAGCTGTTGTTGAGGGCTTTGTTGTAGGTTCGGTTGTTGCGGCAGAAGCCGAATTCTGTGCAAACGTTGTGAAAAGGTTTGAAGTGCCTTCGGTCACACCGTTCACAGCAAGTGCCGTTGTCGGCATCGTGCTCGGCGCTGTTGTTGACTCGGTTGTCGGAACAGTTGTCGGCTCGGTCGTTGACGGAACGGTTGTTGTCGTTTGGGTAGTGATTGAAATCGGTTGTTGAACCGGAGTTTTGCTGTTAAGTGCTCTCACTCCGAGAAAAGATCCGGCACAAACAACAACAAGCGCAACCAGCGCAATTATCGTTGTCTTTGACTTAGACATGAGATGAATCCTCCTTGCTTTCCGAAAAATTATTTAAATCGACATAGTTAGGCATAATGTACTTTCTAATAGAATAGCAAAGTTTTTTCAAAAAATCAAGTGCTTTTTATAAATAGCAGCCTTCAGAAATAAATTTTAAGTTCTTTTTAATCAGATTTTATCTTTTTTTGTCTTATTGTTTCCCCATGAGATTTAAACGTTTTCCTTCGGCATCGTTTCTTCGGGACTGCTTCATTGTTGTCGCTTCGGTGAAAGTTGTTCTTTAAATTTATGTTTTTCTTTTCGGTACGCTTTTCTTGAGAATATCTGTCAGCCTTTACATTTGTTTTGAAGATGTTGCACCGCTCCTTATTTTGAGGACAAGAGGAAACTTGGCATAAGAGCGGCAAGAAAGAAGGACGGAACAAGCTATGAAGTGCCGGACGACATGACGTACGCAGAATGGAAAGAAATGCAGGGCGAAGCGGCGGAAGAAACCGATAAACCGTTGAAAAATAACGACGAAAGTGGTATAATAAATACAGAAGAAATGCTCCGAGAAAAGGTTCGGCACACAGGCGAATCGGTTCAAACGGACAGCAAATTATTGACGTTCCGACGTATAACAAGCTTACCAAGGAGTTTAGGGCAAACGGCGGAATAATAATTCGAGGAGAAGAAGCGGAAGAGCATTTAAAAAAATCTCAAGCATCTGCCTTATATCTTGGTTCATTAAACACTGCTGTTATTAGGGACGAAGCTACGGTATCAGACGTTTTGGAAGAAATGTACCATGCAAAGCAGGATAGAACGAACGCTTACGGAAACCTTCTAACGGAAGATGTTTATCTAAAGCGAGAAATAGAAGCACAAAAATATATGCTTTCTGTTGTAGACAAGTACAAAATCCCAATTGAGGAAGTTGAAACCACAAGAAAAAACCTTGAATATTACGAAAAAATTTATTCAGAAAAGTATGGTGCGAAATGATAAAACATAAAATTGTTGATGAATTTATCATTAAAAACAAAAAAATTATAGCTATTGATGAAAGAAGAACGGTTGAAGAATTCGGTGTGACAAAAATACTTATAGATGGCGTTAAATATCCTTTTGGGCTAACACATAATGATTATTGGTATGTTGTTGATATAGCCGAGCCGCTACTCGGAAAAACCGTCGAATTTGTTTCTTGAGGTATTACACAATCACAAACAAAACCAAATAAATTCAAGCACTGTACGAAAGTACGGTGCTATTTTTATGCCTGAAAACTGAATAATTAAAGAGCTTTGAGAAATCAAGGCTCTTTTTTATATGCGGACTGACAAGCGTATAACCGAGCGAAACCAAAACAATTTATGGGAGCTACCCCGTATAAAAGCGTAAGAAAGGATTGGTACAGATGACAAGAAAGCAACTTGAAGAATTAGGTCTGACAAAAGAACAGGCTGACAAGGTTATGGAAATCAACGGCGGCGACATTGAGAACGCAAAGGGGGGGTGAACCGAAAGAAAAGGTCAAGGCTCTTGAAAAAGACACAAAAAAGCCGCCGAAAACACGGCGGCTTTGAACTTTTTCAATCAGTTGTTTGAAAAAATGTTTCTTCCCTTGAAGATCGGAAGAACGTCGCTTTCATCCTCGTCGGGATCGTCAAAAATCGAACCCGATTTCTTCTTCGGCGTTTCGATAACGTCAAATGAATGAGCGTCGTTTTCTTCCTTTTCGTTCGGAGTCGAGAAGGAGCTGATATCGGTCATCGGCTGAGAAGCGGGAGCAGCTTCCTGCGTCTGAACTCCGTTCTTTGCGTTTTCAAAAGCTGCAACAAAGCTCTTTCCGAATTCTGTTGCTTTGAAATCCGAGGAGGAATCGGTGTCCATTGAAGTGAAAATCGAAGTTCCTGCGTTCTTCGGCTTTGTTGACTGGCTGATGAATCCGCTCTGCTGAGCTGCCGGCTGAGATACGGGAGCCGAAGCCTTGACAACGGGCTTGCCCATCTTGTCGGCATCGTTCTCTTCCGGTGAACCGAAGCCGGTTGCAATGACGGTGATGAGCATTTCGTCGCCCATTTCTTCGTCAAAGACAGAACCGAAGATGATGTTTGCGTCCGGATGGGTTGCCTGCGTGATGAGATCACCGGCCTGTTCAATCATGTCAAGGGACATATCCGATGAGCAGGTTACATTGATGATTACGCCGCTTGCTCCGTCGATTGCGGTTTCAAGGAGCGGACTTGTGATTGCTTCCTTCGTTGCTTCAACCGCACAGTTTGCGCCTCTTCCGCGGCCGATTCCCATGTGTGCGCGGCCTGCGTCCTTCATAACGCTCTTGATGTCGGCAAAGTCGAGGTTGATGTAACCGGGAACCTTGATTGTGTCCGAAATGCTCTTAACGCCCTGCCAAAGGACTTCGTTCGCCTTTCCGAAAGCGTCTTTCATGCTGAGCGATTTGTCACCGAGAAGTTTGAGTCTTTCGTTCGGAATGACGATGAGGCTGTCAACGTGCTTCTGAAGCTCGCGGATTCCGTCCTCGGCCTGCTGCATACGTCTTCTTCCTTCAAACTTGAACGGCTTTGTTACGATTCCGACGGTGAGAGCACCGAGCTCTCTTGCAACTTCCGCAACAACCGGAGCCGCACCTGTTCCCGTTCCGCCGCCCATACCTGCGGTGATGAAAACCATGTCCGTTGAACGCAGAGCGTCGGCAATGACATCTCTGCTCTCTTCGGCGGCCTTTTTTCCGACAGCGGGATCTCCGCCTGCACCCATGCAACCGGTAACCTTTTCACCGATCTGAATTTTGTGGGTTGCTTTTGAATCTTCAAGAATCTGTCTGTCTGTGTTAACGGTGAGGAATTCAACACCGAAAACGCCTGCATCAACCATGCTGTTGACGGCGTTTCCTCCGCCTCCGCCGACACCTACGACTTTAATTTGGTTATAAGCTATGTTGTCATTGTCCATAACGAAGCTCATTCTACTTCCTCCTGTCTTATATTTATACGGTCAAAAACTATAAATCAAAAAACATTTTCCGCCTCAAGCGGATATAATTGCCCCCTGTGCGACAATTCAAGTTATTATATCACGCTTTTTCAAAAAAGACAACAACCAAATTGCACATCTTTTACATATTTTTTATCTTTTTTTATAACTATTGACTATTATTGCCGGTTCATATTTCCTTCGCTGAAATACGCTCTTGAATCATAGCGGACATCGATATATCCGGTGTTGCTTTTTCCGACGTTTTCCTTTATTACTCTGGCGGCAAGTTCAATTTTCTTTTCGATATTATCAACCGAACCGATATAAGTATTAAAACGTCTGTCATAAACGACAACAATTTCATCGAGAGAAGAAAGCTTTAAAACGTTCGCCTTTTTGAGTCCGTTTTCTTCAAGGAGCGCAACAATCGTTTTTGCCGCTTCAAAACGGCTTTCGTCCTCTTTGCAAGGTTCATAAGCCGTTCCGGCTTTCACGCTTTGACCCTTGAAACCGTCAAGACGGAAACAGCCGCTTTTCAGTTTTTGCTTTTTTGTTGAAAGAACTTTTTCATTTTTGTCAAGGCAGATATAACCGTTTGTGTTTGGGATGAGATATTTTTCGCTCGTTGCGGTCACAGTGAGTGAGAGCTTGTCCGGAAACTCACGCTTCACCTTCACGCTTCCGATATACGGAAGCGCCGAAGTGAGAATGGCGTTGACCTTTTTTTCGCTTACGGTGAAAATGTTCTCACCCGGAACAATTCCGCAAGCGGAAACAATTTCATCGGAAGAATACACACTTTTTCCCGAAGCGGTGATTGTTTTCACCGGCGAGCCGACCGCAAAGCAGAAAATGAGAGTTGCAATCACCGCAACGGCAAGCGTTGCCGCAGTAATCGTCACAGCGTAAAAACGTTTGCTTCGACGCTTTTTCTTTGCGCGCTTTTTGCTGATTTCTTCCCTTGAGCTTCCCTGAATGCGCTGCCGGTTATAGCTTTCGCTCGCCTTTTCATAGCGGCGGCGTTCGGCTTCATACTGCCTTCTTTCCCGTTCGCGTTCAAGTTTTCTGCGCTTTTCTTCGGCGGCTCTTTTCGCCTCTTCGCTTTGAGCCGGACGGCGGTTTTGAGGCTGATTTGCGCTCTTGCTTCGTGAAGGATTGCTCTTTTGAACCGGCCTTTCCTGCGGCCTTCGTTTTTCGTCCGGAGTTTTCTGCGATTGCTTTTTTTGAGCGGTACGCTCGGAATTGTTTTTTCCCGACGGTTGGGAAGGACGTTTTTTTGAAGCCGGCTTTCCGTTTTGGGGCAGCCGCTTTTTTTGAGGCGGTTTCTTTTTGTTTTGTGCGCCCGAAGCGTTGCGAACCGGCTTTTGGCGGTCGGAAAGAGAGGAGGAAGGTTTTTCCCTTTTTTCGGCTCCGGCGCTTATCGGCGTCCACATATCCGAAGTGATGTCCTTCGGTTTGCTGACGTTTTCTTTAATTTGGTCCGACCAATCAAAAGTACTGAAAGGACGGTTTTCAAAAATATTTTTGTTTTCGTTATCCACTTTCAGTGCTCCTTTCGATCTGAGCTCCGAGAGCTCTTAAACTTTCTTCGATTTTTTCGTATCCGCGGTCGATGTGATGAACTCCGCCGATTACGGTTTTTCCGTTCGCCCTGAGAGCTGCAACGACGAGTGCGCTTCCCGCACGAAGGTCAACCGCACGGACGTGAGCGCCGTGAAGCGACTTCACCGAATCAATGATTGCAACCCTTCCTTCAACCTTGATTTTTGCGCCCATTCTTACAAGCTCTCCGACATGGTTGAAGCGGTTTTCAAAAATATTTTCAACGATGACCGAAGTTCCTTTCGCTGTGCAAAGCATTGCGGTGACGGGTGCCTGAGCGTCAGTCGGAAAACCGGGATAAGGCATTGTTCTTATGTCACGGACGGCTTTGAGCTTTCCGTCCGAAATGATTCTGACTTTGTTTTTTTCCGTTATAAGTCGGCAGCCGGCCGATTCAAAAACGCCGGTGACGGAAAGAAAATGAGATGTGTCAACGTTTTCAAAAAGAACATCCCCCGAACAGCAGGCAACGGCCGACATATATGTAAGCGCAACAATTCTGTCCGGAATAATCGTATGTTCCGCTCCGTGAGCCGATTTTACGCCCTCAATCACAATCGTCCCTTCCGGAAGGACAGAAACACGACAGCCGCATTTGTTGAGAAAATCGGCAAGGTCAAGAATTTCCGGTTCCCGGGCGGCATTGAGAACGGTTGTTCTTCCCTCGGCAAAGACCGAAGAAAGAATAATGTTTTCCGTTGCTCCGACGCTTGGAAACGAAAGGCTGATTGTTGTTCCCAAAAGCTTTTCTCTGACTTCTGCGCAAAGCGAGCTTCCCTCGTCCTCAATCGTGACGCCGAGCGCACGCAGGGCGGAAAGATGAAGGTCAATCGGTCGCAAACCGATTTCGCAGCCGCCTGGGGTGAAAAGTCTCGCCTTTTTAAACCGCGAAACGAGCGAACCGAGAAAAACGATTGACGAGCGCATTTCACGCATAAGATTTTCACTGATATTATAACACGATATGTTTCTTGAATCAACTGTCAAAGTATGGCCGTCTCTTTTGACCGTGCAGCCGAGCTCGCAAAGAATTTTAACGGCAGCGTCAACGTCTGAAAGATAAGGGCAATTGTGAAGAACGCTGACTCCGTCAACAAGGACGCAGGCGGCAAGAATCGGAAGAGAACTGTTTTTTGAGCCCTGAACCGAAAGCTTTCCTTCAAGCCGTTTTGTTCCTCTGATTATGATTTCGCTCACAAAGATCACACCTTTTCTCACGGCCGAAAAACGGCCACACAGGAATAGTCGGACGGAAAAACCATCAGCCTATCCTATGACAAAGGTAATTTTATTGTGAAAGAGAAACAATTATGTCCGCAATCCTTTCCTTTGCATCGATAATCGCAAGGGATTTTGCATTTTTTGAAAGTTCGGCGATTTTGTTTTTGTCGCCCTCAAGCGAACGAAAAACCTTTGAAAAGTTTTCCTTCGTCAAATCCTTTTCCTCAATGAGGAGGGCGGCGTTTTTCTCAACGAGTGCCATTGCGTTGTGGTACTGATGGTTTTCCGCAACGTTCGGCGACGGAATAAGAATCGACGCTTTTCCGAGTGCTTCGATTTCAGAAAGCGAACTTGCGCCCGAGCGGCTTATTACGATGTCCGCCGCACTCATGCAGCGAGCCATGTCACTGATATATTCCCGAATTTCAACGTTTTCTTCCTTTTCGGGATCGACGCCGAGTTCACGAAGTTTTTCCGGAACCCAAAGTCCAAACTGACCCATCGCATGAAGGAAGTATATGTTCTCGTTCTCATGGTTTTCGGCAATAAGGTCAACCATTGCATTGTTGATTGCTTCCGCTCCGAGCGAACCTCCCATTGAAAGAACAAGCGTTTGATTTTCTTTTACTCCGAGTTCGGCACGACTGAGTTCACGGTCGGCTCTGAGCATCTCTCCCCTGACGGGAAGGCCGGTAACAACGGGTTCGTTTTTGCATTCAAGGAACTGCGCCGCCTTTTCGGTCGTGAGCATTACCTTGTCAACCTCTTTTGCGAGGGCTTTGTTCGTAATTCCCGGGTAAGCGTTTTGCTCGTGAATTGCGGTTTTGATTTTGAGCTTTGCCGCCATTCTTACAACCGGACCGCTGACATAACCGCCGAAGCCGACAACAACGTCCGGCTTAAAATCAAGAATAATCTTCTTCGCTTCCTTTGAGGAGCTGAGAAGATGAGAGAGCGTAACGATATTACGCTTGATGTTTTCAAGCGTAAGCTGACGGTAGAAACCGGAAATTTCAATCGTTTTAAAATCAAAACCCGCCGCCGGAACAAGCTTCGCTTCCATCTTGTCTTTTGTTCCGATAAAAAGAATTTCGGCGTCGGGATATCTTTCGCGGATTTCCCCGGCGGCAGCAAGAGCCGGGTTAATGTGGCCGCCGGTTCCGCCTGCGGCAAAAATAATTTTCATTTCGGTTATTCCTTTCTGAAAATATCTGTTATTTATGTATTATCACTTGTCTTTTGACAAGACAGGAAATGTTTCGCAATTATAAAAACTCAAAAATTTGTTATTTAAGGGTCGCAAACAAAACAGTTCCGACCCTTTTAAAAACCTTTAGCAAAGTTACTGCGCCGCATCCGAAGCCGCCTTCTCAGTTTTCAAGTCTGCACCGTCTTGAAACGGAAAGAACAATGCCCATTTCGCAAAGCAGAATGACGAGCGCCGTTCCGCCGTAGCTGAAAAACGGAAGCGCAATTCCCGTGTTCGGAATCGTGTCCGTAACAACGGCAATATTCAGAATGACCTGAAAGCCGAGCTGCATCATTACACCGATGACAAGAAGCGCACCGAAAAGATCCTTTGACTTGGTTGCAATCATAAAACCGCGGCAGATGAGAGCGGCAAAAAGGAGAATTACGATTGCCGCGCCGACAAAGCCGAGTTCTTCGCAGACAACGGAAAAAATGAAGTCGTTCTGCGGTTCGGGAATATAAAGCTGTTTTTGCTTTGAATTTCCGAAACCGACTCCGAACGGTCCGCCGGAACCGATTGCAAGAAGTCCCTGTTCGGTCTGCCAGCGGGTTGTGTTTCCGTAATCTTCGCCGAGTTTCCACGTCATGATTCGCTCATATGCATAGGTGCTGAACGATTTGACAAATTCCGGATTGATGAAAACAACGTAACCGATTAAAAGAGCCGCGGCAACGCCGAGAAGCACAAACCACTTTTTCTTCACGCCTCCGAGCCACATCATCGAAACACCCATGCAGAAAAGGAGAATCGTGCATGAGAGATGGCTTTCAAGGAAAACGAGTCCGCAAAAAAGGACAACAATCATTGCAAGCGCAACGGTACATTTGAAATTTGTGTCAAAAAACGAGAAAACTCCCTTTTCAAGTTTTGTGAGCCTTCTGACGGACGGCATCACACGTTTGTTTCCGTCTTCGTTCAAAGGCTTGTAAAAAATACAAATTAGATATGCCATCACAAGAACGAGGACGAATTTACTGATTTCGGACGGCTGAATCTGACGTGAGCCGATGACGATCCAACGTTTAATGCTGTTATGAATGTTTGCAACGAGGGTATACACCAAAAGAATAACCGTAAAAACGAAGGCAATCGGTGTAAGTATACCGTTTAAAATTCGGTAATCGATTTTGCTGATAATAAACATCAGCACAAAGCCGATTGCACCGGAAATCAGCTGATTTTTGAAAAAGCTGTTCGGGCTTGAGGTGTATGCGCTCGCATAAGCATAGCCCGCGGAATACATCATTGTGATTCCGAAGGCGAAAAGAATCATGACAAGGCAGCAAAACGGAACGTCGATTCCGCCGGTATGGAAAAACGAGCCGACGAATTCTCCGAACGAGCCTGCTTTTGTTTCTTTCGGAAGTCTTTTTGCTTTTTCGCTCATTCCTTTTTGCTCCTTTCGGGGATTATTTTTTCAAAAGATTATGCAACGGTGAAGCACATAATGACAACGCCTGCGATTGCTCCGGCAAAGCTGAGAACGCTGAAAACGGTAACAATCTTTTTTTCGCTCCAACCGCTCATTTCAAAATGATGGTGAATCGGAGACATTTTGAAAATTTTCTTATGGCGGAACTTAATTGAAAAAATCTGAAGAATGTCGCTGAGCGCTTCGACAACATAAACGATTCCGACCGGGATGAGAATCAGCGGGCAGTTTACCGAAAACGCAAGAGCGGCAACAATTCCGCCGAGGAACATTGAACCCGTGTCGCCCATCATAACCTTTGCCGGATAATGATTCCAGATGAGATATCCCGCACATGCGCCGGCAAGAGCTGCGGAAAGAACCGAACATGAAGTGTTTTTGACGAGATAAGCGATAACGGTGAACGCAACTCCGACCGGTACCGTAACCGAACCGCAAAGGCCGTCGATTCCGTCGGTGAAGTTAACTGCGTTTGCCGTTCCGTAAATTACGCAAGCGCCGAAAAGATAAAAGAAGATGATTCCGGGGAGTGAGTCAAGGCTGATTTTTCCGACGAGAGGAATGAACATCGAGGTGTTCTTGCTCATGACGAGAGTTGTGAGATATGCGGCAATGACAATGACCTGCGGAACTGTTTTCTGAATTTCTGTAAGGCCGAGGTTACGCTTTTTTGAAACCTTGATATAGTCGTCGGTAAAGCCGATGAGTGAAAGGCAAAGCGCAAGCAAAAGGCCGGCAAAGAGCTTTGTTCTTTCCTGCGAGGCAAGAACGTCATTCTCCGAGAAAAGCGAAAAACCGGTGAGTTTTCCCGTGAGGAGCGTAATTCCGACTGCGGCGAAAATTCCGATGATGAACATCAGACCGCCCATTGTCGGTGTACCCTGCTTTTTTGCGTGCCAGCGGGGACCGATGTCGGTGAGAATATTCTGGCCGAATTTGAGCTTATGCAAAAGCGGTATTAATACTATACCCAGCAAAGCCGTCACAATGAAAGAAATTCCCAAGGAAATTAAAACCGAAACTGTGTTATTCATTTTTATGACCTTTCCTTTCTTAAAAAGCACACTTTGTGCCGTGGTTAACTGCTTTTTCTTCCTTTCGCCGCAAAGCTGACGTCAGGAAAGAAGCTTTAGAACAATCTCTCTTTCGTCGAAGGGAAATTTTTCGTCTCCGATTTGCTGAAATTTTTCGTGACCTTTTCCGGAAAGGAGAAGAATGTCGCCCGGTTTTGCGGTTTTGAGCGCAAGGGCAATCGCTTCCTTTCTGTTTTCCCGAACAAAGACCGGGGTTTTTGTTCCCTTTGTTCCGGAGAGAATTTCGTCAATGATCTTTCGAGGGTTTTCGTTCCTCGGATTATCCGTCGTGAGAAAAACAACGTCGGCAAAGTTCACGGCAATCAGACCCATTTTTGAACGCTTTTCCTTTTCTCTTTCACCTCCGCAGCCGAAAAGAAGAATCAGCCGTTTTTTGCAGAAGCGTCTGAGAGAAAGAAGCGAGCGTCTGAGCGAATCGGGTGTATGAGCGTAGTCTATTATAACCCTAAAGGGTGTGTCCGTGTCAAGTATTTCCATCCTTCCTTTTACGGAAGAGAAGTTTTTTAAGATATTTGAGCAATTTTCAATGCTTATTCCGCAATTAAACGCCGCAACAGTTGCCGCAAGAGAATTTTCGACATTAAATTCACCGCGAAGATTCAGCCTGAAACGCTGAATGAGTGCATTTGAGACGAGGATATAATCCATATAATCTTCAAAAACGGAAAGATTTTTTGCTGTGAAATCCGCTTCGTCACTTTTCGCCGAGTAAGAAAGAACGTTTCCGCCGTTAGCTTTTACCGCAGAAGAAAATTCCGAAAAGCATGAATCGTCAAAATTCAAAACCGCCGTTTTGCAATGAAAAAAAAGTTTTTTCTTTGCGTTTTTGTAATTCTCTTTTGTTTTGTGGTAATCAAGATGATCTTCCGTAAGATTCGTGAAAACCGCCGTTTCAAATTCAAGTCCGAAAAGCCGTTCCTGTTCGATTCCCTGCGACGACGCTTCAATCACACAGTATTCTCCGCCTTTTGAAAGCAGCTCGTGAAGCATTTTTGAAATCAAAAACGGATCCGGCGTTGTCATTTTTGCCTCTTCCTCATCCGAAATGCGGTTGACCGCACTTGAAATGAGCCCCGTCTTTTTTCCGGAAAGGTTCAAAATGAAGGAAAGCATTGAAGCGGTTGTTGTTTTTCCGCACGTTCCCGTGACCGCAATGAGGCGAAGGCGCTTATCCGGATATCCGAAAAAGAAGCGGCAAAGCGTTGAAAAAGCCTTCCTCGTTTCCTTCGTTTTGAAACTTCCGTCTTTTCCGGAGGCGGAAAGAACTGCCACCGCCCCGTTTTTTCTTGCTTCGGGAATATATTTTTCGGCGCCCTCATGGCAAACGAAAAGTGTTTTATCTTTACATTCCTTTGAGTTGTCTGTTATAAAGCCTATTTCAACGTCCTTTTCGACCTCGGTAATTCCGATTGAACAAAGTAAGGCTGAAAGCTTCATAAATCTCCTTTCACGACGTCAGTCGTCCATGTTTGCCGTTGCACGGAAGTAAACCGTGACGGATGAACCCGCCTCAACTTCGGTTCCTTTTTCAATGCTCTGGCTGTATACTGTTGCGCCGGCAGTTCCGGACGGACCGGAAAGAACAAGGTTCAGTCCGTTCGCAATCGCCGTTTGATTTGCCGCCGCCGCAGTGAGACCCGTGAACGACGGAACTTTGACAACCTCTGCTTTTGAATCGTCTTCGGTATAAACCACGACAACTCCGCCTTCCGGAATTGACTGACCGGCCGAAGGAACCTGAGAAACAACGCTCGTTCCGCTTCCGACAACACGGACGGAAAAGCCGTTGTTTGCCGCCGCAACGCGTGCGTTTGCAACGCTTTCTCCGGTGAGATTCGGCGTTGTTCGGCTGATTGACTCAAGTTCGTCTTTTGTGTATTGCGGCTCAACATTGAGATATTTGAGAGTTGATTCCATGACTTCCTTTGCAATCGGAGCGGCAAGGACGCCGCCGCCTCTGTAAACTCCAGGCGGTTCGTCAACACCGACGAGAATTGCAATCTTCGGGTCGTTTGCCGGAGCGAAGCAGACAAATGAAGCAATATAATCGTTCGGGTCTTCGGTGTCGAGCTTTTCGCTCGTTGCAGTCTTTCCGGCAACACGATAGCCTTCGATATATGCGTTTTTACCCGTTCCGCCTTCAACAACGGCTTCCATCATTTTTCTGACGGTTGCGGCCGTTTTTTCGGAGATGACCTGTCGTTTGACGGTGGGTTCGGTTTTTGAAATAATGTTTCCCTGTGTGTCAACAATACTGTCAACAACATACGGTTTCATGAGCTTTCCGCCGTTTGCGATTGCACACGTTGCCGTAATCATCTGAACGGGACTTACTCTGAACGACTGTCCGTATGACGTACTCGCAAGCTCAACGATTCCCATTTTGTCAAGCTTATGATAAACGGGATAGCTTTCGCCCGTGAGGTCGATTCCGGTTCTTTCGGTAAAGCCGAACGCTTCAAAGTATTTGTAATAGGTCTGAACGCCGAGCTTTTGACCGAGGTCAATGAAAAACGGGTTGCAGGAATTCATAAGACCCTGCGTAAATGTCTGGAAACCGTGGCCTTCAACCTTTGCGCAGTGAATGATCGTGTCGTTCGCAACCTTGTAATATCCGTTGCAGGTATAGGTTGAATTGAGATTGACAACGCCCTCTTCAAGAGCGGCGGCCGCAGTGAAAATTTTGAAGGTTGAACCCGGCTCGTAGTTATTCGTGACGCAATAGCTGTTCCACTGCTTGAAAAGCGCTTCGGTGAGCTTTGACGAGTAATCCTCGCTGCTCTCTGCCGCCTTGAGTTCCTTTTTTGTTTCCGCGTCAACAATTTCACGGGGATTGTTGAGGTCAAAATCAGGCTTGTTGCTCATTGCAAGAATTTTCCCCGTGTCAACTTCCATAACGATTCCGTAAGTTCCCTTTGCCTTTGTGCTTTCAAGGGCATTGTTGAGTGCGTTTTCAAGGTAATACTGAATATTTGAATTGATTGTGAGAACAACTCCGTTGCCCTGAGTTGCGTCAAAAACGGACTCATAACTCGAATCGAGCGCTTGACCGATTGAGTTTTTCGCCGTAACCTGACGTCCATCTTTTCCGCTGAGAACGGTGTTGTAATATGTTTCAACTCCGGAAATTCCCTTTCCGTCCGAGTCCGTAACCCCGATAACCGTTGAAGCAAAATTGTTTTCCGGATAAAGGCGCAGTGTGTCGTTTTCATAAGAGAAGAACGCACGGGGAGTCACAGTCTTTTCGCGACCGGAATCCGTATAGCCGTAAACATATTTTTCCGAAAAAAGCTTGTCAAGCGAAAGGCGTTGGTTTGCGTCAACTTTTTTCGCAAGTCGAATATATGCTTTTTCGGTATCCGAGAGTTTTTCCGAGATTTCTTTTGTTTTAACTTTAAGAATTTTCGCAATGTTCTTTGAAAGATAGGCGATAAATTTTTTTGTGATTTCGTCACCGTCGGGGTTGCTTTTGAAATTCTTTTTGATTTCGGCCGGATCGGCGCAAAGAATCCATGCGGACGAACTTGTGACGAGCGGCGTCATATTGCTGTCATAAATCGTTCCGCGAACAGCTTTAATTTGAGTGTCGTAAAGCTGATTTTTTTCGGCGATCGAACGGTACTCGTCGCCGTGAACGCCCATAATCCAGCCAACCCTTCCGAGGTTCAAAAACAAAAGAAGCGCAAGCACAACAGCCGTAATGCTTCTTGCTCTTTTCTTAAATGAAAGGTCGCTTCTTTTTCTGACTTTGTTTTTTTCAAAAAGCTTATCTAAAAAGCTCATAAGAACCTCCCTGAAAAAGTTTAAAAAGTTGTCCGTTGCCCCTAATGCCAAACTTGGCGGATCGCATCACCCGAAAAAGACAATGCGTCCGCCCCCTTTGGATTGAAAGAAAAAAGGCCGGAGAAACCTTTCCTTTCCAACATTTTTCATAAATGTATATTCATCAGAAAATGAAGATATTTAACTTATATTACAATTTTTACTTGCTTTGTGAAAAAAGAACTTCGTTTTCTTTTTCGGTTTCAAGGTATGTTTCGTTAACGGAAGCAATTTTCACAAGGCCGAGTTTCTGCGTTGCGATTTTGTCAATGTTTTCGGCACTGACAAGTTTTGAAAGTTTGTTTTGAAGAACAACGTTTTCGTCGCTGTACATTGCCAGCTCCTTTTTTGCCGATTGAAGTGCGGCGCGGCTTTCGTTTCTTGCAACGAGGCTGTTGCAAAACGCACCGGCAAGTGCGATTGCAAGCGACATGACAACAAAAATCTTTGCAACTTTGATATGGCTTGCACGTTCAAGCTCTATTTTACGCGGACGGCGCTTTTTGAGTTTTCTGAGGTTATGCCGCGGTTCCGGACTTTTTTCCGGTTCAAGAACCGGAGCGGCGTTTGAGCCGAAAAAATCCGTTTCAAAATCGTAATCAAATGCAAATTGAGCAGCCATTTCTTCTCTCCTCCAAAAATTCCGAAAGAGCGGCCGCTCCTTCGGGTGTTATTTCAGTTTTTCAATGCTACGAAGTCTTGCGCTTCTTGAGCGCGGATTCTTTTCGATTTCGCTTTCCGAAGGAAGAACCGATTTGAACGGAAGTTTTCCTTCCGGCGTTTTTCCGCAAACACAAATCGGAAAATCCGGCGGACAGGTACAGCCGACGCAAAGCGAAGCGAATTTTCTTTTCACGATTCTGTCCTCAAGGGAATGGAAGGTAATTACAGAGAGCCTTCCGCCGACGGACAGCGATTCAAACATTTCATTAAGCGAATTTTCAAGTTTTTCAAGTTCGCCGTTGACTTCAATTCTGAGCGCCTGAAAAGTTCTTCTCGCCGGGTGACCGGGATTTCTTTTTGCCGCTTCCGGCATTGCGCTTTTAATCACGTCAACGAGTTCAAGTGTTGTTTCAATCGGCTTTTTTTCACGTTCACGGACAATTGCTTTTGCAATGCTCCTTGAAAATTTTTCTTCACCGTTGACTCTGATGATTCTTTCAAGCTCGCGCTCGGAAAGCGAATTGACAAGGTCTGCGGCGCTCGCACCCTCTTTTGACATTCGCATATCAAGCGGTGCGTCATTGTGAAATGAGAATCCCCTTTCGGCGCTGTCAAGCTGATGAGAGCTGACTCCGAGATCTGCAAGAACACCGTCTGCAGAAGTTACGCCGTGAGAAAGAAGAACACTTCTTATATTTTCAAAATTCGTCCGAACAACTGTTACTCTTTCATCATCCTTAAAGCGATCATTGAGCGTTTCAATCGCTTCCGGGTCTTGGTCAAGGGCAAAAAGCCTTCCGCAAGGACCGAGCCTTTTGAGAATTTCGGCGCTGTGACCGCCTCCGCCGGCGGTACAGTCAACGTAAACACCGTCTTTTTTAATATTCAGCGAATCAATCGCTTCAAAAAGAAGAACGCTGATGTGAGAAAATTCCATTTATTTTTCCGCCCTGTCCTTATTTATTAACGAATGTATTTTTAAGATCAAGCATGAAGCCTGCGCTCATGTATTCATAACGCTTCTGGTTTTCAGCCATCTGAGCCTCAAAGAGCTTGTCCGCCTCTTCGGCGAGCATATCGTTATACTCGTTATGAATTTCTGAATTCCAAATTTCAAAGCGGTCACCCATGCCCTGAAAAACGCTTTCTTTCGTGATATGGGCGCGTTCAAGAATTTTTGACGGAATGCAGATTCTTCCGTGCGCGTCAACGGTAACCGCCGTTGAGCATGTCCGTGCCATTGCGGCGGCCATATCGGGTGAAAGTCCGTTGTTTATGTATCCTTCGATTTCGACCGCAACGGTTTCCTCGAATTTTTCGGTGAAAAAGCAGTCGATGTGAGAAAATTTCCCGGGTTTTGCTCTGACAATAAAGGTGTTTCCGATCAGTTCCTTGAACGGAGCCGGAACGAAAAGTCTGTTCTTTGAGTCAAGATTATACTCGTAAGTTCCGACGAACGAACCCATATTGTCACCAACTTTCATTAAAAATCCGGTGTTATTAACACAAAATTGCCCCTAAGAGACACTTTTTCCCACCAAGTAGTTTTATTTTACTTGTATACAGACAATTTGTCAAGGGAAAAGAGAAATAAAAATGAAAAAGTTTCGCTTCCTTTTGTTGTGCATTTTTGAAAGTCAAAAAAACGCTTTGCCTTAAAAATTTTTTGACTTAACACCGTTTTGAAAACACTTTGGTTTTTCAAATCAAAAAAAGCCGCTTTCAAAACGAAAACGACTTTAAAAGTATTAAATTTTCAGTATGCTATTCCGACCGAATCGAGATATTCTTCAAGGCAAAGGCCGCTGTCTTTGATTTTTTTTGCGTATTCAACTCCGACATATCTCCAATGCCACGGCTCATAAACAATTCCGGTGACATCTTCCTTTTCTTTCGGATAGCGGAGAATGAAGCCGTATTTATAAGCGTTTTCCATAAGCCACGCATACTCGGCAGTGTTTGCAAAAGAATCATAAGTGTTGCAAATGTCCATTGCAAGGCCGATGTTATGTTCGCTCGTTCCCGGAGGAAGAATAACCGTTGCGGCCTTTTTTGCGGCGGCTTTCCTGTCAAGACCGTAGCGTGCCATATAGGTTTCGGTGAGGTTGTTATAATTGATGCGCTGGCGTTCGTAGCTTCTGTGGCCGGAAAACGGGGTGAGCGTTACGCCGTCCTTCTTTCCCGCTCGATACATTTCTTCATAGTGCGGAGTAACTCTTGCGTCAAGTTCGTATCCGCTGTCGAGAATTTCTTTTGTTTCAGGGTCATATCCTTCGGGAATTTCACGTTCCATATTCACAACGATGAGATTCCACGGAACGCTTTTCACGTCAACAATTATTCTTCCGCTTTCCGAGCGTTTCGGTTCGGTTTTTTTCGTCGTGCTTTCCGAGGTTACGTTGTTCTCAACCGAAAGCTTTTCGCCTGTCCTTTTTTCTTCGGACGTGCTTTCGGCAGACGTGACGTTTTCACCCGTGCTTTCAGCCGATGACGAAACGCCGGAAGTTTCTTCGTCTTTTGAGGAACTCTGACTTTGAGAAGACGATGTTTCATCAAACTTTTTGTCTGTTTTCGCCTTTATAACCGCAACCGCAGTCACGGCCGAAAAAATCACAATCAAGGCGGCAAGAATTATGATTATCGCCTTTTCGCCGCTTTTCTTCTTTTTGTTTTTCATTTTTCATGACCTCCTTCGTTTTTGCTTACGGTTTCAGTTTATCATAGATTGAGAATTAATCAATATCCGACGCAAAATTGACACAAAAAATTAAGAAATTGAAGCCTTGAATTTTCGCCGCAAAAGAGAAAAAGCGTTCCCTCTGCCGCAGGAACGCTTTTTCATAGGAGTTTATGTTTTGGAGATTACCGTCAATTTTAAGAAGGACTTTTTTTCAGACGAGTGCCGCACCGAGTACCTTGCATTCCTCAACGGCGCCTTCATCCGGCGCTTCGTTGCAAATTACGCTTTTGCAAACGAGATTTATTCCCGCAGCGGCGCAATCTTCTTCCCAAGTTCTCATCCATTCGCCGTCGCCCCAGCCGTAGGAGCCGAAAAGAGCAACCTTTTTTCCGGCAAGCGAAGCTTTGCAGCTTTCAAACATCGGCTCAAATTCGTCCTCTTCAAGAACTTCGGCGCCCATTGCCGGACAACCGAAAGCAAACGCGTCAAAATCGTCAACCATCGAACCCTTAAAATCCGAAGCGGAGAAATGCGAAACTTCCGCTCCCTTTTCCTTTGCGCCGTCGGAAACGGCAAGAGCCATCTCCTGCGTGTTTCCTGTGCCGCTCCAATATACAACAGCAATTTTGCTCATAACAAACACCTCTTTGAGAATTTTTATTTGCAGTTTACAACGAGCCTGTCGAACGAATTGTGTTTTTCATAGGCCGCCTCATAAACTTTTTTACATTTTTTATAAAGTGCAAACTTCTTTCTTGCGTTCTCTTCGTCGGAATAAACCTTCCACGTTCCGACGCACTTTGCACCCTTTGCCTTGTTTTCGATGAATCCTTCAACATCTGCCGACGGATAGCCCAGAAAAAGGCCGATTTCATGCGGAAATTCTTCCTGCGTATTGAGCCTTTTGATGAGTTCCGCAACGCAGCTTTGTGCGTTTTCGGTCGGGTAAAGCTTTTTTGAAAGAATCGAAAGTGCGGTTGAATCGCAAAGATCGTTTGAAAGCTTTTTCGGACGGTACATATAAACCAGTGCGCGGCTGCCGGTGAATTTCACCGGAATCATTCTCACTCCGCGCGGAACAAGACGTGCATTCAAACGTCGGATGCTTTCCAAAAGTTCTTTTTTACTTTTGAAATTGCAGGAAAAAAGGCTGCCCGTTTTGAGTCCGGCCATTGTCGGAGAACAATTTTCAACCAACATTTTTTCGCTCATTTTTGTCACCGCCCCTTCATATCACACACTATATTGTAACCGCCCGTCACCCGTTATACGGACGGTTACCTTACGGAGAATGCACTCGTGAATGATTTTGATTTAGTTAGCATATGCTAACTGTACGTCAAAAAAAAATAACCGATCACGATTACATATATATAATACTCGTTCGCAAGAGCTTTTTCCGCTCCGAAAAGAAAGGAAAAAGCTCCGTTCGGGTGTCATTTGTTTGAATTTCGGTAATCGAGCGGCGTTTTTCCCATCACGCCGCAAAAAGCCTTTGCGAATTTTGAACCGTTGTCATAACCGAAAAGACCTGCAATTTCAAGAACGCTGCGGTCTGTTTCAAGAAGCATTTTTGCCGCGGTTTTCATTTTCAGGTTTCTTATATATGAATAGACCGCTTCGCCGTATACGGCTTTAAAGCTGTTTTTAATGCTTGTTGAGCAAACATGAAAAACTTCGCTGAGCTCTTCAATAGTAACTTTTTCGTTCATCCGTTCTCTGAGATACTCGCATATATCTTTTGCAAGTTCCGCCTGCGAATGCGAAACAAGGTGCTTTTTCGTTTCTTCCGCAGTGATTTCAAGGGCACTCAAGAAGAGAAGAAGTTCAAGAATCTTAACTTTGAAATAACCTTTTTTAATCTCGTCCGGAACGTTATAAAGCTCCGAAAAGACGTGTTCGATTGCGGGACTTGAACGGGCAATCGTTCCTCTTTCGTAAGAAAACTTCTCAATCAGTTTTTCCGGCCGCACGTTGACATCGTCAAGAAAACAGGAAAGGCACCCCGGCGCTTTTTTTGCGTCAATCACAACCGAAAGTCCGTGATAGTGTTTCAGAGGATAGCTCACCTCACGTCCTCTTTCCTTTTCAAAAATCACGCTAACGTCACCCGGTGAAAGATAGCAAAGTTTTTCTCCGAAGGAGAACTCCGCACGACCTTCGCGGCAATGGTTGATTTCAAGAAGTTTTTGGTTTTTGAAAAGCTCCGGTTCAAACCGAAAGGCATGGATATCCTTATAAATAAGGCTGATTCCGGGAAAGACCGAATAGACGGTGAATTTTGCTTCTCCGCTTTCGTCCGAAAGGCGATAAATTTCGCAGTCTTCGCTTTTTGAAACAAGCTGCGCCTCTTCGCCGAAAAGGCAGCAACCTTTTTCGCAAGTCATTTTTTGAACGCTCATTTTTTCAGAAAGCCGAAAAGTCCGCCCTTCTTTTCATAGGGTTCGCTTTTCACGTCCTTGAGTTCGTATCCCGTTGCCGAAATTACGCTTTTGAGTTTTTCTTCATCAAGAGCGTTTTCGCAAATCACAACGGTTTCGCCATTTGCGTGGGAGGAAGTGACCTTTTTGACCGAAAAGTTTTGTCTGATACAATCGTTGATATGCGATTCGCACATCGGGCAAGCCATTCCTTCAATTATTAATGTTTCTTTAACCATAATATTACCCCCTGTTCGGTTTATAAGGAGAATTTTTATGATTTCCCTGAGCGTTGTGACAGGAGCCTGCCATAGCGCAATGGGCGCAATTATTGCCGCAAGCGGATTTTCCTTTTTTCTTATCTTTGACAAGTCCTGCAATAATCAGAGCCACGACAATAACAAGCACAAGACAGACAATAATCGTTGATAAATTTGCCGAAAACCAAGCAAACATAAAAGACTGACTCCTTTCATTTAGTTGTTCGGTGAGGTACTTTGAAAGAACCCCACCGAATGAAATATGTTTTTAATTATTTGCTGACCTTAACGTTCTTTGTGAGCTTCGTTGCTTCCTTGTAAGGACGAACAAGCATATAAATCATGAAGCCGAGAATTACGAGAGCGGCGATGAGACCGATGACGTTGAGGTTGCCGGTGAAGGCATTGCCGAACTGGTTAATCATGAGAGCAATGCAATATGCAAAACCGCACTGATAGCCAACGGCGAACCATGTCCATTTCGGGCTGTTCATCTCACGCTTGATTGCACCGATTGCCGCAAAGCACGGAGCGCAAAGAAGGTTGAAAACAAGGAACGAATATGCGGTGATTCCGGTGAAGGCCTGTGCGATTGCCTGATATACCGTGCCTTCTCCGCCGCCGTAGAGGATACCGAGAGTACCGACGATGTTTTCCTTTGCAACAAGACCGGTGATTGAAGCAACGGCTGCCTGCCAGTTACCCCAGCCGAGCGGTTTAAAGATCCATGCGATTGCGCCGCCGATTGTTGCAAGGATTGAAGAGTCAATCTGATCTTCGGTGAGCATTCCGAACTTTCCGTCAACAAAGCCGAAGTAGGTTGCGAACCAAACAAAGATTGTTGAAAGAAGAATGATCGTGCCGGCCTTTTTGATGAATGACCAGCCGCGCTCCCATGTTGAACGGAGAACGTTGCCGACTGTCGGAAGGTGGTATGCGGGAAGTTCCATAACGAACGGTGCGGGATCGCCGGAGAACATCTTCGTTTTCTTAAGCATGATACCGGAGCAAATGATTGCCGCCATACCGATAAAGTATGCGCTCGTTGAAACAAGAGCCGAACCGCCGAAGATTGCGCCTGCGATCATTGCGATGAACGGAACCTTTGCGCCGCAGGGAATGAACGTTGTTGTCATGATTGTCATACGTCTGTCGCGTTCGTTTTCGATTGTACGCGAAGCCATGATACCCGGAATACCGCAACCGGTACCGATGAGCATCGGAATGAATGACTTTCCGCTGAGTCCGAACTTACGGAAAATACGGTCAAGAACGAATGCGATACGGGCCATGTAACCGCAAGCTTCAAGGAAAGCAAGAAGAAGGAAAAGAACGAGCATCTGGGGAACAAAGCCGAGAACCGCACCGACGCCGGCAACGATTCCGTCGTTGATAAGTCCCGAAAGCCAATCAGCCGCACCTGCTTTTTCAAGAAGGTTTCCGACGAGAACGGGAACGCCCTTTACCCAAACGCCGTAATTTGCGGGGTCGGGAGCTTCAAAGCCGTCTGCGCCCTTTTCTTCAAAGTACTTTGCGGCGTCAACATACGTTGTTCCGATTGTTGTTTCCTTGTCAGCGTCGGCAGGGATTTCCGAATAGTAAACGTCAAAATCGTCAACGGCGAGGGTTTCTTCGTCTTCGATTGCAACTGTGCCCTTTTCGTTGTCGCTTGCGGGCTTGAACGCTTTGATATCGGCGAGAGCCTTTTCGGCGTCAAAGTCTTCCGCTTCGGGGTCAACTTCAACGAAAGCGTTGATTGCGTTGAGCGAATCGGTGTATTCGTCGTTTACTTCGGTGTAAGCTTTTGTGCCGATTCCGAGGAAGTGCCAGCCGTCACCGAAAACGCCGTCGTTAGCCCAGTCGGTTGCAAACGAACCGACGGTAACCATTGAAATGTAATAAACAAGGAACATGATTACCGCAAAAATCGGAAGGCCGAGCCAGCGGTTGGTAACAACCTTGTCGATCTTATCGGAAGTTGAGAGTGAACCAACACCCTTCTTCTTATAGCATGATTTTATGATTGAAGCAATGTAAATATATCTTTCGTTGGTGATGATTGATTCTGCGTCATCATCAAGCTCTTCTTCCGCCGCCTTGATATCCTCCTCAATGTGGCTGAGGGTGGCTTCGGGAATATTGAGCTGCGAAAGAACCTTATCGTCGCGTTCAAAAATCTTGATTGCGTACCATCTCTGCTGTTCTTCGGGAAGTCCGTGAACCGCCGCTTCTTCAATGTGAGCAAGTGCATGTTCAACAACGCCGGAGAAAGTGTGTTGCGGAACGGTTTTTCCGTTCTTCGCTGCGTCGATTGCGGCCTCGGCGGCCTCCTTGATTCCGGTTCCCTTGAGGGCGGAAATTTCAACAACCTTTGTTCCGAGCTGACGTGAAAGTTCGGCAATATTGATTTTGTCGCCGTTCTTTTTGACAACGTCCATCATGTTGATTGCAACAACAACGGGAATTCCGAGTTCGGTGAGCTGAGTTGTGAGATAAAGGTTTCTTTCAAGGTTGGTACCGTCGATGATGTTGAGAATTGCGTCCGGACGTTCGCCGATAAGATAATTTCTTGCAACAACCTCTTCCAGAGTATAAGGTGAAAGTGAATAAATTCCGGGAAGGTCGGTGATGATTACGCCGTCATGCTTTTTAAGCTTTCCTTCCTTTTTTTCAACCGTAACGCCGGGCCAGTTTCCGACGAACTGATTTGAACCGGTGAGCGCATTGAAGAGCGTTGTTTTTCCGCAGTTCGGGTTACCGGCAAGAGCGATTCTGATATTCATTGCTGTTCCTCTCTTTCCGCTTCAAAAGCGAAGCTTCTTTACAATTGATTCAATTAGCAAAGACTAATTAGCAGTTGCTAACAGCCGCTTAAAAAAATTACTCAACCTCAATCATTTCGGTGTCTGCTTTTCTGAGTGAAAGCTCGTAGCCGCGAACGGTGACTTCAATCGGGTCACCGAGAGGTGCAACCTTACGAACAAAAACATCGGTTCCTTTTGTGATTCCCATGTCCATGATTCTGCGTTTTACAGCGCCTTCACCGTGGAGCTTTTTGACCTTAACGGTCTCGCCGACTTTAACTTCTCTGAGCGTTTTCATTGACCTTGTTCCTCCTTGTTTTCATGTTTGAATCTCTTTTCATCCGTTTCAATAACGGCAGGGATTTTGAAAAATCAGACCATGATTTTTCTTGCCATCTCTTCGCTGATTGCAACTCTTGCTTCTTTAACGTTAACGATAACGTTTCCGGAAAGAGTTGTGATAATTTTGACATTTCCGCCAACAACGAAGCCGAGATTTTCAAGGTGTTTTTTCACCTCGGGACTTCCGCCGATCTTTTTGATCGTGTTGTCCGTTCCGACGTCTGCAAAGCACAACGGCATCATAAGATCCCCCTTTTCTCATCCATGTGATTAGCACCAGCTAACCGAATGACTTAAAATTTAGTTAGCTTTCGCTAACTTTTACTATATAATACTCCGCTCTTTTTAATTTGTCAAGCAATCGAATAAATTTTTTCCGTGCGTTTTCATTTTTATCATTCATTACAAATTGCTTCTTTTTATGTTTCAAAAATTTATTGATTCTGCCTTTATTTACATTCTGATTCTGCAAAGTTCGATAAAACAGCTTTTGCTATCTGCAAAGGACTTGACGGAAAGCACTTTCCGCAAAGCGAATACAAGATCGGCGTGACGGTTCCGCCGTTTCACCCTTGGTGCAGGGGCTGCACAGCACCTTATTTTGAGGACATGAAGGGCTTGAGCACACGCTTTGCAAGAGACGGTAAGACCGGGAAAGCGTATGAAGTTCCGAATGACATGACGTACGTCGAATGGAAAGAAATGCAAGACAAAAAATACGGTGAAGGAACGGTTGACACCGTTCGCAAAATGAACTATAATAAGAGCGAAGACCAAAGGCAGTATGATAAATACAAAAAGGTGATCGGCAAGGACGCTCCCAAAAAGCTTGAGGACTTCCAAAATATTAAGTATTTTGAGTCGGAAAAATATGCTGATTTAAAGAGGCAATATAGCAAGACCGATGGCTTGCAAGCACAGTTACAGTATGTATTTAACGGCGAAAAATTGTTTATTCCAAATCGTTCAAAATTCGATAATACCAAAGTAATAGCCGGAAGCGGAAGCGATACACCGATTAGGGTTGTTGACAAGCTTGTGGAAAAATATGGCGGCAAACCGACGGACTGGGCAAAGAAAGTTGGAAAAATTACATCCGACAAATATATCTTTGACGTTCATTGGTATGAAAAAGACGGTAAACAATACGAAATGAAGCTTAAGCACAGAAAGGAACGATAATTTTGAAGATAAAATATGTTGGTGAATCTTTCGGCATTGACAGTTTGACAAACGGAAAAATATACGAAGCCGTTGAAGAAGACGGTATGTATCGTGTGATTGATGACAGCGGCGAAGATTACCTATATTCAAAAGAAAACCCCGCACCGCTTGACGGCAGTAGCAAAGGCGGAGCTTGGGAAATTGTTCACAGTGAGGGCTAACCTATGCAATCACAAACAAAACTGAATAAATTCAAGCACTGTGCAAAAGTACGGTGCTGTTTTTATGCCCGAAAACTAAATAATTAAAGAGCTTTGAGGAATCAAGGCTCTTTTTTATATGCGGACTGACAAGCGTATAACCGAGTGAAACCAAAACAATTTATGGGAGCTACCCCGTATAAAAGCGTAAGAAAGGATTGGTACAAATGACAAGAAAGCAACTTGAAGAATTAGGTCTGACAAAAGAACAGGCTGACAAGGTTATGGAAATCAACGGCGGCGACATTGAGAACGCAAAGGGAAACTTTGAGGAAAGAATCAAAGCCCTCGAAAGCGAAAAGAGAGAACTCTCAAACCAAACCGCCTCCAAATCTTTGTGATCTTTTCACAAAATTTTAAAGTTTTGTTATAAATTTATTACATTCGACAAAAATCGACAGCTTTCTTGTTTTCTTTGTAATACAATTAGCAAGTTAGAAAAATTCTTAGAATCATAGCATGAGAGGAGAAAAGAAATTGAAGAAAATCATCATCACAAAAAGCCGGAACGAAAAGCTTTCCGAACTTTTGGAAAACCTGCAGAAGTGCGGTTTCGACGTTTCAATCACATCTTCCGACGGGAACGAACTTTTGCGAGCAATTGAAAATGAAAAACCGGACATTCTTCTTGCCGACGCTTTCATGGAAAATTTTGACATTTTTGATTTTCTTTCCGAATTCGGTAAAAGACTTAAAAAAGACGGAACAAAAATTTTTGTGAAATCCGCACTCGAAAACAAACGTTTTGAAAAAAGAGTCCTTCTCAGAGGTGCCGACGCCTATCTTCCGAAGCCCGTAGATTACCGTTACATCACCGGAGAAAAAATTCCCGCCGAAAAAGGAATCAAGGAAAAGCACTTTTTCTTTCGGCGGATAGCCGTCGGAGTCTGACGCAAACAAAAAGCAAAAGCTATAAATCGCAAAAACCGGGTCTGCGATTTATAGCTTTTTTGTTTTAAACTCTGTCAAAACTCAGTGCATTGTCAAAGAGTTTGATTTTTCCCTCATTGGAAAAGCTTTGATGTTCCCCTTTCAGGTCAAAGAAGCCGCCCGGATTGAGTGCACTGTCCGGATTCTGATTGAAGTAAAGTTTGAGAACGCCGTTTCGCTCCCTCACAGCGCAGATCTGAACAACGTCATGAATATTTCTTGAAGAAACGAGACACTTGTTTCCGACTTTGAAATATACAAATCCGTTTTCAACCGAAAGCTTCAATTCTTCACCCTGTGCATAAAGAACCTTGTCGGTTTCATCGTCAAGGGTAACTTTAATTGAAAAATCGGCATTTCCGGAAATCGGCTTTCCGTTCATTGCACCGTCTTTGAAATATGTAAATGAAACCGTAAGGTCAGTCTTGTTTTTGAGAATATCCGAAACTCCGGAAAGAGTATAACCGTTCTTTTCCTCAAACGGATTTTCAAAGGTAAGAAGGACGCTTCTGTAATCGGCAAGGAGTTTTGCTGAAAGAATTTTGTTTTCTTCACAGGTGATTTCATTTTCAATTACGGTCTGATTGAAGAAAACTTCAAGCGTTTTTTCGCTTCTCGCCTTGCAATAAACAACAGAAAGCAGAACTTTGCGCTTTCCGAAGTGCAGAATTCTCGTTTCAAGCGGCGAAAGTGTGAGCCGAAGCGTATCACCGAATGAATAAGAGTCTCTTTCTCCGTCGGATGAGTACGGAAGAATCGTTGTTACCGAAACCGAAGAGAGCTTTTCGTTCGCTCCGCAGGTATGGTCGAGTCTGAGCGTATATTCGGACGAAGCCGTTCCGGGATTTCTGAGCATTACAATTCCTTCGTTTCCGTCAAAGCAGCCGAAGCCGTAAACCTGAAGAAGCGACGGCTTTCCGCCGAAAAGTACCGAACGCGAAAGAAGAGAAAGATTCTCACGGGCAAAAGAAACCGCCGCTTCACTGATTCGCCATTTGTTTTCGTTCATCATGTTGAAGCTGTAATAAAGTTCCCAGAATTCTGTTCCCCTCATTGCGTTTGTGAAAAGGTACTCCCTGAACTGGTCGTCGGTCATGCTGATTTTTGCTTCGTTCCCGTAAATCGGGTCGTGATTATACATATTTGACGGCGGGAAGCAAAAGCCTCTTTCGCGATAAAAATCGTAATACATATCGTCACGATAAGTGAGCGCCTGATCCTTTTGAGGAACGGAAAGCTTTTTGCCCTCCGGCGACCTGTTGATAAAGCCGATATCGCCGCTGTTTTGCATCCAGACGGTGTTGACCCACTGCAAAAACCACGGGCTCGGCGGAGCATAGCAAGTGAGATTGATGAAAAGGTCCCCTTTTGCGTTTTTGACAAGTGCGGAAAAAACAGCAATCCATCTTTCCCAAAGTTCGCTATAATAATACATATCGTTCTTTCCGCCAACCATGTGGTCGTGATTTTTGTTTCGGCACGGTCTGTTTGCAAAACCGTCAAGCTTCCAATAAGAAAGGCCGAAGCGGATTTCGTAATCAATCATGAGTGAGGAAAGCTTTTCGATATATTTTTCGCTTGCAACGCAGATATCTTTTGCACGGCGGTTAACATATCCGTTTCCGCCGTTTTCAATCTGCCGGGCAAATTTAACCGTGTCGAGCGTATAGCCGCCCCTGGGACCGAGCCAAAGTCCGAAGGAAGAACCGAACGAACGGACAAGTGCCGCCGAAGGATAAAGCTCGTTCGGAAACTTTTCGTTGAAGCACCAAAAATCCTTTGAATAATCATTCCAGCCGTCGTCAACAACAAAGCAGTCAAGAGGCTTTGAACCCACGGAAGTCAGTCCCTTTTCAACCTCAAGGAACGAACCTTCAATGTTTTCCGCGCTGATTTTAAGCATATGATCATACCATGAATTATACTGCGTTCTGAATCTCAGCGGACGGGCAATTTTATGTATATATTCATAAAACGATGTTTTTCTTCTGACCTCGTCGCTTCCGCTGCAGGCAACGCAAACAGCTTTATAGGTTGCGTATTCACCTTTTTTAAGAATCGAAACAAGCGGCTTTCCGCTGTACCAACGGACAAATGTTGCACCGTTTTCAAAGTTGTTTTCCGTTCCGGGAAATTCATTTCCGAAGCAGAAACTTCCGTAAAATACCGGCTGACCGAGAGAAAGCGCAAAAGCGTTCATGTGGCTTTTTCCCTGCTTTGGAAGAAAGCTCGCCTTTGAAACGTCGGGAACAACAAGCGGTTCAAAATCAACATAGTCGATTACCGCCTTGCAGTCCTTGTCAAGACAGGAAAAGACAAGATACTTTCTGATGAACTTATCAAGCATTCCGAGTTCATAAACAAGAGTGAGCGAAATTTTTCCGCCCTTCATTTTGAACGCCTTGAATTCGATTTTGAGCCTTTCGCCGGTTTCGGTCTTTTCACCGTATGCTTTTTGAATCTTAAGATCGCTTGCAGAAACAAACTCTCCGCCGAAAAACGAAAGAAAGCGGATTTTGAATTCTTCGCTTCCCTGCGCCGGGACAAAGCTTTCTCCGGTAATTTTGTTCAGAAATGCGGAAGAAGAGAAACTGTTGCCCTTGAGAAAAAGCTCTTTTGAAATGAAGCCGTTTTCAATTTTTATGCCGGTTTTTGTAATTTCAATAGCCATTTTATCTCCTGAAAAATCAATTTTTTTGTTGTCTTTTGTTTTTTGCACATAAGTATGCTTGTTAAAATTCAGTATACTATATCTTTTCAAAAAATTCAAGGATTTTTGCCGTCTCTGCTCATCGGAAAAAGAAAAAAGCTCCGCTGTTCGGAATTTTCCGAAACGGCGGAGCGAAATTTTATTTTGCAAGAAAGCGTGAAAGGAACTCTCTTGTTTTCGGGTCTTGCGGATTTTCAAAAATATCCTTCGGCGCACCTTCTTCACAGATTACGCCGTCGGCCATGAAAACAACGTTTGAAGAAACGTCCCTTGCAAAAGCCATCTCATGAGTTACAACAATCATCGTAAGACCTTCCTTTGCAAGCTTTCTCATAACCTCAAGAACTTCGCCAACCATCTGCGGGTCAAGTGCACTTGTCGGCTCGTCAAAAAGAAGAACTTCCGGTTCCATTGCAAGCGCGCGGGCAATTGCAACACGCTGTTTCTGTCCGCCGGAAAGCTGGGCGGGCTTTGCTTCGATATACGGAGCCATTCCGACCTTTTCGAGATATTTCATCGCAATTTCTTTTGCTTCTTTTCTGTTCCTTTTAAGAACCGAAACCTGACCGGTTATGCAGTTTTCAAGTGCGGTCATATTATTGAAAAGGTTGAACGACTGAAAAACCATTCCGACCTTTGCACGGTATTCCGAAAGCTTGATGTCTCCGGAAATGATGTCTTTTCCGTGATAAAGAACCTGTCCCTTCGTCGGCGTTTCAAGGAGATTGATGCAGCGAAGCATTGTGCTTTTTCCCGAACCGGAAGCACCGATGATGCTGAGCACGTCACCCTTTTCAACGCTGAGATTGATTCCCTTGAGAACGCTGTGGTCTCCGAACTGCTTTTCAAGTCCGATGAGTTCAATAACTTTTTCAGCCATGATTACGCCTCCTCTGCAACATGGATTTCAGCTCTCGAATCAGATTGAGAACCGAAAACGGTATAGTTTTCTTTTCCGTCAAGTTTCTTTTCCGCAAAGCGAAGAATGCGTGTAATCGTGAACGTCAAAATGAAATAAAGAACACAAATTATAAGATAAGTCTGGAAAGTTTCAAATGTCTGTCTTTTAATGATTCCGGCGAAATAATAAAGTTCGGTAACGCCGATAACGTTAAGAACGGAAGTATCCTTGATGTTGATGACAAACTCGTTGCTGACCGAGGGAAGAATGTTTCGCATAACCTGCGGAATGATGACTTTGAACATCGTCTGCGAATGGGTCATGCCGATTGACATTGCGCCTTCAAACTGGCCTTTGTCGATTGAGATAATTCCGCCGCGGACGATTTCGGCCATATAAGCGCCGGTGTTGATTGAAACGATGAGAATACCGGAAGGGATCAGCGCAAGGGTTTTTCCGCCCGTTGCAAAAGCGTAGCCCCAGAAAATTACCATCGACTGAACCATCATCGGTGTGCCTCTGAAAATTTCGACATAAACCGCAATGATCGCATTGAGAATTTTATGAAGAACACGGAGAACCGGGTTTTTAGACATCGGCGCGGTACGGATCACACCGGTGAAAAGACCGATTACAAGGCCTACAACCGTACCCGTGAGGGCAAGGAGCATTGTGTTTCCGACGCCCTTGAGAAGCTGTGGGTAATATTTTGTTACGATATTAAGAACATCCTGCAAAAAACTCATATCAATTCCGCCAAACTATAATTTTTTCTTATTACTTTATAACTTCATTCGGCAAGCAGTCGCAAAAGGCCGCTTGCCGAAAAAGAATATGTTTTTAATTTCGATTACTTCTTGTAAATTACAACGAGGTTTGATTCATAGTAAGTTTCGGTGAAGTCAATCTGTTCCTTACGTTCCGCTGTCGGGCTCATGCCTGCAACGATTGCGTCAACTGCGCCCGAGTTAAGAGCCGGAATGAGCGAATCCCAATCGTAGGAATAAACTTCGAGCTTGAGACCGAGCTTGTTTGCAACATACTGAGCAACCTGAACGTCATAGCCGTTTGCATACTGACCTTCCTTGCCTTCGCCGCTGATTGCAACAGCGCCGAGTGTACGTGTATCGGAGGAAGTTTCGGTCCAGTTATACGGTTCATAAGCACATTCCATTGCAACCTTGAGCGTTCCGGTCGGATTTTCCGGTGCTTCGCTTTCAAGTGCAAACTTTTCAACGGTATCACCGGCTTTAACGGCGATAATCTGCTCCATGAGCTTTTCTTTCTGTTCTTCGGTGATTCCCTTGATGACTTCGTTCATCTTGTCAAGAAGATCCGAACCCTTCTTAAGGCCGATTGCGATTCCGACGTCAGCTGCGGTTGCGGTGAAGCCGGTGTCGTTGTTTTTAAGATGAAGATAATCAAGATCGCTGTTCATTCTGCAAGCAGAGATTGCGGTCGGCTCTTCGGCAATGTAGCCGTCGATTGTTCCGCTCTTTACCGCCGAAAGAAGTTCGGTGAAGTCGGGAAGTGTGCTTGACTTAACGTCCTCAATCTGCTTGAGTGCGTCTGCGTGGAAAGTGCCGGTCTGAGCGGCAATCTTCATGCCTTTGAGGTCGGCAACCGACTTTGCGGCGGCAATTCCGACAGCTTCGGTGTTTGCGCCGGGCGCTGAGGTGGTGTCATCCGAGCCGCCGTTTCCGCAAGCCGTGAAGCAAGCCGCACAAAGAACAACGGCAAGAATTACCGATAAAACTCTTCTTACGTTTTTCATAAAAAACACTCCTGTTCAAATTTTCGGGATTTTCCCGATAAAATTAAATTAAGCCTGCAAACCTTTCAAGAGGTATCACAGGCTTTAAAATCGTAAAACACGAAAATATATCCAAGCGATAGCTCTCCATATATAAACTATATGACAGTACTGCATTTTTTAAATACAGTCCCAGCAAGAACCCGGCGGCAACCGGGAAAAAGCTTCGGCGGAATCACCTTTCGCCCAAAACCGTTTGCCGACGTCGTTGAGAGCTACTCATTTTTTCCGCATCCTCTATCAGGTGCTGTCTTAAATTTGTATAAATTATAATCTACGTTTTCCACTTTGTCAATCCTTTTTTTGAAAAACAGCAATTGCGATAAAACCGCCTTCCAAAACCCGCCCTCATTTTGGCAGGTTTTTACATAATTTAAGGGGTTTTGATGTGCAATATGACAAGAACGGCGGCCGAAATACGACCGCCGCAATCGGTCGTCCCGATTGCGGCGGTAAATTTGTTCAATCAAACAATGTCGAAGCTGAACGTCATTTCAACGTCGTGACCCTTTTGGAAGTTTCTTCCGGTGAAGAGAATTCCATCGTCATAAACTTCAACAACATAGCCGATGCCTCTGTCCTTGACGCCGAAATCATTCGTTTTTCCGTATGTCGGAAGATTGATGCTGTAAACACCGTCGGAAAGCTTTTCAACCGAACGCTCATACATTCCGTCGTGAAGGTGACCGTTGATGTAGAAAACGTTCTTATACTTTGTGAGAACGTCTCTCACCTGCTGCGACTGATCGCCGAGGTCGCCCGTCTTCCAAACTTCGGGAAGACCGTGAGTTTCTTTGAGCGGCTGATGGCAGACAACGAAAGCCGGCTTGCCCTCTGCGGTTGCTTTCTGAAGCTCGCCGTCAAGGAATGCAAGTTGTCTTTCGGATATGTAAGCTCTTTCAAAGACCTGCTTTTCCGAGCCCATGACAATGAAGGTATAGCCGTTGATATCGTAAGAATAAAAGCTTTCGCCCTTCGTGTCGATTCCGAGATACTCTTCAACCTTGTTCATGATAATCGGCTTGTTCTTTTTGTAAGCGTAACGGACATCGTGGTTTCCGGTTGCAATAAGGAGATTCTTCGTAACGGTCTGGTTGTCAAGTACGTCAAAGAAGTTTTTGTATTCGCAGTTGAAGCCCATTTCGGTGAGATCGCCGGCCATTACGATTGCATTGAACGTTTCGTCGGAATTTGAAAGGTCCTTGAAAAGGCTTTCAAATCTGAACTTTGTGAAAGCGTCGCCCATAACGTGAATGTCGCTGACTGTTACAAACGAAAGCTTTACGTCATCGCTGTTTTTGAACTCAATCGGATCTTCGGTTGAAGGTCCGGCAGCCCAGCCGAGCGAAATGAAAATTGCAAGAAAAACGGAAAAAATCTTCTGAAATATTTTTACTGTAAGCATTGGTTAATAAATCTCCCTTTCTTTTACGGATTCCCCGATCCGAACAAATACCTTTCTTTTTCAAAGCCTTATTTCATTATTCTGCGTTCGGATCTTTGATCCAACCGAGCTTGACAAGAAGCTTGATGAATGTGTGATAAAGCTCAACAAGTGCGTCAAATGTGAACATATTTTTTCTCCTTTCCGGCGGTTAGCCGCATATAATCATATATATTTTATACTATATTCACCCTTTCGTCAAGAAACATATTTATTTTCGTCAAAGCAGACAAAAGAGAGAAAACTTTTTTGAGAAAGAATACCAAAAAGTGCCGTTCCGAGAGGAATCGAAACAGCACTTTTGCATCAATTGTTACGGTTTTAGGCGAGAATTTTGTTTGCCCAGTCGATTACATCTTTGCAAACTTGGTCAAAGCACTTTGATTCATTGAGAATCTCGTGTCTTGCACCCTCATAAAGATGAAGGGTAACATTGGTTTTTCCGGCTTCTTTGAGCATATCATAAACCTTTTGAACGCCCTTTGAATTTTCACCGACAGGATCTTTTGAACCGGAAATCATGAGAACCGGAAGTTCCTTTGAATAGCCTTCCGCCCACTCTTTCGTTGAAACGGAAGCAAGAAGCGAAAACATATCTCTGTAGCCGTATGCGGTAAAAAGAAAGCCGCAATATTTGTCGGCAATATACTTGTCGACCTCAAAATCATCCCTTGAAAGCCAGTCAAAGTTTGTTCTTCCTTCAAACTCTTTGTTGTATGTTCCGAAAGCAATCTTGTCAATGAGCTTGCTGCGGTGGTGAGATCCCTTAACTTTTCCGATTAACTTTGCAAGAGCAATTCCGACTCCTGCCGCCGGGTTCGGCCCCGCAGTACCGCAGAAAACGGCGCCCGAAAGCTCGTTTGCATATTTTCTTGTGAAAGAACGGGAAACGAACGAGCCCATCGAATGACCGAAGAAGAAATACGGTTTTCCCGGATTCTCTTTCTTCGCAATCTGCATCAGCATATGACAATCGCCGATAAAGTTTTTCCAACCGTCCTTTTCACCGAAGTAACCGAGTTCGTTGTCGTTTTTAACGCTTTTTCCGTGACCGAGGTGGTCGTTGATATAAACGGCAAAACCGTTATCGCAAAGAACCGACGCAAATTTTTCGTATCTTTCAAGGTGTTCTGCCATTCCGTGAGCGATCTGAATGACCGCCTTAATGCTGTTGCTGTCCTCCGGAAGGAACGAACACGCATGAATGTCCGCAAGGCCGGAAACGGACGGAAAATAAAATTCTTTCTTGACTGCCATAATTACAACCTCCGATTGCATATAATACACTGTACCCGCCGGACAGGCTTTCAAAGCTTTTGCCGCGGCAACGATTTTATTGACATATGTATTTTATCATATTTTTTCTTCTTTTTCACTGTTTTTTACCAATATTGTCTTTGTGATAATCAACAAAAAAACTCTTTCGTTTTTGACAACTAGAGCAGCAGGAAGTGTGGTGAGATTTTATTGCTGTTTGGAAGTAAAAAGACGGATTTCATAAAAATTGCAAAATTTCTTGAGTAAAGTCCGAAAATACGGACTCAAAATCAAAAATAAAAGAACATTTGTGTTGACAAATCAAAAATTTCTGATATAATCAAAGCATAGAAATCAAGAACGAATGTTCGGCCGGCGTTCTGCCGACGTATTATGTTTGAAAGAAGTTTGGAGGAACTCATCATGTTTTCATCAGCAACTGTTTTCTTTTCGGTATATATTCCGCTCGTCATCCTTGCGGTTCTCGCAATAATTTTTGAAGAAAAACTCATCGCTTTTGAGCAAAAAATCAAACGTGCCCTTTTCGGAAAATCAAAAAGCAAAAGCACAAAAAGAAGATATTGCTCAAACTCCCAATCGGCAAGAGCAAGAAAAGAAAGAGACGTAAGACACGCAGCGTAAAACTTTCGCAAAAAATTCTGTGAACTCATACGGATGCCTCAAAAGCATCCGTTATTTCTTTACCTAAAAATCAAAGTTTTAAGAAATTTGCATAAATTCGGCCGTGTGTGAAAAACTATCTTTGATTAAACAGAAAGGCGGCGTCCGGTAATCTTTCCGGGAAAAACTATGATTAAATCGAAACTGAAATTTTTCTTCCGAAATCTTGCTTTTATCCTTGCCGTTTTTTCAGCGCTTAATTTTGCGCTCATCGGTTCCGGAAACGAAAGCGTTGAAACGCTTTCAAAGCTTGGCTCACGCGGACAGGAAGTCCGCCAGATTCAGCAAAAACTCAAATCGTTAGGCTATTACAAAGGCTCGGTTGACGGGATTTTCGGCGTTCAAACAAAGTCCGCCGTCACGGCTTTTCAAAAAAAATGCGGAATTACCGCAGACGGAATCGCAGGTCCGAAAACGCTGAAATATCTCGGAATCACGGCCGCATCGGCTTCGTCGTCGAGCGGAAAATACTCTTCAAACGATGTTACACTTCTTGCAAAGCTCATTGCGGCCGAAGCACGGGGCGAAGGCTATACCGGGCAGGTTGCGGTCGGAGCAGTCGTTCTGAACCGGGTGAAACATTCGTCCTTTCCGGACACAGTTGCAGGCGTAATCTATCAAAAAGGCGCATTCTCCGCCGTCAACGACAGCAACTGGAACACTTCTCCGAACGAAACGTCAAGAAAAGCCGCTCAGGACTGCATCAACGGTTGGGATCCGAGCGGCGGAGCGATATACTATTATAACCCGAAAAAGACGTCTAATTCTTTTATGCTTTCACGGCCGGTCATCAAAACCATCGGAAACCATGTTTTTTGCAAGTAAAAAACGGGGGCACCCTTTTGGGCACCCCCGCTTTGCTTATGGCATTATTCGATTTCAAGATGATGGCTCTTGGATTCGACTTCCGTTTTCTTCGGCATATTCAGCTTCAAAACACCGTCTTCATATTTTGCGGTGATTTCATCGGCCTTAACACCGGTCAAATCAAACTGACGGCTGTATGAACCGTAAGAGCGTTCGCAACGGACATATTTGCCTTTCTTGTCCTTTTCCTCATGTTCGGAATGACGTTCGGCACTGATTGTCAAAACGTCGTTGTTGATGTCAAGGTTAATGTCCTTCTTCTCAAAGCCGGGGAGATCGGCTTCAAGCTCATAATGGTCGCCTTCATCTTTGATGTCGGTCTTGAATTCATCAAGCGCCTGAGAGTCAAAGAATCCGAACGGATTTGCAAAAACTTTGTTTTCAAAATCTTCCATCTCACGGAAAGGATTATAAAGGGAATTATTTTTTCTTGAATACGGTCTGAGATCAAACATAAAACATACCTTCTTTAAATTGAAATATTTAATATTATTTTGAAGCGGTTTTCGTTTTGCCGACCCGCCTCCTGCCGGCTGTTCTGATTATTCCGCTCATTCGGCGGTCATATTCATATTACACATTGGTATCATCTCCAAGGTTTCTTTTGCGATTCCCTTGCGGTTCTCGCTTTCCTTATTTACGAGTACATTATAGCACAAACACTTGATTTGACAATAATCTCATGGTATAATCATAACATAGTTTGTTGTGCCGTCAGCACAAAGGAGTGCATTTTATGAACAAAACCGCGGTTTTGAATACCTTTTTGCAAAACAACTCTCTTGACATGCTTCTTGAAGCGGTCAGCGTTCAGCTCGGCTGTCCGTTGATTGTTACGGACAACGCTTTTCACATCATTTCTTCTTTTGCGGCAAAGGGTTTTGAAGACAGCGAATACCGCAAAGCAGTCTCGCACAGCGAACTTCCGCTTTCCGCCTGCGGCGAAATTTCAAAGGCACTTGAAGAAAACGGGAGTGAAAGAGTTTTTACAAAAACGGGCGGAAAGAACGTCGGCGTTGCCGTTTTGAAAAGTGCCGGCGTTTCGCTCGGATACATTATATATATTCTTTTTGAAACCGCTCCGCCGCTTGAAAGCGATTGCCTTTTTTGCGAAAGCCTCATCGCAAAGCAGTTTTATACCGACCGCCGAACCTCGGCCGCACCGCTTGACACAGCCGAAGAAATTCTCATTGAGCTGCTCGACGGAAAGTTCTCAAGCGAGGACGTTTTTCGTCTGAAAGTTTCGGGAACTTTCCTTTCTTCATTTAACCCCGATCGTGTTGCACTCATCGAGCTTTCATCCGACGCCGGAGAAAAGCTCAAAAACGAGCATCTCGCCCGCTCTCTTTCGCAAAATTTTCACGCTTCTCATCCGCTTTTTTACGGCGGAAAACTAATTCTTTTTCTTCATGAGGATCACGACGCCCAAATGCTTCGCGACGTTATCAAAAATTACAACCTCAAAGCAATCCTTTCCGAAAAGATTGAAAGCCTTTATTCGCTTCATGAAGAATTTCCGAAGCTTTGCGACGTTCTCGGCTACCTGAAAGAAAAACAGCCGCCCTTTCTTGAAAAGAGCGGCGACTATAAACTTCTCATGCTTTTGAAAAAAAGCGAAAAGGATTTCGGATTCATCGAAGAAAAAATCAAATCCGTTTTTGAACACGACCTCAAAAACAATTCCGAACTTTGCCTCACGCTTTATACTTACCTCACATGCCACCACTCATTGCAGGAGACCTGTGAACGGCTTTTCACTCACAGAAACACGGTTCAGTACAGGATAAGAAAGCTTCGGGACGACTTTGAAATCGAAATTGACGAACCGGACGGAGAACTCAGCCTTCTTCTTTCGCTTTCAGCCGCATTGATAAAACTCGGAAACGAGGAAATTTTCATAAGATAACAACAAGCTCCGCCAACGGGTTCAAACCGGAAGCGGAGCTTGCTTATTATTTTGTTTTTCCGAGATAAGCTTCTTTGATTGTTTCGTCGGCAAGAAGCTCTGCGCCGGTGCCTTCTTTTGTGATTCGTCCGGTCTCCATAACATATGCCTTGTCGGCAATTTTGAGCGCCATGTTTGCGTTCTGCTCAATGAGCAAAACGGTGATTCCCTCGTCATTAATCTGACGGATAATCGAAAAGATATCCTGAACAACGAGCGGAGCAAGACCCAACGACGGTTCGTCCATCATGATAAGCTTCGGAGAACTCATGAGCGCTCTTCCGACGGCAAGCATCTGCTGCTCGCCTCCCGAAAGCGTTCCGGCAAGCTGCCACGAACGTTCTTTCAAGCGCGGAAAAAGCTCATAGACGTGTTCCGTGTCCTTTTGAATCGCCTTTTTGTCTTTTCTGAGATATGCGCCGATTTTAAGGTTCTCCGAAACGGTAAGATTCGGAAAAACACGCCTTCCTTCAGGAACAAGGGTCACACCTTTTGAAACGATGAAGTCCGGCGTCTTTCCGGAAATTTCGGTTCCCTCAAAAATGATTGAAGCGTTCTTCGGCTTGACAATTCCGGAAACGGTTTTGAGAACCGTACTTTTTCCGGCACCGTTTGCACCGATGAGGGTCACAATTTTTCCCTTCGGAACGTCAAACGAAATTCCTTTAACGGCTTCGATTCCGCCGTAGGAAACAAGAAGATCTTTAATTTCAAGAATATTCTCACTCATCTTCAGTCACCCCCAGGTATGCGTCGATAACACGCTGATTGTTCTGAATCTCTGCCGGAGTACCTTTTGCGATGAGCTTTCCGAAGTCAATTACATAAATTCTGTCGGAAATATCCATAACAAGATTCATATGATGTTCGATTATGAAAATCGTCAATCCGAAATCATCACGGATTTTTTTGATGAAAGCGGTGAGTTCGTCCGTCTCCTGCGGATTCATACCTGCGGCAGGTTCATCAAGGAGAAGAAGTTTCGGATTCGTTGCAAGCGCGCGGGCAATTTCAAGGTGGCGCTGCTTTCCGTAAGGAAGTGCAGTTGCCTTTTCGTCCATAACATCGTCAAGGTCAAGAATTTTCAAAAGTTCAAGGCATTCATCCTTCATCTTCTTTTCTTCTTTTGCGTTGAGCTTGAACGTTGCGGTAAAAAGGTTGCTCTTTCTTCTCATGTGCTTTGCAACAAGAACGTTTTCAAAAACCGTCATCGACTTGAAAAGGCGGATGTTCTGAAACGTTCTCGCAATGCCGCGTTTTGCGATTGCGTCCGGCTTGAGAGTGAGAACTTTTTTCCCGTGCTTCGGCTTTGAAGCATACTTCTCTTTGTTTTCGCCGGCATAAAGCTTTTTCATCTTTCCGTGAGGATGATTGCGGGCAATCGGTTTTCCGAGAAAGTCAACTTCGCCGTTCGTCGGCTCGTAAACGCCCGTGATGACATTGAAAGCCGTTGTTTTTCCGGCGCCGTTCGGTCCAATGATCGAAACGATTTCGCCCTCGTTAATTTCAAGCGAAAGGTCGTTGACGGCAACAACTCCGCCGAACTGCATTGTGATATCGCTCAGGCGAAGAACATTCTTTTTTTCTTCACTCATTTCGTCACGACCTCCTTCTTTTCGGTTTTCTTTTCGGGCTTTTTCTTTTTGCGTTTGATTTTATCGATTATCCGCGAGAAAGAAAATTCCTTGTCGCCCATAATGCCTTGACGGAAGAAGAGAACGATAATCATGATGATGACCGAAAAAACAACTTTTCTGAATCCGCCGCGGAAAAGCGAAGATTCGATTCCGAGGAACGAACCGCTGTCAAGACCGCGAAGCCACCATTCGCTCGCCGCAATATAAAGGAACGAAGCGATGCAGCTTCCGCTGATTGAACCGATTCCGCCGACAACAACAATGAGCAAAATTTCATATGTCATTGCGGATTTGAAAGCGGTCGCCTGGATTGTGCTTTGGTGCATTGCAAGCAGTGCGCCGCCGATTCCCGCAAAGAACGAACTGATAATGAACGAAATCTGTTTATGCGAGGCAAGGTTGATGCCCATGGCCTCGGCGGCGATTTCGTCGTCACGAATTGCTTTGAGCGCACGTCCGTAGGTTGAATTGATGAAAAGGACGATGAGCAAAACGCAAATCACGGTTATCGCAAGCGCAATTGTACTTGAAAATTTCGGTGAACCGAACCAATCCGTTGCAAGTGAATCAAATGTCGGATAACCCCTCAAAAGGTTTGAACCGTTGGTGAGCGGTCCGAACTTATCCCACTGAACAAACGCACGGATAATTTCGGCAAAGCCGAGCGTTGCGATTGCAAGGTAGTCGCTCTTGAGGCGCAGTACCGGAAGACCGATAAGAAAAGCGAAGATTCCCGCAATAAGTCCGGCAACGATAAGCGCAAGCGGCCACGGAATCGGACTTTTAACAAGTCCGCCGTCGAAATACTGATAAACGCTGTCTCGCATTTCGGCCGGAATCGTAAGAATCGCATAGGTGTATGCACCGATGAGCATGAAACCGGCCTGGCCGAGCGAGAAAAGACCGGTGAAGCCGTTGAGAAGGTTCATTGAAACGGCAACAAGCGCATATACGCAGCTTTTTTTGACAACCGAGAAGAAGAGAGACGTTCTCGGCGCAACCATTTCGGCAATTATGTCAACGGCGAAAAGGAGGGCAACAATCACGAAAAGAGCAATGACATCAATTTTTTTATTCTTTTTGTTAAGCATTACTTTCCCCTCCTTTAAACTTTGTCAATATTCTTTTCACCGAAGATTCCCGTCGGTTTAACGCAGAGAATAACGATGAGAAGAGCAAAAGTGAATGCGTCGGAGAAAGTTGTGAGTCCCGCACCCTTGATTATGTTTTCGCAAATACCGATTATGAACGCACCGACAACCGCACCAGGAATTGAACCGATTCCGCCGAATACGGCCGCAACGAATGCCTTGAGTCCGGGCATTGCACCGGAGGTCGGCATAACCGACGTATAGTTCGTGAAATACAAAAGCGAACCGACAGCGGCAAGGAACGAACCGATGACGAATGTCATTGAAATAACCTTGTTGATTTTTACGCCCATGAGCTGACTCGTTTCAAAATCTTTTGAAACGGCTCGCATTGCAATACCGATTTTTGTATACTTAATGAGAAGTACCAAAACAACGATGAGCACAAGCGTGAGAATCGGCGTAATTACGGTAACACGCTTTGTTGCGGCGCCGAAAACGCTGATTGTGTCCGAAATATACGGAATTTTCGGATATGTCTGCGGAAGACCGCCGGTGATATAAAGCGCAAGATTCTGAATAAGATATGAAACGCCGATTGCGGAAATCATGACCGACATTCTCGGAGCCGTTCTGAGCGGCTTATAAGCAAGCTTTTCAATCAGCACGCCGAGAATTACCGTTGAAACGAGAACGATCGGCATTGCGACATAAATCGGAAGCGAGGCCGAAGTATAAACCATTACAAGGCCGGCCACCATGAAGATGTCGCCGTGGGCAAAGTTAATCAGTCGTAAAATTCCGTAAACCATTGTGTATCCGATTGCAATCAGAGCGTACTGACCGCCGACGGATATACCGGCAAGAATATACGGCAAGTTTTTTTGAATAAAAGCTTCAAAATTCATTTTTTTCCTCCGTTTTAAAATCAGCGGCCGCAAAAGCCGCGGGCGGGAAGTCTCACTCTTTCAAATACAACCGAAGAGAGTCGAAAAACACTCATTCGGCTCCTTTCGAATATATTTGAAGAAAATGAGAGTTGATTGCAAAGTCGATTCCGGCGAGCCGGAATCTAACAAAACGGTTTGCCGAGTAAAGCCCCGGCAAACCGATACAAGCAAAAATATCAATAAATCAGATTCAAAAATATCTTAAACTTGTTTTGAATTAAACACCCTGTTCGGCAACGAAATCCCAAGCACCGGTTTCGGTGTTTGCGTTCTTAACGAATGCGGTGTCTCTCTTTGCGTCGCCGGTTTCGTTGAATTCAATCTTGCCGGAAACGCCTGTGTACGAAACAGAGGGAAGAGCCTTCATAACGTCTGCCGGAGCGGTTGAGCCGGCCTTTTTGAGTGCTTCGAGAGCAACAAAGTATGCGTCGTAACCCATTGCGGTAACTGCCGCAACGGTGTCATCGCCGCCGTTGTTGGTCTTTGCCTGGCTGTCTTCGTTGATCCACTTTTTGATGCCTTCATCGAATTCCTTGTTGCCGCCTTCCTGATAGAAGGTTGTAACATAAATTTTCGCGTCGGTTCCCTTTGCGGCTTTAAGGATAACGTTTGAATCCCATGTGTCGCTCGCAAGGAGGGGAAGTCCGGTGCCCTGTGAGGTTGACTGTTCAACGATGAGCTGAGCGTAAGAAATCGAGGTCGGTGAGAAGATTACGTCGCAGTTCTGGTTCTTTGCGTTGGTGAGGTACGAAGTGAAGTCAGAGTTTCCTTCGGGGAAATCTTCCTTAACAACGCTTCCGCCGAGAGCTTCAAAAGCCTTTGTGAAGTAATTTGCAAGACCCTGGTCATAGTCGTTTCCGAGCTGAGCAAGGATATAAGCCTTCTTTGCTTTGAGTTCCTTGAAAGCGTAGTTCGCAAGAACGGTACCCTGGAACGGATCAAGGAAGCAAATGCGGAAGTAATGGCTGTTTCCTTCGGTTACCTGCGGATTGGTGCAGGTTACGCCGATTGCGGGAATTCCTGCGCTCTGGAAAACGGGTGAGCCTGCGATTGCAACGCTTGAGCCGTATGAACCGAGGGCAACGGAAACGCCTGCCGAAACAAGAGTCTGAGCAGCAGTCGGAGCCTTATCGGTTGAAGATTCGTTATCAACGATTTCAAGCTTTACGTCATAAGTCTTTCCGCCGATTTCAACGGTCGGAGCAACGTGGTTTGCATACTGCATACCGAGGATTTCCTGCTTTCCGCCTGCACCGTTGTCACCGGACTGAGGTTCAAAAACGCCGATTTTTACAACGTCGTTTCCGGAAGCGCTGTCGCTTGAGCTTTCGCCCGAAGCGGAAGGATCGGTTGTTGTGTCACCCGAGCCGCCGCAAGCAACGAGAGAGAAAACGAGAAGAGCAGCGAGTAAAAGAGCTAACAGTTTTTTCATGATTTTTTCCTCCAATCTTTTTTCTGTTGGCTGTGCCGAAAGTCAACGCATAACAAAAAAACAAAATATGCGTGGATTTAGACTTTTTCATTATATACTACGGGGAATATTTTTGCAATAAAAGACTTTATATTTTTTGGGCAAGCGAAAAAATTTATGAACTTTTACTATAATTTTCAACATTTTATTCCAAACTATGCGAAAAACTTACAAAATCCGTATAAAAATTATACAAAAATCCTGTATTTTTATTGCCATACGAAAAAGTGAGTGACCGCTCACCGCATTTTTACGATGAAGATCCGTTCTCTTTTAAAGAATCGAAAGCTTTTCTTTTTCGCCTTCGCCGAGAAGGTCGCAAGGCTTCACGTCAAAAACGGTTTTGCAGCCCGTCTCTCCCCTTCCGTTCAGCCGAACGCAAACCTTTGAAAAGCAAAGGAGAATTCTTGCGGTCAGTTCCGGATTTGAAGAAGCCGAAAGCGAAAACTCAAGCCGGTTCGTTCCCTCTTTCCCCTTTCCGATTCCGATTACGCTTCCGGCATGAGCCATGCTTCTATGCTCGCTCAAAAACTCATCGAGGGTGATGAAGTTCACGGTCGTTTCGTAACCTTTGAAATAGTCGGGCATATTTTTTATCTTTGCTTCAATCGCGGCGGTGTCGGCGTTCTTTTTCGGAACAACGTAACAGATTCTTCGGTGAAGCTGTTTTTCGGAAAGGTTTTCGCTCCTTCCGCTTCGTACCGCTTCAACGGCCGCCTCGACCGGAACGGTATATTCACGGGCAAAAAGCACACCGTCGATTTCTCTGATTGCGTCGGTATGCCCCTGGCTCACGCCCCTTCCCCAAAAGGTATGCACACTCGGCTCTGCGAGAACGCTTTTCATATAAAGGCGTGAAAGTGAAAAAAGACCGGGATCCCACCCAACGCTGACAACGGCGGTTGTTCCGGCCTTTTTTGCGGCAATATTCGTTTTTTCAAAATGCTCACCTATCCTCGAATGGGTATCAAACGAATCGACAACATTGAAAAGAGAAGCGAGGTAAGGCGTTGTTTGCGGAAGGTCTCTTGCACTTCCCATGCAGTTGAGAACAACGTCGATTTTTCCCTTGAACTCGCTTATCCGTGAGAATGGGTATGCCGAAACGCCGTTCGGAAGGGCAAGGTTTTCGGCTTTTCTTCGGCTGAACACGCCGACAAAAGAGACGTCCTTTTCGCCCAAAACCGCCTCAAGCGCCGCCTTTCCGAGATTTCCGTAGCCTGCGATTGCAATTTTCATATGTATGCACCTCCGTGATAAAGGTATTCAAAAAAGGTGCGTGGTATGCAAAAATGTGTGCGTATTTTCGGATTGGATATTCTTTTAGGGGTTGAAAAAGAGGGTGAAGGGTGGTATAATGTGGGTACCACACAAAAAATTTTAAAATCCGTTAATAGAGAAGTTGGCGTTTTTACTATAGGTAAAAATGCAAGCTTCCTTTTTCGCGTGCTTCTTTATTGACGGTTTGTGATTAAGTTTTTTGTGTGGTAGCAAAACGAAGTTTGTATTTTTCGTGTGTGCATTCTTCGGTTTGCACACACTTTTTTTATTTTTAGGAGGGTTGAAAGGTAGAAAGGATAAACCACACGAAAAAAAATCGAAAGGATAAAACGGAATGAAAAGAGCAAAAGAATTCACATCTTTACTGCTTGCCATATTGCTTATTTTTAGTACTGTTTCGTTTACCGGTACGATTGCATTTGGGGCAGGCTCAAACAATTTAATAGAAATCAAAACAGTTAATGATCTTATTTCAATCAACAATAACTTATCAGCCAATTACATATTGATGAATGATATAGATTTATCCGGCATTAGTAATTGGACTCCTATAGGAGATTCGCAAAGATATGCAGAAGCAACCAAAGACGGATCATACTTTTATGAGAACGACAATGATGAGTATTTTTCCGGTACATTTGATGGTAATGGCTTTTCAATTAAATCACTTTCATTCGACAAAGATACGAATGCCATAAACAATAGCAAACCTTCCGTTGAGTCATTTGGACTTTTCGCACATATTTCAAATGCAAGTATTAAGAATTTAAGTTTTGAAAACGTCAAAGTGAATATTAATGTTTCTAATGAAGGTGAATACAAATACAGGAATAAGGTAGTTTATGGAACTATTGCTGCAACTGCCACAAATAGCACCATAGAAAATTGTATAATAAAAAATGGATATAGTTCCGGGTTAAAACAAAACGCCATCTTTGGCGGCATAGTTGGCGTTGCATCATATAATTGCACTTTTAATAATATTTTTGTTAATCTAAATAAATTAGCTGGTGTTGCGGGCGGCATTGTTGGAGAAGCTTATTCTAAGTCTGGCAGTTACTCTAATCCATCAAAATACAATATAATTAGGAATTGCATCAATTATGGTGATATAGCAGGTGCTGGAATTGCTTATTATATGGATGGATATATACAGAATTGTTATAATTATGGAAAAGTTGAATCTTCGGGTATTGTATATTATAGTAATCATTTTTTAGATATTACCAACTGTACAAATTATGGCGAGATTAATGCAACTGTTTCCAGTACTCGAAAAGTTGGTAGTATACTATCACATTATCCAGGAAATATTTCAGGCAGTATTTCCAACTGTTACAATTATGGAAACATCAATGTAAAATCGATTGCTAAAGAGACAAAATACATGGGGTGCTTGGTCGGCGGTATTTTAGGTGATAATTATACTAAGATTAAAATAAATTCTTGTGCTAATTATGGAAATATTACCGTTGATCTTTCACAGTCGTGTTCAGCATCGGAAATTGCTGGAGTAGCCGTTTACGCAACTACTGAAGGAACTATAGAAAACTATGGCGATATCAAAATTATTAATCCACACTATCGTGTAAGTGTCGCAGGAACTATTTTGATGGCAGAAAATATAGGAGAATACTCTTGCCTTAAAAACTATGGAGACATATCGGTTGTCAATGCAGATATGCCAAAAACAACCTCTGGATATTGTTCAATTGGCGGCGCTTTGGGCAGTCTGTCAGACATAAAAGATACATGTGAATTAAGTCTTTGCAATGAGGGAAACATCGAAGTCAGCGGTGACTTAACATATTATAGCGCGGGTGGATTAATACAACTATGTGATAGCGATTTGGATGATAACATATGTATACTAAATAATTTATATAATACTGGAAATATTAGCATTAGGGATACTACAGCTACATCGGAGGATACAGCCAATATTGGCGGATTGATTGGTATTTGTATGTCTGAGAAGCCATCTCTTAATAATGTATATAATATGGGAAGTATTAAAATAACTCGAGAAAATATTAGCTCTTCAGAGAACATCAACACAGGAATTTTTTGGGGTTGTGCGCCTAAAATATCTTCGGCTGATATAACAAATTGTTATTATGGCTCAAATTCTGTTGGATGCAGACGTGGAAAAGGCGATAATGGCATTTTAGACAAACTAAAAAAAATCAGTGATTTTTCAAATACAGCCTCGTTTAGTGGATTTGATTTTGATGATTATTGGAGTTTAAAAAATGGGGCATACCCAGAATTAATTCAAAAAGTTGAAGATGTAACCAAGCCTTTGATTTTAGGTATGGGATCCAATAACACTGATGATAAACAAGAAATCAATTATTATATTGCTGATAACACCAAAAAGTTAACATATTATTTTGGTTCAAAACAAAGTCCAAGCAACTCAGATTATGTTGAACTGAAGCCAACTGAAAAAGGTTTATTTACATTGAAAAAAGCAGCAAAATTACCGGGCACATATTATATGATAGTGCATGATAATGACAATCGGAATATATTCAATGTGGTCACCATCAAAACTACATTAGAGGCAGGTGTCGGCACGGTATCCCCCACATCGGTTTTAACCATAAAAGGAAGGTCTTTTCTTTTACCGATACCTACAAGAAAAGGATATGAATATTCCGGATGGTCAAGTTCAAGCTCAGCAACAAACGGAGTTACAACATTGAAGCCCACAACTAATGCAACGTATTACGCCGTATGGAAAGGCAATCAGCCGGAATTTACTCAGAGTAACAGATTCAAATTTTCAAATTCACAATCAAATTTTGTGACATCGTGGTCAGGCGGTAATTATTATATGACTCAGTCTGATTATAATAAACTTGTCTCATATATCAAAAAATATGACAACTCTTCATCTTCAACGATAAGTAGTGTTCAAGAATTGATGTACAGCAGTTGGGGTGGATCATGCTACGGAATGGCAGCAGCGGCGGTTCTTGATTATCAGAATAAAATTGGATTTAATGAAAATTTCGATAATGGAGCAAAGACATTGTGGGATGTTAAATCTCCGTCGACCGATAAAAATATTATGAGTGCTATCAATTATTATATGGTTTCTCAGAAAATCGGTTATATAAGAAATTCCTCGTCTTACTACAACAGAGATTATTATCCTTCATCATGGACGCCTGGTCTTAAAAAACTCGTTTCAACTGCTCAGAAAGGTGAGCCTTTCCTTTTCTGTTATTATACATATAGCTTTGGACATGCAATAGTAGCACTAAATTGTAAAACAAATTCAGATGGTAGTTTCAGTATTACCGCTTATGATAATCGTTATCCCTATAGAGATGTAATTATTAAAGTTAATTCAAGTTATACATCTTGCATTGTAAATGGCAATGAAAATGCAGTGGGCTTTGAAATTTATAACGATATGTCAGCTTTTGACAAGATTGATATTGACGGTCCTAATAATGATATGAAAATCAGTTATAACTCATACAGTTATAATCAAACAACTGATGAGGTATCTATAGTTGCAAGCAGTAATATAACCGTAACAAATGCTAACGGCGAGACAATATCAATCATCGATGGAAAATTTCAAAGTAACATGGATATCCTTTCTGTTCATAGAATTGTAAGAGATACAGCGGACGGAACCCCTGCAGCTGCTGAATTCGTATTTGAAGTTGATCACAGCAAATCATATTATTTTGAATCAGATAATGATAATATGGATGTATCTGTCAAAACAAATAAAATCTATGGCTCAGTATCCTCTAAAAACGCTGATTGCATTGCAATAGGTGATGATGGCGTTTATGTTATCGGCAATAATATGGAATATTCTACAGCTCTTAGTTCAAAGGATAATGTGTATAATACCGTTATTTTAGAAGGCGCAGCAAATTGTGATGTTTCTCTGTCTTATTCAGGTAACAACATTATCATCAACGGTATTAATGGAAAAGATGAATCGATAAAAATCTTTGAACATGACGAAATGAATCCAAAAGTCTATGAAATCAAAGAAGGCTTTAGAGAAGTAAAGGTTGTAGCAGAGGACAGCAAAATTGATATTAAGGGCTCGTCAAAGAATAACGAAAATTTTGATGTTAGTGTTCTTAAGTCTAATGGCGTAGAATCTGTTTCAATCGGCGATATTGAATTGAACTACAAGAAATCAACGACGCTTAAGCCTCAAATTAATGCAGATGAGGGCGTAAAGTATACTGTCAAGTACTCTTCATCAAATGCCAAGGTTGCAACCGTTGATGATAACGGCAAGGTAACGGCGACCAAACGCGGCTCAGGTAGCTCTACAATTACCTGTACCGTTACGGACGAGTTTGGCAACACCGTTACAGATACTTGTAAGGTTAATGTTAAACTTTCATTATCTCAATTGCTTATTGTAATTATTCTCTTTGGCTGGATTTGGTACTAATAATTAATTCGCCAAGAAAGTGAAGGCGAGCCGCTCACACCCACAGTTCGCCTTTACATATAAAAAAGCCTGCCGCGTTTTCAGCGACAGGCTTTAACTTTACTTATTGCTTATTCTTCCTCAAATGCGTCCTTGCCGAGTCCGCACCAGGGGCAAACCCAGTCCTCCGGAACGTCCTCCCAAGCTGTGCCGGGAGCTACGCCGTTATCGGGATCGCCGAGTTCGGGGTCATAAACATAGCCGCAGGGGCAAACGTGTTTCATGTTGCGTTCCTCCGTAATTATTTGAAATATCTGCCGAGAAGGCCTTCAAATGCCTTGCCGTGGCGGGCTTCGTCACGAGCCATTTCATGAACGGTGTCATGGATTGCGTCAAGGCCGAGTTCCTTCGCCTTCTTTGCAAGCTCGGTTTTGCCGAGGGTTGCGCCGTTTTCTGCGGCAACTCTCATTTCAAGGTTCTTCTTGGTGCTGTCGGTAACAACTTCGCCGAGAAGCTCCGCAAACTTTGCTGCGTGTTCGGCTTCTTCGTAAGCAGCCTTCTCCCAGTAAAGACCGATTTCGGGATAACCCTCTCTGTGAGCAACTCTTGCCATTGCAAGATACATTCCGACTTCGGTGCATTCGCCGTTGAAGTTTGCACGAAGACCTTCGATAATCTCTTCCGGTGCGTCCTTGCCGACTCCGACAATATGCTCTGCAGCCCAGGTAACAGTGTTTTCTTCACGAACCTTCATCTTTGCTTTGCAGATCGGGCAGATTTCGGTCGGGTCGTCGGTTTCGTAACCGCATACGGGGCAATAATACTTTTTCATAACATAAACCTCCAAAAAATAATTTTTATATGCTGATTTTGTTTTTTGAATCTTCGGCTTTTTTGCATTCGGGGCAGATTCCGAAAAGCTGAAGATTGCACGAACGGATTTCTCCGTCAAAATCTTTGAACAACGTGCACAGTCCTTCGCCGTTCTCGATTTTGAGGTCGATTATCTTTTTGCAAAGGAGACAGTTGAAGTGATAATGTTCGCTCACGTCGGCGTCAAAACGATCGCCGATTTCCGTGTGGAATTTAATCAGCTTTCCTTCGCTTTCAAGAACCTTGAGGTTGCGGTATACCGTTGCAAGACTTAGCGCGGGATACTCCCCTTTCAGGTCAAAGAAAAGCTGTTCAGCGGTCGGGTGATCTTTTCTTGAACGGAGAGAGTTGAGAATCGCATCACGCTGACGACTGTTTTTCAGCATCTTCCGGCTCCTTTCATTAGTTAATAACGATAATCGTTATCATTATTATATCTATTTTTTGCGTTTTGTCAAGCCTTTTTTGAAAATTTTTTTCGTTTTATCTTTAACTTTTTTCAATGCCGCCGAGCCTGTTTTGAAGCTCTGCGCTTTTTCGGTATTTCCGAAGGACACGTTCTTCAAGCTTTCTTCTGAACTGCAGCTTTACCCCGTCCTTTTTTATAAAGGAAACAAGTACGCTTGCAACTCCGCTTCTGTTTGCGCCGAAAACATCGGTAAAAAGCTGGTCGCCGATAAAAAGAACCTCATCGGATTTAAGACCCATAATCGAAATTGCTTTTCGGTAGCCGCTCTTGAACGGCTTGTACGCTTTGCAGATGTACGGCGAGTCGATATTTTTCAAAAAGCGTTTCACCCTCTCTTCGCCGTTGTTTGAAAGGATAACCGTTTTGAAGCCGAGCAAGCGAAGTGCTTCAAAAAGCTCCTCAACCTCTTTTGTTGCGTCTTCGTCCTGAAAAACAAGCGTGTTGTCAATGTCAAAGATTATACCCTTGAAGCCGAGCAGACGAAGCTTTTCAAAGTCTATCGAGAAGACGTCTTTGACGTATTCATACGGAAAAAGTTTTTTAAACATATTTTATCACCGCTTTCATTTTATCACATTTTTTCGGCATTTCAAAGCGGTAACTCAAAACTTCTTTGTGAATAAAATGATAATGAAAAGGAGGGTGATTAAATGAACAGGCAATATGAACTGAGCTGTGTGACAAAAGCATATCTTTCGGACTTTTATGATATTCTCGATTGTATGATTGAAGAAATGACGGGCGCAAAAAGTTGCCAAAGTATCTCTCAAACGTTTATTGCTCAAATGATACCTCACCATGAAGCGGCAATAAAAGCGGCGGAAAATCTTTTGAAATACACAACCTGCATTCCGCTTCAGGACGCCGCAAACGGCATCATTGCAGAAATGACCTGCGGAATTGAAGAAATGAAGAAAATGCTTTGCAAATGCGAAAAATGCAAAAACTGCGAGTGTGATGTCTGCCTTTACGAAAGACAGTTTGAAAAAATCAGCCGGAGAATGTTTGACAGAATGGGCTGCGCCTGCACCGACAACTGTCTCAACGCAAATTTTATCCGTCAAATGATTCCTCACATTGAAGGCGGAATATGCATGAACAAAAATGCACTGAGATTTTGCCTCTGCCCCGAGCTTCGTGAACTTCTTTGCGAAATGATTGAATCGCAAAAGCAGCTCCTTTGCGAAATGAAGCGCCTTCTTTCAATGACGGCCGGATAAGGAGCCGAAAAGAACGGAACTGCCTCAAAATCGGCAGTTCCGTTCTTTTTGGCACGCCCCTTGCGGAATGTGCCGAAATAAATTTCTGTTATGTTTTTCAGAACGTGAGTTTTTCGTTAATTGCTCTGACAACGTCCTCATCAATTTTGACGATTTCACGGTCGTAAGTAAGCATTCCGTTAACTTCAAACTCAACGTCCGAAACCTGAGTGTAAACCGTTGCGGAAAGTCCCTTTTTCATTGCCGGGATAACCTGGTTTTCATGAAGCTTTCTGTAAGCGTTTGTGAGCGTTTCCTTGCTCTTATACATCTGATAGCCGAAAGACTTTTGTTTGTTCCAAACGTGGCCGTCAAGAATCTGGCTGTATCCTCCGTACTCGCTGAGAACGAACGGTCTTCCGTCATACTTCGGAGCAGTAACGGGAAGAATGTAACGGTGAATACTTCTGAGGTCACAACCCTTTTGGTCGTACCAGCCGCTTGCGTGGTCAACGATTCTTGAGGGGTCTTTTTTCTTCACGGCGTCGCCGATTCTTTTTGCGTCAAACTGTCCCCAACCCTCGTTGAACGGAACCCAGCAACCGATTGAGGTGTGGTTATAAAGAGAATCGATCATTTCAAAAAGTTCTTCCTCAAACTGAGTTCTCCACTCGATTCTGTCGCGGTTAAAGGTTGAATATTTGTTATCCTTGAGCGAGGAATAAAACAGCGGACTGAGAAAGCCCTGAATGTTCGGTATTACACCGGCATGAATCACGTCAAGCTCTTTTCCTCCGCTGACCATGTCCTGCCAAACAATCATTCCGAGCTTGTCGCAGTGGTAATACCAGCGATCGGGTTCAACCTTGATGTGCTTTCTGAGCATATTGAAGCCGAGACGTTTCATCGTCTCAATGTCATAAACAATCGCTTCGTCGCACGGCGGAGTAAGGCCGCCGTCGCTCCAATATCCCTGGTCAAGAAGACCTTTTTGGAAATACGGCTTGTTGTTGAGGAAAAGTCTTGCATAGCCGTCGTGCTGACCGATGCTGAACTTTCTCATGCCGAAATAGCCTTTTACGGTATCGACAGATTCACCGTTTTTGAGCGTGAGAACAAAGTCATAAAGGAACGGATCTTCCGGCGACCAAAGCTTTGCGTCCTTAATTTCAACTTCGTCGTCGGCAGTGATTGCTTTTTCGGAAACAACGGTTTCACCGTCGAAAACTTTAATGTAAAGTTCTCCGTTTCCGATAACGTCGGTTTTGATTTTCAAAACGCCTGCGTCGATATCGGTAGTAAGCTTATAGCTCTTTATGTAATTTTCGGGAACGGCCTCAAGCCAAACTGTCTGCCAAATTCCGGAAGTTGAAGTGTACCAGAAACCGTGAGAATAGCTTGCCTGTTTTCCTCTGTTCTGCCAGCCGCCATCGGTCGGATCGTATACCCAAACAACAAGTTCGTTTTCGCCGTCTTTGAGTACGTCGGTGATGTCTGCGGAGAATGGGCAGTAGCCTCCGATATGGGAAGCAACAAGTTTTTTGTTGACGTAAACCTTGCATTCCCAGTCAACCGCACCGAAATGAATCAAAGTACGCTTTCCTTTGAACGATTCGGGAAGTGTGAATTTTTTTCTGTACCAAAGGCGGTCGTCCTTGGTGATTCTTTTGCAAACGCCGGAAAGACAACTCTCAATCGCAAACGGAACGCGGATTTTTCCCTCATATTCCTCACACCAATCGGTGTTCGCATAAGTCACCGCATAATCAAACATTCCGTTGAGGTTCACCCAATCTTCACGAACCATTTGAGGACGCGGATATTCCTGAAGAGGTTTTTCGCACATTGCGCTTTCTGTCCAGCGTGTTTTTAACGTAATCATCAAATTTTCTCCTTTTTATCTGTTGGAAATAATTATTTAATATATGCCGCCGAGACCCAGCCCGAAACACCTCTTGTGATGTCAGTAACATATACCCAGCCGGGGTTCTTGCTGCTCGTTCCCTTGACGGCAACGGGATAGCCCTTTCCGAGGAAGCGGATTGTGTCATAATTCGTTCCGGGGCCTTTTCTGAGTCTGAGTCCGTCGGACGTTGTTACTGTTTTTGTTTCAACGGTTGAATAAGTCTTGTCGGGCTTAACAACGCCGGAAACTTTGACTTCGCTGTCGGCAACGGGTCTTTCCTTTGAAAGATACTTTCCGTTGACCCAACCGTAAACGCCGTAGCGTGCATAGTAAACATAATAGAAACCGTTTTCTTCGGCATATACCTTAACCTCGCCGCCGACGGAAATCGACGCTCTGACCGAAGACGAAAGCGACGGTCTGAGTCTGATTGAAATTCCGTTTTCGGAAGCGTATCTCGTCACGGCAGAAGAATAATACTTTGTCGGCTTTTTGAGCGTTTCCGCCGTTGTTGCAGGAGAAGAAGTTGTTGCCGGACGGGTTGTGTATGTATGCGTTGTTGTATTCTGAGGCTTTGTTGTGTAAGCGTGAGTTGTTGTCGTTGTGTAAGGACGGGTTGTTGTCGAATCGGTTTTTGTTGTTTGAGCCGGACGTGTTGTTTCCGATGAAGTCGGAGCCTTCGTTGTGCTCTCCTTTCCGGTTGTTTTTTCGTCCTTTTTCGTTGTTGATTCTTTTGAATCTTTCTCGGTCGTTTTGTCCGTTGATTTTTCTTCGGTTGTTTTCTTTTCGGTCGTGCTTTCCGAGGTGCTTGAGGAGGTACTTGAGGAGGTGCTTTCGGAGGTATCCGATGAATCCGAAGTACTGCTTATACTCGGCTTTTTGAAAACAGAAAGAATGTCTCCCCCGTTCTTTTTAACGGCATAAGCTCCGCCGGCGATCACAGCAACAAGAACAACAACCAAAACGGCAATCGTTACGCCGCCCTTTTTGCTCTTCGACGGTTTGACATACATATCATCGTCATCGTCAAAAGACGAAACTTCTTTCGGTTCTTCTTTCTTTTCTTCTTTGAAGGAAACGGGCTTTGAATCCGGATGAAGCTCCGCAAAGGGGTCGTCCTCTTCATCGGCCGTCTGTTTTTCGGATTCCTTCGCAGCTTCGGCTTCTTCTTCGTTTCGGCGAATGGTATTATAATCTTCAAAAGCGTCCTCTGTATGCGGAACATATTCGGGAACGAGAAGTTCTTCTTCGTCCGATTCGGCGGAAGAAGGCTCATTCACACCCTCTTCTTTTGAATATGCTTCGGCACTGTCAGGCTCATACTTCTGCTCTTGCGAAACTGCGGGAACTTCTTCGTCAACGCTCATCATTGTTCCGCATTCGGGACAGAAATTTGAACCCGGATCAAGTTCGTGGCCGCAAAAACTGCACTTCATATCTTTTCAACTCCCATATTTATAAATCCGAACAGTATGCAAAAGTGCATATTGCCGATTACATTTTATCATAACAACGCATTTATTGCAAGAAAAAATTGATTGATTTTCGTCTTTCAGCGTCCGAGAGTCAACGTCACAAAAAACGGAGACAAAACGAACGACGCAAAATCCGCCGCAAGACCCGCATAAAGCGTGTGACGGGTATTCTTGATTCCGACGGCCGAATAGTAAACCGTAACGGCATAAAGGGTCGTGTCCGTTGAACCCATGAGAACCGAGGCAACCCGGCCAAGAAAAGAGTCAGGTCCATCGCTTTTGAGAACGGATTCAAAAAGCGAAAGCGAACCTCCGCCGGAAATCGGACTGAGAAGCGCCATCGGTACGGTTTCTTCGGGAACGCCGAGAAGCGACGCAAGCGGTGAAAACGCTTTTGCAATCATTTCCATTGCGCCGCTTTCTTTGAGCATCGTCACCGCAACGACAAGACCGGTAATCGTCGGAAGAAGGTCATAAACCGTAAGAAGTCCTTTTTTTGCCCCTTGCATGAAGCAATCAAAAACCTTCACCTTTTTGAAAAGGCCGAATCCGACAATCAAAACAACCGTCAGCGGAAGAACCCAATATCCGATAATATCCGTCATTTTTTTCTTTTCCCCAATCTGTTTCCGAGTTTTGCAAAAAAGACCGCAACAAAAAGAGCGCAGGCGGAAGTTAAAATCGAAGCCGGCATAATCGCCATCGGACTTTGCGAACCGTACTGGCCGCGAAGTGTTGCAACCGTTGTCGGAATAACGTGCATTGCGGCGGTATTCATCACAACGAAAACAACCATTTCATCGCTTGCCCTGTTCGTATCCTCATTGACGAGCTGAAGCCGTCTCATCGCTTCAAGTCCGAGCGGAGTTGCGGCGTTTCCGAGACCGAGAATATTCGCCGTGATATTCATGGAAATCGCTTCAAGCGCATATTCGTTTTTTCTGAGCTTCGGAAAAATGAGCCGCATCACGGGGGAAAGCAGCTTTGAAAAAGCGGCGGTCACCCCGGACTTTTCGGCAATCTCCATTATTCCGCCCCAAAGGCAAAGCATTGAAACAAGGCGAAGAAGGAGCGAAACGGCGTCTTGTCCGCCCTGAATAACCGCCTTTGAAAGCGCACTCATGTTTCCGGTCACGACGCTCGCAAAGAACGCAAAAAGAACCATCACCGGCCAAACATAGTTCATCATAAAAAATCACCGACCTTTTTTCAATTAATATGAAAAAGGGTCGGTAATTATGTTTCAGCAGTCAATATAATAAACGTCGTTTCCGTAATGCTTGATGAACTTCAAAAGGTCGCTGAATTTTATCCAGACGAAGGAAGTGCAGTCATTCGGATGAAAGCCGACAAAACCGTCAACTTTTTTAAGTTCGCTGTCAAAAACAAGGTTTACGTCATGGTCTTCATCGTTGATGATTCCGAAGGGAGAAACCGCTCCGGGCTTAAGTCCGAGGTGTTTCATCAGCCTTTCGTCCGATCCGAAGCTCAGCCTTGAACAACCGAGCTGGGAACGAATTGTGCTTTGAATGTCCGGATGCTTGTTTTTGAGCATCGAAACAACGTAATGCGTTTTTCCGTTTGCGTTGCGAAGAAAAAGATTTTTGCAAACCTCGCCGTCTGTAAAAATTCCGAGAGCATCCATTTCTTCAATCGTGTGAACTTCTTCGTGGTCAATGGCTTTATATTCGATTCCGAGTTCATCAAGTGCGGCATATACTTTTTCTTTTTCCGTCATCATGAAGCCCTCCTGTATGTTGTGATGTCTCCGTTTTCGACGTTTTTAAGGGTAAGCGTGTCTCCGGCAACGGAAAATTCATACGAATCGATAACCGTTTTTCCGTAGATTGAAAAATTGACCGTCACCTTTCCGCCGGATACGGAATATGTTCCGGAGTAAGTTCCGTTTATCGGCATATTGATTACGGGAACGGTAAAATTGACATAAGTCACGTCAACCGAACCGCCCTGCTTGAAGTCAAAACCGCTCATGTTTGCACCGTCCGTCCATTTTCCGATGAGATCGGATGCAGTGCTCGAAGTATTATAACCCGCTCCGCCTCTGACAAGAAGAGTTGTTTCTCCGCTGTTTTCGGTGAGGCTCATCGTGTTTCCGGAAATCGAATATGTCAGTTCCTGAGTAACCTTCTTTTCATTCATCATGAACTGAACGGTGAGCTTATTGTCGTTCGTCATATAGATTCCCTTGTATGTTCCGTTGAGGACACCGGAGGAAACACTGCTCATTTCTCCCTGATTGAAGCTGATGTCAACGGTTGAATCGCTGTTGAAGCCGTATTTGATGCTTGCGTCGCCGTTTTCCCACGCTCCGACAATTTCACCTCCGCTGATTGTCTGAGCCGGCGGAGTTGTTGTTGAAGCGGTTGTTTTTTCCTCCTTTTTCACAAAGGCATAAGTTGAAACGTCGCCGTCCTTCGTGTTTTTGAGTGTGAGTTCATTGCCCGGAACAACGGTCGCTTCAAAGGTTTTGCTGATTGTTCTTGCATAGATTGAAAACTTGACCGTCACGGTGTTCCCGCTCACGGTGTAAGTTCCGTTCGCCGTTCCGTTGATCGGAAGGTCAATGACGGGAACGGTGAGATTAACGTATGTTACGGTTACCGTTCCGTCGGAAAAGAATTCATATCCGCTCATCTGTGCGCTGTCCATCCATTTTCCGACGAGCATTTCGCTGAGTGTCGGTGCGACGGTTGTGCTTTCGGTCGGAAGAGAAGTCGTGGAAACGTCGGAATCGGAGACGGAAGCGGACGGATTAACCGTAACAGCGCCGGGATCCTTCTTTTTGTTGTGAGAAACGCTGACTCCGATAATCACGGAAAGGCAGATAACAAGGGTTGCGGAAATCACGGCAATGATGATCTTTGTGCTTTTTGTCATTTTCTTTTCCTCCGATCAAAAATTTGAAAAACGGACCGAGCCGATTCCGACCCGGTCCGAAAACGAATGTTTTGCTTTTGCTTTGAATTATGCGGCTGCCGAAGAGTCACTTGCCGAAGAATCGGAAGCGGGAGCCGAGCTTGTTGTTGTTCCGTTGTCCGCAACGAAGGAGTAAACCTTGCCGCTTTCAACGGATGTAAGGGTAAGGACATCCTTTGAAATGTCGGTAATTACATATTCAAGCTTAACCGAAATGACAAAGTTGAAGTTGAGAGTAAGGTGATATTCCTTAGTCGCTTCATCCTTGACGATTGTGTAAGTTCCTTCGCTGTCAACACTGAAAGCGGAAAGGGCGGAAGAAATTGCCGCTGCGTTACCGCTGATTTTGCAAACGCCGCCTTCTTTGAATTCAAGGCCGACAACGCCGGTTGAATCTTTCCAGGAACCGAGAATCTTTTTGTCCGGAGTGAGAGCACAAGCCGAGAAGCAGCAAACAACAACGGCAAGCACAAGCACAAGGGCAGTGATTTTTTTAGTCATGATAATAACCTCCGTTTAATGAACCGGGAAAACATTCACACCCCCGGTTTTTATGTAACCGCCAAAAATCGGCGGCAGAGTTTGCCGTGCAATCATTTTGCTTCGGCGAAAGTATTATACAACATAAAAACCGATTTGTAAAGAGAAAAAACAATTGTTTAACTTTTTCGGGGAAGCGCGCTTTCGAGAGCCGAAAGGTTGTGTTCCATGAGTGAAAGATAGGTTTCTCCGTTTTTGAAGTCATCGGAGGAAATAACGTGGCAGGAATAAAGCGTCATAACCTTTGCGCCGGTGCTCTCCGAAATTGATTTTGCAACCGAGCCCGTGCTGAGATCAACCTTGAAAACAACCGGAATTTTTTCTTCTTTAATCTTTTGTGAAAGGAAGGCAATCGTTGAAGGGTTTGCGTCGCTTTGAGCCGAGCAGCCGGGAAAAGCCGCAAAAAATTTCAGCGAATATTCGTCGGCAAGATACTTAAACGGAAAACGGTCTCCGACAACAAAATGACAGCCGTTCGCTTCCTTTGAAAAGGCTTCAAATTCTTCGTCGAGCTTTGAGAGCTTTGAAAGATACTCCGTTGTTCGCCTTTCATAAGCTTCACGGTGTTCTTCGTCACGGCTGCAAAGTGCGGCGGAAATTGCCTTCACGATTTTTTCTGCGTTCTTCACAGACGTCCAAACGTGTTCGTCATACTCCTCTTCCTCGCTGTCATGCTCCTCCTCAATCTCCATACCCTCAAGCGTTTCCTCTTTGAGATTTTCGGTCACGTCCATCATCCGGACAACCGAGATTTTTTCGGTGTCAATCGAAGAAAGCATCGACTTCACCCATTCGTCGCTTTCACCGCCGCCATAAACAAAAACGTCGCATTGCTCAATTTTCATAATATCCGAGGCGGTCGGCTCAAAGGTATGGCTTTCTTCACCCGGCGCAAGAAGCATTGTTACCTCTGCGTCATCGCCGGCAATCTGCCTTGCAAAATCATACGGCGCAAACGTTGCCGCAACAACGCTTACCTTTTCTTTTTTATAAACATTAACCGTACCCGTGAGCGGAACGGCGAAAAGAACCGCCGCCGAAACAACGGCAATCAAAACGGCAAAAACTTTTTTTCCGCCGACTTTTAAGTGTGACGAATTGAAAACGGCACGAAGAAGCGAAAAAACGGCAAGCGCAAAAATATTCACGCACACAACGCTCGCTCCCGTCGGAGCTTCAAAACGAATTGAAACGAGAAGTCCCGAAATGAAGCAGACAACCGAAACCGCCGCACTTGAAACAATAACGCTTTTATAACTTTTGCAAATACGCATTGACGTAATCGCCGGAAAAATGATAAGACTCGAAATGAGCAGGGCGCCCATCATTCTCATTCCGATTACTATCGTCACCGCCGTAAGTGCGGCAATAAGCATATTATACGCTCCAACCTTTGTTCCGGTTGCTTTTGAAAAGCTTTCATCGAATGTCACGGCAAAAATTTCGTTGTAAAAAACGAGATAAAGAACAAGAACCGCAACACTCAAAACAACGCTCAACGCAACGTCGGCGTTGCTCATTGTGAGTATGCTTCCGAACATATAATTATAGATATCAACGTTCATTCCCGTTGTAAGCGACGTTACCATTACACCGACGGCGAGAGCGCCGGTTGAAATGAGAGCGATTGCGGCATCACCCTTAATTTTTCCGTTTTCGCTCATTCTTAAAAGAAGAAACGCCGCAATGACAACAATCGGAAGCGAAAAATAAAGCGGAGCGATATTTGCGGCGCAGGCAATTGCAAGCGCTCCGAAGCCGACGTGAGAAAGTCCGTCGCCGATCATTGAAAAGCGTTTCAAAACAAGGCTGACGCCGAGAAGTGCGGCGCAAAGCGAAATCAGAACGCCCGCAACGAGCGCACGCTGTAAAAACGGCTGAGTCAAAATCAGATTAATCGCTTCGGGCATTTTTCTCACCTCCGGAAAAAGCTTTGTAAACGTCGCTTTCAAGATATTCTTCAACCGTTCCGAAGAACGCACCGTCCTTTTTCATGTGAAGAATATGCGTTGCATAATTCAGCGACGAATAAAGGTCATGGGACACCATGATAATCGTGATTTTAAATTCACGGTTGATTTTTTCGATTATGCGGTAAAAATCGGCTGTTACAACCGGATCAAGGCCGGTCACCGGCTCGTCGAGCAAAAGGAGCTTTTTTGTTGCGCAAAGTGCCCTTGCAAGAAGAACCCTTTGCTGTTGTCCGCCGGAAAGTTCACGGTAGCATTTGTCTTTGAGCGAAAGAATGTCAAGCTTTTCCATGTTCTCCCGAGCGAGATTTTTAAGTTCCTTTGAAAAGAAAATTCCTTTTTTGGAAGCGAGACAGCCCGAAAGAACAACCTCAAAAACAGAAGCCGGAAAATCCTTTTGAGCCGCACTTTGCTGAGGGAGATAGCCGATTTCACGCTTTTTGAGTCCGTCGCCCATATGAAGATGGCCGCTTTCGGTTTCAATGAGACCGAGCAGTGACTTGACGAGAGTACTTTTTCCGCTTCCGTTTTCTCCGACGATGCAAAGATAATCGCCTTTGTTCACTTCAAAATTCAAATTCTTCGCAACGGTATGGCTGTCATACCCGAGCGAAACGTTTTTGCAATCAATGAGAGCCATTTTCCTCTTCACCTTTCATACATTCGGCGCAAAGACCGATGAGAACCGTTTTTTCGTTGTCAACCTTAAAGCCGTGGTTTTTCAAAAGATGTTCGTTTGCCTCTTTCATAAAATCGCAGCCGAGATGAACGAATTTTCCGCATTCTTTGCACCGTACATGGATATGCTCGCAACAGTGCTGAGGGTTTTCAACGAACTGAAAAACAACGCTTTTTTTGCCTTCTCTCGGAAAGCGGCGAACAATCCCCTCTTCAACGAGTGTTTCAACGTAACGATAGACGGTTGTTTTTCCGACGGGCGTTCCCCTTTCGGAAAGCTTTTTTGAAATTTCGTCAATCGTAAGCCCGGTTTCGCAGTTTTCACGAAGGCAATCTATAATATCCGCACGCTGACGCGTTTTATATGTTGTTTTTTTCATAGCGAACCTCCAATATGAAAATGAAATTCAATTTCATATTCATATTATATCCGCTTTTTGCGCTTTGTCAAGCCAAAAGATTAATGACTGATTGAAAAATATGTTATGCATTTTGTTTTTATTATCTTCTGAGCAAAGCCGCTTTTTTCAATAATTCCCGGTGACCCTTCTGCCCTTGAAGCACTTCGCTTTTCGCAGAAAACAAAAGCCGCGCGGAGAACTCCGTGCGGCGGTTCGTCAGGCATTTTTTGCCTTTTTGTCTTTTGTTTTCTTTGTGACTTTAAGACGTGAAAAATCTTCCCTTTCCTTTTCCTCAAGGGCGTCCGTAATGTATTTAACAGTGACCTCAAGGCGGGGAATCATGATGTTTGAAAGCGCATTTGAACGTTTTTGGGTTTTCTTGACTGCGTCGGCAAGGCGGCAAACCGAATTTTCAATTTCCGCAAGTTCGGCAGTGAGAACTTTAACCCGGCTGAAAAGGACGCACGCTTCGTCAAAGTCGGAATTTGTTTGATAAAAACCGAACGATGTTGCGTCAATATTCTTTTCAGTCGTTTCAACGGTCGGAATTTCAACGCCCATGACGCTGCGATAATCAATTTTAAGGTCATCGCTGATTTCGATTGCGTCAGCAAAACGTGAACAATCACCGAGAGTGAGGCTTGCCTTCCTCAATGCGGCATATGCCTTTTCATAAACTTCGCCGATGTTCTCCTGAACATTCTTTGCCTCGTCGATGAGGTTCATCATCTCTCGGACAAGAATGTTACGCTTTCTGTCCATCAAGTCGTATCCGAGCCGGGCAAGCTCAAGGGACTTTTTCGTGCTCATTAAATTTGCTTTCGTCGGAAAGACCTGCGGCATTTGTTTCTCACCTCAATTAATTATTAAGCCGATAATTTATGACCTTTTGAGATACTTTTTAAGCATTGCCTCGTCAACACGGTCAAGCTCACTGTCCGGAAGCATTGAAAGAAGCTTCCAGCCGAGGTCAAGCGTCTGTTCAATCGTTCTGTTTTCATTTTCACCCTGATTGATGAAAACGCGTTCAAACTCTTTACCGAAGCTCATAAGAAGCTTGTCGTTCTGCGAAAGTTCGTCTTCACCAATAACCGAAGCAAGTGCCTTTGCGTCCTGAACTTTTGCGTAAGAGGCAAAAAGCTGGTTTGCAAGAGCCTGATGGTCTTCACGGGTATAGCCTGCACCGATGCCGTCCTTCATAAGACGTGAAAGCGACGGAAGAACGTTGACGGGCGGATAAACGCCCTTTGTGTCAAGACCTCTGTCAAGAACAATCTGACCTTCGGTGATGTAACCGGTAAGGTCGGGAATCGGATGGGTGATATCGTCGTTGGGCATTGTCAGAATCGGAATCTGAGTTACCGAACCCGGCGAATCCTTAATAATTCCGGCTCTTTCGTAAAGCGTTGCAAGGTCGGAATAAAGATAACCGGGATAACCTTTACGTCCGGGAATTTCACCCTTTGAGGAGCTGAATTCACGAAGTGCTTCACAGTACGACGTCATATCGGTAAGAATGACGAGGATATGCTTTCCGAGTTCATATGCGAGATATTCCGCAGCGGTGAGCGCACAGCGCGGAGTGATGATTCTTTCGATAATCGGGTCGTTTGAAAGATTGAGAAACATTACAACCCTGTCCATTACGTTCGCTTTTTCAAACGAGGAACGGAAGTACTGCGCAACGTCGTTCTTTACGCCCATTGCGGCAAAAACAATCGCAAAATCGTCGTTATCCGCAATTGAAGCCTGGCGAACAATCTGAACTGCGAGTTCATTATGGCTCATACCGGAGCCGCTGAAAATCGGAAGTTTTTGTCCTCTGATGAGGGTTGTCAGGCAGTCGATTGAGGAAATTCCGGTTCTGATATAGTTCTTCGGATAAACACGGGAAACGGGGTTGATCGGTTTTCCGTTGATGTTGAGGCTTTTCTTCGGAAAAATTTCTCCGAGACCGTCAATCGGTCTTCCGAGGCCGTCAAAAACACGGCCGAGAATCTCCGGAGAAAGCTTCATTTCCATCGGTTTTCCGGTGAGGACGGTCGTTGTGTTGACCATTGAAATTCCTCTTGTACCTTCAAAAACTTGGACTGCGGCTTTGTCGCCTTCAATCGCAACGATTCTTCCGGTGCGCTTTGTTTTATCTTCAAGTTCAATTTCAACAAGCTCTTCGTTCATGGGCTTTTTGACGCCTTCAAGGATAACAAGCGAGCCGTTGATTTCGCTGAGACCTTTATGCTCAATAATCATTGTTATCCCTCCTTATTTATTAAGATACGAAGCAAGTGTGTTGTCAATTTCCGTAATGTAATCGTCAAGCATTTCTATCTTGTCGTTCGGAACATCGTATTTCATTTTTACAAGTTTATCAAAAAGTCCGGTTGCGATAAGTTTTGACATCGGAACCTGAAGTGCAACGATTTGGCGACACTTGTGATAAAGATGCAAAATTGCGTGCATCATTTTAAGCTGTTTTTCAAGCGAAACGAAAGTATCGTCCTTGTGGAACGCATTCTGCTGAAGGAAGCCGACGCGGATTACACGCGCAATTTCAATCGTAAGCTTTTGGTCGTCCGGAAGAACGTCTGCACCGATGAGCTTGACGATTTCCATGAGCGAGCTTTCTTCGTAAAGAATCGAGCAAAGCTCTTCACGGTACTTGATAAAGTCGTGACCGACATTGTCGTGGTACCATTCTTCAAGTTCGGGAACATATTCGCTGTAACTGTCGTTCCAGTTGATTGCCGGGTAATGTCTTGCATAAGCAAGCGATTTGTCAAGAGCCCAGAAGCAACGTGTGAAACGCTTTGTGTTCTGAGTAACAGGCTCCGAAAAGTCGGAACCTTGCGGCGAAACAGCACCGATGATTGTTACCGAACCTTCGCCGCCGGAAAGAACCTTCATATAGCCGGCTCTTTCATAGAACTCCGAAAGTCTTGACGGAAGATACGCCGGGAAGCCTTCGTCGGCGGGCATTTCTTCAAGTCGGCCGGAAATTTCACGGAGTGCTTCCGCCCAACGTGAGGTTGAGTCGGCCATGATTGCGGTGTGGTATCCCATGTCACGGTAATACTCGGCAAGTGTGATGCCTGTGTAAATTGAAGCTTCACGGGCCGCAACGGGCATATTCGACGTGTTTGCGATGAGGACGGTTCTGTCCATAAGCGGACGTCCGCTCTTCGGGTCAACAAGTTCGGTGAACTCGGAAAGAGCCTGAGTCATTTCGTTTCCGCGCTCGCCGCAGCCGACATAAACAATGATATCTGCATCGCACCATTTTGCAAGCTGGTGCTGAGTCATTGTTTTTCCTGTTCCGAAACCGCCGGGGATTGCCGCCGCGCCGCCTTTTGCAACGGGGAAAAGGGTGTCGATAACACGCTGTCCGGTGACAAGCGGGCGTTCGGCCGGAAGTCTTTTTTGAACCGGTCTCGGAATTCTGATCGGCCATTTCTGGCAAAGAGTCAGCTCATGCTTTTCTCCGCTTTCATCCTCAAGAACGGCAATGACGTCATTCACGCGATAAAGCCCGTCCTTTTTGACCGAAACAATTTTTCCCGAAAGGAGCGGCGAAAGCATAATTTTATGTTTGATTACGGGCGTTTCCTGCGTTTCGGCATATACCTGTCCGCCTGAAAGGCTGTCGCCCTCTTTGGCAGTGATGTGAACATCCCACTGCTTTTCCTCGTCAAGAACGGCGGTTGAAATTCCTTTTGAAATGAAACAGCCGCTTTCTTTTTCAAGAGCCGGAAGCGGGCGCTCGATTCCGTCAAAAATATTGGTAAGGATTCCGGGGCCGAGCGTTACGCACATCTGCGAACCGGTTGAATAAACCTTTTCGCCGGGGCAAAGGCCGTCGGTTTCTTCATAAACCTGAATTGTTGTTTTTCCGCTTTCGATCCCGATAACCTCGCCCGCAAGGCGTGCGTCGCCGACATAAACCGTTTCCATCATTGAAAGGTCGGTCTTGCCCTTGATTGTTACAACGGGACCGTTAATTCCGTATATAAGATTTTCTGTTGCCATTATTTCTCACCTCGAAGGCCTGTCATTCAATTGAAAGAGAAGACTGAGTCAAAAACAGCTCTCTTTGAGCGGCGATTCTGCTTTCAAGCGAATCAACGGCAAAAACCGTTTTTTCTCCGTTTGAAGCCGCTGCACCGCCGAGCTTGATTTTTTCGCTCTTTTCAAAAGCCTTAACGCCCTTTATGTCCGAAAGTTTTTCTTTGCAAAGCGGAAGGTCACTCTCTCTGACATAAATAACTGCGCCGTCACCGATCTCTTCAACGAGAGAAACAATGCTTTTTCTAAGAAAAGCCTCGTAATCGGCCGTCTTTGTAAACTGTGAAAGTCTTTCTCTGACCTTTTCAAAAACGGCGGCAGTGATTTCCTCTCTCTTTTTTGCAAGGTTCTTTTTGCTTTCGGCGTTGAGCGATGAAATTCTGCTTCCCTTTTGGGTTGTGATTCTCTGCGCCTCATAATCAAGACGGCTTTGAAGTTCCGCCTGCGCCTTGCTTTCAAGATCTTTGAGCTGCTCTTTTCTGAACTTTTCGGTCTGCTTTTCAATTTTTTTGCATTGAGCAAGAGCGTTCTTGTTGATGATTTCCGAAAAACGCTCGATCTTGTCGTTTTGGTTAAGCATTATATTCCCTCGTTTCTCAGACCTGAATTCCGATTGCGTCACGGACATATGCAGTAATCGAATCCGTTCCCGCATTCGGATTTTTCATGTCGGGTATTTCGGTGATGAGAAGTCCGGCGCGCTTTTTTTCTTCGAGAATCGTTGCCGGATACGCAATCGACAGCGACCTTGTTACAAGAACAATTCCGACGGTTTCGTCCTCCCTCGCCTTTTGAAAAGCGGATTTCAGACTTTCTTCGGAAAGGGCAAGCGTGCCTTCGACGCCGGCAAGCCTGAAGCCTGTGAGCGTGTCTTCATCACTGCTCAAAAGAAACATTCTCATGATATTACCCTGCCTTTTTCTTTTTTGAGCCAAAGCCGCAAAAAGCGGCATTTCAAATCATCAAACCTTGTTAAGAATAAGGATTGAAATAACAACACCGTAAAGGGCGATTGATTCACCGAGGGCAACGAAGATAAGGCTCTTACCGAATGACTTCGGGTCTTCGCTCGTTGCGGCGATTGCGGCCGGTGCGCCTGCTGCAACGGCAATACCGCCGCCGATGCCGGCAAGACCTGTTACAAGACCTGCGGCAAGAAGGCCGAGACCGTTAGCCTGGGTCTTGGTTTCAGTTGCTTCTGCGGTTGCTGCAGTGTCCGAAGTGCTCGGTGCCGCGGCGACGTCGGTTGCCGGTGCACCGGTTTCAGCCGAAGCGCAAAACGCAAAAACGCTGACCATAACAATAAGAACAAGGAAGGTTGCAAGGTTAACTCTCATAGCTTTTTTTACCGACTTTCCTTCCATTCTCTTTTTGAAAGTGAAGAAAGCCGAAAGGGTAAGGCCTACTGCGGGAACGATGATTGCAAGTGCATAAAGAAAACCGGTCATTTTAATTTCCTCCGATATTAAAAAATTTTTTATTTGGATTTATAAGTTTAAAATTGGTTTACTGTTTGATTTTTGCGGCTTCAAAGGGTCTTCCTTCGCCCTCATAGAAGCGGCTGAACATTTCATAAAACTCAAGTCTGAGTCCCTGAATACCCGTAAGAAGGCCTTCAAGGGCAATGACAACGATGTTTCCGAGAACAACAACAATCATTCCTTTGACTGTTGACGTGTCGCCGGCAAGAGTGAAGACAACCATCATCATGCTTGCGTGAACGATTACGAACGCGCCGACACGAAGGAAGGAAACCGTGTTGCTGAAATAAGAAAGAATGTACTCGATGCATTCAAAAAGATTTTGAAGAACGAAGTCGCCGATGCTGTCCGGCTTTTTGAACTTTCCTTCGTCAAGAACAGGTGCAAGAAGTTCTTTGCAGAAAAGAATCACAACTCCGACAAGGAGCATCACGGTGCTGATTTTCGTCGGGAAGATTCCTTTGCCCGCCATGAAGGAATAGGCAAGGTTTGCACCGCCGATATAAACCACAAGGCCGGCAAGACCGTTTTCGGAGAAGAGCGCCGTTCCGACTTTCTTCTTCTTGATGTTTGTGATTATACTGATGAGGATCGCAACGATAACGAGTGCAACACCGATTCCGATTGCAAAAAGGAGAACCGTGTTGATCGAATCCATAACCGAAAGCGGTTTCGACGCAAGTCCCATTGCGTGATACACCGGATCAAGAAGTTCTTCAAAACCGAAGACTGAACCGAAGATGAATCCGAAGAACATTGACGAAACGCCGCACGGAACAAGAATTTTTCCAAGCTCAATCTTTTTGAGCTTCCATGCAAGCAGACCGCCGAGGGCAAGAACAAAGCCCTGGCCGACGTCGCCGAACATGATTCCGAAAAGAAGCGTATACGTTGCGGCGACGAACGCCGTAATGTCAATATCTCCGTATGACGGAAGGCCGTACATTTTTACGAAGTATGTATACGGACGGGAGAAAAGGAAGTTATTGAGACGAACCGGCGGAGAAGAATTCTTTTCCGGATCCTCAATTTCCGTAACGAATTCCGGATATTTTTCAAGTCTCTTTTTGAACTTCTTTTCGGCGGAAGCTGGAATCCAGCCGACGAAGAAACAGCTTTTTTCGTGGTGCACCGCATATTTTCTCAGTTCAAAAACAGCGTTGAGTTCTTTAAGTTTGAGATAAAGCGATTTGATTTTTTCGCCCTCTGTTTCCCAAATGGACTTGATTTTTTCATTTAGCTCTTCCTGCTGAACCTTGATGAGTTCAATGTTTTCGTTGAGGCTCTTGATTATGTCGTCCGTGGTTCCGACCGCCGATGGAATGTGAAGCCGTTCAAAATGAAGCGAAGCGAAGATTCCGTCAATTTCGTCCTCCCTTTCCTTCGGTGCGAAATATGCGCCCCAATAACCCGCATCGTTTGAAGAACAGGGGCAGAAAAGGATGTACGGATTTTCCGCATAGCCTTTCGTAAGCTTCAGATAGCCGTCCTTCGGAAGGAAGCCGAACCTCGGACAGATGAACTTGCAGTCAAAAATTTCGTCAAGTCCAACGTTAAGCCCGGTGAAGTGAGAATATTTTTCAATTCCGTCAATGCATGCGTCGTACTGTTCCGAAAGATTTTTAAGTTCTTCTCCGAGAGTGTTGAGCGTTTCTCCGACGGAGCTTATGTACTCCTTTGCACGGTCGTCAACAACGGTTCCTTTAATTTTCTTTGCGTCGTCAAGACTGACCCCGAGCGAAGAGGCAAGCTCTTTGATGTTTGCGAAAAGCTGGGAATACGGGTTTTCTTCACTCAGCGGAGCATAGCCCATCGACTGAGAGATGAAGTTTCCGGCGTATTCCGGATGAAAGTTTCCGTCTGCGCAACAGGCGGTGATAAGTTTGTTGAGCTGTGAGGCGGGACCGTTTATCCTCACGAACTTCATTTTTTCAATTGCCAATGAATTCAACCCCCTTAGTCATCAATACCGATGAGGTTTTTTCTGATTTCCTGCGCCGGAACGCCATATTTGCAACCTTCGATTATTCTCACAAGATCGGTTGTCTCGTCCTGAGAAAGAAGAAGGAAGCACAGCATAACGGCCGGCGGATAAGAAGAAAATCTGATTTCTTTTTTACAGTAGCTGTGAAGAAAAACTTCAAGTCCTTTTTCAAAATCCGAGTCTTTTTTTGAAACGTCTTTATACGGCGTTTTTGAAAGAATTTCAAAAAACTCTTCTTCGGTTTTGCATTTTGAAAGTTTTTTTCTGACGCTTTTGGAAAGAAGGCTCACCGCATTTTCCGAAGCAATCGAGGAAGAAAGCCTTTCAATTGCCTGAGGATAATAGCGAAGCGCGCGCCAGAGACTGCTGAGCCTTCGGCAGTCAAGGCTTCTTGCCGCAACGTCCTTAATTGCCTCCTGCGCCTTTTTCGATCCGCATTTTTTCACGAGCTTTTCAAACGCATTTTCAAAATAATCGTAAAACGCAATTTCAAAGCTCAGATAGCTTTTGTTCGGATCAAGAAGAAGACGGCGATAAAGCTTTCCGTATTCGGTTTTTTCAAGGCACGAAGCAATCTCTTCAAAAGAATTCGCCTTGCCCAAAGCGAAAAGGTCAATGCTCAGATGTTTGTCAACGAACGGGTGAACCTGAAGAAGATATGACTCGGTCTTTTTTGAAAACATCAGAAGCGTGCAGCGCAAAATCTGCTCAACCTCGGTTTTAATTATGAAATATTTATAAAACTCATCGCCTATCGCAAGTTCATAACGGCAAAGCGCACCGAACTTTGAAAAGCGAGATTTTTGAACAAGGTCTTCAAGCGTTTTCGGCGGAAAATCGCTGAGTTTGGAATCGAAAAGCTCTTTTGAGTATTCTGTGTTGCTTTTGAGATATGACGCAATCTCGTTTGAGTTTTTGCAAGAAAGAAGCGCATCATACTGCTCCTTTGAAAGCCGCTTTCCGTAAAACGCCCTTGAAAGAGCAAGGACGGCATTGGAAGCTTTTGACACAAAACTCACCTCCCGCATTAATTATTGAATTTTCAGCCGCCGATGATGTTTTGAACCGCTTCGCTGACCCAGCGTTCGCAGTTTTCTTTGTATACGGCGGAAAGCTCTTCTGCGGCGGCGTTTTCTTTTTCGGCAATCGCCTTTTCGGCTCTTTCAAGCTCCGCAAGGGAATCCTTTTTCATTTTTTCGGACTGCAAAAGGAATTCGCGGTCGTTTTCTTCCCGAAGTTTCTGCTTTTTTTCATCAAGTTCTTTGACAGCGGCGACACGAGAAGCGGCGGCGTTTTCAACGCTTTTTCTTGCGGTCTTGTCAACCTCGATAAGCTTTTTGATAAGATCGTCCATCACTACGCCTCCTTTTATATGATTTATTATTATAGCACCAAAAAATTTTTTATCAAGCGTTTAATTCAAAATATCGGCTTCAAATTCTACAAATATTTTATCTTACGGAAATAATATTCATTGCACCTTGCCCATAGATTTCGTCTTTTGCTTGAAAGATGCCGAAAATTGTGATATCATCATTTTTGCCGCAGTTATGCGACACTCCGAAACAATCGGTAGAACAAATCACAAAAAAGGTGAAAACAATGCTTGAACATATAAAAGAAAAAGAGCTTTGGCAAGTACTCAAAGAAGAAAAGCTGCCGATTCTTCTTTACGGAATGGGAAACGGTGCGGACATGATTATCGAAGAGCTTGAAAAAATCGGCGTTTCGTTCTCAGACACTTTTGCAAGCGACGGTTTCGTCAGAGGTCAGCTTTTCCACGGCAAAACCGTTCTCACTCTTTCTCAAGCGGAAGAAAAATACGGCGAATTTGTGATTCTCATGACCTTTGCCGTTCACGATGAAAAGACGCTTTTGTTCGTCAAAGAACTTTCAAAGAAGCATCGGCTTTACTCCCCCACCGTTCCGATTGCCGGAAAAGGACTTTTTAATCTTCAATATATTATTGAAAACGAGAAGCGGTTCGACAAGGCCTTTGAGATTCTTGCGGACGAAAAATCAAAGAGAACTTTTCTTGACGTTTTGACCTTCAAAATCAGCGGAAAAACCGAATATCTCTTTGGCTGTGAAAGCGACAAAAGCGAGGTCTATGAAAAAATTCTGAAACTTTCAAAAAACGAAACTATCGCCGACCTCGGCGCATACGACGGAGACACAATCAGAGAATTTCTCTCCTTCACCGAAAACCGATACAGGCATATTTTTGCTTTTGAACCGGATGAAAAAAATTTCAAAAAGCTCATGGCAAAAACCGAAGGTTTCAAAAATCTTTCTCTTTTCAACCTCGGTGCGTGGGACAAAAAGGAAACACTCCTTTTTGAAAAGAAAGCCGGACGGAATTCGCACAAAAGCACAACCGGCGTTCCGGTAAATTTTGACAGCGTTGACAACGTCGTCAATCTTCCGCTCAGCTTCATAAAAATGGATATCGAAGGGGCGGAACTTAAAGCCCTTGACGGAGCAAAAGATTCAATCAAAAAATTCAAACCGAAACTTTACGTTTGCGCCTACCACAGGAATGAAGACTTTTTCACTCTTCCGGAAAAGATTCTTTCAATTCGGCCGGATTACAAAATATATCTTCGTCACCACCCGTATGTTCCGGCGTGGGAAACAAATTTCTACTGTATATAATGAAAAAGCCGCCGTAATCATTTCCGATTGCGGCGGTCTTTAATATTAGTGGCTGTACTGTGACGACTGGTTCTTTGCGTTCTGCTTTGCAAAGTTTTCAAGGAAGTTTTGAACTTCGGTGATTGCCTTGTCGTTTTCATTGCTGATTTTTACGTTGTCGGCGGCAACAACTTCGTTCTGATAGGTTGAAAGATCTTCCTGAGCGAGTGAAGCCTTAACGGTATCCTGCCATGTGGTTGTTGTGGTCTTTACGAAATACATGATGTGATAACCGTAAGTTGTTTCAACGATTCCGACGTCGCCGGCCTTTCTGCCCTTTGCAAGCGACCAAGCTTCAAACTGAGGAACCATCTGTCCCTTCTGAGTGTTTTCGTAAATGAGAGACTTGAGGTTTCCGTCGTCGTCTCTGGTATCTTCGGAATACTTCTTTTCAAGTTCTTCAAACGATTCTTCGGTCTTGTCACCCTTGAGATATTCTTCAAGAATGTCCTGAGCCTTTTTATAGGTTGCCTTGTCCTTTGCGGTGTCGGCATTTACGTCAAGAGCAATGTTAACGTCGCTGTATTTTGAAGTGTCAATCGTTGTAACTTCAACTTCTTCGGCAGCCTTTGTTGTTGTTTCGGCCTTGGTAGTCTCGGCCTCTGTTGCGGTTTCGCCGTCAGCGGCTGTTGTTGTTTCAGAGTCTGACGAAGTTTCGTCGCTCTTGCTTTCCGTTGTCGGGAACTTAACAAGAATGTGTCTTACGTCGTAAGTTACTGTATCCGCAGCCTTATGAAGCGGGGCAACCATCATATAAACGGTGTAACCGTCGGATTCCTTGACAACATAAGTTGAGCCGACTGCCGTTTTTGCGTTGAATGCCCATTTTGCAAGATCGGTATCCGATGCGCTCTGAGTGAAAGCCGAGTAAGTTGACTCTTCGGTGAGAGTTTTGCTGTCATCGGTGATATAATCTTTATAATCTTTGTTCTTGTTTGCCTTTTCATTGTCGGCAACAAGATTTTTGAACGAAGCTTCGTCGGTTGCGGCGGCAATTGCGTCGGCCTTTTTCTTTGCGGCGGCCATCGTTTCGTCGGTGACTGCTTCCGTTGCGTTGTCGCCTTCGCCCTTAACCTTTTCTGCGGCAACCTTATATGATCTGTAGCTGATTGTTGCGAACTCCTGAGTGTGGTTGTTATATTCCTTTTCAACCTGCTTGTCGGTATAGGAAGCCTTGAGTTCTTCGGTTTTTGCTTCTTCAACCTTGCGTGCAAGAGCCTGTTCTTCAAGGATTGTTCTCAAAAGTTTTTCGTTGACGCCCTTTCCGTAAAGAAGGCGGAGATATGCATTGAGCGAATAGCTGCTGTTCTTTGCGGTGCTTGCAAAGCTTTCAATATTCTCTTCGATTTCGGCCTTATCGCTGTCGTCAAGAGTAATTTTCTTTTCTTCGGCAATCTTTACAAAAGCCTTGATATACTTGAGGTTGTTTTCCGCATAATACTTGAAGAAATCGGCCCAGGTCGGGGTCTTGTCTTCAGGGAAATCGGGAATTTTGCCCATGGCATTGCTGTAAGTCTGCTTTGCCGGCGTTGAGGAAGTGTCATAGCCGACATATGAAGCATAGTAGTTTGCAACCATCTGATAGCTCGAGCTGTAATAATAAGCGTACTCGGGCTGAGAAACGGCAACGTCACCGACGGTTACAGCCGTGCGGTTCTTCTGAATAAGACCGGTATAGCTGACCGCAAAAGCGGTTACGCCCGAAATGATTGCAAGAACAAGAATGACCGCAAGAACTTTTCCGGCGGTTTTTCCCGCTTGGGGATTATAGGTTTTTTTGTTGCTTTTCTTTGCCGCTTTTGCAATTCTCGCCTTGCGTTCCTGGCGATAAATTTCGGCAGCGGACTTTTCTTCTTTAGCCATTGAGCTTTCATCCTTTTCAAAAAAATAATTTCTTATTTGCGGACAACTCCGCATTCACCCGAATATTTTATACCATCAGGAACAAAAAAGCAAGTATTTTTGTTCAAGTTATATCTGATTAATCTCAAAACGCACATATTTATGTCGTTTTTCACGTCTTTCACGGTTTCTTTCGGCTCAAAAAAGAAACAAAAGACAAAAATTCGGGTCGATAGCTTAATTTAGCAGATTTTGCTTAAACGTGATTTAAAACTCTCCGTCAATCGGAACCGAACTTTTAATAAAATCAAGGACGTCGGAAAAGACCTTTTCGCGGTCGTCTTCGTTGAGAATTTCGTGTCTGTCTCCGGGATAAAGAATGACCTCCGGTTCATGTCCCGCACTTTCAAGGTTATCCGAACAGGCAATTACACCCTTGCCGCTGAAACCGACCGGATCTTTTGCGCCGGAGATGAGCATAATCGGAAGTCCGAGCGGAAGCGTTTTCGCCCATTCGGTCGAACAGGCTGTGTTTGCAAGCGAAACAATGTCCCTCACCCCGCCGAGCTTGAGCGGATTTCCGCAAAGCGGGTCGGCAATATATCTTTCAACGTTTTCACGGTTTCTGCTGAGCCAGTCGGAATCGGTGCGCTTGTCTCTGATTGTGAGCGAACCGAGCTTGTCAAGAATGTTTCCGGGAACAACCGCCTTTGTTCCGAGCTTTTTGCAAAGGAAGCGAAGCGGCTCTTCAAGAACAACGGCGGAAGCCGGAAGCTCTCCCGTTCCGCAAAGAATCAGTGCGGCAAGCTCGTTTCCGAAAAGAGAGGCATACACTCTTGCACAAAATGAGCCCATGCTGTGACCGAAAAGAATGAGCGGAAGTTCGGGATACTTCTTTTTCATTATAAGAGAGAGAATATGCATATCGTCAACAAGACGTACATCGCCGTCCTCTTCGGCGAAGAAGCCGAGGTCATCAATTGTCTGAGCCGAAAGGCCATGGCCGAGGTGATCGTTTCCGCAAACGACAAATCCGTTTTGAGCGAGAAAACGCGCAAATTCGTCATATCTTCCGATATATTCCGAAACTCCGTGAGCAATCTGAAAAATCGCCTTCGGCTCCTGAGAATCGTCGAGCCAAATTGAGCAGTGAATGTTATTCACGCCGGTTGACGAAACAAAGTATGCGTCTTTTTTTATTATTGACATTTATCTGTCCTCCTTTTTGGATTTACTTATTAATTATATTATATCTTTAAACTTTAATCAACAGTTTAAAGCGTTTTTAATCTTTAACTTTGTTTCGGAAATAAAATTCGGAGCAGATATTTGTTTTTCGGAAAATAAACTCCCATTCGATAACAAAATTTGCAAAAAGGACTTGACAAGCTCCGCATTTTATGATAATATTTCAAGGCACAAACGGAGAGATACCGAAGCGGTCATAACGGAACGGTCTTGAAAACCGTCGTACGTCCTGCGTACCGTGGGTTCGAATCCCACTCTCTCCGCCATTTTATCTTAATAGTTGTTTTTTTAACGACACCCACGGAGAAGTACTCAAGTTGGTGACGAGGCGCCCCTGCTAAGGGCGTAGGTCGGGAAACCGGCGCAGGAGTTCGAGTCTCCTCTTCTCCGCCATGAAAAAGGCCCTTTTGTTCAAAAACAAAAGGGCCTTTTTCAGTGAAATAAATCCTTGCGGATTCGTGAAATTCGCCTTTCGGCGAGTGAATTTGCCTTCGGCAGTGAAATTTCTGCGGACATGAGAGGATTTATTTCTTTTCACGTTTTGCCAAATGGCAAAATTTTTCACGATTCGTCAGAATCATTTCACGTTGCGTAAGCAACATTTCACAAATAACTTGCTTGTCAAAAGGGAGAGCTGTTTATGGCAGAATCAAAGCTTCGCAATCTTTCAACGGAATTTGCGGTTCAAACAATTAAAGTCTGTGAAAATATTAAAGGTCATTATTCTTTGATAAATCAAATTGAACGTTCTGCAACAAGTATTGGCGCAAATATACGCGAAGCCAATTATGCACACAGTAAAGCCGACTTCGTTGCAAAGTTACAAATTTCATTAAAAGAGTGCTATGAAACCGAATATTGGATAGAAGTTTTGACAAAGTCAGATATTTTAGATAGAGAACCTGCTACGGAACTCTTTTCTCAATGTGGAAAAATTCGCAGACTTCTCATCGCTTCCATCAACACCGCAAAAGCCGAAAATAACAACAAAGCATGACAAGTCTTTTTTGTCTTGCCTTCGGCAGTGACAAGACTTCGGGCATAATCCTCTTTCTCCCTTGACCTATGCGATATTTTTATGGTAAACTCGATATGACAAAACCGAGTTTGAGAAAGGCAGTGAAAAAAAATGAAGCACAACGGAACACAAAAACTTGAAACCGAGAGATTGGTTTTAAGGCGATTCAAAAAAGAAGATGCGGATGCAATGTATAAAAACTGGGCTTCGGACAGCGAAGTTACAAAATTTCTGATGTGGCCGCCGCATGAAAGTCCGGAAGTGAGCCTTGGCATAACAGAAGATTGGCTGAAGCAGTATTCCGACAACAGCTATTATCAGTGGGCAATCGTTTTGAAGGAAAACGGCGACGAACCTATAGGCGGCATTTCCGTGGTATCTATGAAAGAAGAAATCTCGGCGGTACATATCGGTTATTGCATCGGGAAAAAGTGGTGGCACAAGGGTATCACTTCGGAGGCTCTCAAGGCGGTTATGGATTATTTTTTCGATGTCGTCGGCGTGAATCGTATCGAGTCAAGGCACGACCCGAGAAATCCAAATTCGGGCAAAGTGATGAAAAAATGCGGCATGAAATATGAGGGTACTTTGAGAAGTGCCGATTGGAACAATCAGGGAATTTGCGATGCGTGCTATTATGCGCTGCTGAAATCCGAACGGTGAATAAGTTCTGTCATAGCGTGTGGTTTTCGTGAGAAATTGAACTTTCAGAGGTGTTTATATGAAAAACCGAGTTTGGATAGTAGCTGTTATTATTTTGGTAATGGCTTTGGCTTGCGGAATTGGATTTTGGAAAGAAGTTCAAACTGTAAACCATGAAGAGGAGCGTTTGATGGAACTTTGGAATATATCTACCCTTGCAGAAAACAAGGGTGCGGATTGGGCAACAGATGAATTAATGATAAATAACATAGAATCATTCAGAAAAAAGAGTCTGTATAAAAAATGGGGAAAACCGACAGAAACAAACGAGACTGCCAATGAAGATATTTGGATACTGTCGGATGATTTTCAGCTTATCGTCGATTACAAAGATAATGAGCGAGTTGAAAAAGTCAGAGTAGTTTCAATCGCACAAACAACTTCCTAACATCAAATTTTTTTGGAGGTAACACCAATGATATACCATAAAGTTATCACACTCAAAAACGGCATGGAGTGCCGGTTAAGAAACGGAACGGAAAACGACGGACAGGCTGTTCTTGACGTTTTCAACCTGACTCACGGAGAAACCGATTATCTGCTTTCCTATCCGGACGAAAATTCTTTCACCGCCGAGCAGGAATCTCAATTTTTGAAAGAAAAAGCCGAAAGCAAAAACGAAATTGAAATAGTTGCCGAAGTCAACGATAAAATTGCCGGTTCTGCAGGAATTGACGCAATCGGTTCAAGCTTCAAGGTTCGCCACCGCGCCGAGTTCGGCATCAATATTGCAAAAGAGTTTTGGAGAATGGGAATCGGACATGCGCTTACAGAAGCGTGTATCGAATGTGCAAAAAGTGCAGGCTACACTCAGCTTGAATTGAACGTTGTTGCCGACAATGTCAGAGCCGTTGAGATGTATAAAAAACTCGGTTTTGTTGAATTCGGCAGAAATCCCAAGGGCTTTAACTCCCGAACATCGGGCTTTCAGGAACTTGTTTATATGAGACTGGAACTGTGATTCATATCTAAAAATAAGTGCAAAAACACCCTCCGTTCGTTACGAGCGGAGGGTGAAATTTTATGCATTGCCAAAAGTTCTTTTTCTTACTTTGCCTTTCTCTTTGCGGAAGCTCTTCTGATTGCTTTTCCGAGTTCAAAGACGGGAATCGTCGAAACGGAAAGAGCACAGGAAATTGCAAGTTCGGTGGTGCTGAAGGTACCCGGTTCAATTCCGAATACCGAGCAAAGACCGGGAATGTAAATTGCCGCAAGAGTAAGAGCGGTTGTGACAACAAACGCACCGACAAGCCACCAGTTCATCTTCTTCATCATATCCTTTGAGAAGATCGAAGCCTGACGCGAACGCATGTTGATTGCACACATCATTTCCGAGAAATTGACGGTGAGGAAGGCCATTGCCATTGCGTTTACACACGGTTCGCCGCTGAAGAATCCGGCAAAGCTGTGAGCAACGCCGCCGGACGGTTCAAGCCAGTATCCGATGACATAAGCCGCAATTTCGATGATTGCAAGATAAATACCCTGCCAAACCATGTCCACACCTGCGCCGCCGGAGAAAATTCCGTCCGTTGTTGAACGCGGTTTTCTTCTCATGATGTCGCCTTCGGCCTTTTCCATGCCGAGCGCAAGACCCGGAAGCGAGTCGGTAACCATGTTGATCCAAAGAAGGTGAACGGGTGAAAGAATTGTGAAGTGAAGAATCGACGCAACGAACATGATGATAACTTCACTGAGGTTCGTTGAAAGCTGGAACTGAAGAACCTTGAGAACGTTGTCATAAATTTTTCTGCCTTCTTCAACGGCGTTGACAATCGTTGCAAAGTTGTCGTCGGCAAGAACCATGTCCGAGGTACCCTTTGTAACGTCGGTTCCGGTGATTCCCATTCCGATTCCGATGTCTGCCGCCTTGATTGACGGAGCATCGTTGACGCCGTCACCGGTCATTGCGGTAACCATTCCCCTCGCCTTCCATGCCTTGACGATTCTCGTCTTATGTTCGGGCTGAACGCGGGCATATACGGAATACTTTGTTACCTGCTCTTTCAGTTCTTCGTCGCTGAACTTGTCAAGTTCGGCGCCCATAATTGCCTGTGAAGCGTCGGTAATGATTCCGAGTTCTTTTCCGATTGCAACGGCGGTATCCTTATGGTCGCCGGTAATCATTACCGGGCGGATACCTGCCTGGCGGCATTCTTCAATCGCCGCTTTAACCTCCGGACGAACCGGGTCGATCATTCCGGTGAGACCGATGAAAACAAGGTCGTTTTCAAGCATTTCCGGTGAGCAGTCCGCCGGTGCGGCGCTGTGTTCTTTATATGCGCAGGCAAGGACACGAAGAGCCTTGTCTGCCATTCTTTTGTTATTTTTAAGTACTTCGGCTTTAAATTCGTCGTTCATCGGAACAACTTTTCCGCCGACAAGAGCTTTGGTGCACTTTTTAAGAATTTCGTCCGGCGCACCCTTTGTGTACTGAACGACACCGTCGGCCGATTTATGAACGGTTGACATCATCTTTCTTCCGGAGTCAAACGGAGCTTCGCCGACACGGGGAGCTGCTGCCGAAAGGTCGTTCTTGTTCATTCCGAGCGAATTTGCGTATGCAACAAGGGCGGCTTCGGTCGGCTCACCGGTAACTTTTCCGTTTGCGTCGATTTCTGCGTCGCAGCAAAGAGCCATCGCTTTTGCAAGAAGCTTCTCATCTTCGCCGAAATGATCAACAACGGTCATCTTGTTCTGAGTGAGAGTACCGGTTTTATCCGAGCAGATGATCTGAGTGCAGCCGAGGGTTTCAACGGCAGTGAGCTTTCTGATGAGTGCCTGGCGCTTGCTCATTGCGGTAACGCCGATTGAAAGAATGATTGTGACAACGGCCGGAAGTCCTTCGGGAATTGCGGCAACGGCAAGAGCGATTGCGGCAATGAAGGTGTTAAGTGCGGTTTCGCCGAGGAACTTCATTGAGAAGCCCTGGTCGCTCATAAGAAGCGATTCGACAACGCCGACAACGAAAACGAGAACGCTGATTCCGATGACGAGCTTTGTAAGGAAATGCGAAAGCTCGCCCATCTTCTTCTGAAGCGGGGTTTCCTCTTTTTCGGCGGCATTCAATGCATCGGCAATTTTACCCATTTCGGTATCCATTCCGGCACCGACAACAACAGCCTTTCCTCTTCCGTAAACGATTGTTGAACCGCTGTAAAGCATGTTCTTTCTGTCGCCGAGGGCAACGTCCTTTGACTTATCCTTGAGATAAAGAACGTCAACCATTTTTGTTACGGGAACCGATTCACCGGTGAGAGCGGCTTCTTCAACCTTCATTGAGTGCGACTCAAGAATTCGGCAGTCCGCAGGAACAGCGTCTCCGGCTTCAAGAAGAATAACGTCACCGACAACAAGGTCTTCGCTTTTGAGGACAACGGTTTCACCGTCACGCAGAACCTTGCTTGTTGCGGCGGTCATCTGCATGAGCGCATCCATTGCGGCTTCGGCCTTGCTTTCCTGAACAAGACCCATAATTGTGTTGATAATTACAACAACAAGAATAACCAAAACGTCCGCAAAGTCACGAACGCCGGGTTTTCCGCCCGCTTCAATGACTGCAACAACAGCCTGAATTGCGGCGGCAACAAGAAGCATAATGATCATCGGATCGGCAAGCGAACCGATAAACTTTTTGAAAAGACCTTCCTTTTCAGCCTCTTTGAGTTTGTTTTTTCCGTTCTTTTCAAGGCGGGAAGCGGCTTCCTTCGACGAAAGTCCGTTTTCGGAGCTTTTGACTTCTTTCAAAGCCTGTTCTGCGCCTTCAAGATAGAACTTCATGGCTTTCATTTCCTTTCTTCACGACCCGAAATCAGTACCCATTCAAAAGGCCGTTTTTTAAAAGCAGGGACGACAAAAAAAGGACAGGCGCCCCTCCCCTGTTCTAAGTTTTAACATAAATTTAAGCAGTTGTCAATAATTATCCGAAACCTTCTTTCAATTAACGACAAAGTCGGCAAATGTGAAGCCTTTCTTTTAGAAAGAAGCGTTATCATTCTCTTTCGCACAAGCCAAGAAAAAAGTCCGAAAAAGAAGCATAAACCTCTTTTTCGGACTTAGCTTTTCAATTATTTAACCGTGACGGCACACTTGTAAACCTTTCCGGCGTGAGTTGCGGAAATTACGGTCGAGCCTTTTTTCATTCCGAGAATAAGACCCTTGCGGTTAACAACAACAATTTTGCTGTTGCCGGTTTTCCATTTTACCGTTTCGGTTGCGCCTTTAAGCTCAAGCTTTCCGTATTTTCCGACACCGAGATTGAGCTTCGTTGCGTTCAGCTTCGGAACAATAACATTTACAACACACTTGTATTCTTTTCCGCCGTGAACAGCTGTAATGACTGCACTTCCGGCCTTCTTTCCTTCGACAACACCCTTTGAATTCACGGTTGCTATTCTTGCGTTGCTCGTCTTCCACGTTACCGTTCCGACTGCACCCTTGAGCGTGAGCGTTTTTTTCGTTCCGGTGCTGAGAGCGAGCTTTGAAGCACTCAGTTTCTGGTCAACAACGGTAACAATGCATTTATATTCCTTTCCGTTGTGTACGGCGGTAATCACCGCTTTCCCGGGCTTCTTTCCCTTGATGAGACCTTTTTGGTTCACGGCAACAATTTTGCTGTTGCTCGTTTTCCATTTGACCGCTCCGACTGCACCCTTGAGGACGAGGTTTGCGTATTTTCCGTTGTAAATCGCAACCTTGCTTGCGTTCAGCCTCTGATCAACAACAGTGATTACACATTTGAGGCTGACGCCGTTTCTCGTTGCCGTGATCGTAACCTTTCCGGGTTTGAGCGTTGTCACAACTCCTTTTGAATTCACCGTTGCAACTTTTTTGTCCGAGGTTTTCCATGTTACGGTTCCCGTTCCGCCGAGATATTCAAGAGGAACTTTTGTTCCGCAGTAAACGGCGGTTTTCGCTGTGTTGAGCTGTCTTTTTTTGACGGTAACGGAGCAGGAAAGAGTGTATCCTCCGGTTTTTGCGGTCACGGTCGCAGTGCCTTCGCTTTGCGGATAAAGAACCCCGTTAACAACTTTCACAACCGAATTGTTGCCTGATTTCCACGTTATACCCGAAGAAGTTTTCACGTTGAGTTTCGGATTTGTTCCGTAGTAAACCGTGATGTCCTTTTTGTCAATCGTCGGAACAATGTTAAAGTCTTCCGAAATCACGCCGGTGTAATATCCGGCGAGAGTTGCGGTCACCGTTGCCGTTCCGACTTTTACATTGTTGCTGTATTCAAGAAAATAATCCTCGCCTTCGGTGAGCGTTTTGTTTTTATATGTAAGCTTGAAAGCGGGCTTGATTGCCGAGCCAGTATATGCCTTGTCCGAAAGTTCGTTGAAATCAACCTCATCGGACGGAATGTTTGAAACTTCAACGGTAAAAACGTCATAGTTTCCGCTGTAAATCAGTTCATCGTCTGCGGGTCTGTTTTGAACATCGCCGTAATGAAAAACATAAATCTGAGCAACGCCTTCACCGAGGGCGGTAAGGCGGTATCCGTACTGTTCTTCACTGACACCGACAACCGATTCGTCGGAGGATTCAACGTGAATAATGTTATAGACCGTGTCGTCATATTCGATTTCCGGTCCGTCATTATGAGCATTGTCATCTTCATAAAATTCATAATAAGCCTCAAGTGAAGCAACGGCAAGCTCATCGAGCGAATAAGCGTATATTTCGGTTTGTCCGATGATATTGTCGTCAAAAAGATAGTCGGACGTATCCATATAATAATCATCATCAACCGCTTTTGCCGCAAACGCTCCTTCCGGGAGGCACTGAACGGACGAAACGAGAAGAACAAGCACGGCAAGAACAGCCCCCGCTCTTTTTAAAAACATACTCATCTTTATATTCTCCTTTTGTAACTTTGAAAATATTATATCAACAATAGTTAAATTCAGTTAAAACTTTTGAAAGAATTTTATTATCTCATTAGTTATATCATCAAATTGAAAAACTGTCAAGAGACGCAGTGATTTATTTTTCAAAATCAGAACTGAATTTTAACTTTCAAAACTACTCGGAATTTCTAAATTTTAAGGATTTTCGTGACTTGGCCGCCGATTTGAAATTCTCTTTGTTTAATTTATTAATTTTGATTAAATTGCAAAAGCCGTGATAATATCCGCAAAACCGTAAAGTGATTAAGAGCATCGCAAGCTCCCGTTTTTCGGCTCGGTTCAAAACATCACCTTCTCCCTTTTCTTTCACAAAGGCGAAAGAAAAGGGCTGCCGAAAAGGCAGCCCTTAAATATGTGCTTGAAATTATTCGGCACAGTTCTTCTTGAGGATTTCAAGCTCTTCCTTGAGTTCCTTCGGAAGCTTGTCGCCAAACTTTGCATAGAATTCTTCGATGCCCTTTGCATCTTCTTCCCAAAGTGACTTGTCAACGTCAAGGATTGCCTTGAGAGAGTCAACCGAAACTTCGCCTTCAAGACCTTCAAGGTTGATGTCTTCGGCGTGGGGAAGATAACCGATTGCGGTTTCTTCTGCGTCAACCTTGCCTTCGCATCTCTTGAGGATCCATTCAAGAACACGGAGGTTATCGCCGAATCCCGGCCACATGAAGTGTCCTTCGTCATCCTTACGGAACCAGTTAACGTTGAAGATCTTCGGAGCCTTGTCCGGATCAAGCGAAGCACCGATATCGATCCAATGCTGCCAATAATCAGCCATATCATAACCGCAGAACGGAAGCATAGCCATCGGGTCACGGCGAACAACGCCTACTGCGCCTGCAGCTGCTGCAGTGGTTTCCGAAGCCATGATTGAGCCGACGAATACACCGTGGTTCCAGTCTCTTGACTGATATACGAGCGGAGCAAGCTTTGCACGACGGCCGCCGAATACGAAAGCAGAGATGGGTACGCCTTCCGGATTTTCAAATTCGCTTGAAAGGCAGGGGCAGTTCTTCGCCGGAGCGGTGAATCTTGAGTTGGGATGTGCGCCGGTGCGCTCGTCAACCTTTCCGTTCCAGGGCTTGCCTGTCCAGTCGATTGCGTTTTCGGGCGGATTCTTGTCAAGACCTTCCCACCAAACGGTGTTGTCGTCAAGGTTAAGAGCAACGTTGGTGAAGATTGTTCCCTTCTTTGTTGAAAGAAGAGCGTTCGGGTTTGACTTCATGTTGGTACCCGGAGCAACGCCGAAGAAGCCGTTTTCGGGGTTGATTGCATAAAGTCTTCCGTCCTTGCCTTTACGGATCCATGAAATATCGTCGCCTACGCACCAAACCTTATAGCCCTTCTTTGCGTAAACTTCGGGCGGAATGAGCATTGCAAGGTTGGTCTTTCCGCAAGCTGAGGGGAATGCGGCGCAGATGTATTTAACTTCGTGTTCCGGATTTTCAATTCCGAGGATGAGCATATGCTCAGCCTGCCAGCCTTCTTTGCGTCCCTGGTTGGAGGCGATACGAAGAGCGAAGCACTTCTTTCCGAGGAGAACGTTTCCGCCGTAACCGGAGTTAACGGAGATGATTGTGTTGTCCTGCGGGAACTGGCAGATATATCTCTTTTCGGCGTCGATGTCGCAACGGCAGTGAAGTCCGCGAACCCAGTCGTCGCTGTCGCCGAGAACGTCAAGAACGTTGAAGCCGACTCTTGTCATGATGCACATATTGAGAACAACATAAATTGAATCGGTAAGCTCGATTCCGGCTTTTGAGAACTTTGAGCCGACGGGACCCATCGAATACGGGATGATGTAAGCGGTTCTGCCTTTGTAGCTGTCCTTTGCGATTCCGTAAAGCATTTCATAAGCTTCGGCGGGATCCATCCAGTTGTTGGTCGGACCTGCTTCCTCCTTGGTCGGAGCGCAGATAAAGGTTCTTGCTTCAACACGGGCAACGTCGTTGACTGCGGTTCTGTGAAGATAGCAATCGGGGAGAAGCTCCTGATTGAGTTTAATCATTTCGCCTGTTGAGCAAGCTTCGGCACGAAGAGCTTCAATCTGCTCCTCGCTTCCGTCGATCCAAACGATTTTGTCCGGATTAACAAGGTTAAGTTTGTCTTCAAGCCATGCAAGAACGGTGGGGTTCTTAGTCGGTGCATTTTTGAGCATTGTGATCTTCCTTTCATATTTTGAAATATAAATTAAGTAGTAAGCGGAAAGTCATTAAGAACTTAACCGCCGAAAATGCTCCTTGTTCTCCATACTACTCATGTTCCCCTGTATTATACTTTTTTTCTTTCGTTTTTTCAAGTGCTAAACGGACAAAAGACAAAATTTATTTTAAAATCTCTCCTTTTGATGAAATCCGAGCCGTTTCGGGCGAGTTTTGAGTGGGAATGATCTGTAAAAAAATAAAGTTGCCATGTGACAGCGGCTCTTTTTCTTTTCCCCTTGCACAATCTTTCAATCGGTGCTATTATATTGAACGGCAAAACGATAAGAAAAAGAGGGAATATCAAGTGGATATTGTTAAGCGTAACTCAAAAATTGCTTTCTTTTATGTTCTTGCAATTTTAAAATGGATTGCGGTTTCGGCGGTTGTCGGAGCGGTCGGCGGTTTGGTCGGCGTTGCGTTCCACGTCAGCGTTGAAAAAGTTACCGAATTGCGAACCGAAAACAGCTGGATTGTTTTTCTCCTTCCGCTCGGCGGCCTTGCAATCGCCGGTCTTTACAAGCTTTTCAAAATGGAAAAGCTCGGAACGGATAACGTTATCGAATCAATCAGAACAGACAAAAGCGTTCCGTTCCTTCTTGCTCCGCTGATTTTTATTTCAACGGTAATCACTCACCTTTTCGGCGGTTCCGCCGGACGTGAGGGTGCGGCGCTCCAGCTAGGCGGAAGCATCGGTGCTCAGGTCGGACGTATAATCAAATTCGACGAAAAGGATATGCACCTTGCAACTCTGTGCGGAATGAGTGCGGTTTTTTCCGCCCTTTTCGGAACACCGCTTACAGCCGCCCTTTTTGCACTTGAAGTCATCTCCGTCGGCATCGTTTACTATTCGGGAATTATCCCCTGCCTCACCTCTTCGCTCGTTGCATTTTGGATTGCAAAGCTTTTCAAAGTTCCGCCCGTGCGTTTTACTCTTGAAAACATTCCCGAAACTTCGTTCGGTTCGTTTTGGCGGATTGTTTTGCTTTCCGCTCTTTGCGCCGTTCTGAGCATTGCGTTTTGTTTGCTCATGCATTTTTCACACAAAGGCGCGGCGAAGCTTTTCAAAAACACCTTTCTTCGTGCGTTCGTCGGCGGCGCGGCCGTTGTTGTTCTCACTCTCATTTTCGGTCACGATTACAACGGTGCGGGAATGAACATAATCGAAAAGGCAATTTCCGGTGAATCCGAACCGTTCGCCTTTCTTCTCAAAATGCTTTTCACTGCCGTGACAATCGGCTTCGGGTTCAAAGGCGGCGAAATTGTTCCGACGTTCTTCATCGGCTCAACCTTCGGTTGCGTAATCGGGTCGCTTTTGGGGCTTGACCCGGGCTTTGCGGCGGCGCTCGGCCTTGTTGCGCTTTTCTGCGGAGCGGTTAATTGCCCGATTGCCTCGGTCTTTTTGAGCATCGAGCTTTTCGGAGCCGGCGGAATTGTTTATTTTGCAATTGCCTGCGCCGTAAGCTTTGCCCTTTCCGGCTACTTCGGACTTTACAGCAGTCAAAAAATCGTCTATTCAAAAACAAGAGCCGAATTCATCAATATCCAAACCGCTCAGGAATTCAAATAAAATCCAAAAGGCAAAAAAAGCGGACTGTTTTCAGTGTTACCGAAAACAGTCCGTTGTTGTTTTATCTTAAATTCTTATGAAAAAATTCATTCATTTCTTTTGCTTTTCCGCAACTGAGTCTTCCTTCGGGGCATTTTCCCTTGCTGAAACAGCTCGGTCCGTATTTTTTGAAAAGCACGGGTGAAATTTTTCTCAGTTCAAAAAGAAGTCTTGTTGCTTTTTCTCGGATTTCCCATTGTGCCCTTGTGCAGGTTCTCAGCTCAAAAAAGAGCTTCAGCTCACGGCCGTTCATGGTTGAAACAACGTCGATCGTGTTTCCGGAAAGAAGGCAGTAAACACTTTCTCCGTCCGAAACACCGCATTGTTTCATCTCGCGGAAAAGTTCGGCGGTCTTTTCAAACGCCGCAATATACTTTTCAAGGAATTCGCTTTCTCTGACCGAGGCCGGAATAATATAGTCCGTTCTGTTGCAGGTATAAAGTTGCGCAACGCAAAGACTCTGCATTCTGTGACGGGCAAGATGAGTGAGCGTTGAAAGGGAAATATCGTTGAACCGCACCGTAAACGATGCGCTTTCAAGTGCACGCGGTCTTTTTGAAGCAAAAACGGCGTCAATGATTTTTGAAACCGTTACTTCGTCGGAAATTGCCTTTTCGATTTGAGCGGAAGAAAACGTTCCGTTTTCGATAAGTGCCGTTTTTGCAATCAGCTTTTCGCAGTCCGGGGTGAAGCCGAGAATTTCAACGTCCCTTTTGATTTCGGAACTTTCCTCTGCGATGCCGGTCAAGAACGAAAAGTCAGGAAGGTCGGAATAATTTTCATTATCCTCTTCAAAATTTTTGAAAACTCCGGGAGCTTTCTTTTTGCAGTCTTCAAGAAGTTTCAGCCCGATTCTTTTAATCTCCGGGATATGCTTTCCCCTTCCGTAAATCATTGCACGAAGTGCGTTGACCATTTCCCGTCCGTTGAGCGAACAGAAAAAGTTGCTGAAAAAGCAATACGGAAGAACAAAACGTGCGTCCTCTTTCGGAATTCCGCCGTTGCAAAGTTCGGCGTAAAGAGAAAAAAGACTTTCCATGTGAGTGGTATATTTTTCCGAAAGAGCCTTGTTTTCAAAATGCGGAACAAAAAAACCGCTGTCGGAAAAATCAACATATCTCCTTGACTTCACGGTAAAAGAGGCAAGCCTGAATTCAATCATGAACTGTTCAACAACGACCGAAACGTTTTCAAACGCAAGGTTGAAAAGAATATGTTCAATCGTCGAGGTGTGGCCGGAACGGATAACCTTTGAAATCAGATTTGCGTTTTTTTCTTCGTCGTGAGAACGCTCAAAAATTTCAAGAGCCGTTCCTTTCTGAGTTGAAATTCTTCCCGAAGCGGCGCAAACGCTTTCGCCGCAATCCGATATTCCGATAATATATGCGCCCGATTCTTTCACGGCCTTCTCCTCCTCTTGGTCTTTTTAAAGTCGAGTAATATTTTAATATAACAGAGACACTTTGTCAAGCTTTAAAAAATCCGGGTTTCACGTTGAGTAAAACCCGGTCTGCTTTTTGTTCAGATAATTACCCGCATATTATCTTCTCGCTCTCTGCGGAGAATTGCGCCGTTTTCAAGCGGCGTTTCGCAAAGGAAGGAGAATTTCATCATCGGGTGGTTTGTGCTTTCAATCGGTTCGCCTTCTGCATTTTTGAGCCCTTTTGCGGTGAGGCGAAACGGCGCTTTGTCGCTTTCAAGAACTTCAAGTTCGTCGCCTTCAAAAAAGCGGTTGCGCTGAGTGCAAAAAGCAACGCCGTTTTCCCATTTTTCAACAACGGCCATCACGTCCCATTCGCGGTTATAGCCGCCGCGAAGACTTATTGAGGCGTCGTCTTTGGGGTCTGCGAAATAAAAACCGGTGCAATAATCACGGTAACTGATTTTTCTCATCTCGTCGATTATCCATTGCTCCGGTCTGTAATCGTCGGACGGGTTTTCAAAGTATGCGTCAATCGCCCTGCGATAAGCGTTCGTAACAACGGAAACGTAATATTCCGACTTTGCGCGGCCTTCGATTTTGAAGCTTGTGATTCCGGCTTTGACGAGTTCGGGAATATGCTCGATCAGGCACATATCCTTTGAATTGAGAATGAATGTTCCGCCGTCGGCGTCCTCAATCGGGAAAAACATTCCGGGACGTTTTTCTTCAACAAGGCTGTATTTCCAGCGGCAAGGCTGAGCGCAGTCTCCGCGGTTTGAATCCCTTCCGACAAGGTAGTTTGAAAGAAGGCACCTTCCGGAAAAGGAAACGCACATTGCGCCATGAACAAAACATTCGATGTCCATGTCGTCCGGAATATTCTTCCGAATTTCAGAAATTTCTTTGAGAGAAAGCTCTCTTGCCGTGACAATTCTCTTCGCTCCGAGCTTATAAAAAGCGTTTGCCGAAGCGTAATTGACAATTCCAGCCTGGGTCGAAACGTGGAGTTCAACCTTCGGCGCATACTTTTTTGCGTATTCCATTACACCGAGGTCGGAAACGATGAAGGCGTCAACTCCGCTTTCCTGCGCTTTTTCAAGAAAAGCCGGAAGAAGAGGAAGCTCGCTGTTTCTCGGAAGTGTGTTGACTGTTTGATAAACCTTTACGTTCCTTTCATGGCAGTAATCACACGCTTTCTTCAGCTCGGTTTCATTAAAATTTTGCGGTGCGGTACGCATACCGAAAACAGAGCCGCCCAAATAGACGGCGTCTGCTTTGTATTTCACTGCGGCTTTCAGTCTTTCCATGTCTCCCGCCGGTGCAAGGAGTTCGGGCTTTTTAAATTCTTGGCTCATGCTTTATCAGTCCGATTCATAAAAGATTTTTTCCGTGTTCTTCTGATGTTCGGCTGCGGTTTCGGCGAGATAAATCGTTCCGTTTGAGTCGTGGCAGAAGAAGTGATAGTTCGTGTCGCTCGGATTAAGAGCGGCTTTGATTGCTTCGATTCCCGGGTTGCAGATTGCTCCCGGCGGAAGACCTTCAGCGCTGTATGTGTTGTAAGCTTCAAGATAAATCGAATAATAGAATTCGGTGAACAAGCCGTACTTGTTGAGTCCGGTGATATATTCCTTCGTTGAGTTCATCTGAAGCTGCGGATATGTCGCCGGGTCGTCAAGTCGGTTGTGAAGAACCGACGAAATGTCAGCCATTTGAGAGGAGTCCTTCGCTTCACGCTGAATGATTGATGCAAGGATAATCACCTGATCCTGAGTCATTCCGAGTTGTTTTGCCTTCTGAGTGAACTCCTTCGTCCATTTCTTTGTGAAGTTCGTAAAGAGCTTTTTAAGAACGGAGTTCGCATTTTCGCCGATGTAGAAGTCATAGGTATCGGGGAAAATATAACCCTCGGCCTTGAGATAACGTCCGCTGTTTTGCGGAATTCCTTTATAGAAGCCGAACTGCTTTCCGACGATGTCAAGGTTTGCGTAAAGCTTTTCGGCCGTGCAAACATTGTACTTTTCAATCTTCTCAAAGACTTGTGCGATTGTCCAGCCTTCGGGGAATGTGAGTCGGACGGTGTCCTTTGAAACGGAATTTGAAGATTTGATTGTTTCGAGCATAACTTCGATTCCGCTGTCCGGTTCAAGGTAATAAACGCCGGGTTCATATTCAATGTTGACGTATTTTCCTTCTCTGTTCTTCGCCCTGTCATAATGTCTGAATTTGCAAAAAAGCTTTGTAATAAACTTTTGATGAACGAGACCGTTGTCACAAAGAACGCCATAAACATCGTCAAAATCCGAGCCGTCAGGAATTACAACTGAAACAGTCTGAACATCTTTGTCCTTTTTGAGAACAAGAATGTCGTTGATCGTCGCAAGAGCGAGCGATGAGGCAACGGCGGTAATGATTGTGATGATGAGAGCGCAGATGCAGGCAATTATGAGACCTCTTGTGCGTTTAAACTTTTTTTGTTCTTTGAGCTTTGCAAGCTGAGCCGGAGTGAGATTCTGTTCGGAAACCTTTTTTCTCTTTTTGGTTTCCTTCTTTTCGGCGGCTCTTTTTCCGGAAGAAGCTCTTTTCTTTCCGGCGTTTTTTGAAGCCGGAGAATGCGGACGCTTTGCGCCTGCGGAAGCCGGTCTTTGCTGAGCCGGACGTCTGCGCGAAATATTGACCTCAAAATTTTTCTTTGAAGGCTTTTGAACCGGAACGGAAGAACTCGGCCTTTTCGGCGGAACGTATTCGTCCGGAACCTGATTGAATTCATCAATCGAGACCTTAAAATTTGAAGCGCGGGAATTATTTCCGACCCCTGAGTCCGGACGGCCCGAGGACGGCCTGTTTTGCCCGGTACTTCCGGGGTTGAATGAGTTTGAGTCCATATTTGTCCTCCTTTATTTTTGCGGCGCCGTTTTTTCGGCGCAAATAATTTCGTTTTCTGTAATTACAAGCGAAACACGACGGTCAAATTCATCTTCGGGCAAAGCGGAAAAAAGAAGTTTTCCGAAACACAGCCCGGCCGTTTTGAAATTTCCGCGGGCAAGGAAACGGTCGTAAAAGCCCCTTCCGTGACCGAGTCGCGAACCGTCTTTTCCGAATGCGAGCGCCGGAACAATAACGAGTGTTTCTTCATCCGGAAAAGCCTTTTCTCCGTTTGGCTTCGGTTCGAGGATACCGTTGAAGTTTCCCTCTTCAAGCTCGGTTTCGCTTTCTATATAATAATATGTCATTTTGTTTTCGTTTTCACAACGCGGAAGGGCAACTTTTTTTCCGTCCGTAAGAGCTTTTTCAATGATTCTTTTCGTTGAAACCTCCTGCGGATAAGAAAAATAAGCAAAGAGCTTTTTACAGCTTTTGTAGCTTTCAAGAGAAAAAAGTTTTGCGCCGATTTTTTCGCTCAATTCTTCCTTGTTCTCAACCGAGGAACGTTTTTCTTTTGCCTCTTTGCGAAGGTGATTTTTTTGTTCGTTTATATTCATTTGCACTGAATTTGCGCTTTGATTTCGTCGCTTTTTTCTCTTCCTTCAATTGCGGCAACAATTTCAAGACCGAAGTCAACCGCAACGCCGGCGCCCTTTGCGGTGATGAAGATTCCGTCTTTGACAACGGACTTTTTGCTTATTGCGGCTCCTTTAAGTTCCTTTTCAAATCCGGGAAAAGCAATTGCCTCTTTTCCGGAAAGGAGGCCTTTTTTTCCGAGAATAGACGGAGCGGCGCAGATTGCACAAACGAGCTTGTTGTTCTTCACGGCAAAGTCAATTGCGGCGTGAACGGTTTCGTCGGCGTCAAGATTCAGCGTTCCGGGCATTCCGCCGGGAAGAATCACCGCCTGAAGCTCATCGGTGAGCGAAAGCCCGTCGGTCGTGATGTCACAGGTGACCGGAATTTTATGAGAACCGGTGATTACCTTTTTTCCGACGCCTACCGTTGTGACGGAAACGGACGCACGTTTGAGCATATCAATCGGAGCGATGGCTTCAACTTCTTCAAAGCCGTCGGCAAGAAAACAGTATACCATATTAAGTACCATAGCCTTTCGTGTTACAAAAAAGTTTTTGAAAAAAGCAGAACGTGAGAATGATTTTCCGTTAAAAACGAAAAATCAGATATATTCTTTTACAACTTTAAAAACGAGATCGGAAATTTCTTTTGTGCTTTTCGGCTCACCGTTTTCGGCGCAGACAATTCGTTTCCAGCCGAGTTTTTCGCAAGCGTATTTTGCCGCAAAGCGGCAGTGCTCAAGATATTCAACGTCAAGTTCATGAATATCCTTTTTGCTTTCGTCGTTCAGGTAACGTTTTTCAAGAAGTTTTTGAGAGACCTCAACCGGCATATCGAGAAAAACAACGCAGTCCGGTTTCGGAATTTCAAGCTTGCAATATTCAAAATCGAAAAGCCAATCCAGATAGTAATCCCAGTCTTTTTGAGGAAGCTTCGTCATCTGATGGCAAGCGTTTGAGGTTGTGTATCGGTTTGCAACGATGATTTTTCCGCTGTTATACTCACGGCTCCAAAACTTTTTGAAGCTCGCATATCTGTCAACGGCAAAAAACGTTGAAGCGGCAAAAGCGTTGACGTCGTCGGGGCGGGTTCCGAGCTCACCGCCGAGATACATTCGCACGAGTGCGCTTGAGTCATCGCCGTAATTCGGAAGGTCAATTTCAAAAGCGTCTTTTCCGCTTTCTTTGAGACGGGAAAGGAGGAGAGCGGCCTGCGTTCCCTTTCCGCTTCCGTCAAGACCTTCAATAACAATCATTTTGCCCATGTTTTCACCGCTTTATCAGTATGTGAGAATAACGGCGAAAACGGTGAGGTTTTCGTTTTCGGTGCGGTTTGCAATCGAGTGGGTTTCTCCGCCGAGACAGATGCAGCTGTCGCCCTTGTGAAGAATTTCCGTTTTTCCGTTGTCGTTGTATGTTGCGGTGCCTTCAATGACATAAAAAACTTCTTCTTCGTTTTCATGAACGTGAGCGCCGATTGAACAGCCCGGTTCGAGAAGGATTGTTCCGAGAAGTCTTGCGTGACCTTTGTATTCGCCTTTATTAAGAATGTCGGTAACAACGGCCTGTCCGTCGCCGCCGCGCATATTGACTTTTACGGTTTCCGTCATATTTTCATGTCTTTTAATCATTGCATAAACCCCCAAAATAAATTAATTCATTGTATTATATCAATAACCGCCCGAATTATCAAGAACAAATTTGTAAAAAATGGTTTTCTTCAAAAAAAAGAGGAAAATCAAGCAAAAGAAAAAAGCGAAAATAAAAAAATATTTGAAGATTATCGTCATTATGCATTAATAATTGTTGACAACGGAATTTTCTTATGATATGATGATTAAAAATAAAGGAGGCATAAGAAAAATGAATTCTGAAAAACATTCACGAACAAAACGATTAATCGCTTGCTTCATGGCAGTGATGATGCTTTTGACCGCAGTTCCGCTTTCTGCGTTTGCGGCAAATACGTGTACTCACCTTTATGAAGCGCAGGGACTTGTCAAAGTTGCACTTGTCGGAAAAAAATACGTTGTTTCCGACGAGACGTATAAGTGCGTAAAGTGCAATAATGAAACTACAGAAAGACTCTATTGCTCCGACAAATTTAACACTGCCGTTGACAATGCAAAAGCCGCTCTTGCAGATCCGTGTTATAAAACCACCGGAAAAGAGTATTTTGCACTTAAAAGCGCAGTTGCGGCTCTGACCGGTCTCGCAGATGGCGGAACGCACTACTCAGAGTTTATTCTTGCAAAAATTAACAATGTTAATGATGCACTTCAGTCTCTTAATTCCGCTTCAAAAGAAAGCAAATTGAACACATTCACTGTAAAATTTGTTGCAAAAGATTCCAACGGAAAAGTTGTTGAAGATTCACAAAAGGTTTTCTATGCCGAAAGTGCAAATGCACCTGCATCAACTTTTGCCAAAAATTATTCTGACAACGAAAAACATTACACATTCAAAAAGTGGGACGCTTCTTTTGATTCGGTAAGATCAAATCTTGTTATTAACGCTGTCTATGATGAAAAAGCTCATAACTTTGAAGTTACCGAAAACAAGGTTGAGCCAACTTGCACAACCACAGGAAAATCAGAAGTTAAGACCTGCAAAGATTGCAAAAAGTCAGTCGGCGGAGAAGAAATTGCGGCTCTCGGTCACTCATGGGGACCGGTTTCAAGCGAGTACTTTCCCGAAAAAACCGCAAAAACCTGTACTCGTTGTAAGGTGGTCTATACTGAGCATGTAAAATATGACGCTCATGAACCAATTAACCATGAAGCAAAAAGGCCGACATGCACGGAACCGGGAAATAAAGCTTACAAAACTTGCAAGACTTGTAGTTGGACAAATTACGAAGCAGTTCCGCCAACCGGGCACACAATTGTTGTTGACAAAGCCGTCGCTCCGACTTGCACGGCAGCCGGAAAAACCGAAGGTCAGCATTGCTCCGTTTGCAAGGCTGTTATTGTTGCGCAGAAAGCCGTTCCGGCTCTCGGTCATGACCCTAAGGAAGTCAAATCTGACGATTATAAAAAAACATCTGCTACATGCACAACTCCCGATATCTATTATAAGAGCTGTTCAAGATGTGAAGTCGCCATTAAATCCGAAACTTTCACCGGAAAAGCACTTGGTCACAATTTCATTAAAAAGAACATTGGAATTGCACCTATAGCAAACAGAGCAACATGCACCAAACCGGCTGCTTATTATTACATCTGTTCTGTTTGTGGTTCACAAAGCGAAAATACGTACACTGTAGGAACTGCTCTCGGCCATGATTTCACCGATTACATCGAAAACGCCGGAAAAGGTACCGAAACAAGAAGTTGCAAGCGTGCCGGTTGCCCAGAGAAGGAAACTCTCTGCGTTCTCAAGGACGGAAAGCGCAATCATGAAATCAAGCTCGCAGAAAAGGTTGATTCAACCTGCACAACAGACGGACATACCGCATATGAGTACTGCGAGAAATGCGGATATAAGAACGGCTATGAAGTAATTCCTGCCGCACACAAGCCCGGAAAGACCGAAAAAGCCATCAAAAAGCTTGCGACATGCACGGCGGCCGGCGAAGAAGAGGAATCCGTTTACTGCATGGTTAAAGGTTGCGAAAAACTCATTAATACAAAAACCAATACCGTTGCCGCTCTCGGTCATGATTACAGTGAATGGAAAGCCAATGAAGACGGAAAAACCCATACGAGAATTTGCAACCGTGAAGATTGCGGTTCAGTCATAACCGAAGCCCATAAGATTATAAAAGTTGAAGCAAGAGACGCGACCTGCCTCACCGACGGAGTCGAAGCCGGCGAGAAGTGCAAGGTCTGCTCTTACAACACCTCAAAGGTTATTCCGGCAAAGGGAAGCCACACCGAAAAAATTCTTCCGGCAGTAGCCGCAACCTGCACAACTCCCGGAAAAACCGAAGGAAAGAAATGCTCCGTTTGCGGAGAAATGCTTGTTGCTCAGACCGATATTCCGGCAAAAGGACACACCGAAGAAATCATCCCCGAAGTTGCCGCAACCTGCACGGCTCCCGGAAAGACCGAAGGTAAAAAATGCTCCGTTTGCGGAGAAATGCTTGTCGCTCCGACCGAGATTCCGGCTACCGGCCATGACATGGTAACCGACACCGAAGAAGTTCCGGCAACCTGCCTTGTTGACGGCCACACAAAGGGCGAACACTGCTCACGCTGTGATTATAAGGTTGAATCCCAAGTTATTATGTCCGTCGGCCACCACACCGAAGAAATCGTTCCGGCCGTTGCTCCGACCTGCACCGAGGAAGGAACAACCGAAGGAAAGAAATGCTCCGTTTGCGGAGAAATGCTCGAAGAATATGAGATTATTCCGGCAACCGGTCATTCAATGGTTTCAACAATTGTAAAAGCAAGCGTTTCAAAAGACGGAACAAAAACCGAAAAATGTGAAAATTGCGATTTCGTCGAAACTTCGTCAATTCCGAAAATTTCAACCGTCGTAATCACAAAAACCGCCGTTGCCTATAACGGAAAAGCTCAAACTCCGACCGTTGTTGTCAAAGATGCCGAAGGCGTTACTCTTTCAAAGAACATCGACTATAAGGTTACATACAAAAACAACGTCAAACCGGGCGTCGGTTCTGCGGTGATTACATTCATCGGAGATGATTACGAAGGTTCAAAGACCCTCACCTTCAAAATTACACCGACCGCAACCGCAAAAATTGTTGCAAAGCAGAATGCAAGCGCAATCAAGGTTGCTTGGAGCGCAGTTAAGGGCGCAACCGGCTACAGAGTTCAGCTCTATTACGGCAAAAAGCTCGTTCGCACAAGAACCACCGATAAGAGAACCTGGACTTTCACAAAGCTTAAAAGCTCAACAAATTACAAAATTGTTGTCACACCGTTCGTGAAGAGCGGAAACACCGTTGTTTACGGCGGAGCAAGAACAATTTCAACGGCAACAAAGCCTGCCGCACCGAAGAACGTTAAGCTCGCCGCAGGAAGAGGAAGAATTGTTGCTCAGTGGAACAAGGTTTCCGGCGCAACCGGTTACACCGTTTTCTACAGCCTTAAAAAGGACGGAAAGTATAAGTACGTCAATGTTAAGGGCAACAAGGCCAATCTCAAGAATCTCAAGAGCGGAAGAACATATTACATCAAAGTTACCGCAAACAAAAAGCTCGGCGACAAGGTTCTCAGATCCGTCCCGACAAAGGTTAAGAGCGCAACCGTAAAATAAGAATCAAAACGTTTTCGGCGGATACCGTGTTTTCGGTATCCGCCGATTCTTTTTGTTCAAATCCTTCTGTTTTCACAGTCAACGTACGTGAGGTTCTTTCATTTTACAGGTTATCGGCTCATATCAATCTTGTAAAATCTCACGCACAGCGGCTACACTCTGCTTTTAAAGATTAATTTTTATTCGGCCGAAAATCACTCTTTTCTTTTAGCAAAAGCATAACAAAAGAAACGGCGGAAACCGATTGAAGTCCGATTTCCGCCGTGATGATATTCAAGTTTGCTTATGAAACAATGATCATACACATTGCGATATAAGTTCCGTCAACGGTGATGGCTCTGATCATGCAGACGCCCTTTCCGACCGCTGTAACGGTACCCTTTGAGTTGACCTTTGCAACCTTTGTGTTGCTTGATTCCCATCTTACGCGCTTGTCAGTTGCGTCCTCAGGAACAACCGTTGCTTTGAGCTGAAGCCTTCCTTTGACCGAAAGCTGAACGGCGTTCTTGTTGAGCTTTACGCCGAGAACGTCACGCTTTGTTACCGTAACGAGAACAACCGCTTCGGGTGCGTTTGAGCCGTCATTCGGCTTGCAGGTGATATATGCTTTTCCGGCCTTCAACGCAGTCAGCGTTCCGTTTGAGTTGACCTTGACAACCGTCGGGTCGCTTGAACGCCATTTAAGCTTTGCTCCGGTTGCACCTGCCGGTTTGATAACGGGCTTGAGCGCCATTTTCTTCCCGACAAGAAGTTCAACTTCCGTGTTCTTGAAGCTTACGCTCTTAATTTTCTGGAGCGAAACCTTGACCGTGCATTTTGCGGTTTGATTTCCGTATTTTGTTTTGCAGGTAATCACTGCCGTTCCCGGCGCAACAGCGATAACTCTTCCTTTTGCATTAACCTTTGCAACCTTCGGATTGCTCGAAGTCCAGGTAACGTCCTTAATTGTTGTGTCTGCCGGGGTGAAGATGCACTTAAGAGCAAGCGTCTTTTTCACTGTGAGGTTTGCGCTCGTTTTGCTCAGAGAAATCGACTTCACCTTAACGTTTACAACCTTAACTTCACAAGTCACTTTTTTTCCGGTGTCACGTGTTGTGCAGGTAATTGTTGCCGTTCCCCTTCTGACTCCGGTAACAACGCCCTTTGAGTTGACGGTTGCAACCTTCGGGTTGCTTGATTTCCAAATCAACCTCTTGTCCGTTGCGTTTTCCGGAAGAACCGTTGCAACAAGAGCTCTTGTCCGTCCGACATAAACCGCACATCTGAGCCTGTTGAGCGAGACGGATTTCGTTTTGACAACCTTTTTAATTGTGAGGGTGCAGATGTCAACATAATGACCGTCGAGTGTTTCGCAGGTGATGACAACCGTTCCCGCTCTTTTTGCGGTTACGGTTCCGTTTGAATCAACCGTTGCGAATCTTTCATCGGACGAAAGCCACTTGACTTTTTTGTTGGTTGCGTTGAGCGGATAAATCGTCGGAACAAGAGTCAGCTTGTTTCCGGCGTAAACAGAAGCGACGTTCTTATTGAGTTTCAAACCGGTGACGTCAACAACAACGTTAACCTTGCATTTTGCCGTTGCAAAACTGTTGTCGAGCGAGGTTACGGTAATAACCGCCGAACCGGTTCCGACTGTCCTGATGAGACCGTAAGAATCAACTGTGACAATTTTTGTGTTTGAAGATTTATAACTGACGTTTTTGAATGTTGCGTTTGCGGGAATAACCGAGCAGGAAAGCAGGTCGGTTTTTCCGAGTCTGATTGTTGTTGAAGTTTTGCTCAAAGCGAGCTTTTCAACGTTGATTTTCGGAAGAACCGTAACTTCACACATCGAGGTGTATCCGCCGTCAACGGTTTTGCAGATGATTGAAGCTTTTCCCGAACCGACGCCTGTAACAACGCCGTTTTTGTCAACGGTTGCAACTTTTTCATTTCCGGACATCCATTCAATCTTTTTGCTCGTTGCCGAATCAGGATAAACCGAAGCGGAAAGTTTCACGGTTTTTGTTGTATAGATTTCAGCCGTTTCCGGAATAACCTGAACGCCGGTGACGGGAACGGTAACGATTACCGTGCATTTTGCCGTAATGTTCGGGTCTTCGTCGCTCTTGCAGATAATCTCGCATTTTCCTCCGCCTTTTGCGGTGATAAGACCGTTTGAATCAACAACGGCAACGGCTTCGTTCGTTGAACTCCAGCTGACGTTTTTGTTGACTGCGTCGGAGGGAAGAACCGTGCTTGTGAGTTTTTCGCTCTTTCCGAGTGAAAGGATGATGTCCGATTTGTTGAGTCTTACGTTTCCGACTCTTCTTGAAATTCCGAGAAGGCTGAGCGGGAAGTTCTGCGCCCAAATGTGCTGAAGAAGATCTGACGGGTGTGCGCCGTCAATCGTGTATTCCGGAAGGAATGCGTCCGGATCTTCCGGGTTTGCGGAAATGTCGTTGAAGTTTACATAGCCGTCATGAAGTCCCTGCGAGGCCGCCGTCGTTGCAAGCCACTCGTTGACGTCAAGGGCAATCTGCCAGTCATGCTTGAACTCCGCTTCGGTACGGATATACTTTCCGCCCGTTCCGAGATAGTCACGGGTATTGCCCTTCCATTGGGTGATACCGATGACGATAACCTTTATTCCGGCGTTATGAAGCATTTTGAACGCCGTTTTATAATCGTTTATGATGTCTTGAGCCGTCGGCTGCTTGATTCCGGGGTACTGCTGTTTGATATCGTTGCAGACAGGATGCATGATGTCGTTTGCGCCGATTTTGATGATTGCATATTTTACACCCGACTGCGAAATTACGTCACGCTCAAGTCTGTCAAGCATAGATTCGCCGAAGATGAGCGAACCGTAACCGAGGCCTTCTCCGCCGAGACGGTTACCGATGATTCCCTTTCCGATTACGCCGATGTTCGTTGCGCCTTGGTTGAAGATTTCTTCGCCGAGATATTGCGGAAATTCGTTTGAAATTGTTGAATCGCCGACAACGGCAACGGTATAAGCGTTCGTTCCTTCGGCATAAACGTCAAGCGTTGCAATAATAGGAGTAACCTTTATGAAACTGTATGACATTTGAAGATTGAAGTCAAAACCGAGAATTGCCTTGAGAAGCTGTTTGACAAGGGGGCTCAGCTCAATTTCGGTCGAGAGGCTGAACGACTCCGTTCTTGTCTGATCTCCGCTGAAAGCGAGGTATGACCTTGAGCCGGAAAGACCGGCGGTCTTAATTTCACTGAGGTTTTTAGCATAAATGCTGATTGCAACTTCCTGCATTGCCTGAACCTTGAAATTGATTTCGTCGGAATAAACTTCCTTTCCGGCCGGAATCGTAACAAGCGGCGAACCGTCGTTGAAAGTGATAACCTTGATTGTTGACATATCGATATTTGCGCCGGTTGTACAGTTTGCGATTGTTGCGCTGTCAATCGTGAGCGGTTTGTCACCGTAATAGTTTGAAAAACGCACTCTGACTTTTGTTCCGCTCGCCGTCGGAACAATAACCGAACGGCAGGTTACGTTTTTGAGTTCGGCCGTTATGTATTCATAACCTTTAATTCCGATCTGAGTCGGAGCGGTTGACCATGCGCCTACCCACGTTCCGTCCTTGCTTTCAACAACAGCCGAAGACATGAATGCAAGGCAAAGCGCCGCAGTCAGTGTGAGAACAACGGTCAGGAAAACTTTTGAAATTTTCTTCATAATTGCAACTCCTTTTTTGCAAGAAATCTTGCTTTTTGTTTTTCAAATTATATAATAAAAAATATTAATCAACAGTTTATTGCGACAGTAAAAACTTTTCTTAAATAATTATTTTTTATCGGAAGGCGGATTTGAATTTTCGGCTCTTTTTTTCTTTTCGGCCGTTTTTTTGATTGAAAGACCGAGATATATTCCGACGCCGATAATCGCAATCACTTCAAGAATAATGAACCACGTTGAAGTGATTACTGCGGAAACACCCGTCATTATGAGTCGGAAAACGCTCAAAGGAACGTCGTTCGCCGCAACGAGGTTAATCGTTGTGATTTCGCCTCCGGCATAATAGACTTTTGCCTGACAGATCACGTCACCGGCCTTCACCGGAGCGGAAACTTTTTCCGGAAGTGTTTCCGCAATCGGCTCAATGAGAACCGAATCGCTCGTTGCACCGGCCGGAACAAGCGCCGAAGTCTCCTTTTCCGGAACAAGGCGAAGATTGTCGCCATTTCTTCCGGCAATAACGTTAACAATTGTTACGGTCTGATTCGCCGTTGCAACAACTCTGAAGCGTATGTTGTCATACACCCAGGCAACGAGCTTTTTTGCGTCGGTAACCGCCGTGTTTTCGTCAACTCCGTCGCTGTCAACGTCCTTGTATTCGCCGCCCATTACAACGGTGAGATAAGAATATCCGTCCTGTGAGGAAACCGCCGCAATGCACTGCCCTGCCTTGTCGGTTGAGGTTTGCTTTCCGCCGGTGATTGACGAATGGTAGTAAACACTGATTGTTTGGTTGAGCATTTTGTTTGACGCGCTGTAAGTTCTTTCCTCGTTCTGAGCCGTTGCGGGAAGAGTAACCTCGCTCGCAGAAAACGCTTCGCTGAACGCCGGATAGTTGAGAGCGTATTTTACAATCGTCGCAACGTCCTCTGCCGTTGTGTACTGGCCGTCCTCATCAAAACCGCTGATGTTTTTGATCTTTGTGCTTTTGCAGCCGATTTTGTCCGCAAGAACTTGCATTTCGCTGACAAACGCCTCGGACGAACCGGAAATTTCAAAGGCAACAACGGAAGCAATGTCGTTCGCTCCGTAGACGATGAGGTTATCGACAAGCTCCTTTTTTGTGTAAAGCTCACCCGCCTTAAGGTCTGCAACCCGGACTCCGTATTCATATTTAACAAGAGCGAGCGATTTTTCGGTAATTTTCACCGTTTCTTCAAGATTGCCCCATTTTTCAATCGCAACGACCGAAGCGAGAATTTTTACGAATGCGGCCGGCGGAACCTTTTCGGTTTCCTTCTTGTTAAACATTACCGAACCGTCGTCGAGACTGATCATGTAATACTCCTTTGAATCAAGCTTCTTTGTCACTTCCGTTTCGTTGTTATAATTCGCAAAAACGGTTGCGGACGGAAGGACCGAAAGCATAATCACAGCCGCAGAAAACAGCAGCGCAAAAAATTTTTTCAAAATCATCACCCTAATTTCTGTTTTTTTGTTCGGCCCAATTGCCGACAATTTTTTCAAATGATTGCAATATTCAAAAAAATGTGATATATTTAACGTGTGTCTGAATTAAATCAGATATATTCGATTTATTATAACAATTTTTTTGCTCAAAATAAACCTTTTTAGTGAATTAATTTTAAAATTAACAATTTTTTGTCCGAAAAGTCGGACTCAGAAAATTTATTTCAGGTGATTTTCAATGATTTATGTAACCGGCGATATGCACGGCATGTTCTCCCGTTTTGACGACCCACGTCTTCGCAACCTCAAAAAGGACGACTTTTTGATTGTCTGCGGCGATTTCGGCTTTCTTTGGGACGGATCAAAAGACGAAATGAACACGCTCAAAAAACTTTCAAAGAAAAAATATACAATTTGTTTCATTGACGGAACGCATGAAAATTTTGATATGCTTTCAAAGCTCAAAATCAAAAAGTGGCACGGCGGAAAGGTTCACCAAATTGCCGGAAACATTCTTCACCTCATGAGAGGTCAGGTTTTTGAAATTGAAGGAAAGAAAATTTTCACTATGGGCGGCGGTGAAAGTCCTGACATTGAAATCCGCTTTGAAATGAACACATGGTCGGAAATGGAAATTCCGACGAGGGACGAACTCGTTGAAGGCGTTGACAATCTTCAAAAGTACGGCGGAAAAGTCGACATTATTATTACACACGAACCTCCCGCTAAAATCAAGGAATTCCTTCTTCTTCAGCGTGACAGCGTCACCGGAATCACCGCAATCAACACTTATCTCGAAGACGTCGGAAAAAGTTGCAAATTTGAACATTGGTATTTCGGTTCGCTTCATCTCGACAAAGTCATTTCAAAAACGCACATTTCCGTTTTCAACAACATTTTCAATGCCGCAACGGGCGAAGAAATCAAAAAATAAAAGAATAAAACAGGCTTCGGTCGGAAATGAAACCGCAAGCCTGTTTTTTTATTTTCTGTTTTCGGCAATCAAAACGTCAAACCAAAACTCAACGCCGTCAACGTGATTAACCGCACCGTATTTTGCGTTCTGAAGGTTCTGCGCTTCTGCAACAATCGCAAGACCGAGTCCGAAGCGTCCCTTTTCCCGTGAATGTGCCTTGTCCGCACGGTAAAAGCTCTGCCAGATATGCTCAATATCTTCGTCGGCAATGGGCTTTCCGGTGTTGAAAACGCTGATTCGGTAAAAATCTTCAACAACTTCACAACCGATTTTGAGCATTTTACCGCCGTCAATATGGCTGAGTGCATTTGAAAAATAATTGTTGAAAACGCGTTCAAAAAGTTCGGCGTCGCCGTAACCGACAAAGTTTTCGTTGATATTCAAATCAAGCGTGATTCCGTTTTCCGAAAGATACTTTTTTCTTGAAGAAACAAGGGACAAAACTGTCTCTCTGAGCGGAATTCTTTCGTTATGAACAATGTGGCCACCGTTTTCAAAGCGCATAAGTTCAAGAAGGCGAACAACAAGACGGTTCATTTTTTTCGACTCTTCAATGATAATGGCGCTGTATTCCTCCGTCTGCTCCTTCGTTTCCGCAAATGTTATTCCTTCGGCGTAACCCTGAATGATTGCAATCGGCGTTTTTAGCTCGTGGGACGCATTCGCAATGAATTGCTTTCTTCCCTCTTCAAGCCTGTGCTCACGTTCAACTTCATGCTCAAGGCGCTCGTTCTTCTTTTTCAGATCCTGCATTGTCATGTCAAGCGACGCAGAAAGCGCATTGACGCTCCGACTCAGTTCTCCGAGTTCCCTGACTCCGAATTGCGGACAAACTTCGGAAAAATCAAGGTTTCCGATGTTCTTCGTGATTCGGTTGATTTTTTTCAGCGGAACAACAAAAGTATAAGTGTACGCAAGAAAAATGAGGAAGATTATGAGAAGGAGCGCAAGACTGACCCAAAGGATTGCAAAACTCGCCGTCTTTGCGTTGGCTTCGATGACGTCAAGCGAATAATACATTTCAATTCCGGCATTGTCCCTGAAAAACGTTCCGTAGACGACATATTTTGCCGTTGCGAAGTATTCCTGCCTTGTTTCAAAATAACTTTTTTCATCAAGATCTTCGTGTTCGAGAATACGCATAATTCTCGGCTTCATTTCGCCGATCGAACCTTGGGAACCGAAAACCGTGTCGTTGTTGTTTGAAGAATAAATCAGTGTGTCACGAGGGTGATAAATTTCGATATAGATGTCATACTTCGCTTCAATGTCGGAAAGCTTCGTCATATAATCTTTTTCGTCGAACTCCAGCTTTTCAATGCTCTGCGCGGCATCTTTCATGTTGTTGCGAACAACTCTGATGAACATATTCTCCATGAAAAGGAACTGCAAAACAGTGATTACGGCAAAAATAAGAACGAGAATAAGAAATGAAAAACCGTATCTTGCCATCAGGGTGTCACGGTTCGGATGGTTTTTTTTCATCACAGATCCTCAATTTTATAACCGATTCCGTAAACGGTTTTGAGGTGAGCCGCGCCCCAGTCTCCGAGCTTCATTCTCAGCCTTGCAACGTGGGAATCAACGGTTCTGACGTCGCCGATGTAATCAAATCCCCAAATGCTGTCAAGAAGCTGTTCGCGCGAAAACACTCTTCCCGGTGCTTCAAGAAGTTTTTTGAGAATATTATATTCTTTGAGCGTGAGTTCGATTTCTTCTCCGTTGAGTCTGACTTCATGTGCCTCATGATTGAAGACAAGGTTTTTAAGGTTTTTCTCGCTCGAAAAAGCCGAGTTTGCACGAACACGGCGAAGAAGAGCTTCAACCCTTTTCATGAGTACAGACGGACTGAACGGTTTCGTAACGTAATCATCCGCACCGGATTCATATCCCATCAGTTCGTCAAATTCTTCGCTTCTTGCCGTGAGCATAATCACGGGAACCGAAGAGACTTCTCTGACCTTTCGGCAAACTTCCCATCCGTTGAGGCCGGGCATCATGATGTCAAGAATCATCAAATCGATTGAATTGCTGTTTTGAACAAACAACGAAAAAGCCTCATCTCCGTCTTCGGCTTCAATCGGCTCATGGCCTTCTCTTTTCAAAAAATCGCAAACGAGCTTTCGGATTTTTTGCTCGTCATCCGCAACGATAATTTTTCCCATTGTTTTCTCCACCACCTGATACGATAAAAAACCGCACACTTTTTACGGTATATTATACAATATTATCCTTGTTTCGTCAAATAAAAAGATAAAAAAATATTAAAGCATTGAAGAATATTCAGCCCCGTTTCAAAAGCTTTTCAAAAAAATCCTCCGTGCTTCTTCCCGAAGGCCGGTTATATCTTCCGAGGTCAAAAAGGCTGTCTGCGTTGTTGCGAGTTATTCGATTGATTCTCTCTTCGCAAAGAAACGACGAACGAAAGCCGAGTTCTTTGACTATACCCAGCGTCTCTTTAGAATAGCTTCCGTAAGGATAAGCAACGGCGGTTGCGGAAACTCCGGAAAGCTTTTTCAAAAGGTTTTGCATTCTCGAAAGATCCTCTTTGAGAAAGTTTTCATAATCAACCGGGCTTTCTCCGCTTTTTCTTGAAAGGCCTTTCCTTCCGGAATTGTTCGTGCTGTGCATATCATAGGTGTGATTCTGAATTTCAAATTCTTCGCTCTCGGAAAGTTCTCTGATGTCGTCCCAATTGAGATATGCATAGTTAATGTTTCGGTCGGCATTTTCGGCATAGGTTTCCGTGATGCTTCCTACAACGGAAAGCACAGCTTTCATTTTCCGCTCTTTGAGAAGCGGCCACGCAAGCTCACGAACGCTTTCAAAACCGTCGTCAAAAGTTATCATGATTATTTTTTCCGGAAGGTCTTTTTTCCCGTCAACATATTCGATAAGGTCACCGACAGTCACGGTTGTGTAGCCATTGTCTTTGATATAATCGAGGTCATGTTCAAGCTCGTCTTTCAGTATCACATATTTTCCTGCACGCTTTTTGTTTTCCGTGACATGATGATACATAATCACCGGCAAGTCCTTTCCTTCCGCTCCGGAAACCGGCGTAATCTTTTTTTCGGCCTTGAGCGCAAAAAAGAACGAAACGCAGAGTACTGTGACAATCGCCGCAAAAACATGAATTTTTCTTATGTGAATTATCATATTTTCATCTCCTTCATCTGATTTATATGCATCGCAAAAAGGAATTAACAATAAGTTTTAAAGGGCATAGGATAATATTGAAAACGCCCTTTGCGAAAGGAGATTTTTCATGAAAAAAATTCTTATCCTCGGAGGAGACAGACGTCAAAAGGAACTTTTTTCTCTTTTGACAAGTCGTGAACTTGACTGCACGGCCGTTTTTGAAGGTGAGCTTTTGAATACGTCCGACTTCATTCGTGGGTTCGATGTGATAATTCTCCCTGTTCCGTTTTCAAAAGACGGGAAAAATCTTTTCAGCGAAAACGCCGTGCTTAAAATCAGCCTTTCGGATATTATTTCCGGGCTTGAACCCGGAAAACACGTCATCGGCGGAAGCTTTTCGGAAAGCTTTTTATCCCTTGCAAAAGAGAACGGCGCAAAAACTTTTGACCTTCTCGGTGAAAGAGACTTTGCGCTTTTCAACGCATATCTTACGGCACAGGGTGCGGTTCGTCTGCTTCTTGAAAACACCGAAGATTATGTTGTTTCAAAGCGTGCACTCGTGACCGGCTTCGGAAAAGTCGGAAAAGCGACGGCTCATTTTCTTTCGTCGCTCGGTCTTGACGTTTACATTTTTGCAAGGCGAAGCGAGACAAGAACTCACGCACGTGCCCTCGGCTATAAAACAATCAGCGAGACCGAACTTTCGCAAAGCGTTCATCTTTTTGACTTCATTTTCAACACCGTTCCAAAAAGGCTGTTTGAAAAAGAAGACGTTCTTCATATGAAAAATCGAGCGGTATATTTTGAACTTGCAAGCGCTCCCTTCGGTGCGGACGAAGCAGATTTTGAAAAAGCCAAAGCCACCTTTGTTTTCTGCGGAGGGCTTCCGGGAAGATTTTGCTCTTTTGCCGCGGCGAAGGAAATCGAAAAAAGAATTGACCGATATTTTGAAAAGCCGGGTGATACTCTTGACTGAACCTACCTTCGGATATGCTTTTACAGGCTCTTTTTGCACGTTTGAAAAATCTATTTCCGTCCTTGAAGAGCTTTCAAAGAAAAAAATCAATATTATCCCTATCATGTCCTTCAACGCATCCTCACTTGACACTCGCTTCGGAAAGGCAAAAGACTTTTGCGGGCGAATCGAAAAAATTACGGGAAATAAAATCATTTCGACGATTGAAGCTGCCGAGCCTATCGGTCCGAAAAAGCTCCTTGATCTTCTGATTGTTTCTCCCTGCACCGGAAATACGCTTTCAAAGCTTTCAAATTCAATCGCAGATACTCCGGTTACCCTCGCCGCAAAGTCGCATCTGCGAAACGGCCGTCCGATACTGCTCGGCGTTTCGTCAAACGATTCTCTCGCCGCCTGCGCCCGAAACATCGGTCAACTCATTTCAAGAAAGCACATTTTTTTCATTCCGATGCGGCAGGATGATCCGAACGGAAAACCTTTTTCAATCGTTTGCGAATTTGAAAAAACCTATGAAGCTGCGCTTGCCGCTCTCAAGGAAGAACAGCTTCAACCGATTTTTGTCTGATTCTCAAAAAGAGCGCAAAAAAAACAGCGTTGCCTTTTGGCAACGCTGTAATGCTTTTCAGTTGAAATTAACCAAAGATGCTCTGGAAGAGCTTTTCAACCATTGCGATACCGGCCTCAACGTCTCCGGTAAGAAGTCCGTAGATTGTTCCGAAAACCCTTGCAAGGATTCCGACAACCTTTGTAATAGTCGGTTCTTCAACCTTTGCCGGGCTGAAAGCAGCCATGAGCTGAATTTCGGTTCCGCCTGTGCCTGCGGGAATGTTGAATACGGAGTTTGCGGCAAATGTCTGGCCGATAAGTTCCTTATTCTGGCAACGGGTGCAACGCCAACCGTCAAACTGATATGTATCAGCACCCGGAGTAACTGCCGGAAGAATTACGAAGCCTTCGCCTGCAACCTGAAGAGTTGAGTTGGTCGGAACAATTGAGTATGAACCGGAAATGTCCTTACCGTTAACGGTCTTGAATGTTGCAAGAGTTTCGTCATAAACAACATAGTCGCCCTTAAGAGTTCCGCTGTTGAGAAGAAGAGTAACGACAGCCTGATCATCATTGCAGACTCCGTTCTTCCACCAATCGTGGTACGGTGTAACGGGAGTTACGGTGGGAGCGGTTGTGTCTGTGTCAGTATCAGCAGCAAAGGAACCAACTGAAACTGCTGCGAACATCATAAGAATTGCCAAAAATACAGATAATACTTTTTTCATGTGGATTTCCTCCTTATAATATTTGATTATCTTGCCTAAATTATATCATCAGTTATGACAAATTTCAAGTGATTTTTGAAATCTTTATTGATTTTTTATTAACTTTTCATTTTTTTGATAAATCGTAAACACTATTGAAAAAAGTGTTTAATTTCGTCCCCCGTACCGACAAAAATCGACAATAATCGTAAAAAGCAGCTCGCAAATTAACATCTATAAAGAAATTTATTTTTTTAACCGTCGCTTTGAAAATTCCTTTTTATATAAAAATCCAAAATTTTACAACTTTCCGTCAGCTCCGAATTCAGCAAAAATCCGTCCGGTTAAAGAGCGAACCAAAAGCAGTACCCCAAAAAGCACAAAAAACCGCCGACGAAAAAGTCAGCGGTTTTAATAATTACTGAAAGATAATTATTTAAGGGTAGCCTTTGCGCCGGCTTCTTCGAGCTTAGCCTTTGCAGCTTCAGCGTCGTCCTTGCCCATAGCTTCCTTAATTACCTTCGGAGCGCCGTCAACGGCTTCCTTAGCTTCCTTAAGACCAAGACCGGTGAGTTCACGAACAGCCTTGATAACAGCAATCTTGTTTGCGCCGACTTCGGTAAGTTCAAGGTCAAACTCGGTCTTTTCTTCAGCAGCGGCAGCAGCTTCAACCGGACCTGCAGCAACAACGGCAGCAGCAGCTGAAACGCCGAATTCGTCTTCAACAGCGTGAACGAGCTCTGAGAGTTCAAGAACAGTCAAAGTCTTCAAAGTATCAATAATAGCAGTAATTTTTTCTGACATGGTAATTATACCTCCAATTTGTTAATGTTAAGAAAAATCGTCTCACGCTTCTGCGGGAGCTTCGGCAGCTTCCTCAGCGGGAGCAGCTTCGCCGTCCTTGTCAACAATAGCCTGAACAGCACGGGCGAAAGCGGAGATCGGAGCCTGGAAGGCACCGAGTACCTGAGCAAGAAGAACTTCGCGTGACGGAAGTTTTGCAAGTCCGGTAATTTTTGCAACGTCGATAACTTCTTTGTCAATGAAGCCGTTTTTGACTTCAAAGCCGTTGTGTGTGTCTGCAAACTTGCAAAGGATGCGAGCAGCAGCAACGTAATCATCTGCACTTGTAGCGATAGCAGTTGTTCCTTCAAGAACAGACTCAAGACCATTGAGTTCGGTCTCACCGATTGCAAGGCGAAGAAGGGTGTTTTTAACAACCGTGTATTCAACGCCTGCCTCACGAAGCTCCTTACGAAGAGCGGTGTCGTCGGTAACGGTAACGCCCTTGTAATCAACGATTACGCCGGCACACGCTGCGTTAAGACGAGCGGCAAGATTTTCAACGATCTGCTTTTTCTGTTCCAAAACTTTTGCGCTTGGCAAGATGAATTCACCTCCTGAAAAAATTTGGTTTTCAGCCGTACCCTATTAAGGTGATAATATAAAAAGCGCCTTTTCATCGAAAAGCCGAGAAAAGGCGCAACATAAAAATCAAATAAAATTGAAATTATGCTGAAATTATCCTCGGCAGGCGGCAACCGATGTTGCCTTTAAGAAATCACCTGCTGTCTTAGGGGCGACAGCCTAAATATTATACCGCACAAATTGCTTTGTGTCAAGTATTATTTTTATAATCTTCAAAAATGAAGATTACTTTTCAAGGCTTAATCAGCCCTGAGCGGCAGCGGAGCCAACCTTGTTCGGGTTGATGCGGATGCCGGGGCCCATTGTTGCGGTAACAACGCATGAGCGGATATACTGTCCCTTTGCCGAAGCGGGCTTTGCCTTAATGATTGCGTCAAGGAGAGTTGTGAAGTTTTCTTCAAGCTTTTCCTTTCCGAAGGAAGCCTTTCCGATCGGGCAGTGAATGATGTTTGTTTTGTCAAGACGATATTCGATCTTACCGGCCTTGGCTTCGGTAACGGCCTGAGCAACGTTCGGAGTAACGGTACCTGCCTTGGGAGAAGGCATGAGTCCGCGCGGTCCGAGGATTTTACCGAGACGGCCGACGAGTCCCATCATGTTGGGAGCTGCGATCGCAACGTCAAAGTCCATCCAGCCTTCGCCCTGAATCTTTGCAACAAGGTCTTCTGCGCCGACAACTTCTGCGCCTGCAGCCTCAGCTGCCTTTGCGTCGTCACCCTTTGCGAAAACGGCAACACGAACCTGTTTACCGGTTCCGTTCGGAAGGACAACAGCGCCGCGAACCTGCTGGTCGGCGTGACGTGAGTCAACACCGAGGCGGATATGAGCTTCGATTGTTTCGTCAAATTTTGCGGTTGCGGTCTTTACTGTGAGTTCGAGAGCTTCCGCAGGATCATAAAGTGATGCTCTGTCAAAAAGCTTTGCGCTTTCGACATACTTTTTTCCATGTTTCATAATTTCATCCTCCTATAGAGTGGTTAATCGGATTTTTCCTCCCACCCGGAAGCATTTAGTCAGCGACTACAATGCCCATGCTGCGAGCTGTTCCGGCTATCATACTCATAGCGGATTCAATGCTTGCGGCGTTCAAGTCGGGCATCTTCTGCTCTGCGATCTTTCTAACCTGCTCACCGGTAATTGTTGCGACCTTAGTTCTGTTCGGAACGCCTGAACCGCTTTCGATTCCGCAAGCCTTTTTGATAAGGACTGCTGCCGGCGGAGTTTTTGTTACGAATGAGAATGTGTGGTCAGCATAAACTGTGATGACAACCGGAATGATGAGACCGATGTCATTCTTAGTACGCTCGTTGAATTCCTTTGTGAAAGCCATGATGTTAACACCGTGCTGACCGAGTGCCGGTCCAACGGGCGGTGCCGGAGTAGCCTTACCTGCGGGAATCTGGAGCTTAATTAAGCCTACAACCTTTTGAGCCATTTTTTGCACCTCCAAATATATGTGGTTGATGGCGACTTGCATAAATTTTGCAAAGTCTCCCACAGGGAACGAAACGTTCCCTCGTACTTCGGAACATTTTTCTGTGTTTCAAAGTACTGTCATAATAAACGGCAAAAGCCGAAAATTATCACATTTTTTAATCGAACGCAACCTCAATCTGGTCGAGTTCAAGCTCAACGGGGGTTTCCCTGCCGAGCATTGAGATCATAACAACAACAACCTGCTTCGTCAGGTCAATACTGTCAACAACGCCGCTGTAGCCGTCAAACGGTCCGCTGAGGATATTGACAAGATCACCGACCTTGTAATTAACCTCAATTGACTTTTGCTCAATTCCGAGCTTGGCAACTTCTTCGTCTGAAAGAGGAACAGGTTTGCTTCCCGGTCCGACGAATCCCGTGACGCCGCGTGTGTTTCGGATAACGTACCACGCCTCGTCCGTCATTGTGAGTTCTTCGTCCTCAAACTCGCTGCGTTTTCTGTAAGAACAGGCAACCTTGACCATAACATAGCCGGGGAAGAGCTTTCGCTCAACCTCTTTTTTGCTGTCGTCTTTAATCTCTGTAACAGTCTCCGTGGGTATTCTGACCTCGAAGATCTGGTCTTGCATCTTGCGGTTTTCAACAACCGTTTCGATGTTTGAGGCTACTTTGTTTTCGTAGCCCGAATAGGTGTGTACAACAAACCATCTGGCGTTATCAGCCATCGTTACACCTCCGGAAGAACTAAATTACTCTGTTGCCTTTTATTCGGCCTTTTCCGACGTTGATTCGGCGGTGCTTTCCTTTGAAGCGGCTTCGGTTGACGAAGTTTCTTCCTTTGAAGAAGCCTTTGTCGTTGAAGCGTCTTCTTTTGAAGCGTTTTCACCGGTTGTGCTTTCGTCGTCGCTGTGATCATGATCGTGATCGTGATCGTCGGCTGCGGCGGAAGTTGTGGTACTGTCGGAATTTGCAAGAGACTTGAGACCGGTTACGCCGGCTCCGAGACCCTGATCGATGCCAAAGATGATGATGGCAGCAACCGCAACAACAAGAATAACGACGCCTGTGCTTTTGAGCACGGTCTTCGCATCGGGCCAAACGATTTTCTTTGTTTCGCCCTTGAAGTTCTTGGAGAAGTCTTTAATGCCCTTGCCTGCACGGGCAAAGAAGTTAGGCTTGTCTGATTTTTTGCTTTCGCCCTTGGCAGCCTTGGCAACCTTTGCAGCAGCCTTGCTTTCATCGGTTGCGGCCTTTTCAACCTTAGAGCCCTGAGCAGCTTTTTTTTCTTTGTCAGCCATTAACTTTTCCTCCCCGTGATTATTTGGTTTCTTTGTGGAGAGTGTGCTTCTTGCAGAATCTGCAGTACTTGTTCATCTCCAACCTGTCAGGATTGTTCTTTTTGTTTTTCATTGTGTTGTAATTACGCTGTTTGCACTCTGTGCAGGATAAAGTAACCTTTACTCTCATGAACGGCACCTCCATTATCGGATTATTTCGGCTTTTCGGACGGGAAAAACAAACCTCCGAAAGCCATAAGGCCTCCCTCTGAATTCAGACACAAAAATAAAGCCCTCTTTCAGAGGTATTAAGAGTTTATCACAATTTAATACCTTCGTCAAGAGGGTTTTGAAATTTTTTCTGTTATTTGATTTTTATTTTTTCAAAAATCTTAATGAAAAATCCGATGAGCGCTCCGATTACTGGAACGGCGTTATATTTTGCCGAACCGGGAGCAAGCCTTGTTTCGGTTTTTCCGCAGTCGGGGCAGGTTCTCGTTTCGGTTCCGTCCTTGAAAAACGTGCTGTTTCCGTCATTCTTCCATTCACCGAAATTTTCGTGTTCGCAAGCCTTTTCGCTCACCGTCACAACAACCTCGATTCCGTTGATTGCGTGATAATTCACGTTGTCGTTCGGGAAAAAGGAAAGAGTAAACTTGTATTCGCCGGGCTTTTTAAAAACGACCGCTTCGGGAGACTTTATCTCCCAGGCAAAAACGCCGTTTTCACATTCGGGCAAGACCACGTCCGCAAGAGTTTTTCCGACGTATCCCGTAAGACCTTCCGGAATCTGCGTTTGCGGCTTTGCGGGAAAAACTTCGATTTGAACCTCGATGCCGTGTACGGTCTGGAACTGTTCGAGATTAGGCGGATAATAAGTGACAAGAAAAGTGTTTTTTCCGACATTGCCTACCCGTGTGCTTCGGGTGTAAGATTCATCCCACATAAAATATCCGCTTTCGATTTCGGGAAGGAACACGCTGTGGAGATAATCGCCGTACCTTGCGGTAAGTCCGGTCGGAACAACATAGCCGTGAACGGGCAGGTCGTCGTTATCCGCCGCAAAAACCGCACAGGTAAAACCGGATAAGAGAAGAATCACCGAGAGAAACAACGAGAATACTTTGACTGTTCTTTTTTTCATTGGAATACGCCTCCTTTTATAATATTCGGTTTTTCGGAAAAACCTTAAAACCTTCTGTAATTATTATTACATAATCACAGATAATTAAAATTACAATCAGAAAAAAAGATAGCTTTTTCTTTTAAAAGAAAGATTTTTTTGACATAAAAAGCAAAAATAACCGCCTCAAATCTCGTTGAAGCGGTTATTTTAAAACTAAAACTTACGGTTCGGCGTTTTTGCGCCTTGATTTATATACTTATTATATATGTTTGCCCCTGTCACCGTCGGCATATGCTTCATTTTTCTCCGCAGACTTCGATTCCGTTTTTTCTCAAAAGAGCGGTTGTGCATCCTTCGCCGGGAATAAGCGTTCCGGAAAAGGTTCCGTCATATATGTGGGTCGAGCCGCAGGACGGACTGTTTTGTTTGAGAATCGCTTTTTTGATTTTGTACTTTTTGCAAAGTTCAAGAACCTTTTGCGAGCCGAGAAGATATGCCTCGGTTCTGTCTTCGCCGTCGGAAGAGACAATCCTTCCGTTTTGAATCTCACACGGAGTTCTGGGCGTTTTCAAGCCGCCAAGCTGTTCCGGACAAACAAGAAGCGCCTTGCCCTCATCGTAAAGAGCCTTGATTTTTTCATTAGGCTTGCTTTTTCCGTCGTATCGGCAGGGAACGCCGCAAAGGCAGGCGGAAACCGCAAAATCATACGTCTTTTCCATACTATTATATATCAATCAACGACAACGGCGTTTTTGATGATAATCGGTTCAACGGGAGAAGCCTTCTCGCCCATCGAGTTATATGTCATTTCGCCGTCGCAGAAAGCGTCAACAACGTCCATTCCTTCGATAACCTTTCCGAAAGCAGCATATTCTCCGTCAAGTGCGGCACAACCGTCGGTATAGCAAATGAAAAACTGGCTTGAAGCGGAATCGTTCTGAGCCGATCTTGCCATTGAAATTACACCCCTTGTGTGGGAAAGCGTGTTCTGATTAAATCCGTTTGCGGCAAATTCACCCTTAATAGTGTTCTTGCTTCCGCCCGAACCGGTACCCGTCGGGTCGCCGCCCTGAGCCATGAAGCCTTCAACGACACGGTGGAACGTAAGTCCGTCGTAAAAGCCTTCCTTAACGAGCATGAGGAAATTTTCAACCGTCTTCGGTGCATACTCCGGATAAAGCTCAACGATAAATTCGCCGCCGTTTGCCATTGTGAATTTTACTTTTGAATGTTCCATTGATGAAGTCTCCTTTGTGTTGTCGTTGTTTTCGGTTTCCCCTCCCGTCGTGTTTCCGTTGCCTTCGGTCAATTCAGCCTTTGAGCAGGCGCAAAAAACCGAAAGCACAAGAAGAATCGACAGAGCAAGAGCAAAAACCTTTTTTGCTTTTCTTAACATAATACCATCTTCCTTCAAAAATTGCTTAAAATTGTCGAAACTAATAATTCTTAATAATTATATCCCGTTTTTTTGTCTTGTCAAGTAAAAAATGGTGACAACCGGAAAAGTTTATGATATAATCATTTTGAAGAATACCAAAATCTGCTTTCATTCTTTTGAAACCCGACGTTTTGCTGTCCTGTGTACACTTTACACGAGAAAACATTAAATGAAAGGCGGTGTTCTTAATGAATTCGCAGAAGAAAAAAGGCACTCAAATCTTTTTAGGCATTGCTTTTGCCCTTGCCGTTTGGGCACTTGGTATTCTGCTTTCGGGAAGGTTCTGTTTTGTTGAAAATATTGAACTTTATCCGTCAGGCGTTTTGGTACTGCTCTTTCCCCTGCTTTTTGTCGGTGCGTGCGTTTTCGCTTCAAAGTATGCACTCAAAAGCGGAAACAAAAGCTTTTTTGTTTCTTCGGCTGTAAGTCTTTCTTTTCCGATGATTGCTTGGGTAATATGTATTCCGCTGAACCGTATCTTTGAGTTTCATATTCCTGTTTTGTCAAAAATTGCAGATATATCAATTGCCGCTTTTTCGATTTTTGCCATCTCTCCGGTTTCGGTTTTCATGCAGCTTCGCACCCTCAGCGAAGAAACGCACATTGCAATTTTGCTTATTATTTTCAGCACTGTTTTTATGTTTTCGGGCTTTATTGCTTCGGTTGTGATTTATAAAAAGAGTGTCGGTAAAGCAGAAACAAAAACCGATTGACATTCATGAAGCTGTCTGTTGCAGTCAAATAAATTCACGAAAAAGGTTGGGTTCATGGGTCGGCACAGGTTAAGTTATTCTTTTATCGGCATGAATTTGTGTGGTTAAGCCTTGCCTCCCTCCGGTGAGGGATGTGGCAAAAATCGCAGATTTTTGACGGAGGGAGTGCGAGTTTAACGCTTTCATAAATAACAAACGTCCGTGTAAAAAATCTCTCCCTCAGTCGGCAGAGCCGCCAGCTCCCTCACAGGAGGGAGCCAAAGGTAAACCGCACGGTTTCTTAAAAAATTTATAAAATGGAAAAGGGCGGGTTCATGAGAGCCTCGCAAGACTTCCCTACAATTTAACCGCACGTTTTCGCAATAAATTATACATTGTATATATTTCAACTTTAGATAATAGATAATAAGTTTTGCCGCAGGCAATTGTTAGGAGCTAAGGAAGCAAATGAAATCAGAAAGAAAATATCCCATTGCAGTCATCAGCGAAAAGGGCGAAAGGAGCCTGAAAAACGGTCACGTCTGGGTCTACGGCGAAGAAATCCGAGACATAATCGGCGAAGCTCAAAACGGAGAACTTGTTGACGTTGTGAGCAAAAAAGGCCGCTTCCTCGGAACGGGCTATTACAACGACAACTCGAAAATCCGAATCCGAATCATCTCAAAAAACGCAAACGACAAATTCGACGCCGCTTTTTATGAACGCAGACTGCGCTACTGCTTTGAGTACCGCAAAACCGTTATGGGCAACGACTTTGTCTGCTGCCGCCTTGTTTTCGGAGAGGCGGATTCTTTTCCGGGTCTTACTGTTGACCGCTTCGGCGATATTCTCGTCACGCAAGTACTCTCCCTCGGCACGGAAAAAATCAAGGGTATTCTCTTTCCTCTCATGGTGAAGATTCTTTCCGAAATGGGCGTAACGGTCAAAGCTGTTTACGAGCGCAACGACGTTGCGATTCGTGAAAAAGAGGGTCTTTCTGAAAACAAGGGCTTTTTTGCTCTCCCCGGCCTTGAAACAAACCTTGACGGAAAAACCGTAATTACCGAAAACGGAATCAGGTACAACGTCGATTACATAAACGGTCAGAAAACCGGCTTTTTCCTTGACCAGAAGTATAACCGCCTTGCGGCAGGAAAAATCGCAAAAGGAAAAACCGTTCTCGATTGCTTCACGCATACCGGTGCCTTTGCCCTCAACTGTGCAAAAATGGGTGCAAAGCACGTCACCGCCGTTGACATTTCAAAAGAAGCGATTGCCCTCACCGAGGAAAATGCAAAGCTCAACGGACTTGAAAACCTTTCGTTTGAATGCGCAAACGTTTTTGATTTGCTCACAAAGCTTTACGAAGAAAAGAACAGTCCGTATGATTACATCATACTTGATCCGCCGGCATTTACAAAAAGCAGTTCTTCCGTCAAAAACGCCGAGCGAGGATATAAGGAAATCAACATGAAGGCGATGAAGCTCCTTCCGAGGGGCGGCTACCTTGCAACGTGCTCCTGTTCCCACTTTATGACGGACGAACTTTTCAAAAAGATGCTTCGTTCTGCGGCGGCGGACGCAGGCGTTTCACTTCGTCAAATCGAAGCGAGGCAGCAGTCCCCCGACCATCCGATTCTTTGGAACGTTCCCGAAACGGATTACCTTAAATTTTATATTTTCCAAATCGTTTAAGAGGTGAAAAAATTGATTTGCAGAAATTGCAGCGCAGAAATTGATGACAGAAACGAAAAATGTCCCCATTGCCACAAAGACCCGAAAAAGCGCGGCAGCCGTTCAAAGGGCGGACTTGTTGCGATTATCCTCATTGTTCTTGCAGTGATTGCCGCCGTTTTCATCGGTCTGAACTTCGATGAAGTGAAGGAAAAGGTCTTTTCCGTTCTTCCGCAAAGCGTTGTTGCGGCGCTTTCAAAAGAAAGTGTAACCGAAAGCACAAAAGAAATTTCCGAACCTTCCTCAAAAGAATCGCAGTCCTCTCAAAAGGAAACCGAAAAGAAAACGACCGAGAATAAAACGACAGAAAAGGAAACCTCAAAAAAGGTTACCGAAACAAAAAAAGAAAAGAAAGAAACGACTCAAAAGCCTTCAAGCAAAAAAAGTTCAAAAGAGGAAAACAAAACATTTGATCTTTTAAAAGCTGAAATAAAAGAAATTCCCGTCCTCTCCTCAGAGAAAAAGGAAATTTCAAAACGCGGACTTATCACTGCCGAAAAAGAAAAACTCAAGGCTTTGGGCAGCGAAAAGTTCGGAGAATTTTGCCTTCAAAAAATCAGCCGTTCCCCGTATTCATGGGTAACAATTAAATTTTCCGACTCAACGGGAATCGTCTTTACCGGAAACTGTGCAACATTTGCGGTCTATTGCAAGCTTGACAAAAACGACTGCATCGGTGAAGTGCTCGGAACAATCATCCTTTCCTCGGACGGAAAATATGTTTTCACTTCAAAAAAATCTTCCGCCTCGGCCGAACCGGTAACAACTTCGCCCGAAAAAGAAACAACCGAAAGCAAAACCGCCGAGAAAAAGACGGCCGAAAAGAAAACAACAAAAGCAAAAACAACCTCAAAGCAGAAAGAAACTTCTGCCGATTACACGCTCAACAAAAATGCGCTGAAAGAAAAGACAACAACGAAATCCCAAAAAGAAACGGCTGCGGCAAAAGCAACAACCAAAAAAGCGGAGAATTCTTCTGTTGTCTATATCACCGACAGCGGAAAGAAATATCACGCCGACGGCTGCCCCTCGCTTTCAAAATCAAAACATGAAATTTCGTTGAAAGACGCAAAGAGCAAGGGCTACACAGCCTGCAAAAGGTGTAAACCGTAAAGAAACACCGGACATTGCATTCAAGTTGCAGTGTCCGGTGCTTTTGTGTTGTTTTAAATCAGTTCATTTAACCGCACGGTTCATCTTTTGATTTCATACCCGACCGCTGTGCCGGGGGCAGTTTTGACTACTTTTGAAATACTCGAAGAATGAAAAATACTGCATCATCTTCTTTGGCGCCCTCCTGTGAGGGAGCTGTCGGCTCTGCCGACTGAGGGAGGGAATTCCTACGCTACGGCTTATTTTTTTGAGGTTGTTTCTTTAACCGCACGTTTCATCTTTCAAATTTACATCCGCTCGCTCCGCTGGGGGCACTTTTGTCGATTGAAACAAAAGTACCCAAAAGTTCGCTTTTCGGTACGCCGCATTTGGAAACCGAAATTCCCTTTTGCGGAGGAAAAAGGAAAATATCGGCTTCCGATGCGGCTAAGGTTAGGCGGCGGTATACCCACGTTTAAGTTGGAGAAAATCCGCTTGAATTCAAAACTTTTAGTTAAGATTGTTTAAAAGTAAAGATTCAAAAATGATAGGTTTTATCTCTGACTTGTGCGGATTTTAAGTGT
>CAKTFN010000007.1 GCA_934561055.1 uncultured Eubacteriales bacterium
ATGATCTGCTGGAACGAAAGACCTTTGATTCCTTCAAAGAAAGCCTTAATCTTGTCAAGCATTGTAATTTCCTCCTTAATTAATATTTTATGAAATTGAAAACTTATTTAATGAGCATGATGAAGTGTTCCTTAATGCGCTCGATGATCTGCTGGAACGAAAGACCCTTGATTTCTTCAAAGAAAGCCTTAATCTTGTCAAGCATTGTTATGTCCTCCTTAGCAATTTTTAATTCAGTCTTCTTAACTGCAGCTAAAGATTAACATATTATGAACAATTTGTCAAGAGATTTTTTACATTTTTTTAACTTTTAATAAAACTTAATAACATCTCACGACAAATCCCCTGTTTTCATCCGATTTTGCACTTAATTTATGAATGAATCATGACGCTCAACACTGCCGCTTCGCCTTCTCTTCAAGGCTCAGTTATGAAAATCTTTGAACGGAAGGAAGGCGTTCGTGTTGTCGAACTCTCCCATATTATAAAGAAGGTCGGCAAAAACGTCTTTAAGCTCAACCGGATTTCCGAAGTAATCCTTGAGCTTTATGAACTTCGGAACTCTTGAAAGGATTGCCATGAAGCTCTTGTATTCCGCCGTGTCCGGGGTGTACCTTCTGATTCCCGAAAAAAGATTGACAACAAGGGCGAGGAAGAAGTCCTTGACCTTTACGTCCTTTACGAGCGGGTCGATTTTTGAGGAAACGAAAAGCAGCTTTCCGAGCGAACCGAAGGTCAGATTATTGACAATCTTTCCGAGCGTTTTCAAAAGCGGTTCAAGCTTTTCAACCGTTTTTGCGTCCATGCTGAAGCCGACCGCAAGAAGTTTGAAGTGCTCAATGTCGTTTTCCATTGAATCAAAAATATCCCTGAGCATGAAAAGGAAATGCTCCTTCATATACTCCTCGGTCGTCATTCCCTTCATGTCCCAGTCAAAGGTTTTGAGGTTATGGGTTTTTACGTCGATTCCGTCTTCGGTAACCGTCATTTTTCTGTACGGTGCCGGATGGCCGACGATTGAACCGGTGTTGATATGATAAAGGCGGTTTCCTCTCGGCGTGTCGATATGCGTGATTGACTGCATATGCGTGTGGCCGGTGAAGCAATACTGAATTCCGAGGTCGGCAAACATCGGAGCAACGGTTTCGTAATCGCCGAGCATATCACGGTGGGAGAAAAGCGGATAAATAACTCCCGGCGGAAGCATCGGATGATGCGTTACGGCAATCACCTTTTCGCCGTCTGCGTTCGCTTCCTTAACCTGATTCTTAATCCATTCAATAAGCGTTTCGTCATAGCCGCAAAAGCCCTTTCCGTTTCCGTCATCATTGAGAAGAAGGAAACGCCAGCCGGGTACCATCTTGACAGCGTATGAATAAGACGGAACGTGCTCGGAAACGGCCTCGTTCCAGCCGAACTCGGCGTATACGTTGCGAAGCTCGTCACGGGGATATTCTTCAAGCTTGAACTCGCCGATTTCGGTATAGCCTCTTGCATTGTTGTCAAAATCATGCGTTGCAAAAGTGAGGAAAACCCGTTTTCCCGCTTCTTTAAGTTTTTTAAGCTTTTCAACAAGAAGGTCATGGCTGACCTTTTCGCCGTCGTAGGTGACGTCGCCGGAGATGATTACGATTTCGTTATCCTTGTCATCGGCAATCTCCTTGAATGCCGCATCAATGATTGCTCCGGATTCGGCAACGCATTTTTGATCCGTTTCACAGCGAAGCGCAAAGTACTTTCCGTACGAACCGATAACTTCGTTTGCATAATAGTGGAGGTCGGTTATCTGGTAAAAATTAAACTTTTCCATTGGCGAACTTCCTTTCAAATATATTAAAGACCGGTCTTTTCTCTGATATAATTCCTTGCAAGAACGGCATATTCAAACGGGTTTGCCTTCGCCGGATCCTGCTCCGCTTCAACAACAACCCAGCCTTCGTAGTCGGCTTCGGCAAGAATGTCAAAAACGGGGGTGAAGTCGAAGTCTCCGTCGCCGGGAACGGTGAACGAACCCGCACGAACGCAGTCAAGGAAGCTGTAGCCCCTTTTCTTCGCTTCGTCAATCACGTTTTGGCGGATGCTCTTGAGATGAACGTGCTTAACACGGTGAACATACTTTTTGAGTACGGCAACCGCATCTTCGCCGCTGAAGGCAAGATGGCCGGTGTCGAAAAGAAGATAAACAAGGTCGGGGTCGGTGATTTCCATGAGCCTGTCGATTTCTTCGGTGGTCTGAACGCCCGTTCCCATGTGGTGATGAACGGTGAAATACATTCCCTTTTCCTTTGCAAGGCGTCCCATCTCGTTAAAGCCCTTTGCAATAAGCGCCCACTGCTCGTCGGTATAGACAGGCTTTTCGCCGAAGATTGAAACGGGCTTTCCCTGAATGCTGTTTCCCTGCTCGGAAGCGCCGATAACCTTTGCGCCGAGTGCGTGAAGAAAATCTCTGTGTTTGATGAAGGCTTCAATCGTTGCGTCATAACCTTCGGAAAGAAGGAGCGAGGAGAACCATGCGTTGCAGATTCTCATTCCTCTGACGTCAAGCTTATGCTTGAGGGTTTCAACGTCCTTCGGATACTTATTTCCGATTTCGCTTCCGGTGAAGCCGGCAAGAGCCATTTCGCTGACGCACTGTTCAAAAGTATTTTCCGCACCGAGGTCGGGAAGGTCGTCGTTCGTCCAGGCAATCGGGGCAATTGCAAGCTGAACCTTTTCTTTGTTAAGCATTGTTATTTCTCCTTTTTTATTAATAAAGTCTTGCTTTTGCAATGTTTTCTTTCATGTCCTCATATGCCCTTTGAACGGTCTCGCTCGTTGAAACCTCGGCAACGCCGACTCTCCACCACGAATCATAGCCGTCCGACATGGACTTATGGGCAACCTTAATATCGAAAAGGCAGGGAACGGACTGCTTTTTTGAATCCTCAAGGGCGGCGTAAAGCTCCTTTTCGTTTGAAACACGGTACGCCTTGCAGCCGTAGCCTTCTGCGATTTTTGCGTAATCGGTGACGATAACCTCACCGTCAAGGCCGGTTTTGGTTCTTCTTGTGAAGCGGGTTCCGAAGGTTTCGGTTCCCTGATTGTTCTGAAGGTTTTCAATGCAGCCCCAGCCGCTGTTGTCAAAGAGCATGACATTGATTTTTGCCTTCTCCTGAACGGCGGTGTAAAGCTCGCTGTGAAGCATCAGGAACGAGCCGTCGCCGACCATTGTGTAAACCTCCCTTTCGGGGCAGGCAAGCTTTGCGCCGAGTGCGCCGCAAATTTCGTATCCCATGCAGGAAAAGCCGTATTCAACGTGATAGGTATACTCGCCCTTCGACTTCCAAAGCCTTTGCATACAGCCGGGAAGCGAACCGGATGAGCCGATTGCGATTGCGTCGTTTTCAACGCATTCGTTGATGATTCCGAGAGCACGGGTCTGCGAAAAGCCGTTTTCAAGCTTTACGCTGTAACAACGGTCAATCTCCTCAAAGAAATCCGCTTGGGCTTTTTTGTATTCGTCCGTCCATTCGGATTTATAGCCGTCAAGCTTTGCGGAAATTTTTTCAAGCGACTTTTTTGCGTCGGCAATAACGGCAACGCTGTCCATTTTGAAAGCGTCGAAGGCGCAAACATTGATTGAAAGCATTTTTACGTTCGGATTCTGGAAGCCCCATTTTGAGCAGGTTGTGAAATCGGTGAGCCTTGTTCCGACGGCAATGACGAGATCCGTCTGCTTTGCGATTGCGTTTGCCGCTCCCGTTCCGGTAACACCGCAACCGCCCATGTTGAGCGGATGGTTCCACGGAATCTGACCTTTGCCGGCCTGGGTTTCGCCTATCGGGATATTGAACTTTTCGGCGAATGCGAGAGCCGATTTAAAGCTTTCGCTGTAAGTTACGCCTCCGCCGACAATCATCATCGGCTTTTTTGCGTTTCTTATCATTTCGGCGGCAGCGTCGGTTTCACGCTCGGATGGAATCCTTCTGTCCATATACCAAACACGTTTTTGAAGGAAGTGGTCGGGATAATCAAACGCTTCGGCCTCAACGTCCTGCGGCATTGCGATGCAGACCGCGCCGGTATCGGCAGGGTCCGTGAGAACACGCATTGCGTTGATGCAGGCGGTCATGAGCTGTTCGGGACGGTTGATTCTGTCCCAATATTTGCAAACGGGCTTGAATGCGTCGTTTGACGTTATCGCAACGGAGGAGGGCTGCTCAATCTGCTGAAGAACGGGATCCGGCTGACGGCAGGCAAAGGTATCGCCGGGAAGAACAAGAAGCGGAATTCTGTTCGCCGTTGCCGTTCCGCAGGCGGTGACCATGTTGAGTGCGCCGGGGCCGATTGAGGAAGTGCAGGCGATTATCTCACGTCTTTTTTTCTGCTTTGCAAAAGCGATTGCGGCGTGAGCCATGCCCTGTTCGTTATGTCCCTGATAATATGTGAGCGAGTGTCCGCCCTGTTCGAGCGCCTGTCCGATTCCGACAACGCAGCCGTGGCCGAAAATTCCGAAAACACCCTTGACGAACTTTGTTTCCTTTCCGTCGAAGGAGACATACTGATTATCAAGAAATTTTACCAGCGCCTGAGCCATTGTAAGTTTCATTCGATTATTCCCCTTTCTGCGGCGGCCACATTTTCTTTTCGTTTTCCGGGTCGGTTACCCAGCGGTGCTCCGGAATGAAGTACGGCGTGATATACGGATTTTTGTCAAGGTGGCGGATTACCCAAAGGTACCACATTGCATAGCCCGGAGCGGTCGTTTGAGGATGAGTCTCCTCATTAACGATGAAAACGGTTGAGTTGTTGTGGGTTTTATATACGGTTTCGTCAAGTTCGGCAAAGCCGTATCCGTTTTCGGGATTGAATTTGTAATAATAAATTTCCGGCTGAGGATGATTGTGAGGAGGATAGCTGCTCCATTTTCCGGGGAAGCCGATGACCTCTCCGAGAACAAGATTTGAGTAAGGCGCGTTTGAGTAATCAAAAACGGTTCTTACGATTCTTGTTGAAGCCTCACGCATTGTTCCCTGCCCTCTGTTTTCGCTCGCACATTCTTCGGGGGTGTAAAGCTTTGAGGGGAAGGTTTTTTCGTTGTCGGTTCTGTGAACGCACCATTCGCTTTCGCCGAGAGCGGTGATTGTGACCTTCACGTCGTTCGGAACATGAATGACCCACGGCTCAAAGTCAAAGCAGTTTTCACGCTCGATGACGGCTTCCTTTCCGTCAAAGGAGACTTTCGCCTTTCCGTTCACGAGAAGATATGCACGTTCAAGATGCTGTTCTTCGCTGAAAACGTCGCCCTCTTTCATGCGAAGGATTCCGAAATCCATGAGCGAATGCTGCTCTTTGTTATCCATTGTTGCTATTGCGGTATATCCGTAAGGAAATTCCTTCGGTCCTCTGATATGCATAAGATTCAACCTTTCCGACTGCAAAAAATCAATTTTTAAAACCGTTTCCGGCACAGTCATCCGGACACGGATAAAGCAGTGAACGCCGGCATCAGAAAAGACACCGGCAGAACAGAAAAAATTACATAATTTCAGAAAGTTTTACGGCTCTTCCCTCTTTGACCGATTTCTTTGCGGCAAGAGCGATGAGGATTGCGGCAAGGCCGTCTTCGCCCGTTGTCGGGGTCGGCTTGTCGTTCTGAACGGCGTCAACAAACTGAATCATTTCGTCACGGAAGGACTGCATGTATCTTTCAAGGAAGAAATAAAGCGGCTTGTCGGTCATAACGCCGTCGGCGGTCATGAGGGTAACGTTGGTCGGGGTATCGTTTGCGGCAACGGCGGCGCCGAGCGAACCGAAGGCTTCAACTCTCTGGTCATAGCCGTATGCGGCACGGCGGGAGTTATCAATTACGCCGATTGCGCCGTTTTTGAATTTGAGAGAAACGATTGCGGTGTCAACGTCGCCGGCTTCGCCGATTGCGGGGTCAACAAGGCAGGTTGCGTTGACATAAACCTCCTCAACCTCGCTTCCGGCGATGAAGCACGCCATATCAAAATCATGGATAGTCATGTCAAGGAAGATTCCGCCCGAAACGGCCGCATACTCAGCCGAAGGCGGTTCGGGGTCACGGGAGGTGATTTTAACAAGCTCAAGCTTTCCGATTTTGCCCTCGTTGATAAGCTCACGGATATGAGAGAAGTTATGGTCAAAACGGCGGTTGAAACCGACCTGAAGTTTTACACCGGCTTCTTTTACGGCTTTGATTACGGTAAGAACCTTTTGAGGAGTGAGGTCAACAGGCTTTTCGCAGAAGATATGCTTTCCGGCCTTTGCGGCTTCGATTGAAATGTCCGCGTGAGTGTCGGTTGACGAACAGACAAGGACGGCGTCGATTTCCGGGTCGGCGAGCATAGCTTTGTAATCGTCATAAATCTTTTCGATTCCGTACTCTGCGGCGAGAGCGGGAAGCGCATCTTTATAAACGTCAGTGATTCCGAGCACTTTTGCGCCGGGAACATTATATGTAATTGATTTCATGTGAACCTTGCCGATTCGTCCGGCACCGATGATTCCGATGTTTAACTGTTTCATTATTGGAATTCCTCCGTTTAACAATAGTGTTGCGGCAGTCGTCAGAAAACGTTGTTTTGAGACCTGCTGCACTAATGTAGATTATAGCACACAAAAGCGGGCGGTTTCAAGAAGAAACCGCCCGTCCGCTGTTATAAATTAACGTCTCATTTTTGTGCAAATAGCCAATAATTTCCGATTATTTGATCGGGCAAAGATAAAAACTGAATTCAAGCTCGTCTTTAATCGAAAGGTCATACGCAGGCAAAACTCCGGGGCCGCAGCTTGCCGTTCCCGTTCCGAGAACAAAGCCGTCAATGTTCAGGAAAACCTTGTTTTCGTTTTTAAGGTTTTCAATGTGCTTCGCCGCACGCAGCGACTTGTCGGAATACGGCTTTACGGTGAAGGTGAACGGAGCTTTTCTGTTTTCGATTCTCAGTCCCCTGCCCTCATCGTCGGTCAGCTCAAGGAAGCGGGTTTTCATGTGCATTCCGTTTTCCTGCGGCTTGATGTAATATTCAAACATTTCTCCGACGGTGGATTCATAGACGCCCATGAACGACTGGGCGCAGAAATCGGGAAGGTTTTCAAGCTCGCCGAGTCCGTAATATTTTACGTTTGAAAGCGACTTGTCAAGGTCAAGGCTGACTCCGAAGCGTGCAAGCGAAAGCTTTTTGAGCGAAGCCGGGAACGGACGCTCGATTTCGGCTTTGACTGCGATTGTTCCGTCCGGATGAATGTTATATTTAAGCTCAAATTCAAAAACTTTCTTTCCGGCGAATTCAAGGTTTGCCTCGGTTTTAAGTTTGATAACGCCTTTTTCGTTTTTGATTGAAACAAGCTTTGAGGAAGCAATGCGGAGTTTATCCAAGCCGTTTTTGCGCCAGATTTTTCCTTTTTGAACGTCGTTGTCAAGTTCTGCTCGGTATAAATTCGGAACAAAGCCGAAATTATCCGAAAGAAGTTCCTTTGAACCGATTTTGTAACTGAAAAATACGCCGGTCTTTTTGTCGAAGGCAGCCGTTCCGCCTTCAAAAGCAACAATGACGCTGTCCCCTTTTTTGGTATATGCGGCCGCACCGGAAGACGCAATTTCGGGCTTTTTGATTTTTTCAAAAATCGTGAGCTGCTCTTTCGCAACAAGAGCGCCGTTTTTATGGCGGTAGTAAAAATTGATATACCAGTCGTGTTCCCCGTCGGTCATTTTATGGGCAAGAACAATGCTCTTTGAAGCCATCGGCTCAATGTCAAGCGAGAGCGAACCGGTTTCAAAAACAGCTCCGTCGCAGAGAAGTTCATAAGTCACGTCATAAACCGAAGCGTTGAGGAAGCGGTTGGTGTTCGTGAAGCAGTACAGGTTGTCGCTGAGTCTTTCGCATCTTATCGGGCGGTAAACCGCCTTCATTTCATATGCGCCGGTATGCGGCCTTCTGTCCGGGAAGAAAAGGCCGTCAACGCAGAAGTTTCCGTCGTGGTATTTTTCGCCGTGGTCGCCGCCGTAGGTGTATTTATACTTTGCGCCGGGGTCGTAAACGCTGTGATCCGCCCACTCCCAAATGCAGCCGCCCGTAAGCTGATCGTTGTCATAAATCAGATTCCAGTAATCCTCAAGTCCGCCGGGACCGAGACCCATTGCGTGACAGTATTCGCAAAGGAAATACGGCTTGTTTTTATACCTCGCACCGAGAGCGTGCTTTGCGATTCTTTCAATGTTCGCCGGGCTTTGGTACATCTCCGAAATCACGTCATAAGAGCCTCTCGGCGTTCTGATTGCCGCTTCGTAATGAACGGGAATCGTTGAGCGTTCTTTCAAAAGTTCATAGCATTTATCCTGATTTTTCCAGCCGCCGGACTCGTTTCCGAGGCTCCACATTGTGATTGACGGATGATTCTTGTCACGTTCAAACATACGAAGAACCCTGTCTTCAAAACGGGGAAGCCACTTTTTGTCGTTGCTGATGATATTCGGCTTGAGGGTCGGTTTAAGCTCCTGATTGAACTGCGTTCCGTGGGTTTCAATATCCGCCTCGTCAATGACATAAAGGCCGTATTCGTCGCAAAGATAAAGGAACATCGGGTCGGGAGGATAGTGAGAGGTTCTGACTGCGTTGACGTTGAACTCCTTCATGAGTTTGATGTCCTTGAGCATATCCTCACCGGTCATAACGTAGCCGGTTTTTTCGTTCGTGTCGTGATGGTTGACGCCTTTGAATTTGATCGGCGCACCGTTGAAAATGAAAAGCTCGTTTTCAATAGTAACCGTTTTGAAGCCGATTTTTTCACGGACGGTCATCGAAGGCTGATTTTTGCTTTTAAGGGTAACAAAAAGGTCATAAAGCTCCGGTTTTTCGGCGTTCCATTCAAGAACGTCAAGGTTCGCAAAAAAGAACGATGAGGTGTCCCCTGCGCTGTGGGTCTGAGAACCGAGAATTTTTCCGTCCTTTTGAATTTCCGCCTCAAGAACGGCGTTGCCCTTAGGTCCTTCGAGCGAAACCGAAACCTCAAGCTCATACCTTCCGTCCGGCTGCTTTTCGCTTTTTGCGCGGTAATCACGGATGAAGCAGTCGGGATATTCGGTAACATAAACGTCACGGAAGATTCCGTTTTCTCTGAACATATCCTGACATTCAAGGTAAGTTCCGTTTGACCATTTCGTCACGATTGCAAGAAGCTCGTTTTCACCCTCTTTGACCGCTTTGTCAATGCAGAATTCGGCCATGTTGTGACTGCATTCGCTGTATCCGATGAAAACGCCGTTGACGTAAAGAGTGAGCGATGAGCAAACACCGAGGAAAGTCAGAACGGTATGCTTCGTTTCCTTTTTCAAATTGAATTTTTTCACATAAATTCCGGCGGACATTTCATCCGGAACATTCGGAATCGTTGTCGGAAATTCATATCTCGTGTTGATATAAACCGGGCTTTCATAGCCGGTTCTCTGCCACGTTGAGGGAACGCAAACGGTGTCAAAAGCAAAATTTTCCGTGTCAATGTATGACGGAAGACGGGAGAGCTTTTCAAAGTACTTGAAACCCCAGTTGTCATCCGAAAGAACGGTCACCATGTCGCTTGAATAACGCTCGGAAAGAACGCTTTGCTTTTCAAGGGCAGCTCTGTTTTCATAAGGAATGAAATAGCTGCGTCCGTCAAGCCTTCCGATTGAGAAAACATCGAAGTTGTTCGCTTCGAGCTTTTTGATTTGATATTTCATCGCAAGTTACCCCTTTTTAAAATTATCGAAACTATCATAACACATCTTTCATCTTTTTGCAAATATTACCTTGATATATCTTCTTCTTTTTTGCCAATACTAAAAACCGAAACAAAAAAGGCGCAAAAGCGGCTTTCAATTGAAAGGCTTGGAGGAAAACGACGTGTATTTTAACAAAGTTGAGATTTGCGGAATCGACACGGCAAAGCTCAAGGTTCTCACGGAAGAAGAAAAAACCGAGCTTTTGAAAAAAAGCCACGCCGGCGACAAAGAAGCAAGGGAAAAACTCATCAACGGAAACCTCCGCCTTGTTCTCAGCGTGATTCAGCGTTTTTCAAACCGTGGCGAAAACATGGACGACCTTTTTCAGGTCGGGTGCATCGGACTGATTAAGGCTATTGATAATTTTAATGTTGACCTTGATTTAAGGTTCTCAACTTACGGGGTGCCGATGATTATAGGAGAAATAAAGAGATATTTACGGGACTTTACTCCGGTGAGAATTTCACGCTCAATCAGAGACACGGCATACCACGCAATGCAGGTCAAGGAAAGGCTTCAAAACGAAACGCAAAAAGAACCGTCCGTTGAGGAGATTGCAAAGGAAATGGGGCTTGAAAAGGAAAAGGTTGTTCTTGCACTTGAGGCTATCGTTGACCCGGTTTCGCTTTACGAGCCGGTATATTACGACGCCGGCGACACGATTTACGTCATGGATCAGATCGGCGACAGCAACACTGACGTCAACTGGATTGACGAAATCCTCCTCAAAAAAGCAATCCGTGACCTTCCCGAACGGGAAAAGAACATTCTTTCCCTGCGGTTCATGCAGGGGCTGACGCAGATGGAGGTTGCAAAGGAAATCGGAATTTCGCAGGCGCAGGTATCCCGGCTTGAAAAGGGTGCGCTCAATAAAATCAAGAGCCATCAGAAGATATTTATATGAAAACAACGGCGTGCAGGTCAAAAGACCGGCACGCCGTTTTGGGTAAAAGCAATTTTTATTTAACCGTAACTCTCCAGCCGCGGGTGTCCTCACGCTTGCCCCACTGGATTCCGGTAAGCTCGTCATAAAGCTTTTGAGTGAGAGGTCCTATTTTTCCGTCACCGATATTCATGATATCGTCTTCATAGCGAAGCTTATTGACGGGCGAAACAACGGCAGCAGTACCTGTTCCGAAAACTTCCTCAAGCGAACCGTCTTTTGCGGCGGCGATGAGTTCGTCAACGGAAATTCTTCTTTCTTCAACTTCGTATCCCCAGTCTTTGCAGACCTTGAGAATCGAGTCACGGGTGATTCCGGGAAGGATGCTTCCGTTGAGCGCCGGAGTGACAACCTTTCCGTTGATTTTGAAGCAGATGTTCATTGCGCCGACTTCTTCGATATACTTTCTTTCAACGCCGTCAAGCCAAAGAACCTGAGAGTATCCGCTGTCGTGAGCCTTGACCTGGGCAATAAGGCTTGCGGCATAGTTTCCGCCGGTTTTTGTGAAGCCCATTCCGCCTCTAACCGCACGAACGTATTCGTCCTCAATCCAGATTGCAACGGGTTCAAGTCCGCTTTCATAGTAAGCGCCCGACGGAGAAAGGATAATCATGAAAAGATAGGTCTTTGACGGAGCAACACCGAGAAAATCGTCGGTTGCGATTACGAACGGACGGATGTAAAGCGAGGTTCCCTCTTCGCTCGGTACCCAGTCACGGTCAACGTCAACAACGGCCTTGACCGCTTCAACAAAGTCCTCCTCCGGAATTTCCGGAATGCAGAGACGGCGGCTTGAGTTGTTCGCTCTTTTTGCGTTCATGTCCGGACGGAAAAGATAGATTTCGTCGTCTGCTCCACGGTAAGCCTTCATGCCTTCAAACATTTCCTGACCGTAATGGAAAACCATTGCCGCCGGCGAAAGGCTGATGTCGCCGTAAGGTACGATTCTTGCGTCGTGCCAGCCCTTGCCCTCGGTATAGTTCATGATGAACATATGATCGGTAAAGATTCTTCCGAAGCCGAGCTTTTCACCCTTTTTCGGTTTTTCTTTCGGAGTTGTTGTTTTTGTAATTTTGATGTCCATATGTATACACTTCTTTCAAGTAAAATACAGTCTTTTAATAGTCAAAACCTACTTTGAGTGCGTTGAGATTGATGTCAAGAAGGTTTGCCTTTCTCGGCGGAATAACCTTTTGAAGCGCTTCTTTTGTGTTTTCAAAGCTCATGTCGGAACATTCTTTGATAAGCTTTCCGCAAAGAATCATGTTTGCAAGAGTTGCAAAGCCTGCGTCTTTTGCCATTTTTGTTGCCGGAACATAGAAAACGGAAACGTCGTCACGCTCAACTTTTTCTTCGATGAGGGTTGAGTCAACAAGAATCATTCCGCCGGGAACAACGCTGTTTTCGTAACGTTTGAGCGAGGGAAGGTTCATTGCAATCAGGCAGTTCGGCTCGCTGACAATCGGTGAACCGACCGGGTCGTCGCTGATGATTACGCTGCAGTTTGCCGTTCCGCCGCGCATTTCGGGACCGTAGGAGGGAAGCCAGCTTACGTTCTTTTCTTCAATAAGACCTTTTGTTGCAAGGAATTTTCCGGCGAACAAAACGCCCTGACCGCCGAAACCGGCGATGAGAATTTGCATATTCATCACTTTTCCTCCTTCTGTGCGCTTCTGTCTTTATATACACCGAGGGGATAATAAGGAATCATGTTTTCCTCAAGCCACTTGAGTGCGTTTTGCGGAGTCATGCCCCAGTTCGTCGGGCAGCTTGAAACAACTTCAATGAGCGAAAAGCCCTTTTTGTCAATCTGGTTTTGGAAAGCCTTTTTGATTGCCTTCTTTGCGTTTTTGACGTTTTTGACATTGTTGACGGCAACACGCTCAATATATTCCGCACCGTCAAGCTGAGAAAGCATCTCGCAAACCTTTACCGGATAGCCGCAAAGGTTGACGTCTCTTCCGTAAGGAGAAGTCTGAGTAACCTGGCCGGGAAGCGAGGTCGGAGCCATCTGGCCGCCGGTCATTCCGTAAATTGCGTTGTTGACGAAAATCACGGTGATGTTTTCGTTTCTTGTTGCGGCGTGAACGGTTTCCGCCATACCGATTGAAGCAAGGTCGCCGTCACCCTGATAGGTGAAAACGATGTTGTCGGGTTCGGCTCGCTTTACGCCGGTTGCAACGGCCGGCGCTCTTCCGTGAGCGGCCTCAACCATGTCGCAGGCAAAATAGTTATAAGCAAGAACGGCACAGCCGACCGGAGCGATTCCGATTGTTTTTCCCTCAATGCCGAGTTCGTCAATCGCTTCGGCAACAAGGCGGTGAATAATGCCGTGAGTACAGCCGGGACAATAATGGAACGGCGCATCGGTGAGTGATTTCGGTTTTTCAAAAACAACCATTATTCTTTTCCTCCTTTGTCTGCTTTTTCAATTGCTTCAAGAACCATGTTCGGAGAAGGAATCATTCCGCCGACACGGTTGCAGAGCATTACGGGGCGCTTGCACTTGATTGCAAGCTCGATGTCTTCAATCATCTGTCCCATCGAAAGCTCGACGCTGATGAAGGTATGCGCCTTTTCCGCAGCGTCAAGAAGCGCCTTCTTCGGGAACGGCCAAAGGGTGATCGGGCGGATAAGACCGACCTTAATTCCCTTCTTTCTTGCTTCAACGATTGCGTTCTTTGAAACTCTCGCCGCAATTCCGAAGGCAACAACGCAGATTTCGGCGTCGTCCATCATGAAGCTTTCGTACATAACTTCGTTTTCTTCAACTTTTTTATATCTTTCATAACGTGCAAAGTTCAGTTCTTCAAGCTCCTCCGGAACGAGAGAAAGGGAGTTTACGATGTTGTGCTTTCTTTCGCACTTTGTTCCGGTGACAGCCCAAGGCTTTTCATATGTTGTTGCCTTGACTTCTTCGAGCGAAACGGGTTCCATCATCTGTCCCATTGTTCCGTCGGCAAGAATCATCGACGTCATTCTGTATTTATCCGCAAGGTCAAAGCCCTTAACGGTGAGCGAAGCCATCTCCTGAACGGAAGCCGGAGCAAGAACAATCATTTTATAGTCGCCGTGTCCGCCTCCCTTTGTTGCCTGGAAGTAATCCGACTGGCTCGGCTGGATTCCGCCGAGTCCGGGGCCGCCTCGCTGAACGTTGACAACAAGCGCCGGAAGGTCGGAACCGGCCATATATGAAAGTCCTTCGCTTTTGAGCGAAATTCCGGGACTTGAGGAAGAGGTCATAACTCTTTTTCCGGCCGAGGAAACGCCGTAAACCATGTTGATTGCGGCAACTTCACTTTCAGCCTGAAGGAAAACACCGCCGATTTTCGGCATTCTTTTTGCCATGTATGCCGCAACTTCCGTCTGCGGTGTAATGGGATAACCGAAATAATAACGGCAGCCGGCAAGAATTGCGGCTTCGGCAATTGCTTCGTTGCCTTTCATAAGTACTTTTTCTGTCATTTTTCGCACCTCACTTTTCAACTGTGATTACGCAGTCCGGACACATCGTTGCACAAAACGCACAACCGATGCATTGCTCCCGGTCGGTCATTTCCGCAGGTGAATGTCCTTTTGCATTAATCTTGTTTTCCGCAATTTTAATGAGTTTTTTCGGGCAGGCGTCAACACAAAGTCCGCAGCCCTTGCACAGGTCCGTTTTAAAAGTTACCTTTGCCATTTTTCAACCTCCTAAAATATTTTTCTGAAGCGTTAACGGGAACACGTTTTGAATATTTTCAAACTGATTTGAAAAATCTTTTCTCACCGTTGTCATAACAAGCGGAAGAGAAGAAATTTCGCACAGCTTTTGAACAAGCGGAAAAGTGTTTTCTATGTATTCTTTTGTTGTCTGAACGCCGACGTTTGAATTGTTGACGATTCCCGAAAAACGAAGCGAACACGCAGTTTCGATTTCACGCATAACTTCGAGTGCTTCTTCGGGCGTCTGAGTCAGCGGACGGTAAAAATTGACAACAAAAAGCATTTGATAATCTTTCGTTTTTTCAATGAGAGGAGCGAACCTTCCGAGAGCGACCGCTCCCCTGTCGTCGCCGCCGATATCCATTACCGAGTAGTTATCTTCACGGCAGAACGGAGCGTACATTTCCGACGGAAGAGCCGGAATGTCAAGATTCGTTGCGGCATAAGACGAACAGATGAGTTCGATTCCGTTTTCCGAAAGTTCTTTTGCGCTGTCCTTTGTTCTGAAATACGGATTCACGATATCAAGATCAAGAATACTGACATTTTCATGGTGCTTTTTGAGGTCGAGGGCATAATTCACGGCAACATTCGTTTTTCCGCTTCCGTAATGACCGCAAAAAACCGTAATTCGTTTATCGTTCATTATATCGCTTCTCCTTAAAAGTTTTTTTAAAGTTTTGCTCTGATAATCTTTCCGCTCGTCGTTTTCGGAAGTTCCTCTCTGAATTCGACGATACGGGGATATTTATACGGAGCGGTATGCGTTTTGACGTAAGTTTGAATTTCCTTTTTGAGTTCGTCGGTACCCTCTGTTCCCTTTGTGAGAACGATGCAGGCCTTTACAACCTGACCGCGGACATCGTCGGGAGCGGCGCATACACCGCACTCAAGAACATAAGGAAGTTCCATGATAACGCTTTCAATCTCGAACGGTCCGATGCGGTAACCGGAAGACTTGATAACATCATCAATTCGGCTGACGTACCAGAAATAGCCGTCCTCGTCACGCCATGCAACGTCACCGGTGTGATACATTCCGTCGTGCCACGCTTCGTTCGTCTGCTTTTCGTCGCCGTAATAGCCGGTGAAAAGTCCGCAGGGAGCGCCGTTTTCGGTGTGGATAACAATTTCGCCCGTTTCGCCGACAGGAACGCTGTTTCCGTCCGGATCAACAAGGTCAACATTATAAAGCGGAGTCGGTTTGCCCATTGAGCCGAGCTTATGTTTCGTTCCGAAGAGGTTTCCGATGACGAGAGTTGTTTCGGACTGACCGAAACCTTCCATAACCTGAAGGCCGGTGAGTTCCTCAAGCTTTTTGAAAACTTCCGGGTTGAGCGCTTCGCCGGCGATTGTTGCGTGTTCAACCGAGGAAAGGTCATACTTTGTGAGATCCTCTTTTATCATCATGCGATACATTGTCGGCGGTGCGCAGAACGTTGTGATGTTATACTTTTTGAACATCGGAAGAATGTCTGCGGCGTCGAATCTGTCAAAGTCATAGACGAAAACCGCACCTTCGCAAAGCCACTGACCGTAGAGTTTGCCCCACATTGCCTTTGCCCAGCCGGTATCGGAAATTGTGAGGTGAAGGCCGTTCGGGTTGACGCAGTGCCAATAGTTCGCCGTGATGAAGTGACCGAGCGGATATTTATATGAATGGGCGGCAATTTTCGGATAGCCCGTTGTTCCGGACGTGAAGAACATGAGCATGAGGTCGTTGCCGCACGGGGTATCGTCCGTGCGAATGAATTTTTCGCTGAAGAGCGGATACTCTTCGTCAAAATCATGCCAGCCGTCACGCCTGCCGTCGGTACAGATTTTAATTTTCAGCGACGGAGAATCCTTTTGGGCTTTTTCAATCTGTTCGCAGATGAAATCTTCGCCCGCACAGATGATTGCGGAAACATTTGCGGCATTGAAGCGGTAGGAATAATCGTGTTCCTGAAGAAGGTTGCTTGCCGGAATTGCGATTGCGCCAAGCTTATGAAGTCCGAGAACCGCAAACCAGAACTGATATCTGCGCTTGAGAACGAGCATTACCCTGTCGCCCTTTTTGATTCCGAGACTTTTAAAATAGTTCGCACATTTTGCGGAGTTCTCTTTCATATCGAGGAACGTGAATTCATGCTCTTTTTTGTCCTTTGAAACGTGGAGCATTGCACGTTTTTCCGGCGAGCGTTCGGCAAGAGCGTCAACAACGTCAAAAGCAAAGTTAAACTTATCTTCGTTTTCAAAGCCGATTGATTTAAGAACTCCGTTTTCGTCCTCAACCGGGTGAATGAATTTATGATAAATTCGTTTGTTGGTCTTTTCACGTTTGACGTCTTTGACGTTTTTATACTCTTCAACCGTTTCCGAACTCCAGTTCGACGGATTGAGAACGATTGCGTAAAATTCGCAGTTTTCTCCGTCAAGGGCAATCATGCCGTGAGGCGTTGAGGAATCGTAATAGGCGCAGTCGCCGGGATGAAGAATTTCGGTGTGCGTTCCGATTTGAAGCTTCATCGTTCCGCTTATAACAAGGTCACATTCCTGACCGACGTGGGTGGTGAGTTCAATGTCCTTATGGAGAGCTTCTTCGCTGTATACACATTCAACATAAAGCGGTTCGGCAATTCTGTTTCTGAAAGCGGCGGCAAGGTTATAGTAATCCATGCCGTGAGCACGTTCAATTCGCTGACCGTCGTCTTTTCTTGTGATTGTATAAGTTTTAAGCTTCGGTGCGGAGCCCTCGATGATTTCAGAAACGTCAACGCCGAAAGCGAGAGCGCAACGATACAAAAACGCAAAGCTCAAATCGTGGCATCCGTTTTCGCATTCGAGGTATTCTTCGGTGCTTACGCCGGTGAGTTCCGCCATTTTTTCCGGCGAAAAATCAACGGCTTCACGAAGCTCACGGATTCTTTCCGCCATTTCAATGATTTTAAGGTCGAGAGATGTGATTGATTCCATAATTGTTCCTCCCAATTAATCAAAAGCGGAAAAGGAGCAATTCCCGTTACTGCAAAAAGAAGAGTGTTAAAAGGAAACAAAAAAGCCCGTCTCAAGATGTAATTCTTGAGACGAGCGTAATAAATTACTACCCGCGGTACCACTCAAATTGCGGTTATAAAACCGCCGCTCTTCGGGTTCAAACAAACCCTATGCCTTTACGCAGCATACACGAGAGGATTCTACTTGTTAAAAACTTTCTTTCCTCCGGCTCGGGAACTACATCAAGAAAGCGCCTTTGACGGCTTCCACCAAACGCCGCCTCTCTGAAAAAGGTTGTGCTTCATTGAACTTTCCTTCAACGCTTTAAAATATTTAATTTAATGAGTGGATGATATCACATCTTCAAAAAAATGTCAAGCAGTTTTTAAAATTAAAGTTTGTTTCTGATAATTTTTCCGCTGATTGTTTTCGGAAGTTCCTCTCTGAATTCAACGATACGGGGATATTTATACGGAGCGGTATGCGTTTTGACGTAAGTTTGAATTTCCTTTTTGAGTTCGTCCGTTCCTTCGGTTCCCTTTGTGAGAACGATGCAGGCCTTTACAATCTGGCCTCTGACTTCGTCCGGAGCGGCGCAAACGCCGCACTCAAGAACATAAGGAAGTTCCATGATGACGTTTTCAATCTCGAACGGTCCGATGCGGTAACCGGAAGACTTGATGACGTCGTCAACACGGCTGACGTACCAGAAGTAGCCGTCCTCGTCACGCCACGCAACGTCGCCGGTGTGATACATTCCGTCGTGCCACGCTTCCTTTGTCTGCTCTTCGTCGTTGTAATAGCCCATGAAGAGTCCGCAGGGAACTTTTTTGTCGGTTCTGACAACAATTTCGCCCGGTTCACCGTCTTTGACTCTGTTTCCGTCTGTGTCAACAAGGTCAATGTCATAGGTCGGAACGGCCTTGCCCATTGCTCCGGGCTTCGGACGGGTTCCGTAAAGGTTTGCGATTGTGAGAGTTGTTTCGGTCTGGCCGAAGCCCTCCATGATTGTGAGTCCGGTTGCCTTTTTGAACTGATTGAATACTTCGGGGTTAAGTGCTTCACCTGCGGTTGTCGCATACTGAATCGAAGAAAGGTCATAAGCGGAAAGGTCCTGCTTGATGAACATTCTGTACATTGTCGGAGGTGCGCAAAAGGTTGTGATGTTGTACTTTTTGAACATCGGAAGAATTTCGGATGCGTCAAAGCGGTCAAAGTCATAGGTGAAGACGGCGCCTTCGCACATCCACTGACCGTAAAGCTTGCCCCAAAGCGCCTTGCCCCAGCCGGTGTCGGAAATTGTGAAGTGGAGTCCGTCGGAATGAACGTAATGCCAATACTTCGCCGTGATGTAATGACCGAGAGCGTATTTATAGTTGTGGCAGGCGATTTTCGGATATCCGGTTGTTCCGGAAGTGAAGAACATGAGCATCGGATCTGCGCCGCAGGCTGTCTCTTCCGTTCTCGGGAAGTAACCGCGGAACATTGCGTATTCTTCGTCAAAGTTGTGCCAGCCTTCACGGTTTCCGCCGACGAGTACTTTAACTTTAAGGTCTCCGTAGCTTGCGGCTGCCGCGTCAACGTGATCCGGAGTGTTGTCGTCCGCAGTGCAGACAATTGCCTTAACGTGAGCGGCCTTGAAACGGTATTCAAAGTCATGCTCAAGAAGCTGATGAGTTGCGGGGATTGCGATTGCGCCGAGCTTATGAAGAGCAAGGATTGTGAACCAGAACTGATAATGGCGCTTGAGAACAACCATAACCGTGTCGCCCTTTTTGATGCCGAGGCTCTTAAGGTAGTTTGCGGTTCTTGCCGAAGCGTGTTTCATGTCTCTGAAAGTGAAGCGGCGCTCGGTCTTGTCCTTTGAAACGTGGAGCATTGCAAGCTTGTTCGGGGTCTTTTCGGCGATTGCGTCAACAACGTCATAAGCAAAGTTGAAGCTGTCTTCGTTTTTGAACTTCATTGAAACGAGCTTTCCTTCGCCGTCCTCGGTTGCTTCAACAAAGTTTTCAACGGCGAGCGGAGCTTTTGCGGTTCTCGCTTCAACAACAGTTTTCTGAATTGCTTTTTCGTCAACCTTTTCATCGCCGGAAATTACAACTGCAAGGAAAAGGCAGTCCTTTCCGTTCATTGCGATCATTCCGTGAGGAGTTGAGCTTTTATAATAGATGCTGTCGCCTTCTTCGAGGACTTCGGTGTGGTCACCGACTCTGACTTTGAGAGTACCGCTCAAAACAAGGTCAAATTCCTGACCGCCGTGGGTCGTTGTGTGAATCTCTTTGTTTTGAAGCTCTTCGGAATATTCATATTTTACCCAATAGGGTTCGGCAAGCTTATTTCTGAAAAGCGGAGCCAGGTTGCTGATTTCGATTCCGTCTTCCTTTGCCGTTCTTGTTCCCTGACCCTTTCTTGTGACCGTGTAGGAAGAAAGGTGGGCGCTGTGACCTTCAAGAATATCGGTGATTCCGATTCCGAACGCCTGGGCGCATTTGTGAATGAACGTGAAGGGAAGGTCGATTTTGCCGGATTCGTAAAGCGAATATGTTTCGGCGGTGAGGTTCGTTTTTTCAGCCATTTCATTAACCGAGAATCCGATAATTTCACGCATCTCACGAATTCTTTCGGCAATGAGTTTGACTTCTTCTGTAAGGCCTGTGTTCTGCATGGTTTTTACCTCCGAAAAATTTTTATATTCTCAGGCTTTCGCCTTTATATCAAGATCGGGATGATCTTTCTATCGGTTTTTCTTTGAAACAAAACAAAAAAGCCCGTCTCAAAGATGATCTTTGAGACGAGCGTAATTTCTTACTGCCCGCGGTACCACTCAAATTGCGGTTTTGAAACCGCCGCTCTTCGGACTCAATCAAGCCCTATGCATTAACGCAGCAATCACGGAAAGCTCCTACTGGCTGAAAACAGTGTTCAGACTTTCGGCTCGGAAGCGATGGGAACTGAGAAGTGTTGATATCGGGCTTTCACCAAACCCCGACTCGCTGAAAGAACAGGATTCTCTTCCGTCTTCGTCACAGCCTTTGAAATGGTTTCGTCCGCAAAAGCGAACAACAACCGGGGAATATTAAGTTTTCGTTATTAGAGAGTTTAGCACCGTGAAAAAAGTTTGTCAAGAGGTTTTTCAAAAAAAAACGACATTTTTCACGGCAAAAGAAAAATTATTCGGCAAAACCGGATTCAACAAGTTTCACCAAAGCTTCAACAGCCTGCTCTTCATCGGGGCCGCCTGCGATGATGCGGATATCGGTTCCGCCCATGATTCCGAGCGAAAGAACGCCGAGAAGGCTCTTTGCGTTGACTCTTCTTTCTTCCTTTTCAACCCAGATTGAAGATTTGAACTCGTTAGCTTTCTGAATAAAGAAAGTTGCCGGACGAGCGTGAAGTCCAACCTGATTTTGCACTTTTACATCTTTAACAAACATAACACAATATCTCCCACGCACAATATTTGAATTCTGAATATCTGATTCATGGTTACCTCAGTATTATACCACAAAACAAATCTTCGTCAACAGTAAAAATGACGTAAACCGCCCCTTTTTGAACTTTTTGGCTGCAAGCCTAAATGTTGAGGAAAATGGAAGGCCATTTTTGTGCAAAACAACTACAATTTTTCGCCGTTTCAATGCACTATGCACAATTTAGGATTGCGAAAGCCGAAAATTCGGAGCTTTTTCGAGCGTTTTTTTGCTTTTTGCGGCAACAGCTTCCGTCAAGTTCAACAAAAATCATTTTTTATTTTCGGTTTTGAGCGACTCAAGAAAAGTTCTGTCTTTTTTTGAAAGCACGGCTTTTTTGAGCATATCCGGCCGGCGGAAAAACGTTCTTTCAAGCGCCTTTTCACGGCGAAACTTTTCAATGTTCGCATGGTGTCCCGATAACAGTATATCGGGAACGGCCCTTTCGTGCCACACCGGCGGACGGGTATACTGCGGATATTCGAGAAGGGACGAGTAATGGCTCTCCTCGGTGAAACATTCTTCGTTTGAAAGAACGCCGGGAATCATTCTTGAAACGCTGTCCGCAACAATCAGTGCAGGAAGTTCTCCTCCCGTGAGAACATAGTCACCGACAGAAATTTCCTCGTCAACAATTTCTTCAATCACCCGTTCGTCAACGCCCTCATAGTGTCCGCACAAAAGCGCAATGTTATCCATTTTTGAAAGTTCACGGACTTTTTCCTGAGTGAGCGTCCTTCCCTGCGGAGACATATATATCAGATGAACCTTTTTTCCAACCTCATCGCAAAGCGATTTATAGCAGTCATAAATCGGCTGAACGCCCATAATCATGCCCATTCCTCCGCCGTAAGGCGCATCGTCAACACGGCGGTGTTTATCGGTTGAGTAATCACGAATTTGGCGGCAGTTGATTTCAACGAGTCCTTCTTTTCTTGCTCTTCCGACAATGCTTTCGGAAAGAACGCTTTCGCACATTTCCGGAAAAAGGGTCAGAATATCAATCCTCATCTTCAAAAATCCCCCTGAGCGGCCTGATTTTTACGGTTTCGTTTTCAACATCGGTTTCGATTATGACTGGCGGAATTGCGGGAAGAAGATATTCCTTTCCGTTTTCGTCTTTAACGTGCCAAACGTCGTTCGCCCCCGTTTCGCTGACATCGCCGAGTGTTCCGTAAACCTTTGATTCGTCGTCTGCGTCAATGACTTTGCAGCCGATGAGATCCTGAATGAAAAACCGCCCTTTCGGAAGATTTGCGTCTTCCCTGTTCATATAAAGAACCTTGTTTCGCAAAAGGTTCGCTTTTTCAATGCTGTCAACGCCCTCAAGCATAAGAATAACAATGTTTCCGTGCGGACGGCAGGAAAGAACTTTCACCGCTTTTTCGCCGTTTTTGTCATAATAAAGCGTTTTGAAGCGTTTGAAAAACGCCGGGCTGTCACACCACGGGTCAACTCGAACCTCTCCTTTGATTCCGTGGGTACTGACAATCTTTCCGATTTCAAGATACTTTTTAAGCATATTCGTTTCCGGCAAAAAAATGCCGCTCCTTTCGGCTATATATTAAAACAACAAAGGCAGACCGAAAAAGCCTGCCTTTGAAAAAATTCAATGACAATTAAAGTTAATCAGCCATTCTTTGTCGGGTCAAGAATCCAATCTTCGTTGACGTCCGTTCCGGTGATGTGACAAAGGAATCTGTAAAGATAGTTCCACATGTCAATGAGAATAATTTCTGCCTGCTTAAGAAAATCTTTCATCGGTTTCTCCTCCTTAAAAATTATTTCAATTGAATTATACACCGATTTTTCATAATTTTCAACCGTTATACCGATTTTTGACGGAAAAAATCGGCAATCCAGGGACTGCCGATTTTACTTTTAAAATTATTTTCCGGTGACAGCGCCCATGATGTTCATGAGGTACTGCATAATTTTTACAACAAACTCTGCAACCTTTTTGAAAATTTCGGCAACGTTTGAAAAGCCGAGCTTTGAATTTACTTCGCCGTAAGCCGGAAGCTCAACGTTTTTGTCGCCGGGAGCGGCGTCAACCATGATACTTTCAAGAATCGGCTTAACGATTGCCGCCGTCACGGCAAGACCGAATTCGCCGTTTGAACCGTGATTGAAAACAAGCTCTTTAAGATTGATTCCGAGGTCGGAAGGATCAACGCCGACAAGTTTGAAAACGGCGTTGAAAATCGCAAAGCGAAGGTCGTTCGGAACTCCTTCAAAAGCATAAGCAAGAAGAACGCAGACGCATCTTCCGGCAAGCTTCATTTCAACGCTGTTTGCCGGGAAGTTTTCGTCGCCCGAAAAATGAGCCTTCATAATCACCATTGCGGCATCGAATGCGGTTTTGTAATCGCTTTTCGGAATTGAAATTCCGTATGTTTTTGCAACAGCTTCAAAGCTGTCCTTTTCACCGTAAAGAGGAGCAAAAATGAGCTTCTTTGCCCTCTTTCCGAGCCCGTCAAGAGTGTCGTGAACAACCGTGTCTTTAACTTTGATGAGTTCGCAAAGGTTGTCTGCGTCAAGGAAATAGTTCACCGCATAACGGCAAGTTTCGTCAAAAACTTCGTTTGAATATGCCGGCAAGTCGGTTGAAAGCATTTTGAGCGCTTTTTCGTTATGTCCTTTTGCAACGAGGGAAAGATCGTGAATTTTTGAAACCGACTTCGTTTCAACCTTGACTTTTTCGTCCGAGAACGAAACGAGACGGTATTCAACCGGCGCAACAAGAAGCGACGGTGCGGAAAGGTCATACACTTCGTTTCCGAGCGCACTCTTATGCACCGCGATGTCTCCGACGTGCTTATGTCCCGTGAAAACATATTTGATCCCGGCGTCGGCAAATTTTGAAGAAACAACGCGCCAGTTTTCAACAACAAACGCAGTGAGAAGTTCATGGAGCGGGAAATGGGACATGATCGGGTGGTGCATCATTGCAATCACCTTTCTTCCCCTCGCCTGAGCGGCGGCCGCCTGCTCAAAAATCCAAGAATACAGTTCGTCGGTCATTCCGTCACGGGTTTTTCCGGGAAGGTTTGAGTCGATTGCAAGAAGAGTGTATTCATCCCCGAGATCAACGGCGTATGAACAGGTTTTCTTGTCCCGGGCATACGACTGAGCAAGTCCCATGTTATAATAAGTCTCACGGAAAAACTCAACGCCGTCGCCCGCCATGTCGTAATAATCGTGGTTTCCGGGAACGACATAAATCGGAACACCGTGCTTCTTTTGAAAATCATTGAGATATGCGGCGAGCTTTTTATGCTGCTCAACCGTTCCGTTGTCCGTGAGATCGCCTGTGATGAGTATGTACTGAGCACCGTTTTCAATCGCTTCAAGCATGAACGAATCGACAACACCGAACGACTCGTCGCTGAGACTTGCGAATTTCAGTTTGTTTCCGTACATTCCGTCGCCGTAAATGTCGGAAATTGTTTCGGCGTCGCTTGTGTGAATGTCGCTTGCAACCGCAACTTTAAGCGGTGCTTTTTTCTCACCGTCGACTGCGCCGGCGCAAAGTGCAAAACACGAAACGGCCATGAGCGCAGCGAGAAAAACGCTGAGAACTTTTTTGATTGTTTTCATTTGTATTACTCCTTTCGACTTTTGTCGCTCATTTATTTTAGCACAAAAGCCGAAAAAAGAACAGTGGTTTAATTAATTTTAATGAGAAAATCGGTTACACACGGAAAACTTCAAAAGTTCCTGGACAAAATTCGGATAGGCTCAAACAAATATTGACACAAAACGGCGCAAGTGATAAAATCGGAAAACAAGCAAAATATTAAGGGGTTTTTCTTATGATAAACAATTTCATTTATGAACAACCGGTCAAAATCTACTTCGGAAAAGGCTTTCTTTCAAAGCTTGACGAGGTACTTGACGAAATCGGTTCCGAGTCCTGCGTTCTTGTCACAAGCAAATTCTTTGCGCCGAAAGCGGACGAAATTCTTAAAAAGAGCGAAAAAATCAAGGCTGTTTTCAGCGGTGTTGTTCCGAACCCGCTTTTGAGCGGAGCGGAAGAAGTCGTAAAACTCATAAAAGAAAATTCGGCGGACACGGTAATCGCCCTCGGCGGAGGAAGCAGCATTGACACCGCAAAGTTCGCAGCAGCCTGCGCCTTCAGCGAAAAAACTCCTCACGAGCTTTATCTCAAACAGGATTTTCCGAAAAAGGTTGCAAAAATCGTTGCGATTCCGACAACGTCCGGAACCGGCTCCGAGGTTACAAAGGTTTCGGTAATCAGCCACGAAAACGAAAAAAAGAGCATTCACAATCCGGCATTCATGCCGACGGCCGCAATCGTCGATCCTCTGCTCACGATGAGCGTTCCGGCAAGAACGACGATGATTACCGGAATCGACGCTTTCACCCATGCGATTGAAGCGTACTGGAGCGTGAACCACCAGCCGATTACAGACGGCTTTGCGATTCAAAGCATCAAACTCATCATCGAAAACCTTGAAAAAGCATATTCCGATCCCGACGAAGAATCAAAAACGAACATGGCTTACGCTTCGCTCCTTGCCGGGCTTGCGTTTGCGCTTCCGAAAACGGCGGCCTGCCATGCGTGCAGTTTTCCGCTTTCGGCGAACTGGCACCTTCCCCACGGCGAAGCCTGCGCCCTCACGCTTGACAGCCTCATGCTCCTCAACAACTCGCAAAGGCTTGAGGAGCTTTCAAAGCAAGTCGGAGCCGAAAGTACGGAAAAGCTTGCGGAATATATCAGACATTTGAAAGAAATTTCCGGCCTTTGCACAAAGCTTTCGCAGCTCGGAGAAGTTGACATTGACATGCTTTCAAGAGAAAGCGCAAAACATCCGCTCATGGCGAACAACCCGGTGAAGCTCACCGAGGAAGACTTGAGGAAGATGTTTGAAAAACTTAAATAACCGACAGAAAAGCTGTGCCGAATGTATGCGATTTACATTCGGCGCGGTTTTTATGTCATATTCTTTTTTGCTTTTCTTTTCAGACTCACGCAGAGCATTACAACCGAAACACCCGTTGAAATCAGGTTTGAAAGCACATATGCCGTCCAAACGCCCGGAGGACCGAAAGTCCCGGCCATCGGTTTTGTTATAAGAAAAACCGCAACCGGAAGAACCGAATACAGAACAAACGGCGAGATGCTTTTTCCCTGTGCCTGAAAGAGACTTGCGGCAAGCAGATGCGAAAAAGAAAAAGGCAAAGCAAATGAAACAGCCTTTAATCCGTTTGCCGAAGTTTCAATCATCAACTCGCTTTTCGTAAAAACTCCGACAAGCGGTTCTGCAAACAGAAAAAGCAATACCGCCGCAATTATTGAATACGCAAGGCAAGCACCGTAGCAGAATTCAAACACTTTTATTACACGGCTTTTGTTCCTGCTTCCGATATTATAGCCTGCAATCGGAGAAAGCGTCATTGAAAAAGCAGTGAACGGAACCACCGCAAAAGTCAGAATTTTTCCGATGTATGCAAAGCTGTTCACTCCGTCGGTTCCGGAAATATCACTCAGAATATTGTTGATTGCAAATGTCAGAACGGAAAGGGTTCCCATTTGAATAACCGACGGAAAACCGACAAGCAAAATTTCTTTCAGCAGGGATTTTGAAAGCTTTTTCTTTGAAAAATCAAGCGACGTCAATCTTTTGAAAAAAAACAAACTCATTGACGCACTCGTCATTTGACAAATAACCGTTGCCAAAGCAGAACCGATAACGCCCCAGCCGAGCACGATGATAAAAACCGCATCAAGAATTATGTTCACCGAAACCGGAATCACCCAAATGAGAAGTGCATATTTCATTTTTCCTTCCGCTCTGATTATCGAAGAAAAGCCCGTTGAAAAAATGTTGCCGGCAAGTATTATCGTGTAATATTGCTTCGCCGATTCATACAATTCCGGTGTAACCCCCAAAAGATTCAGCATCGGTTTCATTGTCACAAAACCGAAAATTGTTATCAGAATTGCCGACGAATAAAAAGCCAGCATTGCGTTATATGCCGCATTGCCCGCTTTTTCGGGTGAGTTTTCACCGAGGGCACGGGAAACAACAGAAGCCGCTCCGGATCCGACAGCAGTTGAAATCGCACTCTGAAAAATCACAAAAGGCAATATTAATGAAATTCCTCCCATTGCGTTGTCACCGACGGCACGACTTACAAAAAGTGCATCGATTACAGTATAAAGAGAGTTGAACAAAAGTGCGGCAAACGTTGAAAAAAAGCAGCTCATTACAAGCTTCGGCACACTTTCATTTCCCATTCGCTCGGCGTCCGATCCGTTACCGTTCATTTTCAAGCACCCTAAATCCGCGTTTGTAAACAAATGCACTTGAAAAGACATTCCGCCACCAGCCGAAATTTTTCGGAGTATAACGATAATATTTTTCGGTTTCCTGAATCAGACCCATAAGAAGGTCGGCAAACGCAAAACGAATATTTTCCTCCCTGCCGTTTCCGATTTTTGTTTTTGAAAAAGCGTTATACGCTTTTTTAACCTCGTTTTTTTCTGAGAACCCTTTCATAAAATCAAGGCATATAAAGTCAAAAATCGGATCTCCGTAAAATGACCGTTCCGGATCAATCCAATAAAGTTTGAGCTTTCCGTTTTCTCTTTTGCAAATAATGTTGACTTCCCAAAGATCATAATTTATCATTGTTCCTTTAACATTTTCAAGAATCGTCCTGTTCTTTTCAATAAGAGATAACGCACGCATTCCCCGCTTTGTTTTGTGTCCCGTTCTTTCGCAGTCATTAACCAAATTTTGAAAAATACTTTTGAGCGCCGTATACCAATCATCATACAATTCATTTTGAATGTATCCAAACTTTTCGGACTTGATTTTATGCAACTTTGAAAGCATCACGGGAAGCTCCTGCTTTACAAATTTCTTTTCTTCCTCGCTCAGTGTTGCCTTGTCAAGCGTTTTTCCGTCAATTTTTTCCATTATGAAATAGTCGCAAGGAATGATCGTTCTTGAAAAGTCCTCATAATATATTTTCGGAATTGAAATATCGGTCTTTTCCTTCATTGTTTTGTACCAAAAAACTTCCGAACGCATAATGTCCTTTTCATAGGTGAGAACCGGCTGATTCGGAAGCGGTGCAATTTTAAGAGCATATTCTTTTCCGCCGGCGGTCACGGAAAAAACGGCATTGTATTCTCCTGCGCCAAGCGGTTCGATTTTTCCCGCACCGTTGATTCCGGCATTTTCAAAAATTTCAACGATTTTTTCATTTGAAATTTCAATTTTTGTTTTACTGATCATATTATCACCTCACAAAACGATTTTATCAACTTAAAGAAACAAAATATACAACAATTCAGACAATTATAAAACAAATCAGTTGTACGAAAGAAAATAATATGCTATCATAAAATCGAGGTGAAAGCGAATGAATTTTGAATCAAAAAAATATATAGATGTTCTTGAAAGCGAGAGTCTTTTTGAATACCGGGAAAACGGGCTTTTACGGACTTCGTACGAAACGGAAAAACGACTTTATTCATTCATAAAAAACGGCGACGTCGAGAACGCAAAAAAAGCCGGAGAAATTTTAAAAACACAAAAAATCGTTGCCGGAAAACTTTCCGACAACTCATTGACGCACATGAAATATTGGGCGGTATGCTGCATTACTCTTGCAACAAGATCCGCAATCGAAGGAGGTCTTGACGAGAACATTGCGTATACATATGCAGACAAAACGATTATGAAAATTGATAAAATGAACAGCGAGAGCGAAATTTTTTCAACAATTTTAAACGAGTATGTAAAAATTTCGGTTATGGTCTGCGAAAATCACAAAGAAAAACCGTGTTCGGTAACAATAAAAAGATGTCTTCATTACATCAGCACTCACCTTCACGAAAAGCTTTCCGTTCGTGAGCTTTCTTCATATTGCGGATTAAGTCCGGATCATTTTTCAAAAATTTTCAAAAGTGAAGTCGGTATTATCCCTTCAAGATATATCCGGCGCAAAAAGCTTGAAGCGGCAAAAGAAATGCTCCTTTCGGGAAGAAGCATTTCGGAAACCGCTCACTTTCTCGGCTTTTGTTCGGACAGCTATTTCATCGACTGTTTCAAAAACGAGTTTTCAAAAACACCGGGAGAATTTTTAAAAACTTCCGATTGACTCATATTTTTTCGCAGTATTCCAAACTCACCCAGCCGCTCGGGGTTTTTCCCCAACCGTTTTTGACTTCGCTCACGGTGAAAACCGTTCCGTTGACGTAGCCGTTGACTTCGCCGCCGAGAAGGGAACGAACCTGACTTTGCGCGTCTTTTGTCAGTTCGTCGAATTTGAGATAGGGATACTTTGTTCCCGGACCTTTTCGGACATTCAAGACCCTTGCCTTCGTGACTTTATAATTTCCGGCGGGATAGGTTTTTTTGGTTTTCGCCGGTTTCGTTTCCGGCGTTTCGGCTTTCGGAAGAGATTTGAAAACGAGCCCTTTTGAGTCGATAACCTTTGTGAAAGAGCGGTCAAGATAAAAGAGCTCTTCCGGCTTGAACGCACCGTTCGCCGTTGAAAGCACCCACTTGCTTTTTGAGTTGAGTACCCAGCCGTTTCCGGTGATTGTTCCCTTTCCGCCGCTCATGTGAAGATGGTTTCCCGTTGCTCCGTCGGTTCCTTCACGGCAAATTCTTTCGCCGCGTTTGAATTTTTGACCGACAGAAAGACGCTTCAGGTCGGAATCGTCGGGATGAGTAATTTGAATCGTGAAATAATCGGTCGTTGAGTCGGCAAAGAAAACCTTTTTCGTTGACTGAAGCCAGATTGTGTTCGTTCCGCCGTTTCCGACGCCGTAAATCCGCAAAAGCTTCATCTCGTCGCACGGGCAGTAAAACCATTCTCTTCCGCCGTCGCTGCACGCTTCGTCAATCGGGTAATCCTTCGGGGTTCCGGTCGTGTGCGGATAATGCGAAGTTGAGCCGAGATACGTTTGAGTTATTCTCATGACTTTCGTCGGATAGACAAGATAGTTTTTCATAGCGTTTCCCCTTTCGCTGCTGATTGCATTAATATCATATGCAAAAAAGAGGAAAATGATAAAAGGCAAAATCAAAGACCGACTGAGCGCTGTGTAAACTCAATCGGTCTTGTTATACGAACGGCTTTCGCCGAGGGTATGTTTATTTTCCGCTGTCACCGTAGTTTGAAAGAACACGGGCGGACGGGTCATTGACGTTGCAGCCTTCCCAGTTCCTGTTCGGCATCCAGAAATCGGCAACCATCTGCGCCTGTCCGGGATAATATTTTTCAAAAAGTTCCCGGTAAAGGAGCGATTCCTTTGTGAACGGAGCGGCAAAGGTATATTTCTTTTTCTTTTCTTCAAATTCTTCGTCGGTATAGGTTCTTTCCGCAAGAGCTTTAAGGTCGTCAACCATTGAGTGACCGACTGCGTCGGAAAACGCCGCCTTTTCACGCATGAGAATGTCATAAGGAAGATAATCGCCTTCAAAAGCGTGGCGGAGAAGATACTTTCCTTTGTTATATCTGTTCATCTTGATTTCGGGGTCGAGAGCCATGATATACTTTACAAAATCAAGGTCGCCGAACGGAACCCTCGCTTCAAGCGAGTTGACCGAAATGCAGCGGTCTGCACGAAGAACGTCATACATATAAAGCTCGTGAACACGCTTTTGCGCTTCCTTTTGAAATTCTTCCGCCGAGGGGGCAAAATCGGTATATTTATAGCCGAAAAGCTCATCCGAAACTTCACCGGTGAGAATAACTCTCAAGTCGGTGTTTTCGTGGATGTACTTGCAAACGAGATACATTCCGATCGAAGCACGGATTGTTGTGATGTCATATGTTCCGAGAAGAGCAACAACTTTTTCAAGTGCGTCAAGAACATCCTTTTCGGTAATGATTACCTCGGTATGCTCCGCTCCGATATAATCGGCAACCTCTTTTGCATATTTGAGGTCGATTGCGTCGGTGCTCATTCCGATTGCAAAGGTCTTGATTTTTTCCTTTGAAAGCTTTGCGGCAACGCTGCAAACGAGCGAGGAATCAAGTCCGCCGGAAAGAAGATAGCCGACCGGAACGTCCGAATCAAGACGTTTTTCGATTCCGGCAACAAGTTTGTCATGAATCTTTTTGCAAGCGGTTTCAACGCTGTCTTTAATAACCTTGTCCGGAACGCTGATGTCACAATAGCAGGTGAACTTTCCTTCTTTATAGTAATGTCCCGGAGGGAAAGGCATGATTTCTTCCGTGAGGCCGACAAGGTTCTTCGCCTCGCTCGCAAAAAGCATTTTTCCCTCTTTGTCAAGGCCGTAAAAAAGCGGTCTGATTCCGATCGGGTCACGCGCGGCAATATATTCATGCGTTTTTCCGTCATAAATAATCAAGGCAAACTCGGCGTCGAGCTTTTTGAACATTTCCGTTCCGTATTCTTCGTAAAGCGGAAGAAGAAGCTCGCAATCGGAATCGCTTTTGAAGCTGTAGCCCTTTTTACAAAGCTCCTTTTTGAGCTTTCTGAAGCCGTAAAGTTCGCCGTTGCAGACAACGAAACTTCCGTTTCTTTCAAACGGCTGCATTCCGCTTTCGTCAACGCCCATGATTGCAAGACGGTGAAAACCGAGAAAGCCCTTTCCCGTGTTTATCACACGGGACATATCCGGGCCTCTTGAAATTGTTTTTTCAAAGCCTTTTTGAAATTCTTCAAGCGGCAGGCTTTCGCCGCAATATCCCATTATTGAACACATAAAAGAGAGTTTCCCCTTCCTTATCTGACGGAGAAAAGAAGTTCGCCGTATGAAGGATACGGCCATTTCTCCTTCGGTGCGATTGTTTCAATTTCGTCAACGGAAATTCTGAGAACACGCATATCGTCAAGAATCTTTGTTTTATAGAAATCTGCAAGTTCTGTGAAATCTTCGATTGACTTTGAGGAAAGAAGGTCTTCTTCAAGCTTTCTGACCGCTCTGAACGCAGCGCCGATGAGGGCGGAAACGCTCTTGACCGTTTCCTTTTCATAGGTACAGTCGGCTTCGGGCATGAAGGCCGCTTTCTTTGCGGCGCCGTCGGCAAGTTCACACGAGAAATCGCTCATTGCGGGAAGAATGTCTTTTCTTACCATATCGAGCATTGTGAGAGCTTCGATGTTGATAACCTTGCAATAATTTTCAAGGCGAACTTCATGACGTGCGGTAATTTCCGGAACGGTGAGAACCTTATGATCGGTGAAGAGCTTTACGTTCTTGTCGTCAAGCATATGAGCGAGCGCATCCGGAGTTGTTTTGAGGTTTTTGAGGCCTCTCTTTTCAGCTTCGGCAATCCACGAATCGTCATAGCCGTCTCCGTTGAAGATGATTCTCTTATGTTCTTTGATCGTTTTCTTGATGAGGTCGTGAAGCTGAGCTTCAAAGTCTTTGGAGCCTTCAAGCTCGTCGGCGAACTGCTTGAGTTCTTCGGCAACCGAAGTGTTGAGAACGGTGTTTGCGCAGGAAACCGAAGAAGCCGAACCGAGCATACGGAATTCAAACTTGTTTCCGGTGAAGGCGAACGGACTTGTTCTGTTTCTGTCGGTGGTATCCTTCGGGAACTTGGGAAGAGTGTGAACGCCGATTCTCATAAGTTCCTTCTGCTTCGGGTCAAAATGTTCGTCGTTTTCGATTGCGTCAAGAATTTCCGAAAGATCCGTGCCGAGGAACATTGAAACGATTGCCGGAGGCGCTTCGTTTGCACCGAGTCTGTGGTCGTTTCCTGCCGAAGCAACGGAAATTCTCAAAAGCTCCTGATATTCGTCAACAGCCTTGATTACCGCACAAAGGAAAAGAAGGAACTGAGCGTTTTCATACGGTGTTTCACCCGGTTCAAGGAGGTTGACTCCCGTATCGGTTGAAATTGACCAGTTGTTATGCTTTCCGCTTCCGTTGACGCCGGCAAACGGCTTTTCATGAAGAAGGCAAACCATTCCGTGCCTTTTTGCAACCTTCTGCATAATTTCCATTGTGAGCTGGTTGTGGTCGGCGGCAATATTCGTTGTTGTGAAAATCGGAGCCATTTCGTGCTGTGCCGGAGCAACTTCGTTATGTTCGGTTTTTGCAAGAACACCGACCTTCCAAAGTTCTTCGTTGAGTTCTTTCATGTATTCGGCAACACGGGGTTTGATTGTGCCGAAGTAATGGTCGTCAAGTTCCTGTCCCTTCGGTGCGCGTGCGCCGAAAAGAGTGCGGCCGGTATAAATGAGATCCTTGCGTTTATTATAAGCTTTTTCGTCAACAAGAAAATACTCCTGTTCGGGGCCAACGGTCGTTTTAACCGATTTTACGTCCTCGTTTCCGAAAAGTTTGAGAACACGAAGAGCCTGGCGGTTGATTGCTTCCATCGAACGAAGAAGAGCGGTTTTCTGGTCAAGAGCTTCGCCGCCGTAAGAGCAGAAAACGGTCGGAATGCAAAGAACGCCGTCTTTGATGAACGCATAAGAAGTTGCGTCCCAAGCGGTGTAACCTCTCGCTTCAAACGTTGCGCGAAGTCCGCCCGAAGGGAACGAAGAAGCGTCCGGTTCGCCTCTGATGAGCTCTTTTCCGGAGAATTCCATGATTACCTTTCCGTTTTTCGGAGAGATGAAGCTGTCATGCTTTTCGGCGGTTACGCCGGTCATCGGCTGGAACCAATGGGTATAATGAGTTGCTCCTTTTTCGATTGCCCAATCTTTCATTGCATTGGCAACAACGTTCGCAACGCTGATTTCAAGATGTTTTCCGTCTTTGATTGTTTTCTGAAGGATTTTGTAAGTTTCTTTCGGTAATCTTGCTTCCATTGCGGCGTCGTCAAACACCATTGAACCGAAAATTTCTGTTACACTTTTCATGATAAAACTTCCTTTCCGATAATAAAAAAAGCGACAAAGACACCTGCAGAGCATTTCTGCACGACGTCCTTGTCGCTGATTTTTACTTTAATAAAAAAGCAAAAACCACAGACAATTATTCTTGTCTGCGGCTTCCTTGTCGCTTTATGTGAGGTATTCTACCACCGTGATTTTAATTTGTCAAGTGCTTTTTGAAAAAAACTTCAACTTCTTTTTATCCCTTTGCGTCATACCAGGTTTTTCCGGTGTGGACGTCGGCAAGGAGCTTTACGCGCATTTTGCAGGCGTTTTCCATCTCCTCTTTCAAAAGGGCGGAAACCTTTTCCTTTTCGCCCTCATCGCATTCAACAATCAGTTCGTCGTGAACCTGCATGATGAGCTTTGCGCTTTTTGCTTCCTTTGAAAGCCGGTCGTTGACCTTTACCATTGCGATTTTTATGATGTCTGCGGCCGTTCCCTGAACGGGCATATTGCGTGCAACACGTTCGCCGAAAGCCTGAAGCATCTTATTTGCGGCGGTAAGCTCGGGAAGATAGCGGCGGCGGTGGAACAGCGTTTGGGCAAAGCCGTCTTCCCTCGCTTTTGTGACAACGTCTTTCATGTAGCGGTCAATTCCGCTGTAATGGTGAAGATAGCCTTTGATATAAGCGTCCGCCTCTTTTCGGGTAACGCCGATATCCTTTGCAAGCGAGAATGCGCCGATTCCGTATACTATTCCAAAATTGACGGCCTTTGCACGACTTCGCATGAGCGGCGTCACCATATGAAGCGGCATATTGAAAACCTGAGAAGCGGTGATTGCATGGATATCGTCATCATTTTTGAATGCGGTCAGCATCGCTTCGTCGTTCGCAATTTCGGCAAGAACACGAAGTTCGATTTGCGAATAGTCGGCGTCAACAAGAATTCTGCCTTCGCCCGCAGTGAAAAAGCGGCGAATCTCCCTTCCTTCTTTATATCTTACGGGAATGTTTTGAAGGTTCGGCTCAAGCGAGGAAATCCGTCCCGTTCTGGTTTCGGTCTGGTTTAAGGTTGAGCGGATTCTTCCGTCCGGCTCAATCTGCTTCAAAAGTCCGTCGCAGTAGGTTGACTTAAGCTTTGCAAGCATACGATATGTGAGAATATCCGAAACAACAGGGTAATCGTAGGAAAGAGATTCAAGCACTTCGGCGCTTGTTGAATAGCCGCTTTTGGTCTTTTTCTTTGCCGGAATACCCATTTTTTCAAAAAGGGCTTCGCCAAGCTGTTTCGGCGAATTGAGGTTGAATTCAAAGCCGACGGCGGAAAAAATCTTTTCGCTGATTTCGTCAATACGTTCTTGAAGCTTTTCTCCGTAGCGTGCAATTTCGTCTTTGTCAACAAGAAAGCCCGTGTTTTCCATCGAGGCAAGAACCTTTGCAAGCGGTTGTTCAATTTCATAAAGAAGATTTTCCTGGCCGTTTTCTTTTATTTCAGCCGAACATTTTTCGCTGACGGCTTTTATCACCGCCGCACTTTGGGCGAATTTTTTTGCGCTTTCCGGGCAGTCGATGTCGGGAATTTCAACGCCGAGAGTATCTGCAAGACGAAGCGGATCATAGCTGTTTGCCGAAGGATTAAGAATATATCCGGCGAGCGTCGTGTCCATGAAAAGGTTATTGAACTTCGACCCGCTTTTTTCCGCAAAACGGAAAAGCTCCTTGCTGTCGCAAGTTATTTTTTTCCACTCCCCTTCAAAAAAGCTTTTTGAAAAAGAGTCAAAATCAAAGCAGTTCGACTGAACAAAGCGGATTTCGCTTCCGACGCAAAAATAAAAAGCCGCCGGATTTTTCCCCTCAAACTCGGTGACGAAACAGGCTTCGCCCGAATTTTTGAATTCTCCCAAAAGGCCGCAAAGGTCACGTTCCTCTTTGAAAACGAAAGTTTCCTTTTCCTTTTTTTCTTCTTCGGGTACGATTGAAATTCCGTCTCTGGTCAGACCGAGCTTTTCAATCATTGAAAACATTTCGAGCGAAACAAGAAGGCTGATTGACTCTTTTGCGTTCGGCTCTTTTTTGGCGTAGGAAGCCATGTCGGTATCAATCGGTGCGTCAAGGCAGATTGTTCCGAGCGTTTTTGAAAGGTATGCGCTGTCTTTTCCGGCTTCAAGCTTGTCGTGAACGCCTTTTTTGATGTCGAGCGTATCAAGTTCGGCATAGATTTTGTCAATCGTACCGAAGCGCTTTATAAGGTCGCCGGCGGTTTTCTGTCCGATTCCGGGAACGCCGGGAATGTTGTCGGACGAATCGCCCATGAGCGCCTTGATTTCAATCATGCCTTCGGGCGCAACGCCGTATTCTTCAAAAAGTTTTTCTTTGTCATAAACAACCGTCTGCGGCTTTCCCATTTTTGTTGAGGCGAGCATAACAACGGTGTTGTCGGAAATAAGCTGAAGCGAGTCACGGTCGCCCGTTGCAACAAAACAGCGGTCGCCGCTTTTGACGTGAGCCGAAAGCGTTCCGAGAATATCGTCCGCCTCAAAGCCCTCTTTTTCAACAAGGGTATAGCCGAGAGAAGAAAGCAGCTTTTTAAGAAGCGGCATCTGACTTGCAAGTTCGGGCGGCATACCTTTCCTTCCGGCCTTATATGCGTCATACATTTTGTGGCGGAACGTCGGCGCTTTCAGGTCGAACGCAATTGCGACGCAGTCGGGTTCACACTCCTCCTCAAGGCGAAGCAGTATATTCATAAAGCCGTATATCGCATTGGTAAACTGGCCGTTTTTTGTTGAAAGAAGTTTTATTGCGTAAAACGCACGGTTAACAATACTGTTGCCGTCAACAACAAGAAGTTTCATGGGTTTTTCCTCCCGTAACATAAATAACATAATTAGTATATCACAAATTTCAAAAAATGGGTGCAAAAATTTCAATATTATGCTAAAATATACCGGTTATTATTTTGCAGTCACGAAAGGTCAGCATAAAATGAAAATTGGTAACATTGAAATTGATTCACGAACCGCAGGACTTGCCCCGATGGCAGGCGTTGCGGATATGGCGTTCCGCGAGCTTTGCTGTGAGTACGGCGCAAGCTACGTCGTCAGCGAAATGGTCAGCTCAAAGGGGCTTACAATGTGCGACAGAAAAAGCAAAAAGCTCCTTGTTCTTTCCGACAGGGAGCGCCCTGCCGCAGCGCAGATTTTCGGCAGCGACCCCGAAATTATGGCGCAGTCGGCGAGGGAATGCCTTGCTTTTTCGCCGGACGTTATCGACATCAACATGGGTTGCCCGGCACCGAAAATCGCCGGAAACGGCGGCGGAAGCGCACTTCTCAAAGACCCCGTCCTCGCCGAAAAAATCATCAAGGCCGTGGTTGACTCGGTGGATATCCCCGTCACGGTAAAAATCAGAACCGGCTGGGACGGCGAACACATCAACGCAGTCGAAATGGCAAAACGTGCGGAAAACGCCGGAGCCGCCGCAATCACCGTTCACGGAAGGACAAAGGAGCAAATGTATGCTCCGCCCGTTGACACAAAGACGATTGCCCTCGTCAAAAAAAGCGTTTCGATTCCGGTCATTGCAAACGGCGACGTTACCGACGGCCTTTCCGCCGCAAAAATGATTGAGGAAACAAACTGCGATTTCATTCTTGTCGGAAGGGGCGCACTCGGCAGACCGTGGGTATTCAGCCGGATAAGCGCATATTTAAAGCACGAGATTATTCTTCCGGAGCCGCCCGTCAGCGAACAGATGAGAGTCATGGTCAGACATATTGAACGAATCTGCGAATACAAGGGCGAAAAAGTCGGAATCCGTGAAGCGAGAAAGCACGCTGCCTGGTACATCAAGGGAATCAGAGGTGCGGCGGCGTACCGGAAAGAGGTCGGTTCGCTTTCTTCGGTTGAAGAGCTTAAAAGACTTGCGTTCAAAATTGCTTCGGAAAACAGCTGAAAAATCGGGGACTGCGGTTTAATTCACCGCAGTCCCTTTCAAAATATTCCTTATTCGATTTCAAGAATTTTTTCCGCTTCGCTCTGTTCGATTTCTTCAACACTGCGCAACCTTTTTTGAATTTGCTCGTTCCTCGTCTGAGCGTCGTCAAGCGTTTTTCCGGCTTCGTCGATTTTCTTTCTTGCCTTTTCAAGAACAATGCCGAATTTTTCATACTGGGTTTTTGCCGCCGCAAGGAGCTTTCTGATTTCCTTCGCCTTTTCGTTGATTGCCATCGCTCTGAAGCCGACGGAAAGCGAATTGAGAAGTGCGGTTATCGTTGAAGGTCCGGCAATCATTACACGAAACTCGTTTTGACAGCGTTCCGCAATTCCGTTTTTCGAGCCGATGATTTCGCCGTAAAGACCTTCCGTTGCAAGATACATAATCGCAAAAGGAGTTGTCGCAGGCTCGTTGATATATTTTTTGACGTCCTTAGCCTGAGCGATTACTCTCGCTTCAAGAGCTTTTCTCGCCGCTTCAACTCCGGCGGAATCTCCGCTGTCGGCGGCCGAACAAAGTCTGATGTAATCCTCAACCGGAAACTTTGAGTCAATCGGAAGATAAGTGAAAGAGCTTTTGTCGTCTCCGGAGGGAATCTTAACGGCGAATTCGACAACCTCTCTCGTTGCGTTCGGAGAATAATTTTTGACGAACATTGTCGGAATGGTCTGCTCAAGAAGCCCTTCAAGCTGAACCTCCGCCCAAGTTCCCCTCGCCTTGACGTTGGTGAGAATACGGTTGAGCGAGGTGACGTTTTCGGTTACGCCGGATGAAAGGATTTTCATCTCTCCGAGGGATTTATAAACGTTTTCAAGCTGTTCGCTGACCGTTTTGAAGGAGGAATCGAGCCTCTTTGTGAGCGTTTCGTTGAGCTTTTCGTCAACGGTGAGGCGGATCTGCTCAAGCTTTTCGCTGTTTTCGGTTCTGATTTGAGTCAGACTTTGAGCAATCGCCGCAGTCATCTTTGCGTTGATTTCGTAATTTTCCTTCGTCATTTTTTCAAGCTTTTCACTCATTGCGGAAAGGGAGTTGCTTACATCCTGCCTTTGGGCGGCCTGATACTGAGCGTTTTCCATTCTGCTGCGGCTGAACTCATCACCGATTGCTGAGGACACACTGCAAAGCGAATCTGAAATTTTTTCTCCGTTTTTCTCCTGAGCCGAAAGCAAATCGGAATATTCTTTTTTATTGTTCTTTTTGAGGACTAAAATTAAGATGATTACGTTTATAATTAGAAGAACCGCAACGAGCGCATTGAGAAGCATTGATTCCATTGTTTTGACCTCCGAAAATTGTTTTCGGTGAATATTATACCATCCGAAAATTGCTTCTTGATTGCTAATCAGAAAAATAAAACAAAAGGACTGAACAAAGAATGAAAAAATTTCTTTCGATATTTTTCTCGGTATTAATAATTTTCTGCTTTTTCACCGCCTGCTCAAAAGACGGCTCGGGTGAACAAATGGTTTTTCCGATTGACAGCGAGCCGCAGTATCTCGACCCTCAAATCGTTTCGGAGCAAGGAGCGGCGAACATCATTCAAAACTGCTTTGAAGGGCTTGTGACTTACGGCGAAAACGGAGCCGTCGTTCCGGCCGGCTGCGAAAGCTACAGCGTTTCGCCCGACGGAACAACCTATACCTTCTCTCTTTGTCAGGACGCAAAATGGAAGGTTTCAAGCTATGCGAAGGCTCTTTTTCAAGACGGCGAATTTGAAAAATTCGACAACCGTGTGACAGCGGCTGACTATGTTTTCGCCTTCCGACGTGTTGCCTGCGCCGACACGGGTTCATCGGCTTTTCCGTATATCGCAAGCGTCAAAAACGCAAAGGCTGTTCACGAGGGAAAGCTCTCGGAAAAAATGCTCGGCGTTCGTGCCGAAGGCGATTTTACGCTGGTCATCGAGCTTGAAAGAGCGGACGGCGATTTCATTTATGCACTCACGAGGCCGGCGTTCGTCCCCTGCAACGAAACGTTTTTTGAAATGACGAACGGAAGATACTGCCTTTCCGTTGCAAACATCATTTCAAACGGCCCGTTCTTCATCACAAACTGGGCGGACAACACGGCAATCACCGCAAGGAAAAACGACCTTTACCACTCGGCAGACAGCGTTCTCCCCTCTTCGGTTTACTTTTCTTTCAACAATGAAAAAGGAACAAGAGGCGAAAAGGTCAAAGACGGAGTTTACGAGGTTTCTCCCGTTGACGAGGTTCAGGCCGCAGCGCTCTCTTCGGAAAAAAAAGTCACCGTCCGTCCGTTTGAAAACGGCTGCTTTGCCCTTCTTTTCAACTGTTCAAACGAGTACCTTAAAAACGCATACCTTCGTGCCGCCCTCGCCGCCTCGCTCGACAAGGAATATTTTTTTGAAGAGGGAGGCGAAACGGCAGGCGGAATCATTCCGCCCGATTCAACGTTCGGCGGCGCACCATACCGAAAAATGGCGGGAATTGTTGCTTTCACGGACAGCGGCACAGATGTTGCCGGGCAATATCTCAAAAAGGCTCAGTCCGCCCTTGAAAAAGAGAGCTTTTCGCTTTCGGTTCTCTGCGACGAAAAAAACGAGCTTGCCGTCAGAAAGGTTCTTCAAAACTGGCAGTCGGTTCTGAGCGTCAAAAGCAGCATCACGGTCAAGGTTGTCGATTCGCAGACACTGTCTGAAAAAATTGAAAAAGGAGATTTTCAGCTTGCGTTCTCTCAGCTTCTTTTCGACTCGGACACGGCTCAGGGCGTTCTTCTTCGCTTTTCAAAAGACAGCGCCGACAACGTTTTCGGCTTTTCTTCAAACCGCTACGAAGCCCTTTTATCCGCCGCTCAAAACGCAAAAAGCGACCGGGACTTCCTTTCCGCCCTCAAAAAAGCGGAGCAATATCTTTCAAACAGCGCCGTTATCGTTCCGATTGAAAAAAGGAACGGCTATTTCGCCCAGGCAAAGGGCGTTTCCGGGGTTATCTATTCCCCCGGCGGAGAATTTGTATATTTCAAAAACGCAATCAGGAAATAAGGTAAAAAATGAACTCGATAAAAGGCAATTATAAATTCACGACCTACGCCTGCTTTGTCGGCTACATCGTTCAGGCAATCGTAAACAACTTCGTTCCCCTGCTTTTCGTAACGTTTCAAAAGAGCTACGAAATTCCCCTTTCGCAAATCACGTTGCTCATCACAATTAACTTTGTGATTCAGCTTGCGGTTGACGTTCTTTCAGCGTTTTTCGTTGACAAAATCGGTTACCGTGCGTCTGCGGTGCTTGCCCACATTTTTTCGGCGGCCGGTTTCATCCTTCTCACGGTTCTTCCGGACGCATTTGAAAACCACTTTTTCGGAATACTCGTCTCGGTTGTTATTTATGCAATCGGCGGCGGACTTCTTGAAGTTTTGATTAGTCCGATTATCGAAGCCTGCCCGACGGACAACAAAGAAAAAGCGATGAGCCTTCTTCATTCGTTTTACTGCTGGGGTCACATGGGAGTTGTTCTTCTTTCGACTGCGTTTTTTGCGGTTTTCGGAATTGAAAAGTGGAAATTTCTTGCGCTTTTTTGGGCGATTATTCCGATTCTCAACGCCCTTTTGTTTTCAAAAGTTCCGATATATCCGCTTCAGACCGAAGGCGAAAAAGGTCTTTCGATGAAAAACCTTTTTTCAAAGAAAATCTTTTGGATTCTTCTTCTCATGATGGTCTGTTCGGGAGCGAGCGAACAGGCTGTCAGCCAATGGGCTTCAACCTTTGCCGAGCAGGGACTCGGAGTGAGCAAAACAATCGGCGACCTCATGGGTCCGATGGCCTTTGCGGCGCTGATGGGAACCTCACGGCTGATTTTCGGAAAATTCGGAGAAAAGATGAATCTTGACCGATTCATGAGTCTCAGCTGCGTTCTTTGCCTTCTTTCTTATCTTTGCATTGCCTTTGTTCCTTCGCCGATAATCAGTCTCATCGGCTGTGCGGTTTGCGGCTTTTCGGTCGGAATTCTCTGGCCGGGAACGTTCAGCAAAGCGGCGCTTGAAATCAAAGGCGGCGGAACCGCCCTTTTTGCTTTGCTTGCCCTTGCGGGTGACATCGGCTGTTGCTTTGGACCGACGCTTGCCGGGTTTGTTTCGGACTCTGTCAAAGGTAATCTTAAAATCGGAATCCTTTCGGCAAGCATTTTTCCCCTTCTTCTTTTGCTCGGAATTTTTCTTTCAAAAAAAGAGCATAAAAATAACGGTCTGCCCTTGCATTAAGCTTCGGCAGACCGCATTTTTTATTCTTCGGTTTCTTTGTTTTCTTCTTTTGTTTCCTCTTCGGTTTCATGGCTTTCGTCGTTTTCGTCGTCACCGTTTTCTTCTTCCTCTTCTTCGGGTTCAACGTAATCTTCGGAATGAGGAATGAGATGATACGGCTTTTTTTCAAGCGGTTCTTCACGCTTATGCTTTTCAAGGTCGTCACCGAACATAACGTCCATGATTCTTTCGGTTGCGTGGCCGTCGCAGGAGGACATGAACTTTTCTCTGAACGCATGAACTCTTTCCTTGTCAAAGAGTTTGTCAATGTTCTGAATATACTCGATTATTTCGGTCGTATTCTTCACAACGGGTCCCGGAGCAAGCTCAAAGTAATCGTAATAAAAACCTCTCCAATCGAAGAACTTTTCAAGGTCATGAGCGAGGAAAATCATCGGTCTTTCAAAGAGCGAATATTCAAAAACAAGCGACGAATAGTCGGAAATGCAGATATCGCTGACGCAAAGAAGGTCTTCAATCGTCATTTCGTCCGTTACGTCACGGGCAAAATCGGCGCAAACGTCCTGAATTACGGGGCGTTTTCTGACAAGCGGATGGTGCTTGATGAGAAGAACATATTCGTCACCGAGAACATATTTCATGAATTCGGGGCTGAGAATGTTCGGAGTTTTTGCCTTTGCAACCCTTCCTCTGAACGTCGGAGCGTAAAGAATTACCTTCTTTCCCTTCGCCTGAGGCATAAGCTCATAAAGGTTTTCAAAAGCCTTTGCAATGAAGTCCTTGTCATAAAAAATGTCTGTTCGGCTGCTTCCGAGCGCTTTGACAACGCCGCTTTCGTGGCTGTAATTCATCGCTTCTTCATATGCCCAGATAACTTCCGGACTGCTGACGGTTACGTTGGTATATCCCCGGTTGAACGGATACTTGTCCATTTCCTTTCTCGATGCGCCGAAAATTGCGTCGGCGGTGCTGTAGCCGAATTTTTTGAATGCGCCGCAGCCGTGCCAAAGCTGAGTTATCACGGTTTCCGGGCGGAATTTGACGTGAGCGGTGACGTTCGTTGCCTCGTCAAAAAAGACATATTTCGCCGTTGCGATGTCACGAAGCATTTTTACGCAGTTTTTTCTGTACTGATTCCTTTTAACATAGGTGTTTCTGAGAAAATGGCAATGAAGGTCATAATCGTAATTCGTGTAAAGGGTGTCATACATAAGCTTAAAGCTGTTCGTGAGGCTCGGAAGTCTCAGCTCGATGAAGACAACCTTCTTTTCGTCAACGGGTTTTCTTGCCGCCCTTCTGTAAACACCGGGATAAAGAATTTTGAAAACATAAAACTTATAAAGCGGATTTGTTGCTTTGATTAACTTCGCTTTAAGTTTTCTGAAGTTTCGGACGAAAAAAAGATAGACGGTATAAAGAAACGTACTTTGAAGAAATTCTTTGATTTTAGCCATTAAAAAAGCAGCATCCTTTCGATTTTTTGAGTTGACATACAGGTTATATTTTATACTAATTTTGTTTTTTGTCAAGATGCAGAAAAAGTTTTGGTTCGGAATATGATGAAAAAGAACGAAACTTCTTGATTTTTTATTTCGGCGGTGATATACTGTCAACATTGATTCTTGAGAGGAGCTTTAAGAGTATGTCTCATATTAATGTTATTTCTCACAGAGGCGCAAATATTTATGCACCGCAAAACACAATTCCTGCGTTCAAAAAGTCGCTCGAAATCGGTATTGACGGTTTTGAAACGGATATACACATCACAAAGGACGGAGAGCTTGTTCTTTGCCATAATTACACCATCGACAGCACCTCTGACGGGAAGGGAAGCATTTCTCAAATGACTCTTTCCGAGCTGAAAAAGTATGACTTCGGCTCATATTTCAGCCCGCGTTTTGCCGGAACAAGAATTCCGACGATGGACGAATTTCTTTCTCTCGTTGAAACATCGGACATTTCCGTTCTTAACATTGAGCTCAAAAGCCCGAAAGAAAACGAAACCGCAATCGTCAGCGAAACGATCCGCCTCGTCAAAGAACACGGACTTTTTGAAAAACTTCTCATTTCAAGTTTTGACCCGAAGCTTCTCGTTGAAGCAAAACAGATTGACGAAACCTGCAAAACCGGCTTTTTATACAGCGTGAACAGAAAGACCGCAATCCCGATGCTTCGCCGTTCGGTTGAGGTTGCAAAAGAGCTTTGCGTTGACGCCCTTCATCCGCAGAACGTTTTTGTCAACGAAAAATATGTTTACGAGGCTCACGAAGCCGGCCTCATTGTCAACACATGGACGGTCAACTCGGTCAGAGACATTGAAAAAATGATTCGCTGCGGCGTTGACGGAATCATTACCAACTATCCGGATGTTACAAAAGGCGTGATTGAAAAGCACAGCTTTTAATCTTCAAAAGGAAAGCTATAATTCTCAAGCGGCAACAAAAGTCGCACGGGAATTATAGCTTTTTTAATTTTTCCGTTTTTCTGTTTCAAGCGGTTTTCAAACGTTCTTTTCCTTAATTATCATCAGCACGCCGTCGGAAACCGAAATTTCTCCGCCCTCGCCCGTCAGCTCGTTGCTGACTCCGAGCGGAAAGGACGAGGTCAGGACGGCATTTTCAAGCGTATATTTAAATCCCCGTTCAAAAACGCCCTTCGACTCGTCCGAAAGCGAAAAGACCGAAACCGTTCCCCTTTCGCCCTTGGGAAAAGAAAAGGAGGAATTTTTGATTGCCGTCACGGTTTCTCTCTCCGAAACGAGAGTGCAGCTTATGTTTTTTTCGCAAAGGTATTTCAAAAGCTGAAGGTTTGCGAACGTATGATCGAGCCGTCCGCCGAGAGCACCGAAAATCATGAAATTTCCATACCCTCTTTCCATTCCGCAGGTGAGGGCAAGAAAAGTATCCGTTTCGTCCTTTTCGGCCGGGTGAACATCAATGTTTTCAAGTTCCGGAATCCGTCCGAGGGAATCAAAGTCTCCGACAACAAGGTCCGGAGTGATTTCGCATTCAAGCGCCTTCAGATAACCTGCGTCGGCACAGATCACATAATCGTTTTTTCCTTTTTCAATTTCTATTTTTCCGCTTTCTCCGGCGGCAATAATATAACAAGTTTTCATTTTCTCACCCGATGGAATATTTTTTCGATAGGAGTATAACACAAAATCTTTTTCTTTTCAACCGCTTGATTTCATATCCGGCGAAAGACGTTTCATATGTATATTCCTGAAAGGGTGAAAAAATATGAATGAACTTTTTGCCGTAACCGAAAAAATAAGCTCCGCCGTTTGGGGAACACCGACACTGATTCTTATCATCTCGGTCGGAATTTATTACACGGTGAGATTGCGCTTTTTTCAAATTTCAAGACTTCCGCTCTGGCTTTCAAAAACGTTTTTTGCGCTCTTCAAAGAAAAAGGAACAAGAAAAAACGGAGAAAAGAACTCCTTTTCTCAGCTTCAGGCAGCGGCAACTTCACTCGCCGCAACCGTCGGAACGGGAAACATTGCCGGGGTCGGAACTGCAATTTCCGCCGGCGGTCCGGGTGCCGCTTTTTGGATGTGGTTTTGCTCGGTTTTTTCAATGATGACGAGCTATGCCGAAAATTCGCTCGGAATCCTTTACCGGAAGAAAGGCGACAACGGCGAGTGGCTCGGCGGCCCGATGTATTATCTGAAAGACGGACTTGCGAAAAAAATCGGTTCTCCGCTCGCATTTTTGTTTTCGTTTTTCACTCTCTTTGCCTCCTTCGGAATCGGAAACATGACGCAGTCAAACTCAATTTCAATCTCGCTTCATTCTTCGCTCGGAGTTTCAAAGGCCGCTGTCGGAATTGTCCTTTCGGCAATCACCCTTTTTGTGATTCTCGGCGGCTCTTCAAGAATCGGTGCGCTGACGGAAAAGCTCGTTCCGTTCATGGCGCTGTTTTACATCGGAGCGTCGTTTTTTATTATTCTTTTCAATTTTTCAAAGCTCGGGAGCGTTTTTTCCGAGATATTCAAAAACGCATTTTCCTTTGAAGCGGCCGTCGGAGGAATTTCGGGCGCCGCAATCAAAAAGGCAATTTCGGTCGGTTTCAGGCGCGGCGTTTTTTCAAACGAAGCCGGACTCGGTTCAACCGTTATGGTCGGCTCTTCTTCAAGCGTTACCGAACCTGCGGTTCAGGGAATGTGGGGAATTTTTCAGGTCTTTGCCGATACTCTCGTGATCTGTTCGGTCACGGCATTCGTTTTGCTTTGCGTTTCGGTGAATACCGTTCCGCTGAACAACGCTATAAACGCAAAAGGCGGCGAAACCGAACTTGTTTCTCTTTCTTCGCCCGAGAGCGGCGGCGAGGTTCGCCTTTGCGGAACAAAAGAAAACCGCCTTTTTTCCGTTGAAAACGGCGAAATCAAAAAAAGCGGCGAAACAACCTTCGTCAACGTCGTTTATCTGAAAAAAAGCGGAAACGAAATTTCGGTTGAAAAAGTTGAAGGCTCCTCGCTCGTTTCGCTCGCCTTTTTCTCGGTGTTCGGAAAATGGGCAGACATTATTCTTTCCGTTTGCGTAACGCTTTTCGCCTTTTCAACGATTATCGGCTGGTCGTTTTACGGGGAAAAAAGCATCGGCTTTCTGTTCGGGGGCAAAGGAAAAACGATTTATAGAATTTTCTTTTCCCTGTTGACGTTCCTCGGGGCGGTCACAAAGCTTGACATCGTTTGGAACATTTCGGACGTTTTCAACGGCCTTATGGCGATACCGAACCTCATCGGGGTGATTTTCCTTTCAAAAGACGTTTTAAAAATTACCGAAAACTATCTTCAAAGGAGAAAAGGAAAAGCGGTTTCTCCCCTTTTGAACATTCATGACATGTATTGATTTTTAAACGTTTCGGTGGTATACTGTTTGAAACAAATCAAAAGGAAAGAAGCAAAAAATGAACATTCAGATATTCGGCACCGCAAAGTGCTTCGACACTAAAAAAGCGCAAAGGTACTTCAAAGAAAGAGGAATTAAATTTCAATTTGTTGACCTTTCAAAATTCGGCATGAGTAAAGGCGAACTCAAAAGCGTTCGTGCCGCAACAGGCGGAAAACTTGAAAACCTCATCAACGAAAAATCAAAAAAATATGACTCGTCTTTCATAAAATATCTTGCGACAGACGAAGCGAAAGAAGAAAAGCTCCTTGAAAACGGCGAGCTTTTCAAAACACCGATCGTCAGAAACGGAAAAAAAGCAACAATCGGATATTGTCCGGACATCTGGAAACAATGGGAAGCGGAGGAAAAATAAAAATGGTCACTCAGGAACAAATCAACAGAATCAACGAGCTTTCAAAAAAATCAAAAGCCGAAGGCCTCACCGAAGACGAAAAGGCCGAACAGCAAAATCTTCGCCGCCTTTACATCGACTCTTTCAAGGAAAGTCTTGTTTCCCAGCTTGAAAACACATATTATATTGACGACAGCGGTCACAAAAAGAAAGCAACGAGAAAGCCGAAAAAGTGAATGCAAAACCAAAAGCCGAAAACGGAAGGTTCAGCCCGTTTTCGGCTTTTTTTATTTATGCGGAACGGTTTCCGTTCTGATTTTTGTTGTCTCGTCAAAAACCGGTCTGCTTTCGGGCTTTTCGGTTTCTTCAATCTTTTTGAGCCATGTATTATATATTATTACTTCAAACGCAACATCATTTGAAAGCGAAAAAACATAATATTCATCGGCTTTGACTTTTCGTTCTCCGTTTTTTAAAAAAGTTTCTTCCTTCCCGATTCCGAGTTCGAGAAGAACGCTCTTTGCTTTTTCTTCATTGAAGCCGGAAAAAGCCATGAGAGCATTTTTCGCTTCGTTTGAAAATTGCGCCGCATCTTTCGGCGAAAACTCTTTCTTTCCGTGCTCGTCCTTCTTTGCAATTATTATTCTGCACTCCGAAAGCTTTTTCTTTTCATTTTCAAAGAGCTTTGTAAGAATCTTTTTTTCGCTTTCATCGTTTGAAGGAAAAGAAAAGCAGTAAACGGTTTTTCCGTCCCTCTCCTCCCCGACAACCTGTGAAAAATCGAGCTTTCTGCCGCCCGAAGAGTTATAGCGGTCAACGAAAGAGCCGAAGTCTGCGGTCTCGCTTTCGCCGCAAGCGGAAAAAAACGTAAGAATCATCGCAAGTAAAAAAAACGTTTTTAAAAATCGCTTCATCAAAGTCACCTCGCCGGATAATTACTATTCGGACGCCGCATTTTTTAGAACAAAAAACGATAAGGCAGCCACCGAAGTGACTGCCTTATCGCAAGAAAAGATTTATAGAAAGGGGAGAGAGGATGTCGAAAATTAATTATGCAACGACGGTGAAAATGTCTTTTTCGTCGCCGTCTGCGAGCCATGAACGGATGACGGAGGGGTTTTCAAAAATTTCGTCAAGGCGTTTCATGAAGGGAACAATTTCACCGAAGTCAAGGGCTCTGTGGTCAAACGCAATGCAAATCGGAAGAACGCTTCTTGCTTCAATTTCCTTTTTTCCGTCACTCTTTTTGACAACAACGGGTTTGTCAAGAACAGCGCCGACCGAAAGAGCGCAAACCTGAGGCGGAACAATTTCAAGCAATGCGGTTGCGCCGCGCTGAGCAAGATAAGTTGAGCCGATGTTTGAAACGGTTACCGTTCCCTGCTCAAGGTCTTTGATTGTAAGACGTTCGGTTTCCGGAATGCTCTCATATTCACGCTTTTTCTTTCCGCGGAAATGAGTGATTTTACATTTTCCGAAGTTTGCTCCGTAAAGTCTTCCGATGGTCTGGAAGATTCTTCCTTTTTTGAGGTTCTTCATTGTGTTGTCGAAAGAAACGGAATACATCGCTTCGGTGAGATTTGTTTTTTCTGCACGGCAGCGGATATCGTTGATATAAGCCGTCATTTCATCAAGATTCTTGTTTCCGAAATCACGAAGATTGATTGTCATCATTTTTCCGTTCGGAAGAATCGTGGGCATCGATATGTTAATTTCCGAGAAAGTATCAATTCTTCCGCGGACAAGCTTTTTGTCAAATTCAATGTGAGAATTCATAATCGGAGCAGCTTTGAGTCCCTCCGAAATAACTTTAAGCATAAGAGTGTTGAAGGTGATTTTTTCGTCACCGGTGCGGCTTTTGCCGAGTTTTTTGAACTCTTTGAAGAAAGCCGTGACGTCCGGCTCATACATATAAGTAACGTGAGGAATATTCTGCCAAGACTCTGTCGTTATATTGGCAACAATTTTTCTCTGGATTCCGAAATATTCAGTGTTTGTAACAGTCATTATTGGCATCTCCTTACATAGATAAATTAAAATCTTTTCTTTCGCTTAACGGTGACTTGAAATTGTTACATCGTGTGCACTTATTAACTTTGTGTAAATATTATAACACGCTTTTTCCAAAAAATCCATAGCCGATTTGTACAAATTGCAAGTATTCCGAGTTAGTTTTTGTGCAGTTTCAATAGTTTCGTGAGTCGTTGTTCACCGTTGTGCTGATTATGCCACGTCTGCCTTAATAAAACCTTAAACCTCTTAAAAAGTTTTTGTTTTGATTAAAAAAAGGTTTTTAATGTTAAAATCTTTTCAATCCGGTTTGTGAAAAATTACAAAAGTCTATTTATTTTTCATTGACCGAAAAGCAAAAATCATATATAATATTTTCTGCAAAGGAGGCTGTTTATGAAAAAACGACTCGGCGGCGACGCAATAAAATACATTGCAATTTTCGCAATGCTTCTTGACCACATCGGCTGGACCTTTCTTTCTTTCGCCTCTCCCCTTTCTCAGATTTTTCATACGGCCGGAAGAATTACCGCGCCGATCATGTGCTTTTTTATCGCCGAAGGATATCGCCGCACAAAAAACGTCAAAAAGTATCTTATGAGGCTTTTTATTTTTGCGCTCGTTTCTCAAATTCCGTGGTGCGTAATGCACGGTCAAAGTCTCGACACACTTTCGTTCAATATGTTTTTTACTTTGTTTTTTGCTCTGCTTGCGGTGATTGCCGAAGATAAAATCGAAAATCCGACGCTCAAAACTCTCGCCGTTTTTTCCTGCGCTGCGGCAACGGTTTTTTCGGACTGGTACGTTTTTGCGGTTCTTTGGAGCGTCTCGTTCTTCAAGTTCAAAGCCGAGCCGAAAAAACTTTTTCTTTCGTTTTCGGCGGTTTCTTTAATGTATAGCGGATATATGTTTTATCTGAACCTCGAAGCCGGAAACGATCCGGAAAAAAGCCTTCTTTCCGTCCTTTTCACTCTCGGAACGTTTCTTTCGCTCCCGTTCATTTCTTCGTACGACGAAACAAAAAGGCCAAATAAAAAAAGCCGCCTTGTTTTTTACCTCTTTTATCCGCTTCATATGCTGCTGCTCGGAATTGTCAAATATCTCATTCAATAAAAAACGCACCGAAAAAAGTCCGGTGCGTTTTTTTATTTTATCGGTATACTGATTTCGGTCACGAACTTTTCCGTGTCGTTCGTGATTCCGTAGTCAATCATTGTGATTTCACGAGAAAAGCCGGAAACTTCAAAACCGTTGCTTTTTATGTATTCCATAAGTTTCCGATAATGAGCCGGGGATTCACCGTGGCTTCCGCAAAAACGAATCGAGGCGCAAAGGCTTTCGGAAAGCTCGCTGACTTTTCCGTTGAACTCATCCTCATGGTCAAGAAGGAGAAAAACAACGTCATACTCGCCGAAAGCGTTTTTTGAAAGATGTTCCTTTGAAATTCCGACGCCGACTTTTCCGAGGAAAACAACGCCCTGAGCCTGCGATTGCTCAAGCTTTCTTATCGGCGTTTCCATATCGAACATATTTTCAATTTTGAGCGTACCCTCCATAATCACCGCACGGTTTGCCGGTTGCTTTGAAACTTTCACCTCGTCGAATTCCGACCGGCGTGCATCTTCAATCTGCCGAAGGCGATTGTCGATTTTCCGCTCGATCCGGCAAAGCTTTTTCTGCTTTTCAACAACCTCTTCCTTTTGTTTTCTGAGCTTTTCTTCAATCAAATCAATGTCTCTGTTTTGAAGAAAATCGGCAATCTCCGAAAGCGGCATATCGAGCGCACGAAGATATCTTATCGTATTAAGCGGTTCAAACTGACGTGTGCTGTAATATCTGTAGCCGCTTTCCGGGTCAATATATTCCGGAACAAGAAGTCCTGTCCTTTCGTAATGCCGAAGGCTGCTGACGCTGATATTGAAAAGCTTTGCAACGTCTCCGATCCGAAAAAGTTTAGGCATATCCATTTTCGACTTTCCCCATTTTCTCCCGTTTTTCAATGACCGAAAAAGCAATAACGCAAATGATTACCGAAACGAGCGAACCGCATGCGGTTGCAAGCCCCATCGGAAGAAGATTGTCCGCAAACATTTTTGACATGAGATACGCTCCGGGAATTCTCACGAGGACAATTGCAATAATATTATGAAGGAAGGAAATTCCCGACTTTCCGCAAGCGCAGAAATATCCGCTGAAACTGAAATGAATTCCGGCAAAGAAGCAGTCCAAAACGTAGCCGCAAAGATACTGACCTCCTGCGGAAATTACGGCATGGTCATCAATAAACAGACCGACAAGCGGTTCGGCAACAAATTGAACGAGCAAAGACACGGTAAGCCCGAATCCGGCCGCAATCATGCAGGCATAGCCGAGGGTCTGAACCGCACGTTCCTTTTTTCCCGCTCCGATGTTCTGCGCGCCGAGTGCGGAAACCGTTGAAAGGAGCGACGACGGAACAAGGAAAAGAAAGCTGATTATTTTTTCGACAATTCCGACGGCTGTCGAGTCAGTGAGTCCCCGCTTGTTTGCGATGACGGTGATTACAATAAAAGCAATCTGAATAAGTCCGTCCTGAACGGCAATCGGAACACCGATTTTCATGATTTTTCCCATAAACGGACGTTCGGGTCTGAAGTCCGACTTTTGAACACCGATCACTTTTCGTTTGATTATTACGGCAAGCGAAACAATTACGCTGACCGCCTGAGAAAGCGTTGTTCCGAGCGCCGCACCGACGGGACCCATTTTGAAAACGCCCATGAACAAAAAGTCAAGTCCGATATTGAAAGCGCAGGCAACGGCGATGAAGCACATCGGGCTTTTGCTGTCTCCCATACCTCTGAAAATTGCGCTGAGAACATTATAAGCCGTAATAAACGGAATTCCGATGAAGCATACGGTGAGGTAAGAAACGGTTCCTTCAACGGCCTGCTGCGGTGTTTTCATAATGTGAACAATCGGTCTTGTCAGCAAAAGAAGAACCGCCGTAAGAACGAGCGAAAGAACGGAAAACAAAACGGTTGTGTTTCCGACATCCTTTGCCGCACTTTTTTTGTCGTTCGCACCGATTGCCTGCCCGATACCGACCGTTGTTCCCATTGCAAGACCGACAATCATAACCGTCAGCATATGCATAACCTGACTTCCGATTGAAACGGCCGTTGACTCGGCAATCGTTTCCTCGAATTTTCCGATTATGAAAAGGTCGGCCATTCCGTAAAGAGTCTGCAAAAAATACGAGAGAAGATACGGCAGAGAAAAATACAGAACATTTTTTAAAACGCTCCCTGTTGTAAGGTTCTTTTCCATCGGATTCACCCTCTTGAACAAAAACTTTTGTTTATAGTAAACTCTGCAACTGTTACAGAGTCAAGGCTTTTTTGAAAAAAATCTCTTTGAATGTCCGGAAAATATTTTTCCGCAGAGCATGAACATTTTTTGCGGTTTGAGTACAGACCGAAGAAACTCCTAAAAGCAAAAAGCCGCAACGAAACTTTTGTCCGTCACGGCCTGTTTTTGCCTTCGCCGGTAACAACGGCGGCAAGGATGAAAAAGATGCCGACTGCGTTTTTGAGGAAGACGCCGCCGCTTCTTTCGTTTTTCCGCTTCACAATAAAAGCGGTTGTTACATAGATTTTTTACACGTCCTTCACTTTTTAAAAAGAGCGGCGAAAGATTCACCGCTCTTAAAGTTTTACTCCGTGATTTCAATTCCTCTTTCGGCTCTCATAACCTTGAGTTCTTCATGAATCTTCTTTTTCTTGTCGCCGACGATGTCATAGAAGAACAGCGGAATTGCGCAAAGAATAAGGCTGATTCCGGGAACAATTGAAACGAGTGAATACATTGCAAAGTTTTGAGACGTTGACATTGATCTTGCAATTTCCAAAGCGGCGTTTGCGTCGCCGACATTGAGCTTCTGCGGGTCAATGCTGACAAGAATGTACATACCGATGATGACAACCGTTGCAACGGCGTTGCCGAGCTTGTTAACAAACGACTGGCATGCGGAACCGAGCGCATTGTCTCTGAAACCGGTTTTCCATTCCATGTAATCGATGCAGTCACAAACCATTGCGCCCGAAACAACGTTGATTACGCCGAGAGGAATGCTCGAAATAATCATGAACGGAATGCAGATGAAAAGGTTCTTTGTGAACCAGCCGACAAGAAGAGTGAGGATGCTCGCACCGAAACCGGCAACGCACGAAACGATCATGAGGGTTCTGTATTCAAACTTTTTGAAAAGCTTCGGCATGAAAATCATCGCACCGAACATTCCGATTGCGGCACAAATCTGAATAACGAGCTGAATCGTTGACATATTCTTGCTGAACTGATCGGCAGTTGCGGTTGCAAGATCGCCGCCGACATAGAAGCCTGCGTAACGGGCAACGTGCGGAGCTGCGGACTGAAGCATATATCTTCCGAAGGAGAGAATTCCCGAAAGGACAACAAGCATCAAAGGCTTGCAGTGGAAAATTCTTGAAAGGGTTGAAGGTTCGCCCGGAGCGCGCTTTGTTGCGTTCGGATGCCTGACTCTTTCTTTGATATTGAACGAAGAAAGGCAGAAAAGAGGCATACCGATAAGCGACATCGAAATCGCCATGATTGCATATTTCTTTTCGCTGCTCGAAATGAAGTAACCGACAATAATCGGAAGCGCAACTGTGACGGCGGAACCGACTCCTCCGACGGTTCTTCCGTATGAAATAATGGTTCCGCGTTCGGCCGGGTTCGGCGTCATAACGTTCGGAAGGCTCCAAAACGGAACGTCACTCGACGTATAAACCATTCCCCAAAGAACATAGACAACGGCAACGTAAACATACATCATCGTTGACTGGTCGCCTTCGGCAAAGCCTATCGGACGCAGGAACATGAGAATCGTGAGAATTGCAATGGGAATTGCGGTGATAACCGGATAGTGGCGCATTCTTCCCCAACGTGAGGTATGGCGGTCAACGATCATACCCATAAGCGGGTCGTTGATTGCGTCCCAAACACGGGCAAGAAGCATGAGCATGATTACAAACCATGCGTTGAGCGTGAGAACGTTCATGTAAAAGTCTGTAATATAGCTTGACATACAGCTATACACAAGACCCTGGCCGAGAGCCGCAATCGCATAGGACATGGACTCCTTTTTAGACACATACTTTTTTTCTTCCATAAAATATCTCCTTTTTCACCGTTCAAAAAAAGAACAGATTTTTTTGCTTTTTTCAAGACTGCCGATTTCCGTTTCTCCAAAATCAGCGTCTGTTTAACAGTTTTCTTCTCAGGGCTGAAAAGCCGTCTTTCCAAATTGCCGGTGTGAACAAAACGAGAATCGGGAAATACTCAAGTCTTCCGGCGAGCATGTCGATAATCATAACGATTTTTGAAAGGTTTGAAAACGCAGAATAATTTCCGGTCGGGCCGACGAGCGAAAGACCGGGTCCGATGTTGTTCATCGTTGCGGCAACGGCGGTCATCGAGGTCGTCATATCGAACCCGTCAAGGCTGACTATGAAAACGGATATGACGTAAACAAGCATTGCAATGACAAAGAACGAGGTCGTGTTTTTCACAACGGCGGTGTCAACGCTCTTTTTGTCAAGCTTGACCGCTTTGACCGAACGCGGGTGAAGAATTGTTGAAATTTCTCTTGCACTGCTTTTGAGAAGAAGAACAAGCCTTGAAACCTTCAATCCGCCGCCCGTGCTTCCGGCACTTGCTCCGATGAACATCAGAATGAACAAAATGAACTGGGAAAGCTGGGGCCATTTTGCAAAGTCGGTCGTTCCGTAGCCGGTTGTCGAAATAATCGACGCAACCGAAAAAGCCGCATGGTGAAACGCATCGTAAAACCTTCCGCCGAAAAATTCGTCTTTGATGTTGAACGTTATGCAAAGAACGGAAAAAGCAATGATTCCGAGGAACCACCAAAGCTCTTCGTTCTTCAAAACCTGTTTGAATTTTTTTGCAAGCAGAAGGTAATACACGGTGAAATTGACCGCAAAAAGAATCATGAAAACGGTGACAACACCTTGAAGGTAGTTGTTTTGATAAAAACCGATGCTTGCGTTTTTGATTGCAAAGCCGCCGGTTCCGGCCGTTCCGAACGCAGTGCAGATTGAATCGAACCACGGCATTCCGCCGGCAAGAAGCAGAACAATTTCAAGAATTGTCATCGCAAAATAGATGGAGTACAAAATGAATGCGGTCTGGCGTACTTTCGGAACGAATTTTCCGACCGAGGGGCCGGGACTTTCCGCGCGCATAAGCTGCATTGTGTGGCCGCCCGTAAGCGGAACCACCGCAAGAAGAAAAACAAGAACGCCCATTCCGCCGATCCAGTGAGTGAAGCTGCGCCAAAAAAGCGAGGTTTGCGAAAGCGCTTCAACGTTTGTGAGTATGCTTGCGCCGGTCGTTGTGAAGCCGGAGGCGGCTTCAAAAACGGCGTCGATATAGCTCGGAATCTCCTTCGTCAAAAAGAAGGGCAACGCTCCGCAAAGGCTCAAAACAATCCACGAAAGGGCAACCGTCACAAAGCCTTCCTTTGCATAAAAGACGTTTTTTTTCGGCTTTCTTACGGAAAGGAGAAGGCCGAAGGCAAGCGAAACGGCGGCAACAAAAGCATACACCTTCCACTCGTTTTCGCCGTAAAAAATTCCGACCGCAACGGGAAGAAGCATTGAACACGCCTGAATAATGCACACAAGTCCGAGCAGATATAAAATCATAAAATAATTCATGGCTTTTTACCTTACAATGTCCTTGAGATCGTTGAGTCCCCGTTCGGTTGTGACAACAACAACGCTGTCTCCGACCTGAATCATATCCTGACCGGACGGAATGATGATTTTTCCGTGGCGTGATATACAGCAAAGAAGAATATTCTTTTTGATGTCAAGGTCGCAAAGCGGAACGCCGACGGCCTTGCTTTCGGTTCTCACGGCGAACTCAAGCGCCTGAACCTTTCCGCCGACAATGTTATAAAGCGTTTGAACACCGCTTCCGGTTGAGTTTTCAAGCGCACGGACATAGCTTATAATCATTTCGGAAGTGATATACTTCGGATAAATCACCGAGCCGAGAGAAAGGCGGTCAATAATCCCTTCAAAATTCAGCTTGTTGATTTTTGTAACGGTTTTCGCCTTGAAGTTTGCGCCGACGTAAAGCGAAAGCATGATGTTCTCCTCGTCGATATCGGTAATCGAAGCAAAGCCGTCCGCATCGGCGATTCCCTCTTCAAGAAGAAGGCGCTGGTCGCTTCCGTCGCCGTTGATTATCACGATGTCGCTCGGAAGAATCGAATTGAGAAACTCGCAGTGTTCACGGTTCTTCTCAATGATTTTGACCCTGAAGCCGTATTCCGAAAGCTTCTTTGCAAGGTAGAACGTAATTTTTCCGCCGCCGACAATGATGATTGTTTTAATGTGGTTTTTTGCGATTCCGGCTTTTTTGAAGAATGCGCCGGAGTCTCTGTGGGTCGCAATGAAAGAGATTTTGTCTCCCTCGTTCAAAACCGTGTCTCCGGTGGGGATAATCACGTCTTTTCCGCGCTCAATCGCACAAATGAGGATTTTTCCCGAAAGACGACCCATTGCGGATTTAATCGGTGACCCGGCAATCGGAGAGCCGATCGGGAGCCTCGTTTCAAGAAGTTCGATTCTTCCCCTCGCAAAGGTATCGACGGAAATTGCCGAAGGAATTGTGAAAAGGCGGGTAATCTCGTTTGCGGCTTCCATTTCGGGATTGATAATCATTGAGATTCCGAGCTTTTCTTTGATGAATCCCCTTTCGGTGAGATAGTCCGGATTTCTGACACGGGCGATTGTCCGGCAGGAAGAGGATTTTTTAGCGATAAGACAGCAGAGAAGGTTAAGTTCGTCCGAACCGGTCATCGCTATGAACATATCCGCATATTCGATTCCGGCATCCTTTTGAACGTAATAGACAACGCCGTTTCCGACGGTTCCCATAACGTCCGCAACTTCGGTAACTCTTTCAACGGCGTCGGAATTTGTGTCAATGACCGTAATGTCATGACCCTCCGACGCAAGCTGTTCGGCAAGAGCCGAACCGACTTTTCCGCAGCCAACAATAATAATATTCATGAATTTTCCTCCGAGCAAAACAGAAAGCTGTTTTTACGTCTGAATATTGTATCACATCGGCAAAAGAAATTCTATAGATTTTTCTTTTAATTTCAATTAAGGTTAGTTCTTTGAATGTAGAAAATTTCCCTTTCTTTTTGGTTGTTTTTGCCGAAAAAGTCTGTTTTCCTTGAAAAAACTGCTTTTTTATTGTATTATTTATCAGTATTCTATTACGCAGAAAAGCGTTTGAAAGGAAAAAAACAATGAGCGAACTTTCACCGTATTTTTTAAGTAAATTTTCCCGACAATTCAAAAGCAAAACGCCCGATGAATTCATTATTCAAAGAGGAGATTTCCGCTTTTCGGTTCTTTCTTCAAGAATTTTCCGCGTTGAAAAGGACAGAAAGCGGATTTTTACCGACGAAGCAACTCAAACCGTTGTTTGCCGTGACTTTTCAAGGCCGAATTTCAAGGTTTCGGAAAGTAAAAGAAAACTCAAAATTTCAACCGAGGACGCAATTTTTCTCTTCGACTTCACAAAAGAAAAGGTTGAAAGCATTACCCTCAAAGACTCGAGAACCGTCACCGACTTCAAGACCGGAAACCTCAAAGGCACTTACCGCACGCTCGACATGATTAACGGTTCGGTAAAACTCGGAGAAGGTCTCATGAGCCAAAACGGCGTTTCCGTCATTGACGACTCAAAAACCGTGATTATATCCGAAGACGGAACGATGAAGGAAAGAAGAAGAATTCAAAAAGACGAATATTACTTCGCCTTCGGCAACGATTACAGAGGCTGCCTCAAAGAGTTCTTCAAACTTTGCGGAGAAGTTCCCCTCGTTCCGAGATACTGCCTCGGAAACTGGTGGAGCAGATACAAGGATTACAGTCAGCAGGAATACATTGACCTCATGCAAACCTTCATCGAAAAGGAGGTTCCGATTTCCGTCGCAACCATTGACATGGACTGGCACTGGGTTGACGTCATTGAACGCTTCGGAAAAGAAAACGCATATTACCGCCGTGAAGGCGGTCTTCCGTACAAAACGATTTCGGAAATTTTTCAAAGTCAGGGCTGGACGGGCTACAGCTGGAACACGGAGCTTTTTCCGGATTACAAGGGGCTTTTGAACTGGCTTCACGAAAAGAACTTCAAAGTCACCGTCAACCTTCACCCGGCTCAGGGCGTTCGCCCGTTTGAAGATCAGTACGAAGAATTCGCAGAATTCATGGGCATTGACCCGAAAACAAAAAAGCGCATTCCGTTTGACATCACCGACCCGAAATTTATCGAAGGCTATTTCAAAATTCTTCACAAGCCCTACGAAGACGACGGCGTTGACTTTTGGTGGATCGACTGGCAGCAGGAAAGGGACACGAAAATCAAGGGGCTTGACCCCCTCTGGGCGCTCAACCATTACCACACGCTCGACCTTGCTTCAAAAGAAAAACGTCCTTTGATTCTTTCCCGCTTTGCGGAAGTCGGCTCTCACCGTTATCCGCTCGGCTTTTCGGGCGACACAATCATCAGCTGGAAGAGCCTTGATTTTCAGCCGTACTTTACGGCGAACGCAACCAACGTCGGCTATACATGGTGGAGCCACGACATCGGCGGCCATCAGCTCGGTTCCAGAAATGACGAACTTTATGTCCGTTGGGTGCAGCTCGGCGAGTTCAGTCCGATTATGCGCCTTCATTCAACGAAGGACGAATTCATGGGCAAAGAGCCGTGGAAATACTCCTTTGCGGCGAACACTGCGGCCATAAACGCACTTCGTGAGCGTCATGCTCTTATTCCGTATATTTATTCGATCAACCGCCGCACGCACGAAGAGGGTCGTGCCCTTTGCGAACCGATGTATTATTCATATCCGACCGAAAAAGCCGCTTACGAAGTTCCGAACCAGTACTTCTTCGGAAGCGAACTCATGGTTTGTCCGGTCACAAAGCCGATGGACAAGCGCACCTTCCTTGCTCCGACAAAGGTCTGGCTTCCGAAGGGCAGATGGACGGATTGGTACACGGGAAGAATTTATGAGGGCGAACGCTTTGTAACAATGTACCGTGACATTGACGCACTCCCCGTTCTCGCAAAGGAAGGCGCAATCGTTCCGATGTCCCAAAACGACAGAACGAACGACATCGCCAACCCCGAAAAGCTCTCCGTCAGAATTTTCAGAGGAACGAACTCTTTCACCCTTTACGAAGACGACGGAGAAACGATGAAGTTTGAAGACGGCGCATTCGCCGAAACCGTTCTTTCCGTCAGAGAAGCCGGAAAAGACCTCCTTTTCAAAATCAACCCGGCGAAGGGCGACCTTTCGGTTATTCCGGAAAAGCGTGAATGGAAGCTTATCTTCGACGACATCAGCAGCGCAAAGGAAATCACCGTCAGAGTCGGCGGAAGAAAGAAAGTTTTCACTCCCGGCCACAAGGAAGGAAAAACAATCATCGTTCTTCCCTCCGTTTTGTCAAACGCCGAAGTTGAAATTGAATTCAAAGCCTTTGAAGCAAGGAAGAACAGAGACAAAAAAGAGTGTGTTGTTGAGCTTCTTTCAAAGTATCAGCTTCCGACAATACTCAAGCAGGCAACGCTCGGAAAATTCGTTGAGGACATTACGTCCCCGTTCCCGCTGAACGACGAAGCGTTCAAAGGTCCGATTGAAGAAGTTCTTCTTTAAAACCAAACAAAAAGCAAACTGTCGCATCGGTTTTTACCTTTGCGACAGTTTTTTATAGCGGTGTGATTTTTGTTTTTATAGCTTTCACGGAAAAACTGCGATTGCTTTTTTCATTTTACCGCCTCCTTAGCTAACGAACATACAGAGAAGAAAGTCCTTGTTTCTTGCAAGTACTTCACGAAGCGACCAGATTATCTGCATAGGATAAAACGGAAGGTATGCCGTCACGCCGTAGGCTTCGATTCCGAGCTTGTTCGCAATGTACAGCGCACGGTACATATGATAAGGCTGTGTGATTATGATTATCTTTTTTGCGCCGAAATTATTCTTTGCGTTATAAAGGCTCTCATAGGTTGAAAAGCCGAAATCGTCAATCACGATTTTTTCCTCTTTCACGCCGTTTTCAAGGCTGACACGCTTCATTGCGGCAAGCTCGTTATAGCTTTCGCCGCTGTTGTCTCCCGTGAGAAGAAGCTTTGCGCCGTTCACCTTTTCAAGAACTTCCGCTCCCCTTTTGAGTCTTTCGTAAAGCATATGCGACGGTTCGCCGTCTTCCCGAACGCCGCAGCCGAGCACAAGAACGTAATCGACTTTATCCGTGTGAGACGCCTCTTCAAGGCTGATGATGTTCTTTTTCTGCGAAAGTATCACATAAAAATTCACGCCGAGGACATAGCCGCCGCCCGCAAGAACAACAATCAGAAAAAGAGCGATTATTCGTTTTGCGGTTTTTGAAAGCTTTCTTTTGTTTTTCTTTTTCATCTTTGACCGTCCTTTTCTTTTTTCTGAATTTATTATAAAACAGCCGAAAAAGAAAAGCAACCGACGACCGAAAATCGTAAGTTTGCCTTAAGAAAATTTTAAGAAAAAAGCTGCTCCGAAAAAAATCGGAACAGCCAACAGAATAATTTATTAAACTTTTTCGGTTTCAAAGCAGACCCAGCCCTTGTCGCTGTGACGGGCAATGACTTTAAAGCCGTACTTTTTGAATGCGTCGAGAACGACCTGCTCTTTTGTGTCGATGATTCCGCTTGTGATGAAAACCGCCCCCTTTTTCATGAAAGCGCCGACATCCTTGCAGAACATCACGATTACGTCGGCAACGATGTTTGCAACAACAACGTCAAATTTTCCGCTGACTTTGTCGGTAAGGTTGCCTTCAAGAACGGTGTACTCCGGCTCTTTGAAGCCGTTGACCTCTCCGTTTTCCCTCGCCGTTTTGACTGCGAGCACATCAATGTCAACGCCGACGGCTTTTTTTGCGCCGAGAAGAAGCGAAGCGATTGAAAGGATTCCGCTTCCGCAGCCGACGTCGAGTACGGTTGTGTCTTCCTTGATGTACTTTTCGAGCGTTTCAAGGCAAAGGCGGGTCGTTTCATGCGTTCCCGAGCCGAAGGCAAGCCCCGGTTCAATGCTCAGAACAACCCTTCCCTGCGGGTCGGCCTCCTCCCAAAGAGGACGAATGAGAAGCTTTTCTCCGACGGGCATCGCATGGAAATACTGCTTCCAGTTGTTTTCCCATTCCTCTTTTCTGCATTCGTTCGTTTCAATCTCGTTTTTGATTCCCTCCACCGAAAGGCGCTCACGAAGGAAGGCAACCGCCTCAAGCGGATTTTCCTCCGGCGAGATATAAACATGAACAAAAGCCTTTGTTCTGTCCTTTTTCAAAAGGTCTTCGTCAATGAGGTCAATGTGTGCAATTTCCCACGCCTGTTCTTCAAGGTCGCGGTAATCCTCGATATAGATTCCGTAAGGAACAACCATTGTCGCAATGTCTCCGGCTTTGTCAACGTCGTCGGCATTCACGCATATTTTTACTTCTGTCCATTCGCTCATTTTTAAGCATCCTCCTTTTTTAAAATTACAGCCGAAAGCGCACCGATATGAACTTTTCCGCCTTCGGCGTTTTCGCCGAGAAGGGCTTTTCCCTCTTTCCATTCTTCGGGAAGAAAATAATCAATCTCATGCTCGTTTCGGTTGACAATGAGAAGAATCCTGTCCTTTTCGCCCTTTCTTTCAAAGGCAAGGCATGAGAGCGTTTCGGAAACGGTTGAGAACGTTCCCTCCTTCAGGCAAAGGCATTCTTTTCTGATTTTTCCGAGCTTTTTATAATAGGAAACAAGCTCTTCGTTTTCGTTTCCCCAAGGGTAACAAACACGGTTGAACGGGTCTTTATAGCCCTGCATTCCGGCCTCGTCGCCGTAATAAAGCGACGGAACGCCGGGAAGAGTATACTGAATTGCGGCGGCAAGCTTCAAAAGCTTTACTCCTCGTACGTATTGTTCAGGTGAAAGAGTTCGTCCGCACTGCCAACTGCGGTCACGTCCTTCACAGCTCTCTCCGGCAAGGGCGGTAATTGCACGCATGGTATCGTGCGTTCCGATATGATTCATGAGAACGTCAGTGACGCATTTCGGATAGTTTTCAAGCACTGTCATTATTTTTTCGGAAAAACCTTCAACAACACCGCTTCTTATGAAAGCAAGAATCGCTTCCGAAAACGGATAATTCATGACCGAATCAAGCTGTGCTCCCTGAAGGTATCGCCGTCTTGCGCCGTAGCTGCACTTGTTTGAAGCGTCCTCCCAAACTTCGCCGAGAATGAGAGCGTCGCTTTTTTCGCTTTTTACGGCCTTTCTGAATTCATCGAGGAATTTATCCGGAAGTTCATCCGCAACGTCAAGTCTGAAACCTCTTGCTCCGGCTTTTATCCAACGTCTTGCAACGCCGTTTTTTCCGGCAATGAAATCAATGAAACTTTCGTTTTCCTCATTGACTTCGGGAAGCGTTTCAAAATTCCACCAGCACTGATAGTTATACGGCCAGTTCCAGAAAAAATACCAGCTGTAAAACGGTGATTCCTTCGACTGACACGCTCCGACGGTATCGTAGCGGCCTTTTCTGTTGAAATATCTGCTGTCGTCCCCCGTGTGGCTGAAAACTCCGTCAAGAACAACCGAAATTCCGTTTTTTTCCGCTTCCCTGCAAAGAGCGGAAAAATCCTTTTCCGTTCCGAGAACGCTGTCGATTTTTTCGTAATCGGCAGTGTCGTAACGGTGATTACTCTGCGCTTCAAAAATCGGATTGAGATAAATGCAGCCGACACCGAGCGATTTGAGATAAGGAAGCTTTTCTTTGATTCCCTCAAGGTCTCCGCCGAAAAAGTCGTTGTTGAGAACCTCACCGCGCTCATTCGGAAGCCAGCTGGGTTCTCCGCCCCAATCGGTACGCATCACACGGTCGGAAGGAACGTTTTTCTTTTCTTTTCCGGAGCCGTAAAAACGGTCGGGAAAAATCTGATAAATCAGTTTTCCCTTGAGCCAGTCGGGAGTTGAAAAATTCTTTTCAAAAACGGTCAGCTGAAAATCGTTCAAACCGCCGCTGAGCGTTCCGAGCGAGCCTTCGTTGCGTTTGATTGAAACCCTTCCCCACGGAGTTGTGTAATCAAAATGATAAAAATAAAGGCCGGTTTCATTTTCAATATAATCAAGGCACCACCATTCCTCATCCGCTCCTTCCATTGAAAGCCAGAAAAAAGGAAAACGCTTTTCGCCTTCCATGTCTTTTCTGATTACGAGTTCAACGCCGGAACAGGAAAGAGAACGGGGAAGAACAACTTTGAACGTGATTTTTTCTCCCTGCTTCACTGCTCCGAAAGGATACTTGTGAAGAAGAGAACGGGAATTAAAGGGTATATATTCCATAAAGACTTCCTTAGAATCATTATTCGCCCGAAACGGGCATATAGTTTATTGACTGAATTTTTTTGATGTTTCTTTTGAAAGGCGGATTATTATGTTTTTTGTTTCCGTAAAATCTTCAACGCTGAAAACCGTTGCGGTCATTGCGGCCGTTGCAATTTTTGTTTCAATCGGCGGAATTTATGCCGTGAACAAAAGCAAAAGCTCGCCCGTTTCAAGCATGAACGGAATTGTTTACAAAGCCGCAACCGAGGAAGAACGCCTTTCATTCCTTTCTCAGTTCGGCTGGGAAGTTGACGAAGAACCGGCCGAAGTCAAAGAGGTTGTGATTCCGACAGAGTTCGACGACGTCTATAATCAATATAATGCTATTCAAAAAGAGCAAAATCTTGACCTTGAAAAGTTCAAAGGTGCAAGGGTCAAATGCTGGTCATACAACGTCAGGAATTATCCCGGTTACGAAACCAAAGGCGGTGTAATCCGGGCAACTCTTCTCGTTTTTGACGGCGTTGTAATCGGCGGAGACATTTCAAGCACCGAGCTTTCGGGTTTTATGCACACGTTTGATTTTCCGCAGGAAAAAGCTATAGAAAGTACAACTCAACCGGAAAGCACTTAACTTTCGATTATCCAATCTTTATATTCGTCAAGCAACGAAATTTCGGCGGTTGCTCTCATATAAAGTCCGTCCTCACGGTATTCTTCTTCGAGAACAACGCCCTCTTCACGGATTCTTGCCGCGGCGGCACCGTTTTTGAACGGAATGAGAAGCGAAGCCGTTCGCCTCGTCTGCGGAAGCTCACGCTCGATTGCCGAAAGAAGCCCGTCAAAGCCCCTTTCGTTCAAGGCCGAAATAAGCACCGTTTTTCCGAAGGTCGGCATTGAATAAATGTTTCCGACAAGGTCGCACTTGTTCATGACCGAAATTACGGGCGTTCCGGCACAGCCGAGTTCGTCAAGAAGCTTTTTTGTTACGTCAAGGTGTTCCGAGCAATGCTCGTCCGAAGCGTCGCAAACGTTGAGAATGACCGAAGCCTGTGCCGCCTCTTCAAGCGTTGATTTGAACGCTTCAACGAGTTTATGCGGCAGGCGGCGGATAAGGCCGACGGTATCGACAAGCATAACCTTTCTTCCGTCGGGCAAAGTCAAAGCACGGGAAGTCGGGTCAAGCGTTGCAAAAAGCTTGTCCTCGGCGAGAACCCCCGCCTCGGTCAGCGCATTCATGAGCGTTGACTTTCCGGCATTGGTGTAGCCGACAATCGCAACGGTTTGAACGCCGTCCTTTTTGCGCCGCTTTCTGAGAAGATCACGGCGTTTTTCAAGCTCCCGAAGCTGTTCTTCAAGCTTTTGAATCCGCCGGTTGATGTGTCTTCGGTCGGATTCAAGCTTGCTTTCGCCGGGACCTCTTGTTCCGATTCCGCCGCCGAGACGGGAAAGCGAAAGCCCCTGTCCCATAAGGCGCGGCAAAGAGTATTTAAGCTGAGCCAGTTCAACCTGAAGCTTGCCCTCGCCCGTTCTTGCCCTTGCGGCAAAGATATCGAGAATGAGCATCGTTCGGTCGATTACACGCACACCGGTGAATTTTTCAAGGTTTCTCTGCTGCGACGGAGTAAGTTCGCTGTCAAAAATCAAAAGGTCAATGTCATTCGCAGAGCAGAAAGCGATTATTTCGGCAAGCTTTCCCGCTCCGACAAAAGTTGCGGCTTCGGGTCGCTCTTTTTTTTGAATGATTTTTCCGAGAACAACGGCTCCTGCCGTGCGGGCAAGCTCTTCAAGTTCGTCAATCGAAACTTCTGCGTCAAATTCACCCGTATCGACGGAGACAAGCAGCGCTTTTTCCAGTTCCTCTTTGTTTTCGTACATTTCCACGGCAGTCACCTTCTTTTAAAAATTACTTCAAGATTAAAGGATTGTGAGTTCCTTCGGGCAGTTTGTGAGATTCTTTCCGCCGTTTACGGTGACGTAAATCATGTCCTCGATACGAACTCCGAATTCGCCCGGAATATAGATTCCCGGTTCGATTGTGATAACATGGCCGGGCTCAAGAACCGTTTGGCTGCGCGGAGAAACGGTCGGAAATTCATGAATTTCAATGCCGACTCCGTGGCCGAGACCGTGACCGAAGTATTTTCCGTAACCTTTTTCTTCGATGATATCTCTTGCGATTTTATCAATATCGAAACAGCTTTTGCCGGCGGCAACGGCGTCGATTGCACTCTTTTGCGCTTTGAGAACGGTTTCGTAAACGTCACGCTGTTTATCGGAAATTTCTCCGACTGCAACGGTTCTTGTCATGTCGCTGTGGTAATCCTTGTAAATTGCGCCGAAATCGAACGTCACAAAGTCGCCGCTTTCAATCTTTTTATCGGACGGAATTCCGTGCGGCATTGAGCCGTTCTTTCCGGAAACGGCGATTGTTTCAAACGAGAGCCCCTGTGCGCCGAGCTTGAGCATTGTGTAATCAAGTTCCAGAGAAAGTTCACGTTCGGTTTTGCCGACTGCGACTTTCGGAAGAAGAAGCGAAAAGGCTTTCTCCGCAATACGCTGGGCTTTGATGATTTTTTCGCATTCTTCGTTGCTTTTTACCGCTCTGAGAACGTCAATTTCGCCGTCAAGCTTTTCGGTTTCAAAAGTGACCGACGGAAACTGCTTTTTGAGTTCATGAAGCCTTTTTACGGTTGTTCTTCCGCCTTCGATTGAAAGGGTCTTGACTCCGAGTTCTTTGACAAGAGGAAGAAGCGACTTTTCAAAGTTTTCAAAAAGAAGAACGCCGTCAACGGTTTTGATTGTTTTTTGTGCGGCTTCAACATAGCGGCTGTCCGTGAGGAAAAACGAATTTTCCGCCGTTACGAGAAGATAGCCGTTTGTTGAGGAAAAGGAAGTGAAGTAACGAACGTTATCTTCGCTCATGATAAGAGCGGATGCATTGCGTTCGGAAAGCATTATTTTAAGTTTTTCGATTGACATTTTGCCACGCCTTTCTTTACAGATACATAACAAAAACGGGCGATGGAAAACCCATAGCCCGCTTAGTTAGTTAGCTTTACTTGTATTTACGCTTACGAGCAGCCTCAGACTTCTTTTTTCTTGCTACGGAAGGCTTTTCATAATGTTCTCTTTTGCGAACTTCCTGAATGATTCCGTCGCGAGAGGTCTGTCTTTTAAAACGTCTCAGAGCGCTGTCAAGAGATTCGTTTTCTTTAACTTTAACCTGACTCATCTATAATTCCCTCCCTCCGCCTGTTTAGCAGGGGTATATTTCCACATAGGATACGTTAAATATTATACATTATCGCTTTTCCGTTGTCAAGAGTAATTTTGCAATTCAAAGCGACATTTAATACATTTTTTTGGAAATTTTAATTTCCTGTGACTTAAGGTTTTATTTTGCAACAATGTTGACGAGTCTTCCCTTGACGTAAAGCTCTTTGACAATCGTCTTTCCGGCGATGTCTGCGGCAACTTTTTCTTCCTTCTTTGCAAGTTCGATTGCGTCTGCGTCCGTGATATCGGCCGAAACGCTGATTCTTCCTCTGAGCTTTCCGTTGACCTGAACGGCGAGTTCAACGGTGTCTTCTGAACACTTTTCTTCGTCATATGACGGCCACTCGCCCGTTGCAAGCATTGAGCCGAGAGAAAGAATTTCGTTGACCTCTTCCGTGACGTGCGGCGCAAACGGATTGAGGAGAAGAAGGAAGGTGCGAAGCTCATCTTTTGTGATTGAGCCTGCGGCATAAATCTCGTTGAGAAGGGTCATCATCGAAGCGATTGCGGTGTTGAACTTGAGGTTTTCAATGTCGCTTGAAACCTTCTTGATTGTTTTATGGAACGAGCTTTCAAGCTTCTTTGAGTAGCCCTTTTCGTTGTTCACGATTTCCTGAAGACCCCAGACTCTGTCGATGAAACGCTTGCAGCCCTTTACGCTGTTTTCCGACCACGGGGCAGCCTTTTCGTAGTCACCCATGAAGAGGACGTATGTACGAAGAACGTCTGCGCCGAATTCGTCAACAACGTCGTTCGGGTCAACAACGTTGCCCTTTGATTTTGACATTTTGTCGCCATCGGGTCCGAGAATGAGTCCCTGAGCGGTACGCTTTGCATAGGGTTCGGGGAACGGTACTTCGCCGATGTCATAAAGGAATCTGTGCCAGAAACGGGAGTAGATAAGGTGACGTGTGACGTGCTCCATTCCGCCGTTGTACCAGTCAACGGGTCCCCAGTAGCGAAGTTTATCCATATCCGCAAAACGCTCGCTGTTGTGCGGATCAATGTAGCGAAGGAAGTACCACGAAGAGCCTGCCCACTGAGGCATTGTGTCGGTTTCCCTTCTTGCTTTTCCGCCGCATTTCGGGCAGGTGCAGTTTACGAAGGATTCGATTTTTGCAAGCGGGCTTTCGCCGTCCGAACCGGGCTTGAAGTCCTGAACTTCGGGAAGTTTGAGCGGAAGCTCGTCATACGGAACGGGAACCATTCCGCATTTTTCGCAGTATACAATGGGAATCGGTTCGCCCCAATAACGCTGACGGTTGAACGCCCAGTCCTTCATCTTATACTGAACGCCCTTTTCGCCGATGCCTTTTTCCTTGAGGAAGTCAAGCATTTTTTCAATTGCTTCTTCCTTTTTCTTGCAGCCGTTGAGGAAGTCGGAGTTGACAACTTCGCCGTCGCCGGTATAGGCTTTTTCGTTTATGTCGCCACCCTTGATTACTTCAATGATATCAACGCCGAACTTCTTTGCAAAGTCATAGTCACGCTGGTCGTGAGCGGGAACGGCCATGATTGCGCCGGTTCCGTAGCCCATCATAACGTAATCTGAAATGAAAACGGGAATTTCCTTTCCGTTGACGGGGTTGATTGCCGAAAAGCCGTCAAGGCGAACGCCGGTCTTCTCTTTTACAAGCTGAGTTCTTTCAAACTCGGTTTTCTTTGCACATTCGGCTCTGTAATCTTCAACTGCGTCAAAGTTTTTGATGCGGTCTTTATACTTATCGAGAAGCGGATGCTCCGGAGCCATAACCATGAAGGTTACGCCGAAAAGAGTATCCGGACGGGTTGTGTAAATTCTGAAACTTTCGTCGATATCCTTGAGCTTGAAAACAACAAATGCGCCCGTTGATTTTCCGATCCAGTTTTCCTGCTGAAGGCGGATGTTCGGAAGATAGTTAACCTCGTCAAGCCCCTGAAGAAGCTTGTCGGCATATTCGGTGATGCGAAGATACCAAACGTCCTTGGACTTTTGAACAATTTCGCTGTGGCAGATGTCGCACTTGCCGCCCTGAGAATCCTCGTTTGAAAGAACAACTTTGCATGACGGGCAGTAGTTGACAAGGGTCTTGTCTCTGAAAGCAAGACCGTTTTCAAACATTTTGAGGAAGATCCACTGCGTCCACTTATAGTATTCTTCCTGAGTGGTATCGATTACTCTCGTCCAGTCAAAGGAGAAGCCGACTCTTTTAAGCTGGCTCGAAAATTTTTCGATGTTCATGTCGGTAACTTTTCTCGGGTGGATTCCGGTTTTGATTGCGTAGTTTTCGGTCGGGAGGCCGTATGCGTCAAAGCCTATCGGAAAAAGAACGTTATAGCCTTCCATTCTGCGCTTTCTTGAGATTACCTCAAGGCCGGAATAAGCCTTGATATGGCCGACGTGCATTCCCGCTCCGCTCGGATAAGGGAATTCGACAAGGCCGTAAAACTTTTTCTTGTCGGAATTATCCTGAGCATGAAAGACACCGAGCTCTTCCCATTTTTCCTGCCACTTTTTTTCTGTCTTTTTAAAGTTGTAATTCAAGTTTATCACTCCGTATAATTAATCTCTGTTGTCCGCAATATCGCTGATATCGACCTCTTCGGCGTCTGACCAAAGGCGCTCAAGGTTATAAAACTCTCGGCTTTCGCCGGTGAAAACGTGAACGATTACCGAGCCGTAATCAAGCAAAATCCAGCCCGTTGCCTTGCCTTCAACGTGAGCCGGCTCAACGCCCTTTCGGCTCATCTCGTACTCAACCTCATCGGCAAGCGACTTGACGTGAGTGTTTGAAGTACCGGAAGCGATTACAAAATAATCGGCAACGATTGAAAGTTCGGTAATATGCAAAGCTTTGATGTCAATTGCCTTTTTTCTGTCAAGAACCTTGACAATTTCTCTTGTGAGTTCAAGTTCGTTCATTAGCATCGTTCCTTTCGGTTTCGGCAACGGTGATGCCGAGAATAATCAGTTCGTTATAAAACGCAAGGCTGTCCGGATGAATGACAAGCTCGCTTTTTGAAAGTTTTTTAAGGGTATATTTAAGCGAATAAAGCGCCGCTTTTTCAAGGCTTTCTTTTGAAAGCGCCCGCATAACGTCAACGTCGGGATAATCCCTTTCGGCCGATATATAATCCGCAATATAGACAATTTTTTCAAGAAGCGTCATGCCCTTCTTTCCGGTCGTGTGATATCGCACGGCGGAGAGGATTTCTTCGTTGTCTATACCGAGTTCGTTTTTGATATAAATCGGTGCTGTCATTGCGTGCCAAAGCTTCGGGTTGTTTTTTTCAACCTGATTTAAGATTATATCATCACTTTCAAATAATTGCAACTGTCTTTCGTTCGCTTCGTTTTTCGTAATGTCGTGAAGAAGGCCGGCAAGATATGCCTTTTCTTCGTCCGCACCGAAACGGGCGGCAAGCTCTTTTGCGCTGTCGGCAACGCCGAGCGAATGAACAAAGCGGTGCTCGTCAAGCCGTTCTTTTAAAAGCGACTTGATTTTCTCATAGGATGCGGCGCTGTAGAATGATTTTTCTTTGATATATTCGTTCGCTTTTTCGGTGAGCATAAAGCCTAAATCGCCGCCTTCCTTTGCTTTTTCCCTAACCTCGGTTGAAGAAAGTTCAACCGGTTCGCAGTCAAGAATAATATAATCCTTTTCATTAAGTTTCAAAACGTTTTTGCAGTAATCCGAAAGCATTTTTTTGCTCACGGCGTTTTCCCTCGTCATAACGCAGAGAGTTGACATTTTTAAAATGTCCTCAAAGCGAAACCACTTGTCAAAGCTCAAAAGCATATCCGAGCCGATGATGAGAAAAAACTCGTCCTGCGGATAAAGCTTTTTGAGCGTTTCAAGCGTTTCGACGGTATAGCTTTTTCCCCGGCGCTTGATTTCAAGGTCGGAGATGATAAACTCTTCGCCGCAAAACGTTCTTTTGCAAAGCTCGATTCTTTCCTCGCCGCTCAAAAGCTCATGAGCGATTTTATGCGGCGGAACGAACGCCGGCATAATAATCACCTTTTCAAGCTTTGCTCCCTCAATCGCCTTTTGGGCAAGGCGAAGATGAGCAAGGTGCGGCGGATTGAACGTTCCGCCGAAAAGACCGACTCTGCTCATTTTCTTTTTCCGACCGCCTTCACGGTGAAACGCTTTTGGGCGGCTCGCTCTTTATAAAGCTTTTCTTTCGCTTTTTTTGCGGCAAGCTTTTTGTTCTTTTCCTTTTGAGCGGCTTTTTGTTTGAGTTCCTCGCTTTCACGGTAAAGCACGATTACGCCGCCGATGACCTGAATGACTTCGGCACCGGTTTTTTCGGCAATTTCGTTCGCCGCATCACGGACGGAGATAGGCGAAGAATCAAGCAAAACCTTGAGCTTGATAAGCTCCCTTGCACGAAGGGCGTCGTCGGTCTGCTTTATGATTCCGTCGTTAAGTCCGCCTTTTCCGATTTGAAAAAGCGGTTCGAGTGAATTTGCTTTTGCGCGCCATGCGGCACGTTCTTTTCCTGTCATATATGTGTCTCCTGTAAAGTTATTTAAGATAATCTGGCAGCACTTCGGCAAGCTTTCTCAGTGCGTTGCCCCTGTGACTGATTTTGTCTTTTTCTTCGGCCGAAAGTTCCGCAAAGCTTTTTTCGCCGACCATGAACACCGGGTCATAGCCGAAGCCGCCCTCCCCGTGCTTTTCAAAGCCGATTTTTCCTTCGCACTTTCCGTCAACGGTGAACCTTCGTCCGTCCGGGAAGCAGACGCAAACGGTACAAACAAAGCGTGCCGTGCGCTTTTCTTCCGGTACGTTTTCAAGGTTTTTGAGAAGCTTTTGAATGTTCGCCTCGTCGTTTCCGTGTTCGCCGCTGTAGCGTGCGGAGTATACACCGGGTTCGCCACCGAGGAAGTCGACCGAAAGGCCGCTGTCGTCGGCAATGCAGGGCATTTTGCTTTCCCTGCAACCGCTTTCGGCTTTAAGAACGGCGTTTTCAAGGAAGGTTGTTCCGGTTTCTTCAACGTCGGTGAGGGTGATTTTTGCCATTTCGGCCGTGAGTACCTCAACACCGAGCGGAGAAAGGATACGCTGCATTTCGGCCTGTTTTTTCATATTATGGGTTGCGATGATAAATTTCATTATTCGTCCTCGTCCTTATGCGTTTCGGCTGTATTTTCAAAAAGGGCTTTTGCAAAAACCTTTTCGTTGAACGGCTGAAGGTCGTCGATCTTCTCTCCGACGCCGATATACTTGATCGGAAGCTTCAGCTCGTTTTTGATTCCGAGAACAACACCGCCCCTTGCCGTTCCGTCAAGCTTTGTCAGAACGATTCCGGTAAGCTCCGCAACCTGCATGAACTCCTTTGCCTGGCTGATTGCGTTCTGTCCGGTTGTTGCGTCGAGAACAAGGAAAATTTCACGGTCGGCATAGGGAAGCTCTTTTTCAACAACACGATAAATTTTTGCAAGCTCGTCCATAAGGTTCTTCTTGTTGTGAAGTCTGCCCGCCGTGTCGATGATGATGATGTCGCTGTCTCTTGCAATGCCGGCCTGAATCGTGTCGTAAACAACCGCAGCCGGGTCGGAGCCTTCGGCGTGCTTTATCATTTCAACGCCGGCACGGTCCGCCCAAATTTGAAGCTGTTCGATTGCGGCGGCTCTGAAGGTATCTGCGGCGCCGAGAATGACTTTTTTGCCCTCGGCCTTATACATTGCCGCCATTTTTCCGATTGTCGTTGTTTTTCCGACGCCGTTGACGCCGATTACAAGGATGATTGACGGGATTGTGATAAGTCCCCAATCCTCGCCCTTGTCAAGCATTCCGGCGATGATGTCGGCAATGACGATTTTTGCGTGCTTCGGGTTTCTGACTTCGTTCCTTTTAACTCTTTCACGAAGCTCGTCAACGATTTTTACCGCCGTTGTTACTCCGACGTCAGCCATGATGAGAGCCTCTTCAAGGTCGTCGTAAAGGTCGTCGGTAATTTCTTCGTATGCGCCGAGAACGTCCTCAAGCTTTTTGTCGAGTCCTTCTCTTGTTTTTTTAAGGCCGAAGCCGAATTTTTTGAAAATGCCCATAACTGCCTCCTGTGTTTTATGTCAATTGAGTGGCCGCACGTCAATCGAAAACGAAAATATCGTCAGGCGGTTTTCACCTGTTTTTCTGCTTTTCGGTTGTGCGGTTTTAGGTTACTCCGAGTTTTCCCGCAAGCTCGGCGGTTTTAAGCTCAAGAAGCTTTGAAACGCCTTGCTCCTGCATTGTGATTCCGTAAAGGACGTCCGCTTCCTCCATTGTTCCTCTTCGGTGAGTGATGAGGATAAACTGAGTGTTCTTCGTCATTCTTCTGACGTACTGTGCGTAACGTGTTACGTTTGCGTCGTCAAGAGCGGCCTCAACCTCGTCGAAAATGCAAAACGGAGCGGGATTGACCTTGAGAATCGCAAAAAGAAGGGCGATTGCCGAAAGTCCTTTTTCTCCGCCCGAAAGGGCGTCAAGCCGCTTGACGTTTTTTCCGGGCGGCTGAAGTCTTATGTCGATTTCGCTTTCAAGAACATCGGTCGGGTCAACAAGAACGATTTCCGCCTTTCCGCCGGCGAAAAGCTCTTTGAAGGTTTCGCCGAAATATTGATTGATGAGCGCAAACTTTTCACGGAATCGGTTTGCCATTTTTCCCGTGAGGTCGGTGATGAGCCTTGAAAGCTCCTTCTTTGAGTTTTCAACGTCCGAAAGCTGAGACGACATGAATTCATAGCGTTCGCTGACCTCTTTGTATTCGTCAATGGCCGAAACGTTGACCGAGCCGAGCGCCCGGATTCGGTTTTTGATTTCTCCGAGCCTGCGTTTTGAGCCGACGGGGTCGTCGGTTTTTTCGCTTTCGCTCATCGCCTCTCTCAAGGTGAGACTGTATTCGTCATAAAGCTTTGAAATTGTTTCGTCAAGCTCAAGAAGCATTGTTTCCTTTCTTTCCTCAAGCCTTGCCTTTTCGCCGCCGACGGTTTCACGCTCTGCGCTTTTTTCACGTTCAAGGGTACGAAGTTTTCCGGAAGCTTCTTCCTTTTCGGTTCGTTCCTTTTGAAGAAGAACGATTTTCTCCCTGTTTTCGCCGCCGCTTTTGCGAAGGGCGGCAGCCTTTTCTTTCAGTTCTTCAATAAGCGAAAGAAGTTCTCCGTTTTTCTTTTTGATTTCCTCAATCTCTTCGTCAAGCTGCCTGTCCTTGTTTTCGTGGCTCAAAAGGCGGGCAACAAGAAGATTCATCGCCTGAGTTCTTGCGGCAAGATCCTTGTCGGCGTCATGAAGGTCAAGGCTGAGCTTTGAAATTTCGGACGTGATTTTTTCGCGCGCCGAGGAAAGTTCGCTTTTCTTTTCGCCGAGGGAGGAAAGCTTTTCCTCGTTTTCTTCGATTGATTTTGAGAGAAGCGCCGCTTCGTCGTGCGCTTTTTTATACGCTTCTTCAAACGAAGAAAGGCGTTCGCTGCAGTTTTCCTTTTCGTTTTGAAGTTGTGAAAATGCGTTTTTTGAGGTGAGATACTGCTCGTCCGAAAGCTTTTTTTCGCCCTCAAGACGGATTTTCTCTTCCTGGCTTGAAAGGAGCTTTTCCTTCGCTTCAAGAAGCTCTTCTTCGGCCTTTGAAATACTTTCGCAAAGTCCGTCATAGCTTTTTTGAGTTTCGTCGGTTTTCTTTTTCAGCTCCCCGTGCTTTTTTGAAAGGCGTTCAATCTCGCTCGCACGGGAGAGGATTCCGGCGTTTTTGCTCTGCGAGCCGCCCGTCATCGAGCCGCCGGCATTGATGATTTGTCCGTCAAGGGTGACAATTTTGAAGTGATAGGAATATTTTTTCGCAAGTGCTATCGCACAGTCGATATCCTCGCAAACGGCGATTCTTCCGAGAAGCGAACGGATAATTTCGCCGAACTTTTCATCGTATGAAACAAGCTCGTCAGCCATGCCGACAAAGCCTTCGACTTTTTCAAGACCTTTTTCGTCAAAGTTTTTTGCCCTGACGGAGGATACGGGCTGAAAAGTTGCACGTCCCGCACCGTTGCGTTTGAGGTAATTAATTGCGTTTTTTGCGTCGTTTTCGGTTTCGCAAACTATGTTTTGAACGGCGTTTCCGAGTGCGGTTTCGATTGCAACGGTATATTCGGATTCAGCCGAAATGATTTTTGAAACCGTTCCGACGATTCCCGAAAGAGCGCCCTTTTCGCCCTCTTTAACAACCGCCTTGACCGAGCCCGAATAACCGTCCATGTTCTTTTCAAGGTCTTCGAGCATCTTCTTTTTTGAAAGCAGGTGCTGAAGCTCAAAAAGACCGTTGTCAAGCTCCCTCTTGAGCTTGTCCGCCTTTTGATTTCTCGTTTCAAGCCGGAGCGCAATTCCGTCGGCGGCATTTGAAAGAGAGGTAATTTCCTCAAGGCATTTTTTGAGAGCGAGAGCCTTTTCTTCTTTTTCTTTTTCAAAAAGTTTGAGGCTTTCCTCACGCTGTTTTATGAGTGTTTCAACCGACTGCATTCTCGCCTTGATTTCATCCATCGAGGAACGAGCCGTCGATTCGCTCACTCTGCAATCGGCAAGCTTTGAGGTGAAGGCTGAAATTTCGGCGGTAAGTTTTGCCGTCAGTTCGTCGAGCGATGCGCCCTCATGACTCTTTTCTTCAAGCTCCTTTTTCACCTTTTCAAGCTCGGTGCGTTTTTCTTTTGCAATCTGCTTGATTTGTGCAATGAGGTTTTCTTCGGTGTCAATTTCCTTTTGAAGCTGCTCACGGTTCTGCTTTGAGTAGTCCTTGTCGCCGAGGATTCGTTCAATCGTGCTTTTATTGTGCTCAATCGAGTTTTGAAAAACGGCGCATTGGCTGTCATATGTCGAAGCGGTCTCCTCCGCCTCGGAGATGCTTTGGCGGATTTCTTCGATTTTTACGGTGATATTCTGCGATTGTGCATAGGAGCCTTCGATTTTTTTGTCGATTTCGGAAAGTTCATTTTGAACACGGTCATAGTGTGCTGTCGCAATTGCGATGCTGTCCTCCTGCTTTCTGATATCGGCTTTGAGTTTGTCGATATTATAAAGCCAAAGGCCGATTTCAAGCCCCTTCCTCTCCTCTGAGAGAACAAGGAACTTCTGCGCCTTTTCGCTTTGGGTTTTGAGCGGCCCTATGCGGCTTTCAAGTTCGGCAAGGATATCACGAAGTCTTACAAGATTATCCTCCGCTTGAGAAAGTTTTCTTATCGAATCGTTCCTGCGGTAACGATAAGCGGAAATTCCGCACGCTTCTTCAAGCATCTCACGGCACTCTTTTCCTTTTCCGGAAATCATTTCGGCAATCTTGCCCTGACTTACCATTGAGTAGCCGTCCCGGCCGAGACCCGTATCCATGAAAAGCTCGTTGATGTCACGAAGTCTTACGCTGTTTCCGTTGATTTTATATTCGCTTTCACCCGAGCGGTAAAAGCGGCGTGTTACGGCAATTTCGTCGTCGTCAACGGACGGAATGCTTCTGTCGGAATTGTCAAGCTTCAGCGTTACGCTTGCAAAGCCGTGAGCTTTTCTGACCTTTGTTCCGTCGAAAATGACGTCTTCCATTTTTGAGCCGCGCAGCGACTTACTGCTTTGTTCGCCGAGTACCCAGCGGACAGCGTCGGAAATGTTGCTTTTTCCGCTTCCGTTCGGGCCGACAACGGCGGTGATGCCTTTTCCGAAATTCAGCGTTGTTTTTTCAGGGAAGGACTTGAAGCCCTGCATTTCAATTGCTTTTAAAATCATTCTGTTATTCCTTCTCTGCTTCCGGCGAAAGCCGGATTTCGTATTGAGCGATTGTTTCGCCCGCTTTGATTTCTAAATTATAGCCTTTGTTATTAAAATAAGTTATGTTTTCTTTTTTATGTCCCTTTGCCTGCGAAAGATATTTCTTTGAAACAAAGAGCGTCACACTGCCCTTTTGAATTTTTTTGTCATTGAGAAACTTTTCGATGTTTTCACGGTAAAGCCTGCTTTCGCATTTTTCGCAAAATGCCGGGTGGTACGCACCGGCAACAAAGCCCTCTTCAACGTTTCCGCCGGAATGAAGTCCGAGGCGGATTACTTTTACACCGTTTTCGGTAAAAAGTTTCAAAAGTTTTGAGCAAAGAGAAACGGCTTCTTCAAGCGTCTGCGCTTTATATTCTCCGCTTTCATAAAGCCTTTCAAGCTCCGTGTTTTTTAAAACAACCGTGGGATAAATCCGAACGGTGTCGGGCGAAAGAGAGATAAGTTTTTTTGCGGTTTCGATTGCCTTTTCGTCCGTGTCGCCGTAAAGACCCGTCATCATCTGAACGCCGAGTTCAAAGCCGAAGCTTTTGATAAGGCGGCAGGCATTTTCGCTGTCCTTTGCGGTGTGTCCTCGTCCGTTGAGCGCAAGGACGGTATCGTCCATGCTCTGACAGCCGAGTTCAACCGAAGTTACGCCGTATTCTTTAAGAAGCAAAAGCACCCCTTCGTCAATGCAATCGGGTCGGGTTGAAATTCTGATACCTTTAAAAAAGCCGCGGTCAAGATAGCTTTTTGCGGTTTTCAAAAGAGAGAGCATATACCCCTTTTCGATTGCGGTAAAACTTCCGCCGAAAAAGGCGATTTCCGCTTGAGAAAGATCCTTTTCGCCGCCGAGTGCGGTTTCGCAGGCGCTTATGACGTCAATCGGCTCAAGCCTTTTTTGAAAGCCGGAAATTGTTTTTTGGTTGCAAAAGCTGCAGCGGTGCGGGCAGCCCTCATCGGGAACAAAAAGCGCAACATTTGTATGCTTCATTCCTTGATTCCCATAAGTTCAAGCGCCTTTTTTGCCGCAGCCTGCTCGGCGCCCTTTTTTGAACCGCCGATTCCGCTTCCGATAACGTTGCTGTTGAGGTGTACTTCAACCTCAAAGCTTTTGTCGTGGTCGGGTCCGCTTTCTCCGACAAGGATATATGTAAGATGTTCGTCGGGATTTTTCTGGATAATCTCCTGCAAAGCGGTTTTGTAATCTTTGAATTTCGGCGCTTCGTTAACTGCTTTTTTGATGAAACGAAGGACAAACTTTCTCGCTTCTTCAAGCCCGCCGTCAAGATAAATTGCGGCAATGACCGCTTCAAACGCATCGGCAAGGATTGACGGGCGGCGGCGGCCGCCTGTTCTTTCTTCGCCTTTTCCGAGCAGTATGTATTTGCCAAGATCGATTTCCTTTGCAAAACCGAAAAGCGATTTTTCGCAAACGCATGCTGCCCTTCTTTTTGTCATTTCACCTTCGGGAAGGTGGCTCAGATTGTGAAAAAAGTAATCGGCGGAAACAACGCCGAGAACGGAGTCCCCCAAAAATTCAAGCCTTTCGTTGCAATCGCGCGAAAGCTGTTTTTCGTTTGCGTAAGACGAATGGGTAAACGCAATTTCCAAAAGGCGTTCATTTTTGAATTTATAGCCTATGTTTTTTTGAAATTCATCAAACATTTTTATACCTCCTTTGATCTAATTATGTTTTCAAGCGATTCGATTCCACGCTTCGCAAGTGCAAGATAGCGTTCCTTTTTGTCACGGATTTTCGGCTCAATCGGAGGAAGAACGCCGAAATTCGCACCCATCGGCTGAAAGTTTTCAACGCTTTCGTCGCTGATATATCCCGAAAGCGCACCTATCATTGTTTCTTCGGGCAAAACAACCGTTTCTTTTCCGCTCAAACGGCGTGCCATATTGATGCCTGCCATAATTCCGGAAGCGGCGGATTCCATATAGCCCTCAACGCCTGTGATTTGGCCGGCGAAGAAGAGATTTTCTCTCCCCCTGAATGAAAAGTCGCCGGAAAGAAGGCGGGGCGAATCGATATAAGTGTTCCTGTGCATGACGCCGTAACGGACGAACTCTGCGTTTTTAAGAGCCGGTATCATCGAAAAAACCCGCTTCTGCTCCGGAAATTTGAGGTTCGTCTGAAAACCGACGAGATTATAAAGCGTTCCGCCTTTGTTTTCCTTGCGAAGCTGAAGAACAGCCCAAGGCCTGTGGCCGGTTTTCGGGTCACGAAGGCCGACGGGTTTCATCGGGCCGAAACGGATTGCGTCCTTTCCCCTTGAGGCCAAAACCTCAATAGGCATACAGCCCTCATAGACGTCCTTGCGCTTGTCGAAAGAATGAAGCTCGGCGCTTTGGGCGTTGACGAGCGCCTCGTGAAAAGTTTCGTATTCCTCTTTGTTCATCGGGCAGTTGATGTAATCGTCCTCTCCGCCGCGGTCATAGCGTGAAGCGGAAAACGAAAATTCGGGGTCAACGCTTTCGGCTGTAACAATCGGCGCGGCGGCGTCAAAAAAGAAAAGTCCCGTTCCGCAAAGCGCACTTATGCTTTCGCTCAATTTTTCGCTTGCAAGCGGCCCTGCGGCAATGATTACGTTGCCTTCCGGAATTTCGGTCACTTCTTCGTTAACCACGGTGATGAGAGGATGGGCATTGATTTTTTCCGTGACCATAAGAGAAAACCTTTCTCTGTCAACGGCAAGCGCACCGCCTGCCGGAACGGCGCACTCGTCGGCGCACTGCATACAAAGCGAACCGAGACGGCGCATTTCTTCTTTCAAAAGTCCGGCGGCCGATTCAAGCCTTTTTGCTTTCAGCGAATTTGAGCAAACGAGTTCGGCGAAAGTTTCCATATGATGAGCCGGACTGAACTTTTTCGGTTTCATCTCAAAAAGTTCAACTTCGATTCCTCTTTCGGCAAGGCTCCAGGCCGCTTCAACGCCGGCAAGCCCCGCTCCGATAACTTTTACCTTACTCATTTGCTGTCTCCTTTTGTTTTGTATAACCGCCCTTATCCGAAAAGCGTTTACTTTGATTTATATCCGCACTTTTCGTCAAGGCAGGAAAGAACTCCGCCCTTCCCTTTGAAGAGCGATTTTCCGCACTTCGGGCATTGCTGCTCGGTCGGTTTGTCCCACGTCATGAAGTCGCAGTTCGGCCAATTGTCGCAGCCGAAGAAAGTGAATCCCCTCTTTGACTTTTTGGCAATGACCTTTCCGCCGCACTTCGGGCAGGTTGCGCCCGTTTCAACAACATAGGGCTTTGTGTTTTTGCAATCCGGATAGCCCGGACAGGCAAGGAATTTTCCGAACCTTCCGGTTTTGATGACCATCATTCGTCCGCATTTTTCGCACGGAATGTCGGTCTGATCCTCCTGAAGCTGAAGCTTCACGCCCTGCATTTCACCCTTGACTTTTTCAAGGTTTTCTTCAAAATCGTCATAGAATTCGTGAAGGAGCTTAATGTAATCCTTTTCACCCTCGCCGACCTTGTCGAGTCCGCCTTCCATCTGGGCGGTGAACTTTGTGTTGACGATTTTCGGGAACTTGTCTTTGAGGAGTTTTGTGATTGTTTCGCCGAGTTCCGTAGGAATGAGCTGTTTTGATTTTCTTTGGACATACTCACGCTTGACAATTGTTGAAATGATTGTCGCATAGGTACTCGGACGGCCGACGCCGTTTTCTTCAAGCGTTTTGATGAGCGTTTCTTCGGTATATCTTGCCGGCGGCTGAGTGAAGTGCTGATTTTTTGAAATTTCCTTTTCCCTCACGCTTTCGCCTTCGGCGATTCCGTCGGGAAGTTTTCCTTTTTCCTCGTCGTCGCCCGTGTTGTCATAAAGAACCGTGAAACCGTCGAATTTTACGGAATATCCGCTTGCGGTGAAAAGGCAGTAACCGCCTTCTTTTTCGTTTTTGCCGACGCCCTTGATTTCAAGCTTAACGGTGTTCTGAACGCACTGCGACATAAGCGAAGCAACGAAACGGCGCCAAATGAGGTTATAAAGCTTGAATTGGTCGTTTGAAAGACTTTCCTTCACCGATTCGGGAGTGAGGCTCACCGTTGAGGGACGAATTGCTTCGTGTCCGTCCTGTGCGTTGCTCCTTGACTTAAAGTAACGCGGTTTTTCGGGCATATATTTATCGCCGTAAACCGAGCGAACATATTCATCCGTTGCCGCTCTCGCTTCTTCCGAAATACGAAGCGAGTCGGTTCTCATGTATGTGATAAGACCGACCGAACCCTGGCCGGCAATTTCAACGCCCTCATAAAGCTCCTGAGCGATTTTCATCGTTTTTTCCGCTCTGAAGCCGAGACGTCTCGAAGCTTCCTGCTGAAGGGTTGAGGTGATGAACGGCGGAGCCGGGTTTTTCCTCCTCGTTCCTTTTTTGAGCGAACTGATGTTATACTGTGCGCCCTCAAGACGGGAAAGAATCGCATTCGCCTGTTCTTCGTTCTGAAGTTTGAGTTTTCCGGTTTCGTCGCCGTAAAACTGAGCGTTGATAACCTTTCTTCCGGCGAGGAACTTTCCTTCAACCGTCCAATACTCTTCCGGAACGAACGCACGGATTTCATCCTCACGGTCAACAATCATTCTCAGCGCAACGCTTTGAACACGTCCGGCGGAAAGTCCGCGGCGGATTTTCTGAGAAACAAAGGGGCTGAGCTTGTAGCCGACGAGACGGTCGAGGATTCTTCTTGCCTGCTGAGCGTTGACAAGGTCAAGGTCAACCTTTCTCGGCGCGGCCATTCCGTTTTTGACGCCGGTTTTTGTGATTTCGTTGAAGGTCACACGGTTGTCTTCGTTGAGGTCAAGCCCGAGAAGCGTTGCAAGGTGCCATGAAATTGCCTCTCCCTCACGGTCGGGGTCGGTTGCAAGATAAACCTTGTCGCTTTCGGCAACGGCTTCTTTAAGCTCTTTGACAAGTTTTTCCTTTCCTTTTACTACGCTGTATTTAGGGGCAAAATCATGCTTGATATCAACACTCAGTCTGGCCGCCGGGAGATCCCTGACGTGGCCTTTTGAAGCCACGATGTTATAACCTTTTCCGAGATAGTTTTTAAGTGTCTTAGCCTTTGAGGGCGACTCGACGATAATCAAATCTGACATAGAGTCTCACCTTTCGTTGAATTTTTGGAAACTGCCTTTTCTGCGGAAAAAGCAGATTTTTCGTCAGAGAACACAAGCCCGTGAAAAATACGGAATTATGTGCTGTGACGGAAAATTTGCTCAAAACACGTTTTTTGACAGTCGCTTTAAAAGCTTTTTTGAAAACGAAACGTTTTCAAATTTTGAGTTCATAGTTGTTTCCGCCTGTGCAGGCAACGGCGCCGCCGATTTCAAGTTCGGTCAAAGCAATCAGAACCGAGCGCACCGGAAGCGAGCTTTTTCTGATTATCTCATCAAGGGACGAACAGCCGCATTTCATTACATTATACACCAAAGAAGCGTTTTTAGAAACACCTTGAAGCTCGGTTTTTAATTTTTTCGGATTTTCATCTTTTTCCTTCGGAAAAGCCTTTTCGGTCCGTTCGGTTTTCACGGATTCAACGGGCTTTGCTTTTTTGCTTTTTCCAAAAGGAAAAACGTCGATTCCTTCAAACGGAACCTTCGGTTCACCGAATAAAAACTCCTGTCTTCCGGCAATTTCAAATTTGTATCTTTCAAGAACATCAGCAGCCGAAAAAACAGCGTGCGCCCCGTCGATTATGAGCTTGTTTGAGCCGGCGTAGGAAACGCTTGAAACGTCACCGGGAACGGCAAAAATATCTCTTTGCTGTTTTTTTGCGTGGGCGGCAGTATTGAGCGTTCCGCTTTTAAGATTCGCTTCAATAATCACAACTCCGTCCGAAACGCCGGAAATTATGCGGTTGCGAAGCGGAAAATAGCCTTTTCCCGAAGCCGTGAACGGCGGATATTCGGTAATCGTTGCGCCGTGTCTCGTGACCTCTTCACGAAGCGGAGCGTTCTCCGAAAGATACTTTGAATCGTGACCGCAGCCCATTACAAGAACGGTTTTTGCGTTTTCTTCAATTGCGCTTTTGTGAGCGATGCTGTCAATTCCGAGCGCACCGCCGCTGACAATCACCGTGCCGCTCTTCGCAAGACCGCCGGCAATCTGTTTTGCCGCCTTGATTCCGTATTCCGAAGGTTTCCTCGTTCCGATGACGCCGAGTGAAAGAGCCGAATCGTTGAGACAGGAAATGTCTCCCTTCACAAAAAGAGCGAGCGGATAATTTTGAATGAGCAAAAGCTTTTGCGGATAAAGAGGATCGTCCGGCGTTATTATGCTTATGTAATTTTTGTCGCAATATTCGATAATGCGTTTTCCGGCTTCGATATTGACCGTTTCAAGCCTTTTGAAGCCTTGGGGAGCGAGACCGAAAAAGCCTTCGGAAAATGCACCTGAAAGTCTCAAATCCCGGGTTCCCGTTTCATAAACATTCCGTGCGTTTCCGAAGGACGCAAGGAGCGCATTTGTGTTTGCGCCGAAGCCGAGTCCGGCCTGAAGCCAGAGCCAATATAATCTTTTGTCCAAAAATCTTCCTCCTCAAAGCGTCAGGAACGCATAATTTCCCACATCGTGATTGCCGCCGCAACAGAAGCGTTGAGCGATTCCGCACGGCCTTTCATCGGTATCGTCATGCTTTCGCAGGAAGCAAAAATCTTTTCGCTCACGCCGTTTCCTTCGTTTCCGACAACGGCGATAACCGAGCCGCTCATGTCGCATTCGGTGATGAGCTTTGCGTCCTTAAAAGGCGTTGTCGCATACGCTTTGAAGCCGCTTTTTCGGCATTTTTCAATGAGATTGCAAAGGTTATCCGTCCGAACCACCGGAAGGCGCAAAAGCGAGCCCATTGCCGCCCGCTGAGCCTTCGGATTATAAATATCGCATCCGTTTTCCGCAATGAGCGCCGTAATTCCGAGCGCCTCTGCGGTTCGGCTGATTGCGCCGAGGTTTGAAGGGTCTTGAATGTTTTCGAGCGCAATGAACTTTCCGCCGGAAAGAACAACTTCTTCGCCTTTTTCGCAAAGAAACGGACAGACGCAGAAAAATCCCTGCGGATTTTGAGTGTCGCTCATTTTAAGCGCAGCTGATTTTGAAATCAAAAATGCCTGTTCGGCTTTTGACGAAATGAACTCAACGTCGCTTTCGTGCTTTTCAAGAGCGTTTTCGGTGTAAAAAAAGTTCTTGATCAAAACGCCGCACTCGGCCGCATCACGGCAAAGGCGAAGCCCTTCAAGAAAAAACTCCCGCCTTTCCTTTCGTTCCTTTGACGAGGAGGAAAGCTTTGCGGCGCTTTTGATTTTTTCGTTCGATGCGCTTTCAATCACGTTCATTCTCCTTCTCCTCCTTTCGCAAGAAAAAAGACAAATACGCCCGAGAGATTTTCTCGGACGCATAAAAGTCAATTAAAGAGCAGCCTTTGCCTTTTCAACAAGAGCGGTGAAAGCAGCGGGATCTGCGATTGCGATCTCTGAAAGCATCTTTCTGTTAAGAGTGATGCCGGCCTTCTTGAGTCCGTTGATGAAAGTTGAGTAGTTGGTTCCGTTAGCCTTGCAAGCAGCGGAAATTCTTGTGATCCAAAGGCGGCGGAAGTCACGCTTTTTCTGCTTTCTTCCGATGTATGCATAATTTCCGCTCTTCATAACGGCCTGCTTAGCCGTCTTGAAGAGGCTGTGCTTTGAGCCGTAATAGCCCTTAGCAAGCTTCAAAACTTTATTTCTTCTCTTACGAGTCATCATTGCGCCTTTAATACGTGCCATGATAAAGTACCTCCGTTATAATGTTTAAATTCTCTGAAATCAGAAGTTGTTAAAAAGTATATCTTATTTGTAAGGAACGAGACGTTTGATCTGCTTCTGATTTGTAACGTCGGCAACTTCTGTCTTGCGAAGATTTCTCTTGCGCTTTGTGCTCTTCTTGGTAAGAATGTGTGATTTGTAAGCGTGGCCGCGCATCGGCTTTCCGTTCTTAGAGAGCTTAAAACGCTTTTTTGCTCCGCTGTGAGTTTTAATCTTAGGCATGATTCTTCCTCCTGTAATTACTTTTTTGTTTTCGGTGCAAGGAACATCTGCATTGAACGGCCTTCGAGTTTTGCCGGTTTTTCAATCGAGCTGAACTCCGAGCAGGCATCGGCAAAATTACTCATTGTCACAAGTCCGTTTTCGGGGTGAGCCATTTCACGCCCACGGAAGCGGATTGAAACCTTGACCTTGTTTCCGCTTTCAAGGAAGCGCTTTGCGTGGTTGACCTTTGTTTCAAAGTCATGGGTATCGATATTGAGAGAAAGTCTGATTTCTTTAATTTCGATCACACGCTGATTTTTCTTTGCTTCTTTTTCGCGTTTGGTCTGTTCAAAGCGATATTTTCCGTAATCCATGATTTTGCACACCGGCGGCTTTGCCTGGGGAGCAATTTTGACGAGATCAAGATTTTTTTCCTCAGCGATTTTCAATGCTTCCGAGGCAGACATGATGCCGATAAGCTCACCGTCTGCGGCTACGACGCGAAGTTCTCTGTCGCGGATTTCTTCATTGATCTGCATTTCTTTGATAGCGATGTTCATACACCTCCAAAAAATTCTCTAAAACAAAAGCGTGAACAGAGTTTTTCCGTTCACGCACAATAAGACTTAAAAAGAAAGTTTATTGACCTTCAAAAACAAAATTCGGAAGGTGAGAACGAAACAATGCTCTGCTTTGTTGCCTGAACATAATACTACCTTCTTCTTTTTTTGTCAAGGGTTTTTGGAAAACTTTTTCTGCTTTCTCTCATATTGTTAGCAAGAAAAAAGATTTTTAAACCATTCAAAAATTTTAATAAAAAAATTCCTTATTTTGTCCGCAACCGACTGTTCAACGGTTTCTTGAGATTCTTGCGGAAAAAGAGCGTTGAAGCGGGACACCGCCTCCTCGTCGTCCGGCGAATAAACGTCAAAGTATGTAAGGCAATACGTCCGATAGTTTTCCGGCTCGTCCTCGTTAAGAACAAAAACACGAGAGCCGATATTTTTTCCGTGGTAGTCGTAAACACCGATTCCCGGCGTATTAATAATGTCGATTCCCTCACGGTGAACAACAAAGGCGTTTATATGGTCGTGACCCGAAACGGTTGCAAGAACGTCGCCCTGCCTTTTAAAAGCCTCAAACTGACCGTTGTTGTATTTCGGCGGACACGGCTCTTCGTTAATTTCTCCGACTGCGCCTTCTGGCAGCACCCACTTTCCGTCAACCTTTTTAACCTCTTCAAAAATCTCCGGAACTATAATATGCTGAAAGCTGATTGCGGGAATATTCCTTCCGCCGTTTTGGCTGCGAAGGGCGGCGCAGGCGTTTTCGTACCATTTAATCTGATCCTTATGAACGCAGGCATAACCGCCGCCGATGGTTTCATCGTTATTTTCGCCCGAATCAAAGAACCAAAGGTTGAAGGCCGTTCGGCTTTCGTCCGAGGAAAGAATCGGAAGATTGTAATTTCCGACTCTGTTTTTTGAAACAAAGCCCGCTTTTCCGACAAAGCAGGAATAAGTTTCATAAAAGCTCATCTGACGCTTTTTGTTGATTACGAGATTCATGTTGCTGTCGTGATTTCCGAAAACAATTGCAACGGGAACACCCTTCTTTTCAAAAATCGACATATACTCGTTGATTGCCAGCTTGACTTTTTTCATAGTGTAGATATCGGCGCCGAAGATGTTATCTCCGGTGAGAACAACAAGGTCGGGATTGACCTTTTCAAGCGTTTTTGAGATATAGTCCTTCGTCGTTCCGTTCATCGGGTATACGTCCTGAATGTCGCTGAAATTAAGAATCGTGAACGTTTTATCGCTCCGGAATTTCAGCGTTTTTGAACCCTCTGCCCCGGCAAAAAGAGCCGAGGATGAAGCTAAAACAAGCACGCACAAAAACAAACTTATAAATTTTTTTACCGTTTTCTTCATAAAATCTCCTCCGTTAAGAATGTTTTATATTTTTATTGTATCGCAAAAAACGACAAATGTCAACAACACGACACAAAACTTTTTCGGTTTAAAAAAACGCCGTCGAACACTGATTTCGCACGGCGCTATATCAAAATTTCACATTGCGTGTTCACTGAGAACGATTTCGTTGCCGTCCGTGAACGTTGCGATTATTCCGTTTCTGTTTACGCAAGAATAAATCGGAACCTTCGCCGTCACGGTGAGATTCCATTTTACGTTCGGATAAATCTTTCCGAGATAGTTCGTTACGATTGCGATTTTCGGAGTCAGCTTTTTAAGAAAGCTCCTTGAGGACGAGCCGAAGTAGCCGTGGTGACCGATTTTAAGAAGGTCAACATGGCCGATTGAGTCGCCGTAATAACGCTCAAGTCCCGATTTTGCCGTGAAATCTGCGGCGAGAAAGGCCGTGCGCTCCCCCTTCGTCAGCTTCACGCCGACGCTTGAGGCGTTTTCTCCGTTGCCTTTAAGCTCCTGCGGAGTCACCGTGTTGAAAAACTTCACTTTGAAATCGCCGAACATGAACTCTTCGTCGGGAAGATTTTGAATTGTTGGAACCTTTTTTTCCTTCAGTGCGGCCATGATTGCGTCATAGGTTTGAGTGTTCCCCCAGCCTTCGCTTTCAAGACGTGTTCCGACGCTTCTGTCAAAAACCTTGAAAAACGCCTTGTCAATCACGATATCGTCGTTTTTAATTATCTCTTCAAAATTTCCGTAATGGTCATAATGGCAGTGCGTTCCGAGAATAAAATCAAGATGAACCTTTCCGTCCTCTTTTGTCGCAACCTTTTTGAGATAGTTTATAACATCGTCACGATAGCCGTGATATTCGGTTTTCTTCCTCGGGTTATGATTTCCCTCTCCGGAATCGACAAGGGCAAAATGTCCGTTGCTTTCAATGAGAATGCAGTCGGAGTTTGCCGTGTTGAGAAAATGGATGCGATCGTTGCCGTTTTTGAGGTCAAATGTTTCCTCGGAAAACGTATATTCCTTTTCGTATTTATTGCAAAGAACGAGGGTATAAATATCGAGAAGAAAAACAGACGTCATTATGAAAACCATAATCACCGTTGCAATTTTTTTTGCCCTTTGTTTTCCGTTTAAAGTCTTTTTTTCTTTCATTTTTTCATCCTCCCGAATGCGGCGGAAATCAGTACGCAGATGAGCGACGCCGTGAACACATCGGCAAAAACAAAGCCGAGCGCACAGACGAAAAAGGAAACGATTCCGATTATGCTGCGTTCCTTGAAGGCAGGGGCGGCAAGCCTGAATTCAACGCTTTTCCACGCCGAAACGATGAAAACAACCGCAAGCGAATGAAGCGGAATTCTTGAAATGAGCGCCGGACAGAAAACGGCAAAAAGCGTTGTCACCGCAAGAGCGGTAACCGCGGAAACGGGCGTATAAACCGTAATTTCGCTTTCGGTTGCCGGAAGTCCGCCGAAAAGCGAAGAAACGCTTCCCTGTGAAGCGGAAACAATCGAATTCTTTTTTTGAAGCGGTTTGAAAAGAGCGAAAATAACAGCTATGGCAAACGCTCCCTTCAAAACGAAGAGAATACTCTCTCCTTCAGAAACCGCCGAAAAATCCGCAATCGGGAAAAACGCTTTGAAGCCCGAAAGTGCTTTCATATCCGAAAGCGCACCGACTTCAAGAATCGGCGTTGATTCTCCGTCCGGATTGAGAAAGAGGTTGAGCAAAAGCGGAACGGCAACCGAAAAAACTTCTGCCGGAAGATACTTTGAAAGCTTTTTGAACTTTCTCGGATAGGTTATCATCGCAAAAAGAGTTATTGTTCCGTAAAATACGCCTCGCCAATTCGGATGGAAGCCGAGATAGCGGTAATTTTTGAGAATTTCAAACGTATATGCTCCGGTTGCACCGATTCCGAAATAATACGTCGTCAAAAGTGCCGTCACGGAAAAGGCAAGACCGAAGCCCGCACCGGCTCTGACTTCGGGCGAAAATCCGATTTCTTTCGGCGAAAGCGAAAGAAGAAGAAAAAGTACCGAACCGGCAAGAACCGCAAGCGGCAAGCCGCCTTTTCCAACGGTTCCGGCAACAAAAATCAGCGGAACAATAAGAAAAGTGTTCGGAGCGAGTATTTTTTTATCGAGAGAAACCGAAACCGCCGCGCAGAAAACAGCCGTTATGAGAGCGTAATACACGTTCATCGAAAGGCAGGAGCAGGCCGCAAGGGCGCAAAAGAAGATTTTTCCCGCCGCCGTAAGACCGAAATCGGTTTCGGTAAGTATTTTTCTTTGTTGTTCTTTCATCAGCTACACCTTGTATCATCAAAATCAGCTAATACTATACACGATTTATACAAAAATAGCAAGTCTTTTTTGTATAGACTGATAAAAAATACGCTCGAAAGCAAGGGCAAATTTTTTTGCTTTCGCTTCCTTTTTTTGCCGTTTGCGGCGAAGCGCAAACCGAAATTCACCTTGAAAAGCGCAAAAAAATCCCCTCGCAAAAGCGTTCGCTTCGGCCTTTTGCGAGGGGCGTTTTTTATGTTTCGCTTGCGATTTGAACGATGTTGTTAATCACAAACTGCTGGGCTGCGGCGTTATATACCGTTTTTTTATACGGTACACCGGTAAAGCTGACCGCATCGACGGTGAAAATTCCGATCGACTCGCCTTTGGGCGTCGCCTGTTTCACCCTTTTGTCTTTGACGATGTTTTCGGAAAGATAGCCCCCGTCAAGAAGCCACGTTCCGATCCTCGCCGCCGAAACCTTTTTTACGCCTTCGTCAAGCACGGCCGCAATACGCTTTGCAATGATTGAAACGCCGACCGCCTCTTCCGAAACTTCAACCGCAGAAAGCTGTTCTTCCGTGATTGAAAACGCTTTTGTGCGAACAACGGTTTTCTTCACTTCTCCGCCGTTGTCAATCACCTTTTTGAGAACGTCGGAAACATAAAACAAACAGCGGCTGATTCGGACGTTGTTAAGCACACTGTCATCATGAATTTCAAAGTCGGTAATAGGATCGATTCCGTTTGCGAGTTTTTCAACATACATCTTTGCTCTTTGGAGCGTTTCGAGTTCCGTCATTTTTCTTCATCCTCAAAAAATTATTTTACTTCAAAGTCAGTATACAATATACTTTTCTTTCATTCAAGCGAAAACAGCGAAATTTTCTTTGCTTCAGCTGATTTTTTCAAGCTCTTTTCTCAAATTTTCGATTATTCTCTTTTCAAGTCTTGAAATATAACTTTGAGAAATTCCGAGCATATCGGCAACCTGCTTCTGAGTATACTCTTTTGAGCCGAAAAGACCGAAGCGCATTGTCATAATCGCTTTTTCACGTTCGTCAAGCTTTTCAACAACGGCAAGAAGCTGATTTTGTTCGTCACGCATTTCAAGGTCACGGCCGACGGCGTCGCTGTCGCTTCCGAGAACATCGGACAAAAGAAGCTCGTTTCCGTCCCAGTCAACGTTCAGCGGTTCTTCAATCGAAACCTCGTTTTTTCTGTTCGACGTTTTGCGAAGGTACATCAAAATTTCGTTTTCAATGCAGCGTGAAGCATAGGTCGCAAGCTTGATTTTCTTTTCCGGGCAAAATGTATTCACGGCTTTAATCAACCCGACCGTTCCGATTGAAACGAGGTCTTCGATTCCGATTCCTGTGTTTTCAAATTTTCGGGCGATGTAAACCACGAGCCGGAGATTGTGAACAACAAGCTTTTCACGGTTGGAATTGTCTCCGTTTTCAATCTGTTCAAGAATTTCCGCTTCCTGCTTTTTTCCGAGCGGTGGCGGAAGCGTTTGAGAACCGTTGACATAAAAAAACTCGCTGTCGGCACCGATGAATATTAAAAAGCGGCGTTTGAGCCAAAAAAGCGCAAGTTTTAAATTCGAGAGCATGAAACCTCTCCTCCTTTTTCATGAATATCTTCAAAGAGAGCCGGATGCAAAAGCGCACCGAACTCGGAATTTCTGATTCGGTTTTCCGTAACCGCAACATAAACATCGTTCGTCCTCTTTTTTATTCTCACCCCCGTGATATTCACAAAATCGGGACGGAACGCTTTGAGAACGCTTTCGCCCGAAACGGACGAACACGGAACAAGCCGGAGCTTTTCGTTTTCAATTTCAAATTTGTCTTCAAAAATCTTTTTTTCGCAAACAATGACCGGAAGCGAAGAAAACGGTTCAAAAAGCGAATTTCCGGTATCAAGAAGAGCTTTGCAGCAAAACGTCTTTCCGCCGCACCCGATTTCAAGCTCAAAAACGCTGCCGGGCGAGGATTTCATTTTCAAAAGAGAACTTCCGAGACTGACGATTCCGTAACATGCGGCGGTATAAACAATCAGCGTAACGGCGTCGATGTCAAAGTAAACTATTCCGCCGAAATAAAGCATCGACTTCGGTGCAAAAAGGAACCACAGCGCAAACATCAGCCCGGCAAAAACAAAATTCACAAGAAAAAAGCCGAGACAGAGCCGAAAGAACTTTTTCCTTTCAAACGGATAATACGCCGCAAAAAGAAGAAGAAAACAGCAAACGATTCTATAAACCGCAATTGTAAAATTTGAAACTCCGTCAAAAAGAACAATGAATGAAAAAGCACCGCCGAGAAGCGCCGAAAGAACCGCTCTGAGCCTTTTCGTTTTTGTTCGGCAAAGAAGGTCCGTCGAACGAAGGAGCGCATAAGTCACATAAGTATTTATAATAAAAAGAATATCCGCATAAACAACCTGTGTCATTTTTATCACCGTTTTTATTATAAAAAAACGTTCCGGCGAAAAAAGTCGGAACGTGAAGAGAATAAAAATCTTTATCAGGGCTATTGAAGAAAGCGGAAAATAATGCTATAATCCGGATATAAACCAAACATTGAAAGGGATGAAAGAAATGGACGGATTTGATCTTTCGGTTTTTTTGCATGACCTCAGAGTCTTTTTTGAAGAGTTTTTTGAAGCTCTCAAAAAAATGTTTGAAAAATAATCGAACTTAAACAAAAAACGGGACTTCGCAACTGAAAATTGCGAGGTCCCGTTTTTCTTTTTGTTTTTGAAATTATTTAATGTTCCAAAGTATGTTTGCGAATTTACATGTAGCAAGGAAAAATTTTCTCATCATCTTTGAGCCTTTGTCTTTTCCTTCTGCAATGACGACAATCGTTTCCGCACTTTCAAGTCCGGCGTTTCTCAGTGTGTCAAGAATAACTTGTGCGATAACCCTGTTTCCTTCCGCACTCGGATGAATGAAGTCGCAGGCAATAAGCTTAGGGTCGGCGGAAAAAGCGGCGGCAACATCGGCAATAACATAACTTTCCGGGTTTTCTTCAAGGCAGTCAAAATACGCCGCATTGAGACGGTCAACGCCGTTTTGGAACGTTTTGCGAATCGCTCCGGGCACCGGATTGTAAAGAGTTTGAACAACAATTAGGACATCGCTGTTATACTCTTTTATTGTCGAAATTATTTTTCTGAAATCGACCTTGAAATTTTCAACGATTTTTTCGATTTCCGTGTACTTGTTAAGCACACCGACCTGAAAAACGAGCTTCGCAATGTTACTGTGCAAAAAGTTGTTTCCGCCGATTGAAATACTGATGATGTCCGCCTCTTCAATATCGGTTTTCACTTCCGGTTCGCCGATTTTTTGCAGCATATTCTTTGTTGTATGTCCCGGAACGGCATCGTTTTTGTAATTATAACCGTTTGAATCGGCAACGATTTTTCCGAACGAAGCCTCTTCGGGATTTTTAAGTCCCAAACCGTAGCCGATCGAATCGCCGAGAACAAGGTAATTCTTGACGTCTAAAGCAAAAGCTCCGATTGAAAGAATCGAAAGAAGCATTGAAAGCGCAAGAATCACCGAAAGAAATTTTTTTGTTGTTTTCATATTTTCACCCTTTTTCAAAAATTTTCCGTTTTTTTAAATTTATCACCGAATACGAAATTTGTCAACTAAGAGGGGCGTTGTGCTCCGCTTTTTTTAATCTGCCGAGAATAAAGGTCATTATTGCCGCAACGGCAATCGAAATCACTGCCGCAAAAGGAACTGCGCTTTCTCCGAAAGAAAGGCTCGAAAAATCAAATGAGGAAAAGAATTTAACAACGGCGTTGCAATACCCGACAGAAACGTTTCCGACAAAAAGCAGCCGATCCGAAACAAGCGGCAAAAAGTAAAACATTACATACAATCCGCAGCAGAGAATCATCGGAGTAACAACGGGAAGAAGAAAAATATTCGTCAAAACACCGACGACCGAAACCTTTCCGAAATATTCAATCTGAAACGGCAATGTTTCCGTCATAATAAAAAAGCTGATGAAGAAGCTTGAAATCACCGCACGCAAAAGCGGAATCGCTTTTTGAAGATTCCGAACCTTTTTCAGTTTAAGACAAACCGTTTCCGAAAGCGGCAGGGCAATCAGAACAATCGTCAAAACCGAAACGAACGAAAGGAGAAAGCCGGCATTCACCGCAATATACGGATTTTGAAGAAAGAGACAGATTGCACAAAAGCCGAGCGAATTCAAGCTGTCTGCCCTTTCACCGAAAAGCTCCGAAAAAAGATAAAGAATCATCATAAATCCGGCTCTCATAACCGAGCCGCCGAAGGACGCAAAAAACATTATGCATACGGTAAAAAGCATCAAAAGAACAATCTTTTTCTTCGTTAAGGCATTTCGCTTTTTCAAAATTTCAAGAACAAACATTATCCAAACCGAAAGGTGCAGTCCCGAAACAGCCATCAAATGCGCCGCTCCGGAATCGGAATAAGCCGCATAAAGCTCGCTTGAAACATAATTTTTGTCTCCGGTCAAAAGCGAAATCACAACGCCGGAAGTTTCGGCGGAAAAGGAGCGAATAATCTGATTGATCGCTTTTTTCCGTTCCTTCATTAGAAGAGTATAAAAATTTTTCACACTCCCCTTTTCAACGCCGACAAATCCGAGCGGATAAGAAGCGAGACAAAGCCCTTTGCTTTTAAAGTGATTATGAATTTCGTCGCTTTCTCCTGCGATTTTATAAAGATTTCCGACAAAAGTTATTTTGTCGCCCGGTTCAAGCTTTTTCGTCTCTTCGGGAAGAAGCGGTGTGTTTTTCTTCCACGGCTTTGCGGGAAAGGAAAAACGGACTTTTGCGTTTTCCTTCTTTCCGTCAACGGCTTCAAGTTTTGCGGTGAAGTAAAGTCTTGTCGAGTCTCTGTTTTCATAAGGATATTCCAGAACGACGGCAGAGATTTCGCCCCTTTCAACCGAGAGCTTTTCAGCCGGAAGAAAAACGAAACATTCAAAAGCCATGAGAAGAAGGCAGGCCACGGCAACCGAGCCGAAAACGGTCGGAAGCAAAGCGGTCTGCCTTGATTTTTTGATTGCTAACGAGAGGACAAGACAAAGCGTTGCCGCAAAAAAAGCGACAAAAGCAAAAGCCATGCTTTGAGCATTGCATAAAATGAAAAGCGTTATAAGCATTGAAAATCCGACTGCCGCAAGCGGTCTTTTCATTTTATTCCCTCACCTTTTTTGAAAAGAATCAGTCCTTCGGGAAAAGCGGAAGCTTTTCAAGGAAAATAATGTCGTCTCTGTCCGCGGCGTCGCCTTCGGCAAGAATTGCGGCCTGGCCGACAATTTCTGCGTCAAACTTTTCAACAAGAGCACGAACGGCAAGAAGAGATTCGCCTGTGCTGATTACGTCGTCAACGATGAGAACCTTCTTTTTGCGAAGCTTTTCTCCTTCGTTTCCGTCAAGATAAATGGTCTGCATCTTGTCGGTTGTAATTGAACGAACGTGAACCGAAACGGGGTCCTTCATGTAAAGCTTTGCACCCTTACGGCAGACAAAATACGGCTTTTTGCTCTGTTTTGCCATTTCGTATGCAAGCGGAATTCCCTTGGCTTCCGGAACAACGATATAATCAAACTCCGGACATTTTTTGAGAAGTTCCGTCGCCGAAGCAACAGTGATTTCAACGTCGCCGAAAATTACAAAAGCGGCAATGTCAAGCTTGTCGTTGACTTTGCAAAGCGGAAGTTCCCTTTCAAGACCCGCAATTTTCATTTTATATGTTGACATTTTCTACACTCTTTTCTTTAAAAATTAATATAGTTCTTTTTTTAAATCAGCCCGCAGGCCAACCGAACTGTCTTCCGCCCATGAAGTGGAAATGAAGGTGCTTAACCGTCTGGCCGCCGTCCTCGCCGCAGTTGTTGACAATGCGAAAACCGTTTTCAAGGCCGAAATCTTTAGCGAGCTTAGCCGCAACTTCAAAGATGTGGGCAACAATTTCACTGTTTGAGCCGTTGATTTCCGCCGCGCTCGTGATGTGCTCTTTCGGAATGATGAGAACATGAATCGGAGCCTGAGGAGAAAGGTCGTTGAAGGCGATTACGGAATCGTCTTCATAAACTTTTGTTGTCGGAATTTCACCATTTGCGATTTTGCAAAAAATACAATCCATAATATTACCGTTACCTTTCCGGCTACAATAATAAATTTTCACGTTATCCCCTGCCGTAGCCCTGCAAGGCGTGACGACAAATCAAGCCGTTTTTTCTTCGGTTTTGTTTGCGCCGTTTTTCTTCTTTCTGACAACAATCACAATAACGACAATGAGAACGATAATTGCAAGAGGTACCAGAAGAATGAGCGGACTCGGATAGCTTTCTCCGTAATTTTCGGCGGTGAGAAGCTCTGAATCAAGCTGAAAAGCGTTCATCGAAGCTTTCATCTGAGCCTTGTCTTCGTCCGTCATCAGTTCGCATCTGAACTGAACGATAATATCCTTCGTTGAGAAGAAATAAAAATCGGAATCAAAGGCCTCGGTTTTTCCCCCGTCAAGAGAAGTTCTTGTTGTTTCGGCCGTGATTGAAAAGCCTTTAACGTACTCAAACTCAATTTCGGAAAACTTTTCTTCCCCATACTTGAGAGAATATCCGTTGGCGTCGGAATCTTTGTAAGCTTCGTTTTGACGCTCCTCAATGAAAGACTTTGAAAATTCCTTCTGCGTTTCTTCGTCCGCATCGATATAATAAAGTCTTTTCGGATTCTCTTCCATGAGAATTTTTACCTTTGAACCGGTTTCTTTGTTTTCCCAAATTGCGTATCCGTCGCCTGTTTCCGTTTCGGAAAAGTCCTTCGGAAGGACGAGCTTATAATGCCTTCCGTTAAACAAGGCGAAGCACGGAACGGCCGAAAGGCAGATTATTACCGCCGCAAGAAGAACTGATAAAAACTTTTTCATATATTTCCTCCGTATTAAAACTTTTTTTGAGTTATCCGAGCATTCCCTCAACGATTGAAACAACGGCGTCGAGAGCACCCTTGAGGGCTGAAACGTCTTTTGCACCGGCCATTGCGCTGTCGGGCTTTCCTCCGCCCGAACCGCCTGCGAGCTTTGCGGTTTCTCTTGCGATGTTTCCGGCGTGAGCACCGAGTTTAACCGCTTCTTTTCCGCAGCAGACGCAGATATTTCCGGTTCCTTTTTCCTTTTGAACGGCGGCAATGACTCCGACGTAATTTTCGCCCTTGCTTCTGACGAGGTCACACATTTTGCGAAGCTCCGGAACGGTTGCGTCCTCAAGAAGAGCCGTAACAACCTTGAGTCCGCCAACGTCCTTTGCGTTTTCAAGAACAGCGTTCGTTTTTGCGTTTGCAATAATGCCGGAAAGCTTTTCGATTTCCCTGTCCTTTTCTTTAAGTTCGGCCATTACGCCGGAAGCTCTTTGAAGAACGTCCTTTGCGTTTGCAACCTTGAGTGCCGAAGCGGTATCGGAAAGAAGCTTCAGATTTTCGTTATAAAGTCTGAGACTGTTGAAACCGGTGACGCCTTCGATTCTTCGTACTCCTGCGGCAACGGACGATTCGGAAACGATTTTGAAAAGACCGAGGTTTCCTGTGTTTTCGGCGTGAGTTCCGCCGCAAAGTTCAATTGAAAAATCACCGATTTTTACAACACGGACAACATCGCCGTATTTCTCCGAGAAAAGAGCCATTGCGCCGAGCTTTTTTGCTTCATCGATAGGCATTTCCGAAACTTCAACCGGAACTGCGGAAAGAATTTCTTCGTTAACCGCGTTTTCGACTTTTTCGATTTCTTCCTCCGTCATGGCAGAAAAATGAACAAAGTCAAAACGGACAAAGTTTTCGTCAACAAGCTGGCCGGCCTGTTCAACGTGGCTTCCGAGCGTTTTTCTCAATGCGGCCTGAAGAAGGTGAGCCGCCGTGTGATTGCGCTTCGTTGCCTTCCTTTTTTCTTCGTCAACCGAAAGGGTTACCCTTTCGCCGACGGCGATGTCCTCGCCTTCAACGATACGGCCGTGATGAAGAATTACTCCGTCGGCGGTTTTGGTCGTTGCGGTGACTTCAAAAACGGCGTTTTCGGTTTTGATGAGACCTCTGTCTCCGGCCTGTCCGCCGCTTTCGCCGTAAAACGGACTGGTTTTAACAACAATGATACCGTCGTTGTCGGCATTAACAAATTCGCTCTTTTCACCGTTCACAACGGCGACAATTACCTCGCTTTCGCACGAAAGCTTTTCATAGCCGACAAAATCGGTTTTTTGAGTTCCCTTTGTTGCGCTTGCGGTACCCTTCCAAGCTTCCGCACCTGCGTCCTTTCTTGCGGCACGGGTTCTTTTTCTGTTTTCTTCAACAAGTTTTTTGAAGGTTTCGGTGTCAACGGAAAGACCTTTTTCCGCAAGAATTTCCTTCGTCAGGTCAATCGGGAAGCCGAAGGTGTCCTGAAGCTTGAATGCGTCCTCGCCGGAAAGAACCTTCATATCCCTGTTTTCAACAAGCGAGTTGAGAAGCGCAAGGCCGACATCCACCGTTTTTGCAAAGTTTTCTTCTTCGGCTTTAATAACCTTAACGATAAGGTCGTGCTTTTCCCGAAGGTTCGGATATGCGTTTTCGTTTTCTTTAATAACCGTTTCGCAGACCTCGTAAAGGAACGGACGGTTAATACCGAGAAGCTTTCCGTGGCGTGCGGCGCGGCGAAGAAGGCGGCGAAGAACATATCCTCTGCCCTCATTTGAAGGCATGACGCCGTCTCCGATCATGAAGGTTGTGCTTCTGATGTGGTCGGTGATAACACGAAGCGAGATATCGCTCTTTTCGTTGTCGTGATATTTAATTCCGGAAATGTCGATAACGTGCTTCATAATGTTGCGGACAGTGTCAACCTCAAAAATGTTGTCAACGCCCTGCATGATGCAGGCGAGTCTTTCAAGACCCATTCCGGTGTCGATATTGCAGCTTTTAAGCCTTGAATAATTTCCGTTTCCGTCGTTTTCAAACTGAGTGAAAACAAGGTTCCAGAATTCGGTATATCTGTCGCAGTCACAGCCCGGTCCGCATGTCGGAGAACCGCAGCCGTATTTTTCGCCTCTGTCGAAGTAGATTTCGGAGCACGGACCGCAGGGACCTGCTCCGTGTTCCCAAAAATTGTCTTCCTTTCCGAGTCTGACAATTCTTTTCGGGTCAACGCCGACTTCCTTTGTCCAAATGTCAAAAGCTTCGTCGTCTTCTTCGTAGATTGTTACCCAAAGCTTTTCAACGGGCATTTTCATAACCTTTGTGCAAAACTCCCAAGCCCATGCGGTCGCTTCGTGCTTGAAATAATCGCCGAAAGAAAAGTTTCCGAGCATTTCAAAGTAAGTTCCGTGTCTTGCGGTAATTCCGACGCTTTCAATGTCCGGCGTGCGGATGCACTTTTGGCAGGTTGTCATGCGCTTTCTCGGCGGAGTAAGCTCTCCGGTGAAGTATTTTTTAAGAGGAGCCATTCCGGCATTGATGAGAAGGAGACTCTTGTCGCCCTGAGGAACAAGAGAAAAACTTCCCGCTCTGAGGTGTCCCTTGCTTTCAAAGAAAGAAAGATACTTTTCTCTGATTTCGTTAAGACCCATCCATTCCATGATATCAGATCCTTTCAGATTGTTTTGATCTTATTGTTAATTTGCAAAATAAAAAAAGATGCTCCTTCACACCGAATCGGGGTGAGCAAAAGCCCACGGTACCACCCGAATTGTGCAAAAAGCACCGCTTTATGCAGTCGCAAAAACCGCAATCCGTTAACGCCGGAAAACGTCCGTCCTTTCGGCGGAGGCTCAAAAGCAGCACGGCCTTTTTCATTATTAAAAACCTGCAAAACCTCTCAGCCGCGGATTCTGCTCTCTGGAAGGAAGAAAAAGAACGTTTCTTCGTCATAGCTTTTAAAAATATTATTGCGATAAAATTTTACTATTGCTTTTTCGTTTTGTCAAGAGTAAGTTTTGATTTTTCCGGGCAATTTCATCCGTTTTCGCTCAAATAATTCAGAAAAATTAAATTTTTTTGCTTTCAATCATTGACTATACGTTTCATAAATGATAAAATAGGCAAGTCAAAAACGAATGTGTGAAAAATTTTGTATAAGTTGCACACATTTTACAGGTTTTTGTTTCTTTTGGTCAAAGAAAAGATTTGGAGGAAAAATTATGTCAAACAAACTCGAAAAAAAGTACGGCCTATTGACGGCCATCTGTATGGTGGTCGGAATAGTTGTCGGCAGCGGCGTTTTCTTTAAGGCGCAAACAATCCTTGACAAGACCGAAGGCGACATGCCGCTCGGCATTATCGCATGGATCGTCGGCGGTGTAATCATGATTTTCTGCATACTTGCCTTTTCCGTGTTGGCGCAGAAATACGAAAAAGTCAACGGTGTTGTTGACTACGCCGAAGCAACCGTCGGAAACAAATATGCTTACATGGTCGGCTGGTTCATGAGCACAATCTATTATCCCGGCATGACCTCGGTTCTCGCATGGCTTTCGGCAAGATATCTCCTTGTTTTCATCTGCTCGGTCAATCCCGACTTTGCAATGCACATTGCGGAATCGGAAGGCGGTTGCGTCTACGGTCCGGAATGTCTCGCTCTCGCCTGCCTTTTCCTCGTCGGAAGCTTTGCTCTCAATGCGCTTTCTCCGAAAATCGCAGGTAAATTCCAGGTTTCGGCAACTTTCATCAAGCTCGTTCCCCTCGTTCTTATGGCTATCGTCGGAACAATCTACGGCTTCACTCACAACATGGCCGGTTCGGCGGATCCGATTCTCATCGAAAACTTCAAAACCGCTTCGGGAAACACTTCGGTTCTTTTTGTTGCCGTTTGTGCAACGGCCTTTGCTTATGAAGGCTGGATCATCGCAACGTCAATCAACGCCGAGCTTAAAAACGCAAAACGCAACCTTCCGATTGCTCTTGTTACGGGCGGAATCGTAATCATTGCCGTTTATGTTTTCTATTATATAGGCGTTGCGGGCGGAACGAACGTTCAAACGCTCATTGAAAAAGGCGCTTCAATTGCCTTCACAAATGTTTTCGGAAACGTCCTCGGAAACATTCTCAACCTCTTCGTTGCGGTTTCCTGCATGGGTACTCTCAACGGTCTTATGCTCGGACTTTCAAGAGGTCTTTATTCCGTTGCCGTCAGAGGTTACGGCCCCTCGCCGAAAATTTTCGGCGAAGTCAGCGACAACACGAATATGCCGACGAACTCTTCGGTTTTTGCCGTTCTTGTCAGCGCAATCTGGCTTGTTTACTTCTTCGGCGCAAACCTTGCTCCGAAGGCATGGTTCGGCTTTTTCAGCTTTGACTCGTCCGAACTTCCGATCATCACGATTTATGCTTTTTACATTCCGATTTTCATCCGCTTCATGATTAAAGCGAAGGACATAAATCCGTTCAAACGTTTTGTTCTTCCCTCGCTTGCAATTATCGGTTCGGCATTCATGGTTTTCGCCGCCGTTTATTCTCACGGTATTGTTCCTTATCAGGCCGCAAAAGCCGAGGGAACTTTCAGCTGTCCCGTTCTTGCTTACCTCATTGTTTTTGTTGTAATCATGGCTCTCGGACTCTGCTTTTCAAAAAAGCGTGACATCGGTTCATCGAAAATCAAAAAGTAATTTTCAATAATATAAAAAGAAGTGACAAAGCCTTTTTCGTTTTGTCACTTCTTTTTTTGCTTCAAGCCTTATGTATCAAGACCGAAGCTTACCGAAAGAGCCTTGTCGATTCTGTCCATGTCGGTTTCTCCGAGGTTTCCCATATGCTCACGAAGCCGACGTTTGTCAAGCGTTCTGACCTGCTCGAGAAGAACAATCGAATCCTTTGCAAGACCGCAATTGTCCGCATTGACTCTGATGTGGGTCGGAAGGCTCGTCTTTGTTCTCCGGCTTGTGATTGCCGCGGCAATCACCGTCGGACTGAACTTGTTTCCGACGTCGTTTTGAACAATAAGAACCGGACGGATTCCACCCTGCTCAGAACCGACAACGGGACTTAAATCGGCGTAATATATATCGCCGCGTTTTACGTTCATTTTATTAACTCCCTTTCGTGCCGAACATGAGTCTGCCGTCTTTCGGCGGCCACACGAATATTTTATCCGCTTTTTCTTTCTTTTAATCACACGGGGAGCATAATATTGCCGATGTATTCTATGCAAAAACTCAAACGTCGGTGAACGAAAAATCGTAAACACCGGCACGAAGCGCAAAAAGATTTCCGCTTTCATCAAAGGAAATCACCGCTTCACCGAGCGGATAACCGACTTTTTGCTGTGCTTTTGAAAATTTTTCGTTCTTTTCCTTCATTGCGGAAAAAAGCTCAAAAAGGGTTTGAATTCCTTTCGGAGAACCGAAAAGATTTTCAAAATTTTGAAGCGGGCACGAAATTCCGTCGTAAGAAATCGAATAAACCGAATCGCAAAGAGAAATTTCAAAGCCCTTTGCGTTTTCCGGCTCGGTGAGCGTCAACTTCATTTTTTGCGGCGACTCGCAACAAAAGATTCCCGAAACTTTTGTTTCCCCTTCTTTGAAAGATACCGAAATTTCCTTTTCCGGAAGGGAAATGCTTTTCGGGCTTTCTTTCGCCGAACAGGCACAAAAAAGCAAAAGAACCAATGCGGCGGATATGATTATTTTTTTCATTTTCATCAGCCTTTCTCCGTAATACTTAGCCTCAGAAAATATATATCGCTTCGTCCTTTGACGTATGACAAAAAGACTGCGGCGAAAACACCGTTCGCCGCAGTCCTTTGCGTTTTTTTAATTTCACTGCCAAATTGAGAGCGGAAGACTTTTGATTTCGTCCACAAGCGTTGAAGCGGCAAGTTCGTTAGACTGCTTGTTCGGGTGGCCGTTGATTGCACTTCCGTAGGTTCCCATGTCAAAAGAAAGACTTGCGCATTTTACCGCCGCATCCGCCGTTTCCGACTGATAAGCCGAAACGGCACGTTCAATCGCCGGATAAAGCGAATTGTTCATGTCTCCGAGAACGCAGAGAATGTATGCTTCCGGATTGCGTTCTCTCACAACGGAAAGAAACCGCCTGTATTCGCTTTCAAACGAAGCAACCGTTGACTCCGTTCCGCAATAAGAAGCGTCGTTCGTTCCGAGGTTAATCACAACGAGGTCGTTTTTATTTTCGGAAAAATTCCAATCCGGAGCGGTTTCGGAATTTGTGAGCGTTTTTCCGTAATGATTGAAGATTACATAATCATTCGGCGCTCCGTTTGAAGCAAAGCCGGTGTAAACTCCGTAGCCGGAAAACGCAACGGCATAGCAGTCCGCCTCAAGCTTTTGCGAGGCGAGAAAAGCGTAGGTTTCAATGAAGTTTTCCGTTCTCGTTGAAAAACTTCCGTTCAAATTTTCTTCGTCAAGGCCGTAGCCTGCGGTGATTGAGTCTCCGATGAATTCAATTTTGAGCGGCCTTTTCGGCGCAGGACAGATATCGCCCTTTGCATACGCTCTGATTTCGCTGACGCCGACCGTTGAGTACATCGCTTCCGAAACTTTCACAACCTGAACTTCCGCGTCTCCGCTGACCGAAGAAAGATCGACGGTAATTTCCTCGCTCTCCTCGTCAAGAACTTCGTCCGCCGCCGCAACTCCGTTGACGAGAATAATAACTCTGGGACGGTGGTTATACGGAACACCGAAGGATTTGTCAACACGGCAGGTCACAGTCACCGACTCGCCCTCGCAAAGGAAGGAAATTCCGCTTCCGGACATTGAAAACCACATTGTTCCGTCCTCAAAGTATGTTCTTCCGACGGATTTTACAAAATTATTGTTCGGAGTAAAGGTCATGGTGCGAAGCTCGGCGTCCTCCGGGAAACGGGGATTTCCGGCGTAAAGCTTTGTCGTTGTTGAAGCGTTTGTGTTTCCGAACGGCTTCCAAAAATTATTCACGTCTTCAAGACGGTTTGCGTCAAAATTTATAAATGCATAAACAATGCCGACAAGAACAACAAAGAAAAGAACGATTGAAAACACTCTGAAACCACGTTTCAAAATTTCATCTCCCTGCTTTTCAAAAATAATAGGTAATATAATATCACAAAAATTCTCACAGGTCAACCTTTGTTATGCAACCCGCCTGCGACCGCATATTTCGTTTTACTACGTCAGGACATAAAAAAGCCGTTCCGAAACGGTGCGGAACAGCTTTTCAATAATTGTTATTGCTTCAGTCGGTCATTCAAAATCGGCAAAAGCTTCGCGGAGTTCTTCAATAACGTCGCTCGGAATGATTCCCGTTTTTGAGTATTTATCCGCAAGAACGTCGGCGCAGTAACCGTGGATATAAACGGCGGTGTCGCACGCATCAACCGGGCGAAGTCCCCTCGCACAGAAAGCCGAAAGAATTCCGGCAAGAACGTCGCCGCTTCCTCCCTTTGAAAGGCCGTTGTTTCCGGAAGCGTTGACATACACTCTGTCCGATTCCGGCGAAGCGACAACGGTGTTCGAGCCTTTGAGAACAACATAAACGCCATGTTCCTTTGAAAAACCTCCGGCGCAGGAAACTCTGTCCGCCTGAATGAGGTTCGTCTGAAGACCCGTGAGTCTGCTCATCTCTCCGGGGTGCGGAGTGAGAATCACCGGAGCGGAAACGTTTTCAAGAAGCGTTTTGTTTTTTGCAATGATATTGAGTGCGTCGGCATCGACAACAACAGGAACTTTTGCGTTTTCCAAAACGGCCTTGAGAACGGCCTCGGTGTCCTCGTTCACGCCGAGTCCGCAACCGATGAGGATTGCGTCAAAATTTTCAAGCGAAGCGATGAGCTTTTCGGTGCAGCCGGACGAAAGCGTTCCTTGTGCATTTCCTTCAAGCGGCATGAAAAGCGTTTCCGTGAGCTTTGCGGTCATGGTGTTATAAATACACTCCGGAAAAGCGCAGGTGACAAGACCGACACCGCTACGAAGAGCCGCCTTTGCCGCAAGTGCGGCGGCGCCGGGCATTGAACGGCTTCCGCAAATCGAAAGAAGCCGGCCGAAAGTACCCTTGTGAGCGCAGGGGTCACGGTACGGAAAAAGATTTCCGATTTCGGTCTTATTATAGGTATACATCGAATTGTTGATGAAGTTATAGCTGTCCTCGGGAATTCCGATGTTTGCGATGATTATGTCTCCGCAGCAGTCGGACGCCGGATGAACAATGTGCGCCGGCTTGAGGGCGGAAATCGCAATCGTGTAATCGGCAACAAAGCAGTTCGGGTCACGGTAACCGCTGTCGCAGTAAACTCCGCTCGGAACGTCGATTGCAAACTTGAGACCGTTCGCCTGCGACATTTCGTTAATGAGCATCTTCATGTCTTCGGAAATCGAGCCGTAAAAGCTGAAGCCGAAAATTGCGTCAACAACAACGTCGGCGCTTTTTACGGTTTGAATCGCCTTTGCTCTGTCGGCGTCGTACCAGACGGTCGGGATTGCAATGTCAACGGCCATTTTATACATATATTCGGCTTCGGGACTTCCCGGATAGCCGGAGGCAAGAACAATGCAGACGTTATAGCCGTTTTCGGCAAATTTTCTCGCAACAACAAAGCCGTCTCCACCGTTGTTCCCTTTTCCGCAGACAACAACAATGTTTCGCCTTCTTGTTTTTTCGCTTTCGATGATGTTTCTGATGTTTCTTGTGCAAGCGGCTCCGGCGTTTTCCATCATACGCTGATAGCTCAAGCCGTACTTCGCCGTGTATTTTTCAACCTGCTTCATTTCATCGCAGTTGAGAAGTCGCATAAATAATCCACCTTTCAAACATTTTTCCGTGATTACCGCTTCATTGTATCACACTTTCGCCGAAATTAAAATATTTTTTTGATTAACTCTTGAAAAAAAGTTCGATTTATGTTAAAGTATCAGAAGATAACGCAATGAAAAAGAGAGTAAGCGTTCTTTTTTCGTTTCAGAGAGGGGCGGCGCAGGCTGAAAGCCGCTTCATCGAAAAAACGCCGAAGTTCACTTTGGAGCGGTGGGGCTGAAAAAAAGTAGGTCTCAACGGGTTACCTCCGTTAACGGGTACAAGGAGTGTTTGCTTTTTGCAAAAATTAGGGTGGTACCGCGGAGTATTTTGATTTTCAGCTTCGTCCCTACTTATGGGGACGAAGCTTTTTGTTTTGCCTCTTAATTCACACATACAACGAAAGGAATGATTTCAAAATGAAAGAACAACTTGAAGCAATCCGCAAAAGTGCGATTGAAGAACTTCAAAAAGCTTCTGTTTTGCAGGATCTTGATTCCGTCAGAGTTAAATTCCTCGGCAAAAAGGGCGAACTCACCGCAATTCTCAAGCAGATGGGCAAGCTTTCCGCCGAAGAAAGACCCGTAATCGGCCAGCTTGCAAACGAAATCAGAGCCGACCTTGAAGGAAAAATTTCCGGAAGAGTCGATTCAATCAAAGAAAGAATGCTCGAAGAAAAGCTCAAGAGCGAAAAAATTGACGTCACCCTCCCCTCAAACCGTGTTCCCCTCGGCCACAAGCACCCGCTTTCAATCGTGCTTGACGAGGTTAAGGATATCTTCTTCGGAATGGGCTTTTCCGTTGCCTCGGGTCCCGAAATCGAATGGGATTACTATAACTTTGAAGCGCTCAATATTCCGAAGAACCACCCGGCAAGAGATACTCAGGACACCTTCTATATCACGGAAAATATGCTTTTGAGAACCCAGACCTCTCCCTGCCAGATTCGTGTCATGGAAAAGCAGGCTCCGCCGATTCGAGTAATCGCTCCCGGCCGTGTTTATCGCTCCGACGCCGTTGACGCAACCCATTCGCCGATTTTCCATCAGATTGAAGGCCTTGTTGTTGACAAGGGCATCACTATGGCCGACCTCAAGGGCTGCTTGGAAGATTTTGCAAAAAGTCTTTACGGCGAGGACACGAAAATCAGACTCAGACCGCACCACTTCCCGTTCACCGAGCCTTCGTGCGAAATTGACGTTTCATGCTTCAACTGCGGCGGAAAAGGCTGCCCGATGTGCAAGGGCGAAGGCTGGATTGAAATTCTCGGCGGCGGAATGGTTCACCCGAAGGTTCTTAAAAACTGCGGAGTCGATCCCGACGTTTACAGCGGTTTTGCTTTCGGCATCGGTCTTGAAAGACTTGTTATGTTCCGCTTCAACATTGACGATATGCGTCTTCTTTATGAGAACGACGTCAGATTCCTCAACCAGTTTTAAGGAGGTGCTTTAAGAATGAATCTTTCAAAAAAATGGCTTCTTGATTTTGTTGATCTTGACGTAAGCGACAAAAAATTTGCAGACGAAATGACCCTCTCCGGTTCAAAGGTTGAGGCCTTTGAGGTTGAAGGCAGCGAGCTTTCAAACATCGTTACCGGAAGAATCGACTCGCTCACCCGCCACCCGGATTCCGACCATATGTGGATTTGCTCGGTAAACGTCGGCAAAGACGAAAACATTCAAATCGTTACCGGCGCACAAAATCTCAAAGAGGGCGACGTTGTTCCCGTTGCGATGGACGATTCCTACGTTCACGGCGGACAGCACATTACAAAAGGAAAGCTCAGAGACGTTGAAAGCTGCGGTATGCTTTGCTCGCTCGGCGAGCTTGGTCTCACCGTTCACGACTTTCCCTATGCAATTGAGGACGGAATTTTCGTTCTCGGCGACGACTGCGACAAAACTCTCGGCATTGACATTCGTGAGGCAATCGGCCTCAACGACACCGTTACCGAATTTGAAATCACCTCAAACAGACCGGACTGCCTTTCGATCATCGGACTTGCACGTGAAGCTTCGGCAACCTTCGGCGTTCCGTTCAAAAAGCACGAGCCGGCCGTTAAAGGCTCGGGCGGAGACGTCAACGAGCTTCTTTCGGTTGAAATTCTCAACCCCGACCGCTGCTACCGTTACTGCGGTGCGGTTGTTCAAAACGTTCGGGTAAAGCCCTCTCCCCGCTGGATGAGAGAAAGACTTCGTGCCTGCGGAGTAAGACCTATCAACAACATCGTTGACATCACAAACTATGTTATGCTCGAATACGGTCAGCCTATGCACGCTTTTGACCTTCGCTTCCTTGAAGGCAACAGCGTAATTGTCAGAACCGCAAAGAACGGCGAAAAAATCACTACCCTTGACGGCGTTGAGCGTGACCTCACCGAGGAAATGCTCGTAATTGCCGACAAGAGCAAGCCCGTTGCCGTTGCCGGAGTTATGGGCGGCGAATACAGCGGAATCATGGACGACACGAACACAATCGTTTTTGAAAGCGCCTGCTTCAACGGTCCGACAACGAGAATCACCGCAAAGAACCTCGGCATGAGAACCGAAGCGAGCGGAAGATACGAAAAAGAGCTTGACCCGGAAAACTGTATGCCTGCGCTTCTTCGTGCGCTTGAGCTTGTTGAAGAGCTTGACGCCGGCGACGTTGTGAACGGAATTATCGACTGCGACAAATCGGTCAAAAAGGACAGAACCCTTCCGTTTGAGCCGCAGTGGGTCAACGATTTCATCGGAATCAACGTTTCCGCAGAGGAGCAGAAGAGAATCCTTGAAGCGATTGATTTCAAGGTTGAAAACGGCGTTATAACCGCTCCCTCGTTCAGAAACGACATTGAACATCAGGCGGATATTTCGGAAGAGATTGCACGTTTTTACGGCTACCAGAACATTCCGAACAGAAAGCTCGGCGGCGTTGCAAACGCAAAGCTCACCCCGGAGCAGAAAATGGAAAAGCTTGTTTCTCAAACCCTTCTCGGCTGCGGCCTTTCGGAAATTGCAACCTTCTCGTTCATCAGCCCGAAGCATTATGACAAAATCAGACTTTCAAAGGACGACCCGAGAAGAAGCGGCGTTGTTATTTCAAACCCGCTCGGCGAGGACACAAGCGTTATGAGAACCACCGTTATCCCCTCCATGCTTGACGTCCTTTCAAGGAACTATAACAACAGAAATGCGGCGGCTTCGCTCTTTGAAATTTCAAACGAATACATCTATAACGGAACCGAAAAGCTTCCCGACGAAAACGTAAAAGTTACCCTCGGAATGTATGGCGACACGGTTGACTTCTTCTCGCTCAAGGCCGTTATCGAAGAGCTTCTTTACGTCACCGGCGTTTCGGGTTACGACGTTGTTCCCGTTACCGACGACCCGACCTTCCACCCCGGAAGAACCGCCGCCCTCAAAATCGGCGACGTTCAAATCGGTTATCTCGGCGAAGTTCACCCGGCCGTCCTTTCAAATTACGGAATCGGCGCAAAGGCTTACATCGGACAGCTCGACTTTGCTTCGCTCATCAAGTTCGGCAATCTCAAGCGTGTTTACAAGCCCCTTCCCCGCTTCCCGGCCTCAAGCCGTGACCTCGCCTTTGTTTGCGACATTGACCTTCCCGTTATGACGCTTGAAAAGGCAATTTCCGGCGCAGTCGGAAAGATTCTTGAAGACATCACCCTCTTCGATGTCTATGTCGGTTCGCAGATTCCGGACAAGATGAAGAGCGTTGCCTTCAGCATCAAGATGAGAGCCGCCGACCACACCCTCACCGACGAGGAATCCGATTCGGCAATGAAAAAGGCTATCGACGCCCTTGCAAAAATGGGAATCAATCTCAGAAGCTGAGTATAAAAACAAAACCGTACCCTTGAAAACTGTTCGGGGTACGGTTTTTTGAAAGGTTATGAATTTATGCTTTCGGAAAACGAACTTCAAAAAATCAACGAATTCAGCGTTAACAACATGGAGTTTCTTGAAGAAGAACAAAAATGCGGCTGCTTTTTCTGCGGAAAAATTTTCAATTCTTCGGAAATCACCGGGTGCATCGAGGACGAAGACGGCGACACTGCCGTTTGTCCGTTTTGCAAAATAGACTCGGTAATCGGTGAAAGCAGCGGCTGCGAAATCACTCCGGAGCTTCTCAAGGAAATGCATGACTATTGGTTCTGAATTTTAAAAACGGCCGTGATCAAACGTCACGACCGTTTTTTTATCAATTAAATTTTACGTCCGCATAAATCGGAAAATGATCCGAAACGTAACGACCGTAAACTCCGACGGTAACGGTTCTGAAAACGAGGGGCGAAACCTTGTCGTTGACAAGAATATAATCGAGCGTTTCGTCCGTGTTGTTCACTGCGTCGCCGTCGTGGAACGTTCCGTAAGTGAGGCTGTCCTCCGCAGCCAAAGAAGCGTCCCGAAGCCCGAAGGAGGTCATCTCCTTATAAACGGAGCTTTCGGGCGTTGCGTTCAAATCTCCGGTGAAGACAACGGGAAGATTTTGAAACTTTCCCCTGACAAGCTTTGAAATGAGCTTCGGCGAATTGGCCCTCGCCTCTTCTCCCATGTGGTCAAAATGGGTGTTTGCGTGGGCATAACGCTCGCCGGTCGCCCTGTTTTCAAGAATCGCCCATGTGCAGACCCGTCTGCAGGCGGCGTCCCAGCCGAAGGATTTTTCGCCCGGTGTTTCCGAAAGCCAAAACGTTCCGCTGTCAACGAGCTTATACTTTCCTTTGAGATAAAAAATCGTTGAACGTTCGCTGAAAAAGTTTCCGTCCCTGTCGGCTCCGACGCTCGAATAAAAAGCGGAAAGCTTTTTAACGAGCGTAACGTATGCCGGAACACGAAGCTCCTGAACGCCGAGGGAATCGGGAAGAATTTTCAAAATTTCATCAACGACGAGGTTGTTTCTGAATTCGTTCGGAACCTTGTTGACGTCATAAGCTCTCACGTTGAACGACATTACACGAACACAATCCGGCGCACATTCGGAAACATCAATTTCCGGAAACGTTCCGCTTTTGTAAGCGTCGCCCCAAAAGCTTGTGAGCGGAGTTGCAAAAATCGAAACCGCACACAAAACGGCGGCAACTATTGTTCTGACCTTTGAATAAAAAACGTTTGAGAACATATTTTCTCTTCTCCTTTTAAAAAAATTTTCTTTATTTGACGCCCGTCCTCTTTCGGGCGGCAAAATCAAAGCTGTCTTGCAATTCTCGCAAAGCGGTAATCATCTTCATAACCGATTGCTCCGGATGAACGGTATACGCTCAAAACAAGCCCGACCGCAAGATAAAGGCTGACAACCGACGAACCGCCGGCGCTTATGAACGGAAGGGTGATTCCGATAACCGGAAGGAGCTTGAGACACATTCCGATATTGATTACAACCTGAGAGATGATCATGAACATCACGCCGTAGCAAAGCATTGAAGCGGCATAATTGTTTGACCTTTTTGCAACATAAATAATTCTGATTGCAAGAAGCGCAAAAAGCAAAAGCAAAACAAATGCGCCGACAAGCCCGGTTTCTTCGCAGATTACGGAAAAAATCATGTCGTTTGAGCTTTCGGGAACGGAGCCGCTTTGTGTATAAGGTCCGTTGAAAAGGCCGGTTCCGAAAAAGCCGCCTTCTCTTATTGCGTTGCTCGCCTGCTGCTGCTGATAAATTTCGTTCGGGTAAGACTGCGGGTCGATAAGAGCGAGGATTCGGTCACGCTGAATGTTGTCGAAAATCTTATACCAGACAACCGGAAGTGCCGCCCCGACAGCAACGATTCCGAGCGGAAAATAAATCCAATGCACTCCGCCGATGAACATCATTCCGACAAACATCATCATGAAAATGAGCGCCGAGCCCATGTCGCCCGTATAGACAACGAGGGCAATCGGAATCATTGCGTGAACGCAAAGGAAAAAAACGTTTTTAACGCTTGAAAGGTCGTTTTTCAGAACGCTCAAATGCTTTGAAAAGGTTATGATGAAGCCGATTTTCAAAATCTCCGACGGCTGAAGATAAAGCGTGCCGGTGATTTTCAGCCATGAACGTGCGTCTTCACGTCCGGAAGGCGTGACGCCGAACGGAATGAGCAAAAGCATCAAAAAAAGCGAACCCGCCGCAATAATCGGCCAAAGCTTGATTATTATGTCATAGTCAACGAACGAGATTACCATGCAGGCAACAACTCCCAGTGCAAGCGCAAGAACCATAACCTTCGCATCTCTCGAAAGGAGCGCACCGTCGGAAGTCCTGTGGCTCGCCGAAGCGACCATCACCGTTCCGACAGCGGAAAGAACAAGACAAAGAAGCAAAAACAATTTATCGGTTTCTTTAACCGCTTTTTTAATTTTTTTATACATAAAATCAGACCACGTCCCATTATTCTTTAATATTCTCCGCGCGTATCGCGGTTTTTGGAGTTTGATAAATAATTATATAATATTTTATCCGATATTTCAAGTGATTGCGTTGACTTCTCGCCGTTTTGTGATACAATATATCGGTAAAACAAGATTTGATTTATGAGGTGTTTTTTTGTTTATCACAAAAACAAACAGCGTTGAAGAAACCGAAGAGCTTGCAAAAAAGGTTGCAAAAAAGCTTTCGACTCCCGTTGTCATCGCCTTTTTCGGCGGACTCGGAATGGGAAAAACCGCCTTCACAAGGGGACTTTCAAAGGGACTTGGCATTGACTGCGAGGTTACAAGCCCGACCTTTGCTCTCGTCCACGAATACCACGGAAAAAACGTTTCTCTTTATCATTTCGATATGTACAGGGTTGAAACGTGGGACGACCTTTATTCCTCCGGCTTTTTCGATTACTACCGTGAAGGGGCGGTCATCGCAAGCGAATGGAGCGAAAACATCGAAAACGCCCTCCCGGAAAACACGCTTCGCATTTATATCGAACGGGGCGAAGAGGACAATCAGCGCATTTTTAAATTTGAAGGATACGGTGAATATGAAAATTTTGTCTGTTGACACAAGTGCGGTCTGCGCTTCGGTTGCGGTCACCGAAGGCGAAAGAATCATCAGCCTTTGCTCGACCAATGCAGGCCTCACCCACTCGAGAACGCTTCTTCCGATGATTGATTCGGCGCTCAAAAACTCCGAAACCGAGCTTTCGGACATTGACTTTTTTGCCTGCAGCGCAGGTCCCGGCTCTTTCACCGGAATCAGAATCGGCATTGCCGCAGTCAAGGGTCTTGCGGACGGAACGGGGAAAAAATGCCTTTCCGTTTCAACGCTCGAAGCTCTTGCCTATAACCTTCTCGGACAAGACGTAATCGCCTGTTCGGTTATGGACGCAAGGTGCAATCAGGTATACTGTGCGATTTTTGACGTTTGCGAAAACGAAGTCAAAAGGCTCACGGAAGACGAGGCGATTAAAATCGACGACCTCAAAGAAAAGCTTTCCGGTTTTGAGAAAAAAATTGTTTTTGTCGGTGACGGAGCCGAAATTTGCGAAAAAGCACTCGGTTATCGTGCCGCCGCGGCTCTCACAAGGTTTCAAAACGGCGCAAGCGTCGGAATCTGCGCTTTCCGCAATTTCAGCGAAGAAAAGCTTCTTTCGGCAGCACAGCTTATGCCGGTTTATCTCAGACTTCCGCAGGCGGAAAGAGAACTCAGAGCAAAAAAGCTCAACAACAAATAATAAAAAAGCTGCATAAAATCAGCACAAAATATAATTTAAGGAGTTTTTTAAAATGATAGCAATCGGAGCAGACCACGGCGGATTCCTTCTCAAAGAGGAAATAAAAAAGCATTTTGACGAAAAAGGAATCGAATACAAGGACTTCGGAACATACTCAACCGATTCGGTCGATTACGCAAAAATCGCATACATGGTTTGCAAAAGCGTAACAAACGGCGAAAGCGAAAAGGCAATTCTCTGCTGCGGAACCGGAATCGGAATTTCAATGGCGGCGAACAAAGTTAAGGGTATTCGTGCGGCCTGCTGTTCGGACTGGTTCAGTGCAAAATATACAAGGCTTCACAACGACGCAAACGCCCTCTGCCTCGGCGGAAGGGTTGTCGGCGCCGGACTTGCGATTGAAATGGTTGACGTTTTCCTTTCAACCGAGTTTGAAGGCGGAAGGCATCAGCGCAGAGTTGACCAGATCACCGCAATCGAGAACGGAACGTTTGAAGAATAATCAAAAACAAAACAATAAAAATCCCGACCGTTTTCGGCCGGGATTTTTTGTTTATATAACTCATTTTTTCAATTTCAGCGCCCTCGTTGCATTGAGAACGGCGATGACCATTACGCCGACGTCGGCAAAAATCGCCCACCACATATTCACCTTTCCGATTGCGCCGAGAACAAGGCAAACGGCTTTGATCAAAAGTGCGAAGGTAATGTTCTCTTTAACGATTTTGAGCGTTCTGATTGAAATTTTTGAAGCCAGCGGAATCTTCGCCGGGTCGTCATCCATAAGAACGATGTCAGCCGCTTCGATTGCGGCGTCCGAACCGAGTGCACCCATTGCAATACCGATATCCGCTCTTGAAAGAACAGGTGCGTCATTAATTCCGTCTCCGACGAAAACAAGCTTTTCCTTTTCGCCCTTTTCGTCAAGAAGCTTTTCAACTTCGGTAACTTTATCCGCCGGAAGAAGCTGAGCACGGTATTCATCAAGACCGATTTCTTTTGCAACACGGGCGGCGGTTTTCTCCGAGTCACCCGTGAGCATGACGGTCTTTTTGATTTTGTTTTCCTTGAGTTTTTTGATTGCTTCCTTTGAAGTCGGTTTAACGACGTCGGAAATTACGATGCAGCCGGCATATTTTCCGTCAACGGCAACATAGACAACCGTTCCCTCATCGTGAAGCACGGATACGCTTACGCCTTCTTTATTCATAAGCTTGATGTTTCCGGCAAGAACGTTCTTTCCGTCAACAACAGCCGAAACGCCGTGGCCGGAAATTTCCTTAATATCGGAAACCTTTGTTCTGTCAATATCCTTGCCGAAAACCTTTTTAAGGCTTACACTGATCGGATGACTTGAACCGCTTTCGGCATAAGCGGCGTAATAAAGAAGCTCATCGTTTGAAAAACCCTCGGAAGGATAAGTCCCGGTAACTTCAAAAACGCCTTTTGTGAGCGTTCCGGTTTTGTCAAAAACAATATACTTTGCATCCGAAAGGGCTTCAAGATAGTTTGAACCCTTGACAAGAATTCCGTTGCTTGAAGCACAGCCGATTCCGGCAAAAAAGCTCAGCGGAATTGAAATTACGAGCGCACACGGACAGCTGATTACAAGGAAGGTCAGTGCCCTCGTTATCCATTCGCCCCACAGCGGAGCGCTTCCGGTTATAAGTTTAAAAACCGGAGGAAGAATTGCAAGAGCGAGTGCACCGATGCAAACGACCGGAGTATAATACTTTGCAAATTTTGTGATAAAGTTTTCCGACCTCGACTTTTTCATGCTTGAGTTTTCAACAAGGTCAAGTATTTTTGAAACGGTCGATTCGCCGAATTCCTTCGTTGTTTTGATTTTGATTGAGCCGGAAAGGTTGATGCAGCCGCTGATGACATCATCGCCCGCCTTTGCGCTTCTCGGAACGCTTTCGCCGGTGAGAGCGCTCGTGTCAAGCGTTGTTTCGCCCAAAAGAATCACGCCGTCGATCGGAACCTTTTCTCCGGGATTGACGATGATTTCCGTTCCCGTTTCAACATCGTCGGGATCAACCCGAGTGAGCTTTCCGTCAACTTCAACGTTTGCATAATCGGGACGGATATCCATAAGATCGGTAATGTTCTTTCTGCTTTTTCCGACGGCAACGCTCTGAAAAAGCTCACCGATCTGATAAAAGAGCATTACCGCAACGCCCTCTCTGAAATCACCGAGACCTATCGCTCCGACCGTTGCAACGGCCATGAGAAAGTTTTCGTCAAAAATTTGACCCTTGAAAATTCCTTTGACCGCCTTTTTGAGAATATCGTAACCGATAACGGCGTAGGGAACCAGATACAAAACCGCCTGAATCCATTTGCCGACCTCAACGAACCTAAAAAGAACCGTCAGCGCAACAACAAGAACGGCAGAAACAATAATTCTGACCAGAACCTTCTTTTGCTTCTTATTCATAACAACACTCCCATGAAAAAATCTTTGAGGTTTTATCAGATATAAATTTCGCAGTCATCCTCAACTTTTTTGCAGTTTTTTACAACTGTTTTCATTGTTTTTTCAATGTCTGCTCCTTCCTCAAACTCAACCTTCATTTTTTGAGCCATGAAGGAAATTACGACGGAGGAAACGCCTTCGGTCTTTGCGGCGGCCTCTTCCATTTTTGCGGCACAGTTCGCACAGTCAACGTCAATAGCATAAGTCTTTTTCATATAAGCAATCCCCTTTGAAAAAAGTTTTGGAAGCGGATGAACGGCCGAACGATTGAACAACTGTTCATCTGTTGTCTGTATTATAGTTGAACAGTCACTCAATTGTCAAGTGTTTTTTGAAAAAACTTTCAAAAAATTTTTATTCCTGTCTTTTCCCGGAAAAATCTTCCGTAATAAGACAAAAGTTGACAATTCTCTTGACTGATTTAAAAGTTTTCTGTATAATATATTAACAGATTAAAAAACACTGTAACAATTTTTTCGGAGGTAAAAATAATGGCTTGTTTTGTTGTTCCCGCCGCCGAAGCAATCGTTGCGTCGGTTGCGATCGGTGTTCTTCATTCAAGAGCAAAAAAAACTGAAACAATCAAATTTTCAAATTCTGAAACCGCTTTTGAAAACGAGAATAAAACCCCGTTTTACAAAAAGCTCAAGTGGCTTGCCAACCTTCTTTGGGGCGGTTCTTTCCTTCTTGCGTTTGAACATCTCTGGCACGGCGAAATTGTTCCGTACTTCCCGTTCCTAACCGCTGCGGCCAATCCTTCCGATGCGGCGCAAATGCTTCACGAAATGGCAACGGTCGGCGTAATGATGGCTGTTGCAGTCACTGTCATTTGGCTCCTCATGGTTGCGGTTTCGACCGTAATTGAAAAGCAGAGCCTCAAAACGGCAAAAAGCGCAAAAGAGGAGATTTAACCCATGACGCTCCTTGTTACCGTTTTTGCTGCCGTGATTTCAACCGCACTTTGGTACAAAGGCCTTCCGAAGAACGAAAT
>CAKTFN010000008.1 GCA_934561055.1 uncultured Eubacteriales bacterium
GCTTAAAATCCGCACGAGGAAAAGAAGAATATTGTTGTCTTGAATCCTTGCTTTAAAACAATGGGCACCGACGGTTTTGTACTACAGGCGGATTTTTCTTTCTGTATGATTGTAAAAAGTTATGAACAACTCAGCTAAAGCTGCATCGTGAACGATAATCGGATTTTCCCCCGCAAATCCTATTTCGGTCACAAATGCGGCGTACCAAAAAGCGATTTTTTGGGTACTTTTGTATCAATCGACAAAAGTGCCCCCAGCGGAGCGGACGGATGAAAAGAAATAGAACACGGTGCGAATCAAAACGATAACATAAAAGCATAGAACAAAAAGCCCGTTGCATTGCTTTGTTTTGTTTCAATCGACAAAAGTACCCCCGGCGGAGCGGACGGATGTGAAGATATAAGACACGGTGCGATTAAAACGACAGCATAAAAAATACACCGTAGTGCAGAAAATCCCTTCCCCGGTCGGCAAGGCGCAGTAATTGCCATATTGCAATGGCTATGGATGCGGTTAAGCAAAACCGAAAAAAACGATTTATAAGCAACAGAAAAACCGCCGATTTTTTCGGCGGTTTTTTGACTGTTAATTTTCTTCTTTTTTGAGTTCTCTGTTTTTTCTGACTTCGCGGTATTGATCTCTCATATTCCAGAGACTGATCTCACGTCTTCTGTGAAGAAGACCCTTCGGCATTGAAATTTCGTCTTCGGCATAGTTGACGCCGAGATCTTTGAGAATCCGTTTGTGATAATTAAGCTTTGTGTAAAAAGCGGCCGAGTCTTTGTCGTTCTTTTTTGACCAGCAGTCTTCCGCAAGAGCGAGAGCACGGGGGAAAAGCTGCATATCAAGCTTGTCTCTGTCCGCAATCCACTCCGTCCAGAGATGACCCTCCATTCCGAGAATCTGCTTTTCGCATTCGGGCGGAACAATTTTGTCCGTCGGCTCAAAGTCATATGTGTTTGAAAGCGGATATTTGCAGTACGGCATATCGAAATAAAAAGCCTGGTGTTTGCTGATGATCATTTCGCGGCCTTTTTTCAGCTCACGAAGAACGTTTTTGTCGTTTTTCGGCGTCCAGTACTGACCGACAACGGACGGATCAAGATTGTTTGCGGCGAGAGCTTCGTTCCAAACGATGAGAGTTTTTCCTTTCTCTTTGAGATAGGAGGCAATTCGGTTATTGAAATATCCCTGAAGATCCTCAACGTTTGAAAGACTGTTTTCCTTCATGCGTTTTTGACATTCGGGACATTTTTTCCATTCGTCCTTAGGCGCTTCGTCGCCGCCGATATGAAAATATTTTGACGGGAAAAGCTCTGCAACCTCGTCAATGACGCCGAAGATGAATTCATATGTACTCTCTTTTCCGGCGCAGGCCGAACGGTTCCAGTCACGCCAATGCATTTTCAAAGGAACCGCCCCGCCGAAGAACCAGTGAACCTCACACGGAATTTCGCGGCAGCCGAGCCAATTGTAAGATGCCATTGCGGCGGCAAAATGAGCCGGCATGTCGATTTCGGGAATAATTGTAATATTAAACTTTTGAGCGTAAGCGATGATTTCTTTGATTTGTTCCTGAGTGTAAAACCCGCCGTAAGGTTTTCCCTCAAAGTCGGTTGAATGCCAGCCGTGGATTCCGGTGTCCTTTCTTTTTGAACCGATTTCGGTCAGAAGGGGATACTTTTTGATTTCGATTCTCCAACCCTGGTCGTCCGTGAGGTGCCAATGGAGGACGTTGAGTTTGTAAAAAGCCATGAGTCTCAGAAGGCGCTTTACGGTTTCGGCTCCGAAGAAATGGCGGGATTCGTCAAGTTGAACGCCTCTGTAACGGAAGCGCGGTTTGTCAAAAACTTCAAAGCAAGGGATTTTAACTTTTCCGAAAATATCTTCTTTTTCAAAAAAAGCTGTTTGCTTGATTGAAACTGCGGCGTAAAGAATTCCCGATTCGCTTCCGGAAAAGACTGAAAGCTTTTTTTCGTCCGACTCAATGCGATAAGCTTCCTTTGGAAGAAGCTTGTTGTAAACGAGCCTTATGTCGGCTTTTTCCGGGTCTTCGGTTCTTTTGAAAGTTCTGTGTTCCTTCAAAAGGGGAAAGGCGAAAAGAAAGCTTTCGGCGCAGCCTTCAAGTTCTTTTGATATATAAATGGTTGAGTTTTCGTCGAATTGCTTAAACCCTTCTTTTTCAATGAGTTCATACGGCTTTGGAATAATTTTAATCATATATTTTCTTCCTTTCGAGAAGTCTCGATTGCACGGTATTCGATTGTACAAAAACATTTTACTATATTTTTCTACTCTTTTCAATGAACGAGCCGTTAAAATTTCAAAGTGAGTAAAAAAATCTTACAAAAAAGTAACCTTATTTTAAGAAAATCTTGAGAAAAGCGTATTGCAATTTTAATTATTTTCCGTTAGAATTACTCTTCGGATTGAGGGTTACGACGGGATATGACAGTTTTTTTACAGTCTGTACACGGTTAATTATCAAACGACTCCGTGCCTGAAGATATAATATTATTTAAATTCCGAAAATCCCGAAAAGCGTCTTTACGCGTAAAAAAACAAAGCTACTTCTGAAAGGAGCGTGAAAAGATGAAACTGTCCGAACTTCTGTATGCCGGAAGGTATTCGGAGCTGACTTCGTATTTTTCAAATGCATACCTGTATTTTTTCCTGCCGGTTTGCATAATTCTTTACCTGCTTATGCCGAAAAAGGCAAAAAAATATTATCTTCTTGCCGCAAGTATGATTTTCTTCTGGCTCATCAGCGGAAAGCTCATTCTTTTCCTTTTGATAACCGTGATGTCCGTTCATCATTTCGGACTGTGGCTTGACCGAATCAACGCTCAAAAGCAACAGGTACTCAAAGAAACGGAGCGTGAAAATCGGAAAGAAGTCAAAAAGCTTTTTCAAAAAAAGAGCCGTCTTGTGCTTGCCTTTGCGATTGTTATTCATATCGGCGCACTTTTGATGATTAAGTATTCGCCGTTTTTTACCGGAAACATAAACAGCCTTTTGAAACTTTGCGGTTCGTCGCTTATTCTTGAAATTCCAAAGTTCATAATGCCCATCGGAATTTCGTTCTTCACCCTTCAGGCGGTTTCTTATCTGATTGACGTTTACCGCGGCGTTGTTCCGGCGGACGAAAACGTTTTCCGTCTCGGTCTTTTTATCTCGTTTTTCCCTCAGATTGTCGAAGGGCCGATTTGCCGATATAATCAAACGGCTCAAAAACTTTGGGAAGTTCGCCAAATTGATTACAGCAACTTCCTTTTGGGACTGTCAAGGATTCTTTACGGTTACATGAAAAAGCTTGTTGTTGCCGACAGACTCAATCCGCTTGTTCAGGAACTTTTCAATAATTATAAAAATTACAGCGGACCGATGATTGCGCTCGGCGCAGTTGCTTATACCGTTCAGCTTTATATGGACTTTTCCGGAACGATGGACGCCGTTCTCGGAACGGCTCAAATCTTCGGCATTTCATTGCCGGAAAATTTCAGTCGTCCGTTCTTTTCAAAAAGCATTTCGGAATTTTGGCAGCGTTGGCACATTACGCTCGGAACTTGGTTCAAGGATTATATTTTCTATCCCGTGACAATGTCAAAGCCGATGAAGAATCTCACTTCGTCCGCAAGAAAAAAGCTCGGAAATCATTTCGGCCCGCTTCTTGCCGGCGCAATCGCTCTTTTCTGCGTCTGGTTTTCAAACGGACTTTGGCACGGTGCGGCGTGGAGCTATATTTTCTTCGGAATGTATCATTTTGCGCTGATTCTTCTCGGAAACATTGCGTCGCCGCTGACGAAGGCAATAAACGAAAAGCTTCATCTTTCACAGGACAACTTTTTCTTCCGTGCGTTTCAAATGCTTCGGACGAGCGTTCTTGTTGTAATCGGTGAGCTTTTCTTCCGTGCGAACGGACTGAAAGCCGGCCTTTCGATGTTTGCGATTATGTTCAAAAACATAAAGTTTTTCCCGCTTAACAAGGAGACGCTTTCTCCACTCGGCGTTGACATTCAGGATCTTACGATTGTTCTTGTTGTTGTTCTCATTGTTTTCGTTGTCGGAGTGTTGAGAGAAAAGGGCATTGACGTTCAGAAAAACGTCTGCGAAAAAAGCGTTGCCGTCCGCTGGGTCGTTCTTCTTGCTCTCATTATGTTCATTGTTATTTTCGGCGCATACGGTCCGGGATATATTCCGGTCGATCCGATGTACGCCGAGTTTTAAGGAGGATGAGCAGTATGAAAAAATTTGCAAAAACCGCAGGACGGATTGTTTGCTTTGCATTGATTCTTCTTGTTCTTCTCCTCGGAACTTCGCTCCTTTTTCAGCCGAAGAGCAACTCAAAGGACGCCGGAATGCTTGACGCAACCGCAAACGGAATCCTCAGCGAACCGAAAAACACAATTGACGTTCTCATTGTCGGCGACAGCGAGGCTTACAGTGCGTTCGTTCCGCTGAAGGTTTGGAAGGATTACGGTTATACGCCTTATGTCTGCGCAACGTCGGCTCAAATCCTTTGCTATTCCTATGAATTTCTCGAAAAAACGTTTCAAACTCAAAAGCCGAAGGTCGTAATGCTTGAAACGAATGCAATTTATCGCTCGTTCACTTATTCCGACATTGTCACGCAAAAGCTTTCGGAAAAGCTTTCCGTTTTCCGCTATCACAACCGTTGGAAAACGCTCAGCTTCCGTGACTGGTCGTTCGGCGTTGACCTTTCAAACACCGAAATCAACAAGGGATATATTTATACGAACGGAATAAATCCTGCCGATGAGAAGGGCTATATGCGCCCGACAAAAATGAGAGAAAGCTTTCCGAGAAAGAACCGAACTTATGTTGAAAAAATTCAAAAGCTCTGCGAACGTAACGGAGCAAAGCTTGTTCTTGTCAGCACGCCGAGCGTCAAAAACTGGGATATGAGAAAGCACAATGCGATTGAAGATTTTTCAAAGCAGCTCGGCTGCGATTACCTTGATATGAATACGCTCAGGAAAGAGGTTCCGATTAATTGGCAGACCGACACGAGGGACAAGGGCGACCACATGAATTACGAAGGTGCGCTGAAGGTTTCGTCTTTCGTCGGAAGATACTGCGAGTCGCTCGGTATTTTTAAGGATAAACGAGGACAAAAAGAGTATTCCCAATGGGACGATGCGGTTAAAACCTTCACCGAAAGCATCGGAAAAGACCTTTAAAAAACAAAGAAACGGCCGCAGTCGGAGGTTTCCGGCTGCGGCTTTTGCATGAGTAAAAATGTTGATTCAATCAAGGTGATAGCGCCGTTTCCCTTTGCTCTTTTTTCCGTATTCGATCGCTTCTTCGGGGCAAAGGCAGATGCAGGCCATGCAGTGAGTGCAGTCCTTTCCCCAAACGGGACGGCCGTTCTGAATTTTGATGTTGTTCAAAGGGCAAAGAATTTCGCACTTTTTGCAGCCGATGCATTTTTCGTTTGCGGTGAACGCATCCGCTTTTACGAATAATGAATAGAAAATTTGATTGACGGGACCGCTCATGAAACGGTCATAAAGATTATTTCTCGGCTGAGGAAATTTTTTGTTTTCTCCGATGAGAAAAGCGGCGTCTTGAATTTTCGGTTCTGCGTTTTCGATGATTTTTTTCGATTCGCTTTCACTCGGAACGGAGAACATCGCAACATAGTTTTCCGGCATTACCACCGGATAAACGCCCATATACTCAAAGCCTTTTTCTTTGCAAAGAGAGAGAAGGTGTTTTTCCGCGTTTCCGATTTCGCCGCCGCAGGTCATCACGAACCAGACCTTTTTTGCGCCGTCAAACGTTGCTTTTTTGAGAAAGCTTTCAACGATGTGCGGAATCCGCCAAGCATAGGTCGGAACAACAAAAACAAAGCGCTTTTCATCGCAAAGAGGGGAGAAGTCGTTTTGTTTTATTTTTTCGCCGAGATTAACAAGTTCGTCGCCGAGGGCGAGAGAAATTTTTCTTGCAACGAAACGGCTGTTGCCTGTGCCCGAAAAATATAAAACCATTTTTTCACCTCAAAAAATTATTTTCCCGTTGAACCGAAGCCGCCCGAACCTCTTTCGGTGTCCGAAAGTTCGTCGGCGGGAATGAAGTTTGCCGTAACGTACGGCATGATGAGAAGCTGGGCGATTCTTTCGCCGTGTTCGACGGTGCGGATTTCGCTTCCGTGATTATGAATTGCAACCATGATTTCGCCTCTGTAATCGCTGTCGATTACGCCGACTTTGTTCGCCGGGGCAAGGTCTTTCTTGCAGGCGAGACCGCTTCTTGCAAAAACAAGGCCGACATAGCCTTCCGGAAGCTCGGCGCAAAGGCCGGTGTGAATGAAGGCGGTTTCTCCGGGTTTGATTTCACACGGAGATTCAAGGCAGGCATAAAGATCGGCTCCGGCGGAAAAAGGCGAGCCGTAAGTCGGAATGATTGCTTTTCCTGAAATTTTTTTAATTTTTACGTCAAAAATCATTTTAAGTTCTCCTTGATTTGTTGATAATAAATTATCACAATCGCAAGGCGAAGTCAAGCGTGAATTGATTTTGCGCCGTGAGACGAATTGAAAGAATCAAAAATCTTGATTTTGCATAGTATATGATAAGAATTTTCGGAGGTAATCGTATGTGGAACAAAGTGAAAAACTATGTTTATTCCGTTCTTGCAACTCTCGCCGTCGGCGGACTTTCTGCACTTTTGACGGCGGGGAACCGTGATGTTTATCAAAGCCTTGAAAAGCCTTTTCTTTCTCCGCCGGCTTGGGTTTTTCCGGTGGCTTGGACAATTCTTTATGTTCTCATGGCCGTGAGTTTTGCAACCGTTTTCAATAAAAGAAAACGTGAGCCGATGATGAGGCGCAACGCATTGAACATCTACTCGCTGAACCTTTTTTTCAATTTTTTCTGGAGCATAATCTTTTTTGACTTCGGCGCATATCTTGTTGCGTTTATTTGGCTTTTGATTTTGTGGTTTGTGATTTTTGTGATGATAGTTAATTATTATCGAACCGACAAGACTTCCGGTCTTCTTCTTGTGCCGTACCTTGTGTGGGTAACCTTTGCCGGATATCTTAACTTCGGCGTTTGGACGCTCAACGGATAACGGATGAAAACGAAAAACGGGCCGCCGAATTTTCGGCAGCCCGTAATTTTTTTCTGAAAGCTTATGCTCAGTGCTTTTCAAGCCACTGTTCGGCTTTTGCTTTTGAAAGGGACTTGATGTCCTCCTTTGAGTAAGGCGATTCGCTTCCGCCGTTGACATAAAGGAAGTAAAGACCTTTTTCGGTCTGATAAAGGCTTTCTTCAAAGCCGGCTGCGTCGCCGAGTTCGCCTTCGGTATACTTCTTCACAAGAGTTGAAGAATCGGTATCATATTCTCTTTTACAAATGATCTTTTTCATAAAACAGACATTCCTTTCATAAGAGATTCGCAGAATATTTCATCTGCCTGTGTTTTTATTTTACCATTTTTGAACGAATGTTTCAAGATTTAATATTGTTAAAATTCACAAGTTTGAAAGGCTAAATTTGTGCGTTTTGACGAAATTACCACTTGTTTTCAACGTATTCGCAAAAAGCGTACATATCGTCAACAACAATTTTTGTTCCGTCGTCAAGAACAGCCGTACCGCTCCAGCGTCCGTGAACCTGATGGGAATGCATACGAAGAGCGTTGAGAACGTTGGTGTCGTTGTGATTATCAAACATCGGCTTCATTGTGAAGTCGAACCTTCCGTCCTCGGAAACAAAGTGCCACGGTTCAAGATACTTATCCGGTTTCGGGAAGGTTTCAACGTCAACCGCACCGAACTTATGAGCTTTTCCGTCATAGAAAATGCAGGTTTCGGTTGCGTTGCTTTCGTCGCCGATTCCCCAAGTGATTTCAAAGCCGAAGATGTGCTTCTTTCCGTTTTCGTCGGTGAGATAGGTTGAACCGTTGCCCCAGTACCAGACAAGCTGATACGGCGTGTTGACTCTGCCCCAGTCAAGGCATGCGAAGGTGTCTTCCTTTGAAAATTCAAAGATTTGGTCGCCGAAGCGGAAAGTACCGCCGCACGGCATACAATTCTGTTTTGTGGTCATGAAAAAGCGGTCGGGGAAGCCTTTGAACGGAAGAACGGTTGTGATGTTTTCAAGTCCTTCGGGAATATCCATTGTGAAGTCGCAAACAACGTCCTTGCCCTTGGATTTTCCTTTGAAATAAAGGCTTCTTTCGGTTTCTCTCGTGTCGAATTCAAACTCCGCCTTACCGATTCCGGTAACGGTATATTTAACGTTATTGGGAACGTCGCCCTTCGGAGGAAGGGTATACTTGTTTTTTCCGCCGACAAAAAGGGCGGTTGAGTTTGCGATTGTTCCGCCGGCGAGCTTTTTGCTTTTTTCGGGGTCGGTGATATCCATGATTACGGCCGAAACATAGCCGCCGAACGAGATGTTCGCAAAGCTTATCTGAACCATATATTTGCCGTTGCTGATTTGATAAAAGTCCCATTCCTTTGAGCGCATGGGGTGCTTCACCTTTTTGTTGTCATAGGTAAAAAGCATATGCCTTGCCCAGCCCGGAGCGAGGAGCGTTCCGTCGTCGGAAAGGAGAGGGGTCTCTTCGGTGTACTCTTTTTGCTTGCTCTTAACTTCTCCCTTGAGCCATGAGGGGTATGTACGTTTGAGTTCTGTTGCCATTTCGTTTTTCCTCCTTTTGCGATTGCTCGCATTATACTATATAATTATAGCAAGACGGCGATAATATTGCAATAAGAATAAGGTTTTTTAAAAAATAAAAAAGAAAAAGAGCCGAAATTCTCAACAGCTTATAATTACATATCAACCAAAACTGGAACAGCCGCAGCCCGAAAAGCTGCGGTTTTTGTTTTGCGTTATAGAACAAAAACTTTGCAAAATAAACCATCCAAAACCGTTGACAAAGGGAAAAATATCTGATATAATCGGTCATACCGCATGTAATGGGCGGCTCTGTGCCACAAGCAGTTCCCTGCGCCCGAAGCAGCGAGTCCATAATAAAGGAATGAAAGAAAATGTACGCAATTATCCAGACCGGCGGAAAGCAGTACAAGGTCTCAGTCGGAGACGAGATCTTCGTTGAAAAGCTTGACGCACAAGCAGACGATGAAATCACCATCGGTGAAGTTGTTGCAGTTTCGGCTGACGACGCTTCAATCAAAGTCGGCGCACCTTTCGTGGAGGGCGCAACCGTCAGCGCAAAGGTTATGAAGAACGGCAAGTCAAAGAAAGTTGTTGTCTTCACCTATAAGGCAAAGAAAAACGCAAAGCGCAAGATGGGTCACAGACAGCCTTACACAAAGCTTCAGATCACAGCAATCAACGCCTGAGAATGATTCTTGCAAAATTTCTTTCGACTGAAGACGAAACAATCTTCGGCTTTGAGATAAGCGGTCACAGCAGATACCGTGCAAGGGGAAAGGACATCGTTTGTGCGAGCGTTTCTTCCTGTTCTTACATGGTTGCGAACACCGTTACCGATATTTATAAAATCGACGCCGAAATTGACGTTGAACAGGAAAGCGGTTTCCTGAGTCTTTCGGTTCCGATTTCCCGTGCAAACGAGCTTCAGCCTCTTTTTGAAGGCTTCAGGCTTCATCTCGAAGCCCTTTCGGAAGAATACAGGAAATATTTGAAGGTTGAAAACGAAACTATTCACAAATAACACGGAGGTGCAAACACAATGCTTAAAATCAACATTCAGTTGTTCGCTCATAAAAAAGGTATGGGTTCAACCCGTAACGGCCGTGACTCCGAATCAAAAAGACTCGGCGTTAAGCGTGCTGACGGACAGTTCGTTCTTGCAGGCAACATCCTTGTAAGACAGCGCGGAACTCACATTCATCCGGGCAACGGCGTAGGCAAGGGTTCGGACGACACCCTTTTCGCTCTCGTTGACGGAAAGGTTAAGTTTGAGCGTTACGGCAAGAGCCGCAAAAAAGTCAGCGTTTATGCTGTTGAACAGTAATTTTATCGTTTATTCAAAAGCTGCCGCTTTTTGCGGCGGCTTTTTTCGTCTTGTGGTAGCCGTTTGAAAAGCGTGGAGGGACTTTTTGGAGAACCAGATTTTAAATAATTTTTCAAAAACTGTTGACATTTGGCAGATTTTGCTTTATAGTGTTAGCGATGAATTCTTACGGCTTTTCAAAAACCGTTAATATGAAGTTCACCGTATGTTTTGTAGGTGCTTTTCGGCATCGCTTAATATACCCGTGGTAACCGACGAGGGAACACGTCCGTCAGGCGGAAGTTCTCACGGCGGTATTTTTTTACCAAAAAACGGCTTTTCGGAGAATTCATGATTACCTTAATTCGAGCGCGTATGGCACATTTTAAAAAATCTCAACCGTGCTATGCAGGGAAAGGGGTCTGTATCGATAATGGAAGACAACTCAACAATCATCTCACTCAGAGGAATTTCCAAAACTTTTGACGACGAGGTTATTCTTGACAACATTGATCTCGACATCAAAGACAAGGAGTTCATCACGTTCCTCGGACCGTCAGGCTGCGGAAAAACAACAATGCTAAGAATTATTGCGGGCTTTCTTGAAGCCGACAGCGGAAAGGTCATGTTTGAAGGGAAGGACATCAACAACCTTCCGCCGCACAAACGTCAGGTTAACACAATCTTTCAGCGATACCAGCTTTTCCCTCATTTGAACGTTTATGAAAACGTTGCGTTCGGTCTTCGCAACAAGCGCATGAAGGAGAAGGAAATCAGCAAAAAGGTTGAAGAAATGCTCTCGCTCGTCAACCTCAAAGGCTTTCAGAGAAGAAACGTTGCCTCGCTTTCCGGCGGACAGCAGCAGAGAGTTGCAATCGCCCGTGCGCTTGCCGTTGAACCGAGGGTTCTTCTTCTTGACGAACCGCTTGCCGCTCTCGATCTGAAACTGCGAAAAGATATGCAGGTTGAACTCAAGAACATTCAGAAACGTCTCGGAATCACCTTCATTTTCGTTACCCACGATCAGCAGGAAGCGCTTTCAATGTCCGACCGTGTTGTTGTTATGAACGAAGGACAAATCCAACAGATCGGAACGCCGCTTGATATATACAATGAGCCGAAAAACGCTTTTGTTGCCGATTTCATCGGCGAAAGCAACATTCTTGACGGCATCATGCTCGACGACTTTAAAGCGAAGTTTTCCGGCGCTGTTTTCCAGTGTCTTGACAAAGGCTTTGCCGTCAACGAATCGGTCGATATCGTTATCCGTCCGGAAGACGTTGACGTTGTTCCCGTGAAGGAGGGCGCAATCCTCGGAACGATTACTTCCAACACCTTCAAGGGCGTTCACTTTGAAATGATTGTTGACATTCAAAACTTCAAATGGATGATTCAGACGACCGATTATTATCCCGTCGGAACGAAAATCGGAATTGAAATTGAACCAGACGCAATCCATGTTATGAAGAAAAGCAAATATTCCGGAATGTTCGGCGATTACAGCTCATTCAGTGACGAACTTGAAAAGCTTTCCGATCTCACCGAAGAGGAGGATTGACGATGAACAAAACTTCTCTGACGAAAAAGGTTGTTGCGGCTCCGTATATGCTTTGGGCGGCGATTTTCATTGTGGTTCCCTTGATTTTCGTTGTCTATTATTCACTGACGGACGCAAGCGGAAACTTCTCGCTTGAATATATCAAAGACATAGGCCATTACGGCGACATCATGCTCAACTCGATTTGGCTCGGCTTTATCGCAACGATAATCAGCCTTGTCATCGCTTATCCGCTTGCTTATATTATGGCAAGAAGTTCGCTGAATGTTCAGCGGACGATGATGATGCTCGTCATGCTTCCGATGTGGATGAATCTTCTCATCAGAACTTACTCGCTGATGATTCTTCTTCAGGACACGGGAATCATCAATTCCGCACTTAATGCGCTTCATCTTCCGAGCGTAAAAATGATAAATACGGACGGCGCAGTCATTCTCGGAATGGTTTATAACTACATTCCGTATATGATTCTTCCGCTTTACTCAATCATGGCGAAGCTTGACCACGGACTCATTGAGGCGGCGGAAGACCTCGGCGCAAACAAGCTTGCCGTTCTCGGAAAAATTGTTCTTCCGTTGAGCCTTCCGGGAATCGCTTCGGGCTTTACAATGGTTTTTGTTCCGTCGGTTTCAACGTTTTATATTTCAAAAAAACTCGGAGGCAACACTGTTTCCCTTATCGGAGATATTATCGAAATGCAGTTCAAATCGTCGAACAACTATAACCTCGGTGCAGCGCTTTCGCTCGTTTTGATGTTCCTTATTATAATCTGCATGGCGGTAATGAACCGCTTCACTTCTGATGACGATGACGGAGGTGTTCTGATATGAAAACAAAAATGTCTCCTGCGGCAAAGATTTATGTTGCTCTCATCATGATTTTCCTTTATGCACCGATTCTTGTAATGATTTTCTTTTCGTTCAACTCATCGGTCAGCACGAGCGTTTTTGCCGGCTTTTCAACCCGTTGGTACAGTTCCCTCCTTCATGACGAAGGAACGATGAAGGCTGTCGGAAACACGCTCATTCTTGCCGTTTCCTCCTCGCTGATTGCAACGGTTATGGGTACCGCCGCGGCGGTCGGAATCAATGCAATGAAGAGGAAATGGGTGAAGCGTGCAACAATGAGCGTGACGAACATTCCGATGATGAACCCGGAAATCGTCACCGGTATTTCGATGATGCTTCTCTTTGTTTTTGTCGGAAAGCTTCTCGGAGTAACCGACGCTCTCGGCTTTACAACGATGCTTATCGCTCACGTCACTTTCAACCTTCCTTACGTCATTCTTTCGGTTCTTCCGAAGCTTCGCCAGATGGATCCCCGTCTTCCGGAGGCGGCAATGGATCTCGGCTGCACGCCGGTTCGGGCGTTCTTCAAAGTTACGCTTCCGTCAATCATGACGGGAATCACGTCAGGCCTCATGATGTCGTTCACGCTTTCGCTTGACGATTTCGTAATCAGTTATTTTACGCAGGGTCCGTCGTTTGAAACGCTCCCGATCCGCATTTTCTCAATGACGAAAAAGCGTGTAACTCCGGATATGTATGCGCTTTCGACAATCATTTTTGCAACTATTCTTCTCCTTCTTCTCGCATTGAATCTTTCTCAGATTCACGGAGAGAAAAAGCTTAAAAACAAGCTTGACAGGGAGGTGCGTGAATGATGAAGAAAAAAATTCTTTTTGTGCTTTCTTTTGCGTTTCTTGTGTGCGCACTTTCGCTTTCCTGCTTTGCGTATGAGCACGAGGATTATTACAAAGGCGCCAAAAAAGGCGAGGTACTCAATGTTTTCAACTGGGGCGAATATATCAGCGATACCTACGAGGACGGAATGCTTGACGTTAACAAGGAGTTTGAAAAGCTCACCGGAATCAAGGTCAATTACGTCACCTACGAAAGCAATGAGGATATGTACGCAAAAATCAAAAACGGCGGCGCGGGTTATGATATTGTCATTCCGTCGGATTATATGATCGGCCGTATGATTGAGGAAAACCTTCTTCAAAAGTTCGACGTGAAGAGCCTTCCGAATTATCATTATATCGACGAAAAATACAAAGGAATGTATTACGACGAGAACGACGAATACAGCGTTCCTTATAACGTCGGAATGGTCGGCCTCATTTATAACACAAAAATGGTTGACGAAACACCCGACAGCTGGAAAATCATGTGGGACGAAAAATACGCCGGAAAAATTCTCATGATTGACAATTCCCGCGACGCATTCGCAATTCCGCAGAAGATTCTCGGTTATTCGTTCAACTCGACCGACGAAAAGGAGCTTTCAGACGTTGCTCAAATGCTCATCGACCAAAAGCCGCTCCTTCAAGGCTACGTCATGGACGAAGTGTATAACAAAATGGAAAGCGGCGAAGCGGCGATGGTTCCGTATTACGTCGGAGATTTCATAACGATGCACGACGTCAATCCCGACCTTGCTTTCGTCTATCCGAAAGAGGGGGTCAACATTTTTGTTGACGCAATGTGCATTCCGAAATGCGCTCAGAACGTTTCCGCCGCAATGAAGTATATCAACTTTCTTCTTGATCCGGAAATCGGTGTCTGCAACGCATGGTACATTGGTTACGCAAGTCCGAACACAGGCGTTGTGAACAATCCCGATTATGCGGATTACGCCGAAAACGAACTGCTTTACCCCGACGAAGAGCATATGCCCGATGTTGAATATTTTCAGAATCTTCCGCAGGAAACGCTTGAGCGTTTTGCGAACCTCTGGAACGAAATTAAGGTTGCCGGAAGCGATAATATCCATATCTATATCGGTTTTGCCGTTGTCGGTGTCTGCTTTGTCGGCTACCTGATTTATTCGGCCGTCAGAAAGAAAAAGCGTGAGTATTGGTACGATTTTCCGAAAACCGAGTGAATTTAAAAATGCGGCTGTCCCGAAAAAACGGGGCGGTCGTTTTTTTGTGCTTTACCACTTGCGGAAAAACAAGGCTTGATTTTTTCCCGTATCGGTGATAGAATGAAAAAGATATTTATTCTTATCGAAAGGAGCGAGTTTAATGCATTTGCAGGAATCGGGCGAAATGTATCTTGAAACGATCCTCATTCTTTCAAAGGAACAGACGAGGGTGCGTTCGCTTGATGTTGCGGATTACATGGGCTTTTCAAAGCCGAGCGTCAGCCGGGCCGTCGGACTTCTCAAAAGCGGCGGATATATTATTGTTGACGGAAATGGATATATCACCCTGACCGACGAGGGAAGGAACATTGCCGAAAAAATCTATGAACGTCATACGGTTATGACCGACGTTCTTGTTCAACTCGGAGTCAGCAAAGAGATCGCTCTTGAGGATGCGTGCAAAATGGAACATGTCATCAGTGATGAATCGTTTGAAGCGATCAAGCGTCATATGAAAGGTTAAAATAAAGGAGCTGTGACGAAGTTTTTTCGCCGCAGCTCCTTTTGCTTTTTGAATTTAAAAATCAGAATGTTTTGTCCTTGACGTAAGATGCAATGATTTTCGGAAGTATTTTTATGAACGTGAAGAGCCATTCGCCGAAGGCATACTTTGCAAGCGAAAGGAAGGAGGGGACGGTGCCGAAAATGTAATCGAAAGTTTCGGTCTTGTTGCTTCCGGAGAAGGAGGGAACGTTCTTTCCCGTCTCCTTTTTGAGCGTGAGCGAGTCGATTTTCGTAACGACGTCGTTTCCGTTTTCGTCCTTTTCGTCGGCAAGGATATATGCGTCAAGGGTGAGCGTTCCGCCGTTGATTGAAACGTTTGAAAAACAACCGCCGACGTTTGTTTCCTTCGTGCTGCTCCAGTCCTTTCCGTTCCAGGTGTTTGCATAACCTTTTTTCTGAACCGTGAGCGCACCGATGAACGAGGTGTCAAGGAAGGAATCCGCAAGGAAGGGACGAATCTGATAACGCTTTGCGCCCGCCGTTCCGGCAAGGACATACGTTGTTCCGTCTTCGGAAAGACTGTTTGCTTTAAGCTGCTTTGTTCTCAGATACATATGGTCGTGGCCGGAGAAAACCATGTCTGCGTTCCCTTCGTCAAGAACCGCAGTAAGCGATTGCTGAAGATAAAGAGCGTCCGGCCATTTTCCGTCCTTTCCGAGTGTGTACGGCGATTTGTGCATAAAGACGATTTTCCAATCCCGGTCGGTTGAAAGAAGGTCGTTTTTGAGCCATGTGAGCTGAGCGTTTGAAACCGAAAGAAGGTCGTTCGTGTTGAGAACCGAAAAATGAGCGTTGCCGTAATCAAAAGAATAATTCACTCCGTTGAGCGTTTGAACGCTTTCGCCCGTGTCAAGGTTGAACATATTGTCAAACCAATGCCAAACACCGAGCCCGTCATGATTTCCGGCAACGGGAGCAAGCGTGATGTTTTTGTTAATCTTTTTGAACGCTTCGTCATAAAGATTCCATTCTTCGTTGGTGCTGTCGTTTGTAAAATCGCCGAGGTTTGCAACGAAGTCTGCGTCGGGGTTTTGCTCAAGTGCCTTTGAAAGAACGGCCGAGCCTACCGCAAAATTCTCGGCCGAAGAGGCCTGAACGTCTGCAATCGCAATAAAGCCGAGCGAAGAATTTTTGTCGTCCGTTTTGAATGAGCCTTCCTCGCTCCAAACGGTTCCGTTTCCGACTTTGAAAGTGTATTTTGTTCCGCTTTCAAGTCCGAAAACCGTGACTTTGTGGAAAAAGTTTCCTTTCCATTCTTTGCAAACGGGAACGGAGCGGTTCAGTGATGAAGTGACGTCTTTTCCGTCTTTAAAAATTTTCACAACGGAATCGGTTTTTGATTTTGTGTACCAGCAAAAACCTCTTGAAGAGGCGGTGTTGCCGTTAACGCAGACGCTGAGTCTTGAAACGGAAAAATCTTCACCTTCTTCGGCAAAAGCAAAAGACGAAAGCGAAAAAATCAACGCAAAGCAAAGAACGAGCGAAACGGCTTTTAAAAACTTCTTTTTCATTTTCTTTTCTCCCTTTTCTTAAAAATCGGCGGCCGGAACCGCCGGGAAACACTGAATATTATAAAACTTTCCGTGAATCAAAGTCAACAAAACCGAGAAAAAATAATTGTGAACAAAAAATATTTGCCAATTTTGCGTTTGTATTGTATAATATCTAATTAACTATTACAATGAGGCAGTTTTTGAATAATCGAGGTCATTTTTCATATGAAAAAAAGCAATTTTGAATGGTTCAAGCTTGACAATGCGGCGAAGATTTTTCCGGGTCAGAACTCAAAAACCTGGTCAAACGTTTTTCGGATAGGTGTTGAGCTGAAGGAAGAGGTTGACCCGCTCGTTCTCAAAAAAGCGCTTTGCAGAACACTTGAGCGCATCCCGTGCTTTGACGTGAGGATAAGAGCCGGCTTTTTTTGGTATTACTTTGAAAAAAATCCGAACGATCCCTTTGTTCTCGAGGACGTGAAAAACATTTGTTACCGAGTCAAATTCAAGGAAAACGGGGGATATCTTTTCCGTGTTTTTTATCACGGAAAGCGCATTTCCGTTGACATTTTTCACGCAATTTCGGACGGCTACGGAAATACTGTTTTCGTTTCGACCGTTGTTGCGGAGTATCTCCGCCTCAAAGGTTATGACATTCCGAGCGGAAAAATGGTTCTTGACCTGAAAGCGGAGCCTACGGAAGATGAAATGTATGACGCATACACGCGTTTCGCTTCGTCGAAAGCCTCTTATAACCGGCGGGACAAAGCGGTTTATCACGCCGTCGGAACCAAAACCGGAAGGCATATGTGCAATTACACCGTCGGCATAATGTCTTTTGAAGAGGTTCACAAAATTTCAAAAAGCTACGGTGTGACCGTGACCGAATTTTTCGCCGCACTGCTTATGGATATTCATTACCGAAAGCAGAAAAGGGAAAAGAAAAAGCAAAGGGAGGTTTCGGTTCAGATTCCCGTCAATCTCAGAAAGTTTTTTCCGACGAACACTCTTCGCAACTTTGTTCTCTGCCTTCGGGTGAAGATGAATCCGAACATGGGAGACTATACGTTTGAGGAAATTCTGAAGCTTGTTTCCCTTCAGCTCAGGCTTGTTAACGAAGAAAAAACGGTCAATTCGATGATGACTCAGAATCTTAAAATCGAAAAGAACCCGCTTGCAAAATTTTTCCCGCTGTTCATCAAAAACCTTTCCGTAGGGATAACTTTTTTGATTACCGGAGAGCAGACAACCTCGGCTCTTCTTTCAAACATCGGACCGGTTGACATTCCGGACGAAATGAAAGAACACATTGAAAAATATCTTTTCTTCACGGGGCCGGGAAAGCTCAACGGAGCACGCTGCGGCGTAATTACGCTCAAAGACAAACTTGCCTTCACGTTCTCAAACTGTTACGACGAAACGGACATTGAACGTGAGTTTTTCACAAGGCTCGTAAAAATGGGAATTCACGTCAAGATTGAAAGCAACCGTGATTAAATCTTCATCAAGGAGGAAAACGGCGAAAAGCCGCGAATATAAATTATGTCATACTGCGTAAACTGTGGTGTTGAGCTTGACAAGAGTGCAAAAAAATGCGCCCTTTGCGGAACACCGGTGATTAATCCGAACGAAACAAAAAACGAAAAAGAGGAAAAAAATCAAACCCCGTTTTCCGAAAAGCCGTTTTATCCGGCTCAAATCAAGCAAAGATTTGTCGCTTACGTCATAACGATGGTTATGCTCATTCCGAACATCGTTTGCACTTTAATCAACGCATTGTTCCTTCAGGACGGCTTTTGGTCGTTTTATGTCAGCACAACCTCGCTTCTTCTTTGGGTTGTTTTTGTTTTTCCGTTTTTCACAAAAAAACTGAGGCCTTATCTCATGTGGCTTTTTGACACTCTTGCGGTTTGCGCTTATGTTTTCTTTTTTTTCGTCATGGGATATGAGGAAAAAAAGGCATGGTATTTCAACACGGCGCTTCCGATTATCCTTGCGGTTTCTGCTTTGACGCTGATTTACATGACTTGGGCGAGAAAGAAAAAACGCCATTGGGTACTCAAATTTTTGTTCATCACGGCCGAAATTGCAGTCTGCTCGTTTTTCTGCGGCTCAATCCTTGAAATCAATTACGGCCTTAAATACGCTTTTGAAATCGGAACGATTATTTTCGTTTGCTGTCTTGCGCTTACGGGTTTTCTTGCATATTGCTACTCAAGCAAGCACATGAGGGCATGGCTTTCAAAAAAATTCTTCGTTTGAGGAAGAGTATATGGATAAGTATACTGCACTCGAACGCTTTTTCGGCTATAAAACTTTCCGTCCCGGGCAGGAAGATCTCATTGACAGCATTCTTCTCGGGCATGATACGCTCGGAATTATGCCGACCGGCGGCGGAAAATCAATCTGCTTTCAAATTCCGGCACTTTGCCTTCCCGGTGTAACAATTGTTATTTCTCCGCTCGTTTCATTGATGAAAGACCAGGTTTCGGCTCTTTTGCAAAACGGAATTCCGGCCGCCTGCGTCAATCAGACGATGGAACGTGAGGCAATTTCTTTGACTTATTCCGCCGCTGTCCGGGGAGAATATAAAATCATTTATGTTGCGCCGGAAAGGCTTTCCTCCGGTCAATTTCTTGAAATGTGTTCGTTTTTGAATGTTTCTCTTGTCTGCATTGACGAAGCGCACTGTGTTTCTCAATGGGGTCATGATTTCAGACCGTCTTATCTTGAAATTAAAGATTTTATCCGTTCGTTTGAAAAGCGACCGGTTGTTTGCGCCTTCACCGCAACGGCAACCGAAAGAGTAAGAACCGACATTGAAAAACTTCTTGAATTGAAACGGCCGTTCGTTTCCGTCCTCGGTTTTGACAGGCCGAATCTTTTCTTTGAAGTGAAAAAACCGGTCAACAAATATTCCGAACTTAAACGTCTTCTTGACCTCTTTTCGGGAAAAAGCGGAATAATCTATTGCGCAACAAGGAAGAAAACGGACGAACTTTTTGATTTGCTTTCGCTCGAAAATTACAATGTCACACGTTACCATGCCGGACTTTCAAAAGAGGAAAGGCGGCGCAATCAGGAGCTTTTCACGTCGGACGTCAAGGATATCGTTGTTGCAACGAACGCCTTCGGAATGGGAATTGACAAAAGCAACGTTTCGTTTGTTATTCATTACAATATGCCGGGCGACCTTGAAAGCTATTATCAGGAGGCGGGAAGAGCCGGAAGAGACGGCGCAAAGGCATACTGCATTCTTCTTTATTCCGGTGAGGATATTGCCGTTCAGCGTTATTTTATTGACAACTCAAACGAAAACGAAGAACTTTCGCAGACCGAGCTTTTGAATTTGAGAAGAAGAAAGCTCAAAAAGCTCGGAACAATGATTGAATATTGCGAATGCAAAAACTGCCTTCGTGAATTTATGCTTTCCTATTTCGGAGAAAGGGTGCCCGTGCGGTGCGAAAACTGTTCTTCCTGTGTCGGAGAGCTTCGCTCCGGAGACGTCACCGTTGAAGCGCAAAAAATTCTTTCCTGCGTTTCAAGGGTCAGGGAAAAAGAAGGCACGGCCGTTGTTGCAAAAATACTTAAAGGCGAAAGAACCGAACATATTATAAAAATGAAATATGACGCCCTTTCAACCTTTTCGCTTCTCCGTGAAAAGAGCATTGCGGAAATTGAAGGGCTTATAGAATATCTTCTTTCCGTCTCATGCCTCAAAGAGGACGAAAACGGATTTCTTCACCTCACGCCGAAAGCGAGGGGAATTCTTTTCCGCTCGGTAAAAATCAGGCGAAAGATTGAAATTCCGAAAGGGAACGAAGCTGCCGACGAATCGCTTTTTCTTGCCCTTCAAAAGCTCAGAAAGGAAATTGCGAAAAAAGAGAGCATTCCGCCGTTCACCGTTTTTACCGACGCAACGCTTCACGCAATGGCAAAGTCAAAACCCCAAAGTCGGGAAGAACTTCTTGTTGTTCCCGGTGTTGCGCTTGTGAAAGAGAAAAAATACGGGGCGGCTTTTTTAAAGCTTATTGCCGAAAAGATTGAAAACGTCGGAAAATAATGCTATAATATTTTGTTACTGTTTTTATGAAAGGAGCTACTGCAGATGCCGAGAAGAAAATGGTGCGTTTCGCGCATTGACAAAGAAAAGGCAAGCGAACTTTCGGCCGCTTGCGGAATTGACCCGTTTGCTTCGCTCCTTCTCGTTTCAAGGGGAATCACGGAAAAGGAACAGGCGGATGAATTTTTTTCGCAAGACGTTTCTTTCTGCGACCCGTTTTCAATCAAAGACATGGACAAGGCGGTTGAAAGAATCAATCTTGCGATTGAAAAAGGCGAAAAAATCGCAGTCTACGGCGACTATGACGCCGACGGCGTCACCGCTTCGTCTCTTTTATATCTTTTTCTTGAAATGCTCGGTGCCGACACCGTTTGCTATATTCCCGACAGGGAATCCGAAGGCTACGGCCTCAACGTAAAGGCTGCAAAAGCTCTTGCCGCCGACAACGTGAACCTCATCGTTACGGTTGACAACGGAATTTCCGCAATTAATGAAGCAAAGAAAATCAAAGAACTCGGAATGGATCTTGTCGTTACGGATCACCATAAAGTCGGCTCGGTTTTGCCGGAGGCAACCGCCGTTGTTGACCCGCACAGAGAAGACGACGAATGCGAATTTGAAGATTGGGCGGGAGTCGGAGTTGCGTTCAAACTCATCAGCGCCCTCTCCGACGGAGAAAGCGAAGAAATTCTTGAAAACTTTTCCGACCTCATCGCCGTCGGAACAATTGCGGATATCGTTCCGCTCACAGGCGAAAACCGCGCCATTGTAAAAAAAGGCGTTCAAAAAATCAATGCCGGGGAAAACCTCGGAATCCGTGCCTTGCGTGAAGTTTCCGGTACCAGTGAAAGAATCCTTTCCGCAAACGGCGTTGCTTTTTCCGTCGTTCCGAGGATCAACGCAATCGGAAGAATTGAACGTGCGGACAAAGCGTTTGAACTTCTCATCAGCCAAAGCGAAGAACGTGCGCGTGAAATTGCGGAAGAAATTGACCTTGCGAACGCAAAAAGGCAGGAACTTGAACAGCAGATTACCCTTGAAGCGCAAAAACAGCTTGAAAAAAATCCCCGGATGATTTTTGACCGTGTCCTTGTTTTTGACGGGGAAGGCTGGCACGGAGGAGTAATCGGAATTGTTGCGGCTCGCTTTGTCGATAAATATCTCAAGCCGTGCATTGTCATCACAGGCGACGGCGAAAACGCAAAAGGCTCCGGAAGAAGCATTGAAGGTTTTTCGCTTTATGACGCAATCAACAGCGTTTCGGATCTTTTGACTCATTTCGGCGGTCATCCGCTCGCCGCAGGTTTCGGAATCGCTTCAAAGGATATTCCGGAATTCAGAAGAAGAGTCAACGAATACGCAAAAACCGTTCAAATGCCTTTTGCAACGGTTCGCCTTGATTGCAGGCTCAAGCCGCAGTTCATTTCCGCCGACCTTCTTCCGGTGATTGAAAGCCTTGAACCTTTCGGCGCAGGAAACCCTCAGCCGGTTTTCGGACTTTTTGACATGGCGGTTGCTTCCGTTCAGCCGCTCAAGGGCGGAAAGCACATCAGGCTGAACCTCACGAAGGAGAACGCAAACATCAGTGCGCTCAAGTTTTCAACGCCGTATGAAACATTTCCTTATCGCAAAGGCGACAGGGTCGATCTTGCCGTAAGGCTTGAAAAAAATGAATACATGGGCCAGACAAAGGTCAGCATATACATAAAGGACATAAGAATGGCCGGAACGGACGACGAAAAGTATCTTCGCTCCGTCAGACTTTACGAAAAAATCCGCCGCGGGGAAACCGTAAAATCCGAACTCGCCGCCCGTGCAAAAGTCGACCGTGCGTTCGTAGCTTCGGTATATCGCTTTCTTAAAAGCGAAGGCGGTTTTTGCGGTGATACGGACATTCTCTGCTACCGTCTCGGTGATGACGGTTCGTCGGCATGCAAAGTGCTCATGAGTATTGACGTTCTCTGCGAACTCGGAATACTCAAAAAAGAAGACGGAAAAATCATGCTTTGCAATACAGACAAAAAAGTCAATCTTAACGATTCGAGCCTTATGGCTTATCTTGAAAAAATCTCAAAATAAAGGAGGGTGAAAGATGGACGGACATTATGAAAAGGACGGCTTTGACAAGCTTCTTGAAACGATAAAAATCGGCGGCTTTTCCGAACAGGATATCGCAAGAATAACCGCTGCTTATCACTTTGCCGAAAAAGCGCACCAGGGCCAGAAGCGCCGCTCGGGCGAACCGTATATTATTCACCCGGTTGCCGTTGCTCAAATTCTTGCCGAAATGGGTATGGATGCCGACTCGATTTGCGCCGCTCTTTTGCACGACGTTGTTGAAGATACTCCCGTTACCGACGAGGAAATCAGAAAAAAATTCGGCGAAACGATTGAGCAGCTTGTTGACGGAGTGACAAAACTCGGTCAGATCACAACGAACAAAACCCAAAGCGATGACGACGCAACGAAGGAGGAACAGCTCCTTCTCATGGAGCGCCAGCAGAGCGAAAACGTCAGAAAAATGTTCCTTGCAATGAGCAAGGATATCAGAGTAATCATTATAAAGCTTGCCGACAGGGTTCATAATATGCGTACTTTGCGCTTTATGCCCGAAGAAAAACGCCGTTTCAAAGCGAGAGAAACGCTTGAAATTTATGCGCCGATTGCTCACCGTCTCGGAATCAGAGCCTTCAAGGAAGAACTTGAAGACCTTGCAATCAGCTATCTTGACCCCGTCGCATACAAGGAAATCGAAACAACGCTCGAAAAGCAGGTTGAATCCCGTCAGGCTTTTCTTGACGAAATCAAAAAGCAAATCGGCGAACGTGTTCTCAAAGAGGTTCCGAACGCTCACATTTCCGGAAGAATCAAGAGTGTTCACGGAATTTACCGAAAGACGTATATGCAGGGAAGAACGATTGACGAAATTTATGACATCTATGCCGTAAGAATTATCGTTGACTCCGTTTTTGAATGTTATTACTGCCTCGGAATAATTCACGATATGTTCAATCCGCTTCCGGGAAGATTTAAGGATTATATCTCGACTCCGAAGCCGAATATGTATCAGTCGCTTCACACAACCGTAATCGGAAAGGACGGAATTCCCTTTGAGGTTCAAATCAGAACCTGGGAAATGCACCACACCGCCGAATACGGAATTGCCGCCCACTGGAAATACAAGCTCGGAATCAACGGAAAGGCGAAGTTTGAAGAGCGCCTTGCGTGGATAAGACAGCTTCTTGAAAATCAGAAGGAAAGCGACGATGTTGAAGAAATTGTCAGCATCATCAAGTCGGACTTCACCCCGGACGAAGTTTTTGCTTTCACTCCGAAGGGCGACGTAATCAGCCTTCCGATGGGTTCTTCGATTGTTGACTTTGCTTATGCGATTCATTCGGCCGTCGGCTCAAGAATGATCGGTGCGAAGGTTGACGGAAGAATAACAACGCTCGACCACAAGGTCGGAAACGGCGAAATCATTGAAATTCTTACGTCGTCAACTCCGAGAGGCCCGAGCCGTGATTGGCTCAAAATCGCAAAAACAAGCTCTGCCCGAAGCAAAATCAAAAGCTGGTTCAAAAAGGAATGCAGAGACGAAAACATCACGAGGGGAAAGGACGAAGTTGACCGTGAATTCAAGCGCAACAATATTGTTCTTCCCGAAAAGCAACTTCAGGAATTCCTTTTGAAAGTTGCCGAACGTCAAAAGCTTTCTTCGGTTGACGACCTTTACGCCGCAATCGGTTACGGCGGACTTTCGCTCAACAAACTCATTCCCAGAATCAAAGAGGAATACAATAAACTTCTCAAAGAAAACAAGCCCGAATCCGAGCCCGAAGAGCCGAAACTTCCTCAAAGCAAAAAGGTTGTCCGCTCTCCGGAGGGAATTCTCATTGAGGGAATCGACAATTGCCTCATTAAGTTTTCGCGTTGTTGCGACCCGCTTCCCGGCGATGATATCATCGGATTTATCACAAGGGGTCACGGCGTTTCGATTCACACCAGAAACTGCACGAACGTTCCGAAGGACATTTCAAAATGCGCCGAACCGGAACGCTGGATAAACGCACGCTGGGACACGAAGGTTTCAAATTCTTACCGCGTAACTCTCTGCGTAACGTGCATGAACCGGGTCGGAATGCTTGCGGATCTTTCCGGTCAGCTTGCTAATATGCACGTCATGATCCATTCGCTTTTCACAAAAGAAGCAAAGGACGGAAGAACGGAAATCTATCTTACAATCACCGTCAATTCTGCGGAGCACCTTAAATCGGTCGGCGAAAAGCTCAAAAAAATCAAGGGTGTTCTTGAGGTTGAAAGATCCGGATTATAATCGGACATTAAATTAAAAATATCTTTTAAGGAATATAAAAATGCGTTGTGTAATTCAAAGAGTTTCAAAAGCAAAGGTCACCGTTGACGGAAAAGTTACCGGTGAAATCAAAAAAGGTTTCATGGTTCTTCTCGGCGTAATGGACGGAGACACAGACGAAGAAATGCGCCTTCTTGCAAAAAAAGTCGGAGAAATAAGAATTTTTACCGATGAAAACGAAAAGATGAATCTTTCGCTTTCTCAGGTCGGCGGTTCGGTTTTGCTCGTTTCCCAGTTTACGCTTTGCGCCGACCTTGCAAAGGGACGCCGTCCGTCGTTCACTCTTTCCGCACCGGTGAGCGAGGCCGAACGGCTTTATCTTGCCTTCGGAGAAGAACTCAAAAATTACGGCGTCGAAGATGTTCAATACGGCGTTTTCGGTGCGGATATGGCGGTTGAACTTTGCAACGACGGCCCTGTCACAATCGTTATGGATACCGATATTTGGAAGAAGGGAAAATAAATGAAACTTGAAGTGAACGGATACCCGGTCGGATACATGGGAACGAACTGCTTCCTCGTCACCGACAAAGAAAGCGGAAAGCGTTTCATCGTTGACCCGGGCGAATATGACCATTCGCTCAAAAAGCTCCTTTCAAACGTGGAAAGGGGAGAAATCGAATATATTCTTCTCACCCACGGTCATTTTGATCACATCATGGGCGTTCGGGCCGTTAAGGAAAATTACGGCGGAAAAATCGTTATTCACGAAAAGGACGCCGATTGCTTCACTAACGACGAAAAGTCACTGATTTCGCACTTTGGTTTTGACGGAAAGCTTCCGGAAAAGGCGGATATTTCCGTCAAAGACGGCGACAAGCTTCCGTTCGCAGACGGAGAGATTGAAGTTCTTCATACTCCGGGTCACACCGAAGGCAGCGTGTGCTATCTTATCGACGACCTTCTTTTCAGCGGAGACACGCTTTTTTGCGGCAGCGTCGGACGTACCGATTTCAAGAGCGGAAGCTATGAAGATATCATAAAAAGCGTGAAACGTCTTTCCGCAATCGAAGGCGACAAAAAAGTTTTTCCCGGCCACAATATGCTCACGACGCTTGACCGAGAGAGAAAGAACAATGTTTATCTGAAGGACGAAAAATGAATCTTGTAATCATAAATCACGACTATCACTATGAACTTGAAAACCTTGTTCGCCTTTTCTTTCCGAACGAAAAGATTGAGGTCACAAAGGAAAAAAACGGCGAAGAACGCTTTATTTTGACCGAACTTCAAAAGGAAGAAAGCGGCGCAAAAATTTCGGTTCTTCTCGGCTTTGACGAAGTTTTTTCCGGTGAAGAAGAACATTCTTTTTCCGAAAAGCTTTCGGACGAAACCGAAGAGAGCTTTCTTGAAAGAAAAACCGCCCAACTTCTTTTTAAACTTCTTAAAAGGGCAACGGGATACACTCCTTTGTGGGGAATTCTTACCGGCGTCAGACCGGCGAAACTCATGACGAAGCTTTCTTCTTCATGGGGAGCGGAAAAGGCGAAAGAATATTTTTCAAAAGAACTTTATGTCAGTGACGAAAAAATCAGCCTTGCTTCTTCTGTTGCAAAAAAGGAACAGCCGATAATAGAAAAAAGCAAGAAGAATTCGTTCAGTCTTTATGTTTCGATTCCGTTTTGTCCGACAAGGTGCAGCTATTGCTCTTTTGTCTCCCATTCAAACGAAAGTGCAAAAAAGCTTATGCCCGATTATGTGAAGCTTCTTTGCAAAGAGATTGAAGAAACGGGAAAAATCGCAAAACTGCTTTCGCTGAATCTTGAAAGCGTGTATATCGGCGGCGGAACACCGACCGCCCTCACGGCGGATTTTCTCAAAGACGTTACCGACGCAATCGGCAAAAACTTTAATATTACCGAAAACTGCGAATATACTATTGAAGCGGGACGTCCGGACAGCGTCACGGACGAAAAGCTTGAAGTGATTAAAAAAAGCGGCGCAAAAAGAATCAGCATCAATCCCCAAACGTTTTCCGACAGCGTTCTTGAGGCAATCGGAAGAAAGCACACCAGTGCAATGACCGAAAAGGCAATGCTCATGGCTCGGGAACACGGATTTGAAAATATCAATATGGATCTCATCGCGGGACTTCCGACCGATAATTTTGAAAGCTTTCAAAGAACGCTTTCAAAAACGCTTTCTTTTGAGCCGGAGAATATTACGGTTCATACTCTTGCGCTCAAACGCTCTTCGGCTCTTGTCACCGAGGAAAAGGAAAAAGGCAGCGCCGCCGAGGCGCAAAGAATGCTCTCGTTCGCTTTTGAAACGCTCACAAAAAACGGTTATGAACCTTATTATATGTATCGCCAGAGTAAATGCCTCGGAAACCTTGAAAACGTCGGTTGGGCAAAAAAAGGTTATGAATGCCGTTATAATGTATATATGATGGAAGAATGTCACACGGTTCTTGCCTGCGGCGCCGGAGCTGTAACAAAACTCCGTTCCCCGGTTTCGGGCGTAATTGAAAGAATTTTCAATTTTAAGTATCCGTATGAATATATAAGTCGTTTTGACGAATTGCTTGAACGCAAAAACCGAATTTTCGAGTTTTATGAAGAAATATAAATTACTGATGCTCAGAGGTGATCGATATTTCCGAAATCAATAATATTGTTTCAATCAACGAAATGGCAACTCTTTCTCCGGAAGAACTCATTGAGGTTAGCGAAAGAAATTTTCGCCTTCAGGTTGAAAACGTTGCGTCAAAAGTTGCTGCTCTTTCCGGAAACCGTCTTGTGATGCTCGCAGGGCCGAGCTCGTCCGGAAAAACAACAACCGCCGAACTTCTTTCAAAGGATCTCATCAAAAACGGACGGGGTGCAAAAGTCATTTCGCTCGACGATTTTTACAAAGATCAAAACGAAAAAATCTTTTTTGAGGACGGAACGCCGGATTTTGAAACCGTAAAATCGCTCGACACAGAAAAAATCAAAGAATGTCTTTCAAATATCACCGAAAAAGGCGAATGTCTTCTTCCCCGATTTTCCTTTGTCACGGGAATGCGCGAAAAAGAGCCGGTTCACCTTACTCTCGAAAAAGACGAGGTTGTGATTGTTGAAGGGCTTCATGCACTCAATCCGGTGATTACCGATTCGCTTGAAAGCGAAAAGCTCACAAAGCTTTATGTCAGCGTTTCGTCAAGAATAATGAATCAAAACGGGGTTTTCCTTTCAAAAAGGGACATCCGTTTTATCAGGCGAATGGTTCGTGATTATCTTTTCAGAAACTCCGGGGTTGATTATACCTTTTATCTTTGGAACGGTGTTCGCAAGGGAGAGGACAGATATCTTTTTCCGTTCAAACCTCTTGCGGACATAAAAATAGATTCATTTCACAGTTATGAAATGTGCGTTTTAAAAGAGACAGCGCTTTCGCTTCTTTCTCACATCGAAAAGGACAGTCCGTATTTCGACCGGTCAAAAAAGCTTTTTGAAAAACTTTCCCGGTTTGTTTCGATTGAAAAGGAAAAGATGCCGGAAAGCTCGCTGCTTCGTGAATTTATCGGACAGGAGGAAACTCACTTTGGCTGAAAGAAAAAAACAATCACTTTTGACGGGAGCGGGCGTTCTTGCGATTGCAACCGTCATCGTCAAACTCATCAGCGCCCTTTACAAAATTCCGCTGACGAACCTCATCACGGTTGAGGGATATGCGTATTTTACCGGTGCATATGCCGTTTATACGCCGCTTTACTCAATCTCAATGGCAGGACTTCCGGTTGCGGTTTCAAAGCTTGTTTCTCAAAACATCGAACTCGGAAGAGTGAGGGACGCAAGAAGAATTTTCAACGTTTCAAAAAAGTTGTTCTTCCTCGTCGGCCTTTGCGGAACGGTCATTCTTGCCGCGGTTGCCGTTCCGTATTCAAAAATGGTTAACTCGCCGCAAAATTACATAAGTATGCTCGCAATCGCTCCGTGCATTGTTTTTTGCTGCATGATGTCCGCTTTCAGAGGGTATTACGAAGGCCTCAAAAACATGACTCCGACCGGAGTTTCTCAGGTTGTCGAAGCGGTTGTAAAACTCGGTTTCGGCCTTGTTGCAACTTGGATTTTTGTAAAAAAGACCATGAGCGATTACGCAAAGAACAGCGTTGACGGAGTCGGAACAATGTTCGGCGTTCAGGTTCAAAACGAACAGGAAGCTCTCAGCACAATGTATCCTTATGCCGCCGCCGTTGCAATCCTCGGTGTAACGCTCGGCTCAATGTTCGGCCTTCTTTATCTTTATATTCATTATAAAAGAAAAGGCTTTGGTTTTACCCGCGCGGAACTCGTCAATTCTCCGCCGCCGAAAAGCGACAAGGCCCTCAGAAAGCAGATTATTCAAATTGCCGCTCCCGTTGCTCTCAGTTCTCTCATCGTAAACATCAGTAATATCATTGATGACACGATGATCAGAACCCGCCTTAAGCACGCAATCGAAGCCGGAGGAACCGTTGTTCGCGATATGTATTCCGCGTCTCTCACGGCCGCCGGAACGGTTGACGAAAAAATCGGCGATTATCTTTACGGAACCCACGCTTCCGTTCTCAACATCAAGAACCTCATTCCGACGATTACGCTCACCCTCGGCGTCAGCGCAATTCCCATGCTTGCAACCGCATGGACGGCAAAGAACAAAAAGGAAATCAAAACAACAATTGAATCTGTAATCCGTGTAACGATGATGATTGCTCTTCCGGCCGGACTCGGAATTGCCGCTCTTTCAGAACCGATTCTTGGTTTTCTTTATTCAAAGCAGGCTCATATGATTCCGATTGCGGCTCCGATGCTCTGCGTTTACGGCTTTGGAATTTTTATGTTCTCCGTTGCTTCGCCGATTACCAATATGCTTCAGGCTGTCGGAAGAATGGACATTCCGCTCAAGTCCGTTGCAATCGGTTCGGTTGTAAAAATCATTCTGAATTATGTCCTTATCGGAAACCCGAAAATCAACATCAACGGTGCGGTTTGGAGCACGATGGTTTGCTATGTTGTTATGCTTTCAATCAACTTTGTTTCCCTTATTAAGGTTACAAAAGTTAAACTCGACGTTTCTTCGGTTTTTCTCAAACCGCTCATTTCGGCAACGGTCTGCGGAATTACGGCGTTTTATGCAAATGTTCTTCTTGCGGATAAAATAGGACTTTCTTCAAAGCTTTCAACGCTCGTTTCAATCTGCGTCGGCGCCGCATTTTATGCCGCGGTTCTCCTTCTTTTAAAGGGAGTTGCCCGTGACGACGTTGAAATGTTGCCAAAAGGAGAAAAAATTGCAAAAGCACTTGAAAAATTTGGATTATTAGGGTAAAATAACACAGATGACCGCTTGACACCGGCATTCTTCTTTTTCGGCGGTTTAATCTGTTGAGGTATTTCAAAATGGATAATTTCAATTTCAAATCAAAATACGGCTTTGACGATCTTTGCAAAATCATGACCGTTCTTCGTGCACCCGGCGGTTGTCCGTGGGACAGGGAACAGACTCATGAGTCAATCAAAAAGTCTCTCATTGAAGAAACTTACGAGGTTATCGAAGCAATCAACAAAAACGACAAAACCCTTCTTTGCGAAGAACTCGGCGACGTTCTTCTTCAGGTTGTTTTTCACGCAGAAATGGAGCGTGAGCAGGGTTCGTTTGACATAAACGACGTTTGCGACGGAATCTGCAAAAAGCTGATTGAGCGTCACCCTCATGTTTTCGCTTCCGACAGTGCGGAAACACCGGCCGAAGTTCTTGTCAAATGGGATGAAATCAAATTCAAGTCGAAGGGTCAGAAATCCCAGGGCGATTCGATGAAGGCCGTTCCGATTGAACTTCCGGCTCTTATGAGGGCGCAAAAGCTTCAAAGCAAGGCGAAAAAGGCCGGCTTTGACTGGAAATCCGCCGACGGCGCTTTTGACGCACTTTACGGCGAAATCAAAGAACTTGAAGAAGCATACGGCTCCGGAAAGAAAGAAAATATCGAAGACGAGTTCGGAGACGTTCTTTTTTCGGCCGTCAATGTTTCGCGTTTCCTTGACCTTGACAGCGAAGAAGCACTCACAAAATCAAGCAACAAGTTCCTTGAAAGATATCTTATCGTTGAACAGCTTGCGAAAGAGCGAAACATCAACATGAAGGAAACGCCGATTGAGGAATTGGACAAGCTTTGGAGCGAAGCGAAAAAGATTATTTCCGAAAAGAGGCAAACCGAGTAACCTCTCGATTAACCGGCAGTGGCGAATATTGCGGGAACATTTTCCGTTGATGTTTTCACTTTCGACGAATTGACGGTTACATGATTTTCAAATCCAATTAAGACGCACGCAGAAGCGAAGGCGTACTTATGGAAAAATATATTTTTGGAGGATTTCACAATGAATAAGACCGAATTGGTTGCTGCAGTTGCAGCGAAAGCAGAAATTTCAAAGAAAGACGCAGAAGCGGCTGTTGCAGCAGTTTTCGGCGCAGTTGAAGATGCACTTGTAAAAGGCGAGAAGGTTCAGCTCATCGGCTTTGGTACTTTTGAAGTTAAGGAAAGAGCGGCAAGAACAGGCCACAACCCCAGAACAGGCGAAGCTGTTGAAATTGCTGCTTCAAAGGTTCCGTCCTTTAAGGCAGGCGCAGCTCTTAAGAACGCTGTTAAATAATTATGGTTTTAAAGGTCGGGCTGCGTTTGCGGCCCGATTTCTTTTAATCCTCCTTTGAAAATAAAGAAAGGAAGTTTTATTATGAGACTTGACAAATATCTCAAAGTTTCCCGACTCATCAAACGTCGGACGGTTGCGAACGAGGTTTGCGACGCAAAGCACGTCACCGTCAACGGAAAAGTTGCCCGTGCTTCTTACGACGTAAAACAGGGCGATATCATAGAAATCCAAATGGGCGAAAACAAAATTCGTGCCGAGGTTTTGCTTGTTACGGAATACGCAACAAAGGAAAACGCTTCGGATATGTATAAGATTTTGTAAGCGTTTTCACGGATAAAACAAAAACAACCGCCGAATTTTCTCGACGGTTATTTTTATTCTTTGCCGTTTTGCACTCAACATAAATTTTACAGCCGGTGCATAGTATTGAACGTCGGAAATCAAATACAGAGCCTGACGGGAGGAACGGATATGCAAGACGAGACCTTAAGAACAGAACCGCACAATCTGATTCTTGAAGACAGAAAAAAGCTGAAAATGACCGGAGTTACCGACGTTGATTCTTTTGACGAGTCAACGGTAATTGCGTATACTTCGGTCGGTGAACTTACGATAACCGGAGCAAAGCTGCACATAAACAGCCTTAACACGGAAAACGGCGAACTGACCGTTGAGGGAACAATTACCTCACTCACATATATTGACCAAGCACCGAAAAGCACCGGCTTTTTCGGAAAAATGTTCCGATGAATTATTCCGAACCGCTGCCTGTGCAGTTTTATGATTTTTTGTTTTTTTTCGGCTTCGGGTTTCTTGACGGTCTGCTTTTTAAGGCGGTTGAGTTCTTCCGAAAGCTTTTCGGAAACGGAAAGCGTGCTTTTCTTTTTCAGGATCTTGTTTTTTCCGTTCTTTCAACCGTTTTGATGTTCATTTTTCTTCTGATATATGCCGACGGTATTGTTCGCGTCAATTTGATTGCAGCCTCGATTCTCGGAACGGCCGCTTTTTTTCTCACGGTCGGAAAGCCGGTCGGAAGAGTTTTTGACGTTCTTTCGCTCGTAATAAGAAAGGCCGTTTCTATTTTGACGGCGCCGGTTTTTTTCTTTTCAAAAAAGTTCCTTTCGCTTTTCAAAAAAGCGTCCGGCTTTGCAAAAGAAAAAAGGAAAGCTTTTGAAGAAAAAAAGAAGAAGAGCGGAAAAGAAAGAGAAAAAATCAGAAAAAAACCTGAGAAGAAACAAAAAAACTCTTGAAAATTTCTGGAAAATCGGTATAATAAACCAGTATAGTAATTTTATAAATTTTAATGGGAGTGAATGACGTTGGCTGTTAAACAATTTGTACCTGCACAAAAACCGAAAAAAGTTCAAAAGCACAGCGTTATTCTTTTCGTTCTTGTTGCCGCGTTTGTTTGCCTTGCGGTTGCGGGTTGCATCGTCAATTACGCTTATGCTGCGGACAACAATTCCGAAGCGGCTCGGATGAGTCAAAAATGCGAAGAGCTCAAAACGGAAAACAAAGAGCTTGAACGCTTTCTTGAAGATAAAAATCACGATGAATACTATGAAAAAATTGCCCGCGAACAGTATGGCTACGCAAAGCCCGGCGAGCGCGTTTTCTATGATTCGTCGTACGGAAATTAAAACGCAGGAGGAAACAGCTTTCTATGCTTGAAATCGGTCAAATTGTTGAGGGAAAAGTCACGGGACTCACTTCGTTCGGAGCTTTTGTCAGTCTTCCGGAAGGAAAGAGCGGAATGGTTCACATCTCGGAGGTTTCAAACGCTTTTGTTAAGGAGATTAAAGATCATCTCACCGAAGGCCAGACCGTAAAGGTCAAAATTATCGGAATCAACGACGAGGGAAAAATCAGTCTCTCAATCAAAAAGGCAATGCCCGAAGAACAGCAGCAGCCGCGCGAGCAAAGACCCCGTCAAAACCGCCCGCAACGTTCACGCTCGGCTAACGTTTGGCAGGGTCAGCCCGAAAGAAAAGATCCTTCAAGTATGTCGTTTGAAGACATGATGGCTCGCTTCAAGCAAGTCAGCGACGAAAAAATTACGGATCTCAAACGTTCCGGAGAATCAAAACACGGCGGCGGATATTCAAGACGCGGCCGCGGCAACAGCTGATACATATTTGATTTTTACTGCCGCAAAATAATGCGGCAGTTTTGTTGTATATGCCAAAAATCACAAAAACCGAAGCGGAGGAATTTTCAATGAAAACCTTGTTTAAAAGCAGCTATGTGAGAAGCAAAAAGGACGTCAAAGAGGTTTGCCGCTATCTTTATCTCGGCAGAGGAACGAACATTGCGCTCAATGTTCTTGTTATGCTCGGTGTTGCTTCGATGATTGCGCTCATGTTTTTGCTTAAAGATTATACCATGCTGATTTTTGCGGCGGCTCTGGTTGCGATTTGGTCGCTCCAGTTTGTGATGTATGCCCTTGCGGTCAAAAGCGTTCTTAAAAGTTATGATGAGATTTCAAACGGAGAAGCACTGAGGGTTGACTTTATCGTTACCGAATCGAACGCTTGGGTAACGTCTTCGGTCGGTGAAGATTACGGAATTCCTTTTGAAAAAATCAAAAGGATAATCGTCAAAAAAGATACGCTTCTTGTTGTTACCGGCGCAAAACTTGTTTATGCCGTCCCGAAAAATTCATTTGTTCTCGGAAATGCGGCCGATTTTTTGAACTTTTTTAAAGCAAAGGGCGTTAAAATCAAAGGAAAGCTGAAGTGAAAAGGCAATGACAAAATATCCGATTGACAAAGAACTCAAAAAATATTGCAGAAAGATTCCGTTCTTTTCACCGATGCTTGTTTTGAGCAATCCTTTTCTTCGGCTGATGTATCGCTTCACTCCGATTGAAAAAGGTATAAAGCATGAAACGGAAAAGATCGAAACAAGGGACGGGAAACTTCGCATTGACATTTTTTCGTCCGAAAACATTGAAAATGAGGCACCGGTTCTTTTTTATCTTCACGGCGGCGGATTCGGTTACTTTGCTTCGCCGTTTCATAAAAAGCTTGCCGCAATTTATGCAAAAGAAGCGCATTGCCGTGTGATTTGTCCCGATTATCGCCTTCTTCCGAAACATGCGTATCCGTGCGCAAAAAACGACAGCCTTAATGCATATTCGTGGGCAAGAAAAGCTTTTCCGAATTCCTTTTTTGCCGTCGGCGGCGACAGTGCCGGCGGAGCGCTCGCAATTTATGTTGCGAACGAAGCGGAAATTACGCCGGATTTTCAGCTGCTTATCTATCCCGTCTGCGATCCGAAGCAGGACACGAAGTCAATGAAAGAATTCACCGACACACCGTTTTGGAATTGCGTCAACAACAAAAAGATGTGGAAAATGTATGCCGGAAAATATTCGTTCGACGAAGTTTCTCCGACGGACAGCAAACTTCTCGAAAAAATTCCCGACGCATATGTTGAGACTGCTCAGTTTGACTGCCTTCACGACGAAGGAAAAAATTATGCAAAAAAGCTTTCGGAAAACGGCGGAACCGTTGTCCTTAACGAAACGAGGGGTACGGTTCACGGCTATGACATTGCGCTCAAAACGAAAATCGTGAAGGAAAACGTTCAAAAAAGAATTAACGCGCTCAATTCGGCTTTTTCCAAAATCTTGTCTGTTGAAAAGTGAGGAAAAAGAGTGTATACTAAAGCAAATCATTCAGAAGGGGAATGGGAATGAGTAAAAAAATTTTGGTTGTCGGCGGAGGTGCGGCCGGACTTCTTGCCGCTGCAACAGCGGCGCAAAACGGTGCAGACGTAACAGTTGCCGAACGAAACGAACGTCCGGCACGAAAAGTTATGATTACCGGAAAGGGACGCTGCAACGTCACAAATTGCTGCACAATGCTCAACGAGCTTGTTGCCGCCGTTCCGGGAAACGGACGGTTTTTGAACGGGGCGTTTTCTCGTTTTATGCCGTCGGACACGACGGAGCTTTTTGAATCGCTCGGCGTTGAACTTAAAGTTGAAAGAGGAAACCGAGTTTTTCCCGTTTCGGACAAGGCCGTTGACATTGTTGACGCACTCGTTAAAAATGCGACCGAAAGCGGCGCAAAAATCGTTCACGAAAGAGTGACGGAACTTATAATCGAAAACGGAAAAGTTCTCGGCGCAAAGTTTGAAAGCGGAGAAAAATTTCTTTGCGACAGCGTAATCGTTGCAACCGGGGGCGTTTCTTATCCGCTGACGGGTTCGACCGGTGACGGCTATGAATTCGCAAAAAAAGCGGGCCACAATATCATCGACCTCTCGCCGTCGCTCGTTCCGCTCGTTTGCCACGAAGGCTTTTGCTCCGACCTTCAGGGTCTTTCGCTTCGCAACATTGAAATCAGCGTAATTGACAGCGAAAACTATCGTGAGGTTTACCGGGATTTCGGTGAAATGCTTTTCACCCACTTCGGCGTTTCCGGCCCGGTCATTCTCAGTGCAAGCGCACACCTCAAAGACATTAAGCCCGGAAAATATGAAATACATATCGACCTCAAACCGGCGCTTTCATATGAGCAGCTTGACGCAAGGGTTCAACGTGATTTCCTTGAATGTGCGAACAAAAATTTCATCAATGCGCTCGATAAACTTCTTCCGAAAAAGATTGTTCCCGTTATTGTTCGCCTGACGGGAATCAAACCTTCAACGAAGGTCAACCAGGTGACAAGGGAGCAGAGAGCAAGACTGGTTTCGGTGCTCAAAGATCTCAAAGTTACCGTCCTTCGGACAAGACCCGTTGAAGAGGCAATCGTTACAAGAGGCGGTGTTGACACAAAGCAAATTGACCCAAGAACAATGCAGTCAAAGCTCGTTTCCGGATTGTACTTTGCCGGAGAGGTGATTGACGTTGACGCTTACACAGGCGGTTTCAATCTTCAAATTGCGTTCTCAACCGGACACCTTGCCGGAATGAGTGCGGCTCAGGAATAAAAAGGAGAGAATTTTATGATTAACGTTGCAATCGACGGACCTGCCGGAGCAGGAAAAAGCACAATGGCGAAAGCCGCGGCGAAGGAGCTCGGCTTTATCTATATTGATACCGGTGCACTTTACCGCACCGTGGGTCTCAATGCGCTCAGAAACGGCGCCGACATCGAAAACCCGGAAAGCATTGAAAAAACGCTGACGGAAAATCTTTCCGTCGAGCTTCGTTTCATTGACGGCGAACAGAGAATGTTTTTGAACGGTGAGGACGTTTCTTTAAAAATCAGAACGCCCGAAGCGTCAATGGCGGCTTCAAAAGTTTCTGCCGTTCCGGCGGTGCGTGAATATCTTTTTGACCTTCAAAAAAAGCTGGCGAACGAAAACAACTGCATCATGGACGGACGTGACATCGGAACGGTTGTTCTTCCGGACGCAAAAGTTAAAATTTTTCTCACCGCTTCGCCCGAAGCGAGAGCGAAAAGAAGATATAAAGAGCTCGTCGAAAAGGGCATGGACGTGAAATATGAAGACGTTCTTTCTGAAATGAAAGAGCGTGATTACAACGATTCCCACCGTGCAATCGCACCGCTCAAGCCCGCTTCGGACGCAATTTTTCTTGACACGAGCGACATCGGCCTTGAAGATTCGGTTGAGCTCATAATTAAGACGATTAAGGAAAACATATAATCAGAATTTTAAAGGTGTGATCTTATGAATTTTGATTTTTCCGTTCCTAAGGAAAGCAGACTTTACAAATCCCTTCGTCCGTTCGCAAAGGTACTCATTTCGCTCAAATACCGTGTTGCCTGTTTCGGAGAAGAAAATATACCGAAGGACGGTGCGTTTATTCTTGCGGCGAACCATATCAGTGCGCTCGATCCCGTGATGATAATTTCACGCTGTCCGAGAACGATTCATTTCATGGCGAAGGAAGAACTTTTCAAAAACCGCCTTTTCGGTTCGTTTTTGAAAAGCATGAATGTTTTTCCCGTGAAACGAAGAACGGGCGACAAAAAGTCGCTTGAATACGCAAAAACGATTATTGCTCTCGGCTGGGTGCTCGGAATTTTTCCGGAAGGAACCCGCTCAAAGGATCTGACCCCGAAAAAGGCGAAAAACGGTGTTTCCTATCTTGCCGCAAAAACAAAAGCAGACGTTCTTCCGGTGAGCATTTATAAGACGCCGGAGGACAGAAGCCGGCGTCCGAAAATCACGATCCGCTTCGGAACGCTCATAAAAAACGGCGAACTTGACCTTTCCGAAAATTATTCTCAGCAGAAAATCAGAGAAGCAAGCGAAAAGGTTATGAAAAGCATAACCGGGCTTTGGCTTTTGAAGCACGGAGAAAAAGAAAAAAGCAAGAGGTAAAATTTAAAAGTGAACAGTAAAAAATATTCGATTGAGGTTGCGAAAACCGCAGGTTTCTGCTTCGGCGTTGACCGTGCGGTGAGCACACTTTACAATCTTGTCGAAAGCGGAAAAAAGGTTTGCACTTTTGGCCCGATTATTCATAACCCTTCGGTTATAGACGATCTTGAAAAAAAAGGCGTTCATATTATTGAACACCCGAGCGAAGCACCGAAGGACACAACGGTTGTCATCAGAACCCACGGCGTTGAAAGATTTGTTACCGACGAACTGAAAAAAAGAAAGATCGATTACATTGATCTTACCTGCCCGTTCGTGATGAAAATTCAAAAAATCGTTGAAAAGCACTCCGCAAAAGACAGACTGCTTTTGATTGCCGGAGACGAAAATCATCCGGAGGTCAAGGGCTTTCGCAGCCATTGGGAAGGGGAAAGCCTTGTTTTTAAAAACGAGGCCGAACTTGAAAAACTTCTTTCAAATCATCCCGAAATTGCGAACGGAGAAGTTTATGTTGTCGCTCAGACGACCTTTTCTGTAAAAGAATGGGAAAAAACCTCAAAAATTTTAAAAAAACTATGTACAAACGGTTTTTTCTTTGATACAATATGTAGTGCGACTAATGACAGACAGCAGGAGGCGTTTTCGCTCTCAAAGCGGTGCGACGCAATGATCGTTGTCGGCGGTCGGACGAGTTCAAACACCGCAAAGCTCAAGGCAGTGTGTGAACAAAACTGCCCGACGTTTTTGGTCGAAACGGCGCAGGAACTTCATTCGATTGATTTTTCGCGCTTCCTCTCAATTGGGGTAACAGCAGGGGCTTCCACTCCTGCAGGTATTATAAAGGAGGTACTATCCACCATGTCCGAAATTTTAAACGAACAAACAAATTCTGAAGAAATGAGCTTTGAGGCCGCTTTGGAGGAGAATCTCAAATCAATGAGCTCCGATCAAAAAGTGCTTGGCGTTGTTGTAGGTATTGCACCTAATGAAATACAGGTCGATATCGGCAGAAAATATGCTGGCTTCGTTCCTATTGAGGAGTACAGCAACGATCCTACTGCCGATCCGAAAGCAGAACTCAAAATCGGTGACGAGATCAATCTCATCATCATGAAGACCAACGATTCCGAAGGAACCATGATGCTTTCAAAGCGCCGTTTCGACGCAATCGCAGCATGGGACAACATCATGAAGGCTAAGGACGACGAAGAAATTCTTGAAGGCGTTGTTGCCGAAGCTGTCAAGGGCGGCGTTCTTGTTTACGCTCAGGGCGTTCGCGTTTTCATTCCGGGTTCACTCACCGGACTTCCGAGAGACGCAGACCTTTCCGAACTCGTTAAGACTAAAGTTAGATTCCGCATCATCGACGTTGACAAGGCAAAGAAGCGTGCTGTCGGTTCAATCCGTTCAGTCGTAAGAGAAGAACGCAAGGCTGCAACCGATGCTTTCTGGGCTCAGGTTGAAGAAGGTCAGGAATACACCGGAACCGTTAAGTCACTCACAAGCTACGGCGCATTTGTTGACCTCGGCGGAGTTGACGGAATGGTACATATTTCGGAGCTTTCCTGGAAGCGCATCAAGCATCCGTCCGAAGTTGTCAAAGAGGGCGACGTTGTCAAGGTATACGTTAAGGCTCTTGACAGAGAAAACAGAAAGATTTCTCTCGGCTATAAGAGAGTTGAAGACAATCCCTGGGAAATTCTCAAGAGAGATTATCCGGTCGGCTCGGTTGTCAACGCAAAGATCGTAGGTCTCACCACCTTCGGCGCATTCGCAAACGTAATCGACGGAATTGACGGTCTTATCCACATTTCACAGATTGCCGACCGCCACATCGCTTCTCCGAAGGAAGTTCTCAACATCGGTGATGAAGTTACCGTTAAGATTACCGACATCGACTTTGAAAAGAAGCGTGTAAGCCTTTCAATCCGTGCTCTTCTTGAGCCGCAGGATGAAGAGACTGAAGAAGCCTCAGACGAAGCTTCCGAAGAAGCCGCAGACGAAGAAGCCGAATAATTTATTTTGCTTTTTCAAAAGAACAAGATCAATCCCCGTCTTTAAGGCGGGGATTTTTTGACGCAAAAATACCGGACGGCTATTCGTCCGGTATTTGTTTCTTATTTGCCGTTGCGTATTAAAGAAACTTGTCAAGTTCTTTTTCCGCTTCCGGCATTTTTTTGATTTTAGGGTCGTTGATTATGTAACCCTCCTTGATTACCGTTGAAAGGTTTCTGAGAACGGAAAGGTCTTCAAGCGGGTTCTTGTCGCAAACAATCATGTCGGCGGCTTTTCCTGCTTCGATCGAGCCTGTGATATCATCGATTTTTGCGAGCTTTGCGTTGAGGAGCGTTGCGCTGTAAAGAGCAAATGCCGGGGTGACGCCGCAGTATTTCACAAAGTAGCAAAGCTCTCTCCACATATCGTAGTGTGTGATGTACGGACAGCCGGTGTCGGTTCCGAGACCGACGGGAATACCGTTTTCAAGGCATGCTTTTGCAAGCGCAACAATTCCGTCAAAAACAACCTTTCCGTTTTCCTGCTGTTCGTATGTTGCATGGGAAATGCTTCTGTCAAAAAGGGCATACGGAAGGGCGGGGGAAATTGTTGAAACCTGATATGCGTTCTTTTCCTTGAAAAGGCGGATGATTTCGTCATTCGGCATTGCGCCGTGTTCGATTGAGTCAACGCCGTTTTGAAGGGCAACAAGAACGCCCTGCGGACTTTCAACGTGGGCAGCAACGGTCATTCCGAGCGAATGCGCTTTGTCGCAGGCGGATTTGACAAGTTCGGGCTGCATTCTGAGAACACCCGGTTCGCCGACAACTTCGGCATCCATAACTCCGCCGGTAATCATAAGTTTGATGAGGTCGGTTTTTTCTTTGTATATTCTTTCGACAAAAGCGGCGGCTTCTTCCGGTGTTGTTGCCTCATAAGCGAGAGAGCCTGCCATGTGACCGCCCGGAACGGAAACGGCCATGTTCGACGCAAGAACACGGGGAGCGAGAATTTTTCCGGCAGCCGAAAGGTCACGGATTTCCGTGTCGTAATTTCCGACTCCGCCGACCGTTCGGATTGTTGTTACACCGCTGAGAAGTTCGGTTTTCGCCGTGTTTTCGCAAAACTTTACGCCGATTTTGTTTGTGAAAGCGTTCATCGTGACGAGCTTCACAAGTTTTTTGGGATCGGACGGTTTTTTTCTCGGCTTTCCGGTTGCGGGAAGATGAACGTGCATATTGATAAGACCGGGCATTACATATTTTCCGCCGAGGTCATGGATTTTGTAGCCTTCGGGAGCATTCTTGTCCGTAACGGCGGTGATTTTTCCGTTTTCAACGCAGACGGTCATTCCTTTTTGCGGCTTCATGTCCTTCGTTCCGTCAAGAAGGGTGCAGTTTGTCAACGCATATTTTTCAGTATTGAGAAACATATTTTCACCTCTGTAAAGAATGTAATATTTTATATTATTATATCATATCACAATCGGGCTTTTCAACCGTTGAAGGAAAGAAAAAAGCCATTTGTCTCTTTTTCCTAAATCACCGTCTCAAAGAAAAAATCATATATTGAAGTGACCGATTATAATTGTTGAAGGTGAAAACCATGAGTTATATATATATAAAATTTTCCAATCAGACGCAGGGCGAAAAGGCACGCTCGGTTCTTAAAAAGCGCGGAATCGGTTCAAGGCTGAGGCGCAACCCGAATCCGAATCACAGGGAAGGATGCAACTTTGCCCTTTTTGTTTCGGGCGACATTTTCAAAGCCTTTGAAATTATTTCCGAAAATCATATTCAGACAATGGGAATCGAAAGGTTTGGTGACGGAAGATGATTTATCTTGACAACGCCGCAACGTCTTTTCCGAAGCCGCCGTCGGTTGTGAATGATTCGGCGAACGCAATGCGGTTCTTCGGCGCAAACCCGGGAAGGGGAGGACACAAACTTTCGGCAAAAGCGGGAGAAACCGTTTTTGAATGCCGTGAAAAGCTTTCCGAAATGTTTTCGTGTGACGTTGAAAGAGTGATTTTCACTCTTAATTGCACTCATTCTCTCAACACGGCGATTAAAGGTGTTCTCAAAAAGGGAGACCATGTGATAATTTCCGCCCTTGAGCATAACTCGGTTCTGCGACCGCTTGAAACGCTTCAAAAAAGGGGAATGATTACCTATGACGTTGCACACGTCAATCCGAATGACGATGAAGAAACCGCAAAAAATTTTGAAAGACTGATAAGGAAAAACACAAGAATGATTCTTTGCACCTATGCATCGAACGTTTTCGGAACGGTTCTTCCAATGAAAAAGCTTTCGTCTCTTTGCAAAAGGTACGGCCTTCTTTTTGCACTCGATTGCGCTCAAAGCGCCGGGATTTTTCCGGTCGACATGAAAAAGGCGGGAGTTGATATTGTTTGCGCTCCGGGTCACAAAGGGCTTTTCGGCCCGATGGGAACGGGAATTCTCCTTTTTTCCGAGAGAGTTACTGTTGAAAGTCTTGTTCAGGGTGGAACGGGAAGCCTTTCTCTTCAAAAATCCCAGCCCGAAATTTATCCGGACTCGCTTGAAAGCGGAACGGTCAATCTTCCGGGAATTGCTGGGCTTTCCGCCGGACTTGACTTCATAAAATCCGTCGGCGGCGAAAAAGCGATTCACGAACGGGAAACTTATATTATGAACGTTCTAAAAGAGGATCTCGGTGCAATAAAGAACATCACCGTTTTTGAAAAGATGCACGGAAAAATTTTTGCTCCGACTCTTTCGTTTTTCGTAAACGGCGTTCACAGCGAACAGACGGCCGATGAACTTGACGAAAAGAACATTGCGGTCCGAGCCGGATATCACTGTTCATACCTTGCGCATAATTTTCTCAAAACAACCCGAAGCGGAACGGTTCGTGTCAGTCCGGGGTACTTTACGACGAAAGAAGAGGTTAAATTTTTTGCATTTTGCTTAAATAAAATTGCAAACGGCCGAAAAATATGATAACATATTAACAGGTTTTAAGTCTGTATAAGTAAAGACGGATAAACTTTAATGATACGAAGAAAAGAGGCCGGTGCGCAAAATTGTGCGTTTTTCGGGTCTCGGTCTTTTAAATATTGGTTGGTGAAAATATGATTGATTTTTTTAATGCGGTAAGGGAGAATGCCGTAAAACTTGTTTCGTCGCTCAGATGGAACGATTTTCTTGACATTTTTGCTGTTGCGCTCGTTTTGTATTATTGCATAAGGCTTTTCAGGCAGACCCGTGCAACGCACCTTGTCAAAGGCTTCATTTTTCTCGGCGTTGGTTATCTTATCGTTTCTGCGCTCAATATGTCAACGGCAAGCTTCCTTTTCAGCAGATTGTTCAATGATATCGTTATTGTAATTATTCTTCTTTTCCAACCGGAATTTCGCCATGCGATTGAAAGTTTCGGACGGGGAGATTTCAAAAAAATCACGATTTTTTCACGCGGCTCCTCAATTGAGCGCGAAGAAAAACGCGCCGCCGTTTCGGCAATCGTGAAAGCCGCTTCAAATATGAGCGAAAGCAAAACCGGAGCACTCATTGTTTTTGAAGGAAAAAGTCCGCTCGGCGAAATTATCTCGACCGGAAGCGAAATCGACGCAAAAATTTCCGTCCCGATAATCGAAAATATTTTTTATCCGAAGTCTCCGCTTCATGACGGGGCAATGATTATCCGTGACAACAGAATTTGTGCCGCAGGCTGCATTCTTCCGCTGACGCAAAGCGTGCTCAGCCGTGAGCTTGGAACAAGACACAGGGCTGCCGTCGGAATGAGCGAAGCTTCCGATGCTCTCGTCCTTGTTGTTTCCGAAGAAACGGGGGCAATTTCCGTTGCACGGGGCGGAACGCTTAAAAGAAAGCTCACGAACGGAGAACTCCTTGAAATACTTTCCGAATTCGTAATCGGAAGCGAGGAGGAAAAGCCCGCAAAGATCAAAAACAGGCGGAGGAAGAGCGATGAAAAAGATTAAGACGGATTTTTTTGAAAAAATCTTTTATAACAATAAATTTCTTTTTATCCTTTCGCTGGTTCTTGCCGTTGCGCTTTGGGCGATGGTGAAAATCAATTACAGCGGAAACACGAATAAAACAATCACCGACGTTAAGGTTTCAATCGACAGCTCTCTTGCACAGGAAAACGATTTTATTCCCTTTGTTGAAGACGAGGGCCTCAACGTTGACGTTGAAGTCACCGGAAAAAGCTATAACATAAGTTCGCTTTCAAAAGACGACATTGTTGTTGAAGCTTCGGCCGGATATGTCGATTCGGCCGGATATAAGGTTCTCACTCTCACCGTGCGTTCAAGTGAAACCGAGGTTGACATTGCTTCGGTAACGCCGTCAACAATTACGGTTTTCTTTGACCGGAAGGCAACCGACGCATTCAACGTTGAGGCGAAAATCGAAAACGGCGATGAACTTCAAAGCACGGATGAATATTATGTCGGAAAGCCCGTTCCGTCGCTTAACACCGTTAACGTGACAGGTCCGGCTTCCGTCATCGAAAATCTGAAAAAGGTCATTTTCACCGCAAAGGTTGACGCAAACCTTCTTCCGCTGACTCAGACGGTTGCCGTTCCGGCCGAAATTTCCTTTGAAATGACGAACGGAAGAGGAAAGGAATTTTTGGTTTGCACCGATGTCGGAGACAAGTCAAATCCGGCAACGATTACAATTCCCGTTTCAAAAATCAAAACGGTTGAAACGACCGTAAAATTTGTCAACGAGCCGAAGTATTACGACGAAAATCCGCCGAAGGTTTTCATTGATCCGCATGAGGTTAAAATTTCGTATAATCCCGCCGATGAGGATTATGAAAGCTATAACGTCGGAACGGTTGATTTCAGCAAGCTCCACAACGGCCGGAACGATTTGACGTTCAGCGTTGACGAAAAATCTGCGGCGCTTCTTGTTGACAAAGAAATCAAGGAGTTCACCGTGACGATTGACCTCGGAGAAATGAGCGAGATGACGGTTGACGCTTCTTCTGCAAACGTTGTTTTTCTCAATCAGTCGAAAGATCATAAGTACACGGCTTCGCTCAAAAATATGGGTCTTGACAACGTGACGATTATCGGACCGAAAAGCAGCCTTGAAAAAATCACGGCGGACATGCTTCAGATTGAAATCAACGTTTCGTCGCTTCGGACGGATATCACGGGATACCAGCGGGTGAGCATTTCAAACATTTCGATAAGCTCGGAAGAAATCAACGACTGCTGGGTTTACGGTTCTTACCGCGCACGGGTTCTCGTCAGAGAAAAGCAGTGAACAAAAAGGATTTTTGAAAGGTTGAATTGATTTGGCTTTAAAAATTATAGTCTGTTTTTTTGCGGGAATGGGAGCAGGGCTCGGAACGGGTTTTGCCGGACTCAGTGCGGCGGCCGTAATCAGTCCGATGCTGATTTCTTTTCTCGGAATTCCGGCTTATCAGGCGGTCGGAATCGCCCTTGCGAGTGATGTTCTTGCGAGCGCCGTGAGCGCATATACCTACGGAAAAAACAAGAATCTTGACGTGAAAAACGGAACGGTAATGATGGCTTTTGTCCTTCTTTTCACCGCTTTCGGAAGTTATATTTCGTCTCTCGTCGAAGCGCATGCAATGGGAACGATGTCAACCGTTATGACAATGTTCCTCGGCGTCCGTTTCATTGTTCGCCCAGTTATGACAACAAAAGAAGGAATGGAAGCAGCCCTTACGAAAAAGCAACGCCTTATCCGTTCGATAATCGGCGGAGCAATGATCGGTTTCATCTGTGGTTTTGTCGGCGCCGGCGGCGGAATGATGATGCTTCTTGTCCTCACGAGCGTTCTCGGATATGAACTGAAAACGGCCGTCGGAACGAGTGTTTTCATCATGACTTTCACCGCTTTCACGGGCTCGGTCAGTCATTTTGCAATCGGAAAAAGCGTCGGAGACATTGCGGTTCTTGTCCTTTGCGTTGTTTTCACTTTTGTTTTTGCTCGGATTGCCGCAAAAATCGCAAACAAAGCGAGCGCAAAAACGCTCAATCGCATAACCGGCGTAATTCTTGTTATAATCGGTGCGGTTACGGTTGCATTCAACATTTTTTCAAAATAAAAATTTTAAGGAACGTCGGCCGGCGTTCCTTTTCGACTTTCAGCGGAAACGGTGTTCGTTTTATTGAGTGCAAAACCGTTTTGATATCTTCCGAAAAGAGCCGGGAAGAAAAAATATTTTTGCAATCAATAACAATCCTGTCACAATGGAAGAAAATAATGACTTTTTTATTAAAAAATTGATATTTATATTGATTTAAAAACCAATATTTACTATAATAAAGAATACTATGGAGAAATTCGCATGATTGAATTATAAAGCTTCGGAGGTTAGGTTATATGCCAAAAAGCTCAAACGATAACGAACAGAAAGCTGTTCGCACACGCTCTTCTTTTGAATCAAAACAGCAAAAAGGAAAAAGAAAGCGCAAAAAGAAAAAGCACCCCGTTTTGTTTTCGATTTTTCTGGGTCTGTTTTGCCTTTTTGTTTCGGGCGTTCTTACGGTTCTGATTGTCGGAACGTCGGTTCTTTCTTACGTCAACACGGTTGTCAACGGAAAGGTCATTGTCGATCTTGACAACTACAAAAGCTCTCAGAGCATGACCTCGATTATGTATTATTACAACGAGGACAAAAAGCCGGTTGAATCAACCCGTCTTCACGGTGAGGAAAACCGAATTTGGGTGAATTACAACAAAATGCCGAAAAACCTTCTCAATGCCTTTGTCTGCCTTGAGGACAAGCGTTTTTACGAACACAGCGGCGTTGACTGGAGAAGAACAATCGGCGTTCTTATCAAGCCGTCTCTTGACGGTCAGGGCGGTTCGACGATTACCCAGCAGCTCATCAAAAACCTCACCGACCAAAAAGACGTGACATACATCAGAAAATTCAACGAAATTCTCCGTGCTCTCAACCTTGAAAAGTATTACTCGAAAAAGGACATTCTCGAAGCGTACCTTAACACGGTATACCTCGGTGCGGGTTGCTACGGAGTCAGAACGGCGGCCGAAACATATTTCGGAAAATCCGTCAGCAAGCTCAACGCCGCCGAATGTGCCGTTCTTGCCGGCATTACTCAGGCGCCGTATTCATATAATCCTTATGTTAACTATGACGCCGCAATCAAAAGACAGCGTGACTGCCTTTATTTCATGCATGAGCAAGGCAAGCTCACGGATAAGCAGTATAACAGAGCGCTGAAAACAAAAATCAAGCTCGTCGGCGAAAAGGAAGACGACAACAGCAGCACATCAAGCACTCATATCTATTCGTGGTATGAGGAATACGTCATTGACCAGGTTATTGCCGACCTTCAAAGCAAGTATAATTACGAATACAACGAAGCTTGGAGAATGGTGTATTACGGCGGATTGAAAATTTATTCGGCCGTTGACAAGAGCGTTCAGGACGAGCTTGAGAGTATTTATGAAAACAAGACGGGCTTCCCGTCGGCATATCAGGACTCACGCGGTCAGTATCCGCAATCGGCAATGACAATTATGGATTACCAGGGAAGAATTGTTGCCCTTGTCGGCGGAACGGGAAAGAAAACAACGAACCGTTCTTACAACAGAGCGACCGACAACCGTGCAAAGCGTCAGCCCGGATCTTCAATCAAACCGCTCGGCGTTTACGCTCCGGCGATGGATCTCGGACTCATTTCCCCGTCGTCGATGATTCTTGAAAAGGCAATCACTCTCAACGACGATTTATGGCCGAGAAACTTCAACGGCGACCACGGCTCCGGAAGCTATATTACGGTTCAGGAGGCACTCGTGCGCTCTCTCAACACCGTGCCTGTAAGAATCCTCAGCGAAATGCTCGGAGTTAAGTCGGCGTTTGAATATGCAAACGACCACTTCCACCTTAATCTTTCCTCGAACGATATGGATCTTTCGCCGCTTGCCGTCGGCGGAACGAACACCGGTGTAACAACGCTTGAAATGGCGGCCGCTTTTGCAACGTTCGGAAACGGCGGAAGGTATTACAAACCTTACAGTTATTACAAGGTTCTTGACCGAAACGGCGAAATTCTTCTTGACAACACGAAAAACAAGCCGGAACAGGCAATCAAAACCGCAACGGCGAATTCGATGCTTTCAATGCTCACAAAGGCCGTCACTCAGTCCAACGGTACCGCTTACGGTTCATACATTTCACCGTTCCAGACTTTCGCAAAAACAGGTACCACTTCCGACAACTGCGACAAATGGTACTGCGGCGGAACGCCTTATTATGTAACCGCCGTCTGGTACGGTTATGACTACCGGGCCGACCTTCACACGGGCTCAAGCAACCCCTCAAAAACAATCTTCCGCGAAGTTTTTTCAACGATCCACAAGGGACTCAAGAGCAAATCGTTCTCGGACGTAATGGAAGAAGTCGGCGGAGAAAAGGGCGACTCGAACATCATGATTTCAACCGATCCCGTTGTGACTTCGGCGATTGACACAACTCAAGAGAAAAAAACAACCGAAAGCACGACGCGCCGTCAGACAACAACCGAAAAGACAACGGTTCCGAGAAGCACAACCGAGCCGTCAACTGCGTCAACGGCACCGACAACCGAAACTCCGGCAACGACCGAGCCGACAACCGCACCAACAACGGCACCGACGACTGCTCCTTCAACCGCACCGTCAACGGAGCCTTCCTCGCAGACGCCGCCCGATTCAAGTGAAGCTCCGGCTGCGTAAGGGTGAAGAAAAATGGTTATTCTTTCTGTCGATTACGGAGACGCAAGGACGGGCCTTGCCTCTTGCGACAAATTTGAAATGCTCGCTTCTCCCGTCGGTGTGATTTTTGAAAAGTATGAACCGAAGGTTCTTGAGGCCGCCGCGCAAAAGGCAAAAGAGATTTCGGCCGAAATGATTGTTGTCGGTCTGCCCAGAAATATGGACGGTTCTTTCGGAGAAAGAGCCGAAAAATGCAAGACCTTTTCTCAAAAGCTTGAAGAACTTTCCGGAATAAAAACCGTAACATGGGACGAACGTCTCACAACCGTAAGCGCACACAGGGCACTCAATGAAGTCAATGTTCGCGGAAAAAAGCGAAAGAATATTGTTGACGCTGTTTCCGCAGTTATGATTCTTGAGGATTTTTTAAAAACAAGAAAATAAAAAAGCAAGGGCTGTCGCATTCTTTTTTGTGGCAGCCCGAATTTTTGCTTTTTTTGTAGTTTTTTTCCTTTTTTTGCGAGTATATAAGCGAGGAGGTGTTAAACCGATGGACGATGAAAAAATAATTGCCCTCTTTTTTGAAAGGTCTCAGCAGGCAATAAAAGAAGTTGACCGAAAATACGGAAAGCTTTTTCGCAAAATTTCAAACAATATTCTTAACAACGGATTTGATGCGGAAGAATGCGTGAACGATTCTTATCTCGGTGCATGGAATTCAATTCCGCCGGCAAAGCCCGACCCGCTTCTTCCTTATCTTTGCAAAATCGTCAGAAATATCTCTGTCCGAAGATATTACAACAATCAAAAAGCAAAACGAAACAGTGTTTTTGAAGTTGCGCTTGACGAAATTTCGCAGTTTATACCGGATGAAAACTCAACGGAAAAGGAACTTGAAGCGAAGGAACTTTCAAAAACAATCGAAAGGTTTCTCGATTCGCTCGAAAAGGAAAACCGAGTGATTTTTATGCAGCGGTATGCTTTTTGCGGCAGTTATAAAGACATTTCAAAACTCACCGGGCTCAGCGAGAAAAACGTTTCCGTCCGATTGGTGCGAATCAGAAAAGAGCTTAAAAATTATTTGGAAAGGAATGAACTTTTATGAACGAAAAAATTTTTTCCGAAGCAATGGGCGAACTCGACGAAAAATATTACGCCGAAGCGGTGAACTTTAAAAAGAAAAGAATCGGCACTCCTTTGAAGCGGATTGCGGTTGTGGCGGCTTGCCTTTGCGTTGCGGTTTTCGGCATTGTCCTCTCAGCGAACAACAAAAAGCCTTCTGTCGATCCGTCAAATTCAAACGTTTCAAAAGATGTTGCCCAAACCGTAAAATTTAACGGCGGAACATACTTTGTTTGCGGAACCGGCGAAGCGGAAATTCTGAAAGAATGCGGCCTTCCTCAAATGCTTGATTCTTCGCTTGCGGGAAAGCATGTTTCGTATCTTCGCTTTGAAGAAAGCAAAAGCGAATTTGTTTTGCAAAATGAAGAAAAGGGCAGTGTGGGTGAACTTTTTGAATACGCAAAAAAGCCAAACAAAAACGTTTACATCATTGCCCTCGGCGAAAAGTATTACGCCGCAATCAGGCATGACGAAAACGGATATCATTATTTTTCCGAATAACGCAAACCGGACAAAAACACCGCCCCCAAAAGCCAAACCGAAGATTTTCCGGACGGTGAATTTTATGTGGAAAAAAGCGTTGACTTTGACTGTTTCGGTGTGTTATCATAATAACAACTATATCTTCCGAAACGGAGAGTGATTTTATGACTCTTGAGGACCTCAAAAAAAGGGAGCCGCTGTTCGGTGAGCGGTATATTGATAACATTGTTTCCAGAGGAAAAAGCTCTGTTCTTTACCGTGTTTCAAAGCAAAGCGGCGAAAGCGACTTTCTTGCGCTGAAGGTTGTTCGCTTTCCGAAAAGCGAAGGAGAGCTTTCAAAGGCGATGAACAGCGGAAAGTACGCTTGTGTTGCCGATTACCTTGACAGCATCGAAGCTGCGGTGCGGGAAAATATTGACAAAATGATGTTCCTTCGTGCGAACAAAAATATTGTACGCTTTGATAATTATGAAATTGTCCGTGAGGAGGGCGCAGTTACCGTCCTCGTTCTTATGGAGCTTCTGACTCCGCTCGGAACCTATCTGACGAAGGAAAAATGCAATTGCGGCGAAGTTGCCCGCCTCGGCGCCGAACTTTGCAATGCGCTTGAAGGCTTTCGCAGTGCCGGAATCATGCACCGTGAAATTATGCCTGAAAATATTTTTATTGACGAACTCGGAAATTACAAGCTCGGCGATTTCGGAATTTATGAAGGCGAAAGCGAGGAAAGCGGAAAATACACCGATGCGGCTTATCTTGCTCCGGAGATTATCAAAGGCGACTTTGCCGACACAAACAGCGATATTTATTCGCTCGGTCTTGTGATGTATAAACTCCTCAACAACAGCAGAACACCGTTTTTGCCGGAGTTTCCGTCGCCGATTTCTCTTTCCGACAGAGAGACGGCTTTTGAAAAACGCATGAACGGCGAAATGTTTTCAAAACCCTCCGAGGCCGACGTTCCTCTTTCAAGAATAATTTTCAAAGCGACGTCTTTCAGACCTCAGGAGAGATTCTCCGATCCGGCCGTTTTTAAAGGCGAAATCGAAAGCTATCTTTCATATCTTAACAGCCCGGCATATTCAAAGGACGGAGCCGTTCCGAAGGTTCAAACCGTTAAGAATTTCAGAATTGCCGACGACGGAGACGTTTTCTTCAGCACTTACAATGAAAACGCCGCACCGGAAATCACGAAAACCGATTCCGAAAAAGCAGAGTTCAAAGAGGCGTTTCGTGACGATGAGGAAAGCGAAGAAGAAATAAAGGCGAAGAATAAAAAGATGTATATCCTCGTTGCGGTTCTCGCGGTTGTTGCGGTAATTGCCGCTGTTATCGTTTTCAAAACGCTTTCCGGTTCGGGAGACACAACGACAACCGCAAGCACAACGGCTTCAACAACGGCTTCAACAACGGCAAGTACCACCGAGAGTACGACCGAAAGTACGACCGAGAGCACAACCGAAAGTACCACCGAGAGTACAACGGAGAGCACCACCGAGAGCACGACCGAAAGTACCACCGAGAGTACGACGGAAAGCACAACCGTTCCGACAACCGAAGCGCCGAAGAGCAATTACCGCTTTTTTGAATCGAACAAATCCGACGGCGAGCAGACCGACGACGGAAGAGAATACAGGCAGATTAAAAAAGCAAGAGCTTCGGTTGAAGTCAACGATAACGAAGAAATTTCAAAAATCATCGTCAACATCAACGACAACCTTGGCGCTTCGCCGAAGAGCGGCGGAAAAGCCTATATCATTGAAACGGCTGGAGATGCGGTGATTTCAAGAGAAGCGTTTGACTTCAAGTGCATCTATGACAGCGGCGACGAAAACAGCAGCCTTGCCTGTATTGTTGACGTTGACCGTGAAATGTATTATGAGAGCGGAATGAATTATTATATCTGCTTTGACGAGGGCGCAATCGAAACCGACGACGTTCTCTCGCTTCCGCTCGAAATTGAACTTCAAAGATAATAAGCTTTAACAACCTGACAAAAAAGCCGTAATTCACAGCGTACCGTTCGTGAATTACGGTTTTTTCTTTTTCGGATTTTCGTAGTACGCTCATAATCGGAGAGGTGCTTTTCGGGGAAATCACCAAAAAAGCGAGATGATTTTCTTCTCAATTTTTATGACTGCCGTCGTTCGTTTTTCAGACAAAATGTTGACAATGTGAAACTTTTGAAGTATAATTAACACTCGTAAACAAGGACGTTTGCTGACTCGGGCGAGGAGCCCGGTTAGTAAACGTCCCCTTTTTTTATGGAAAAGTGGAAAATGATGACCGTTTGAAAGGAGAATTGCCGATGCTTTACACAGCCGAAGAAGTTTTCGATTATGTTGAGCAGGAAGACGTAAAATTTATCCGTCTTGCGTTTTGCGATATTTACGGAAAACAAAAGAATATTTCTATAATGCCCGAAGAACTCAAAAGAGCCTTTTCCGACGGAATTTCGTTCGATGCGTCCGCCGTCAGGGGTTTCGGAAGCGAGGTTAAGTCCGACCTTCTTCTTTTTCCGATTCCGTCAACGTTCAATGTCCTTCCGTGGAGACCGGCGAGGGGAAAGGTTGTCCGGATGTTTTGCGAAATCAGACGCCCGGACGGAACGGCTTTTGAAAAGGATTCCCGTTTGATTCTTAAAAATGCGGTGAAGGCCGCCGCAGAAAAAGGATTTTCGGTTTACTTCGGTTCCGAGTTTGAATTTTATCTTTTTAAAACCGACGAAAACGGAAACAGCACAAAAATTCCGTTTGATAACGCCGGATATATGGATGTTGCACCGGACGACAAGGGCGAGAACATCCGCCGTGAAATCTGCCTTAATCTTTACGACATGGGAATCCGTCCGGAAAGTTCCCATCACGAAGAAGGCCCCGGACAGAACGAAATCGACTTCCGTTACAGTGATGCGGTGACGGCGGCGGACAATGCAATGAATTTCATCACGACCGTCAAGGCTGCGGCAATGAACAACGGCCTTTTTGCCGATTTCTCGCCAAAACCTCTCAAAAACGAAAGCGGAAACGGAATGCATATCAATATTTCCGTAAAGTCCGCAGACGGGAAGGACCCGACAGAGTTTTTCATGGCAGGAATCATGAACCGTGTTCGTGAAATCACCGCCTTCCTCAATCCGAGCGAGGATTCTTATCGCCGCCTCGGAGAAAAAAAGGCGCCGAAATATGTCACATGGTCTCATGAAAACCGCTCTCAGCTTGTCAGAATTCCTGCGGCAAAGGGCGAATACAAGCGCATTGAATTGCGTTCACCCGATCCGACGGCGAATCCGTATGTTGCGTTTGCACTTTTGATTTATGCCGGACTTGAAGGAATCGAAAAAAGGCTTGCCGTTCCCGAAGCGGTGAACCTGAACCTTTTCAAGGCCGAAAAAAACGTTACGGACAAGCTTGAAGCTCTTCCGAAGAGTCTTGAGGAAGCAAAGTCAATTGCAAAAAACAGTGAATTCGTTAAAAAGTATCTTCCGGCGAATATCCTCTAAAATTTAACCGATAGGATGAAAACGAACAGGCATATCAGTCATCAGAAACGAAAAGGAGTTGACACCGATGGGACAGGGAAAAACAAAATATCGCGTTCTTGTTGCCTCTTCGGGTGAAAAGATTCACGATTATTTTTCAAGTCTTCTTCCTCCCGATGAATATGAGCTTGTTTGCCACACACATAACGCCGGGGAAACAAGGCGCGTTCTTCTTTCGCAGAGCGTTGACATTGTGATTGTCAACACGCCGCTTTCGGATGAATTCGGAACTCAGCTTGCGCTTGACCTTTCGGACAGTATTATGAGCATTATGCTCATCGTCAAAAGCGAACTTTTTGAACGCATTGCCCACCAGGTTGAAGACTGCGGCGTTCTCACCGTTTCAAAGCCGAACAGCCGCCAAACTTTTTACGGTGCGCTGAAGCTTCTCACGGCGGTGAGCGCAAAGCTTGCAAAAATGGAAAAGAAAAACAAGTCTCTTCAGGAAAAAATGGCCGATATCAGAACGGTCAACCGTGCAAAATGGCTTCTCATCGAAAACCTCAATATGACCGAAAACGACGCTCATCATTACATAGAAAAGCAGGCGATGGATACCCGCCTTTCACGGCGCGAGGTTGCTGAAGGAATAATCAGAACATATGACAAATAAGAAAGGGAGACAGATATGAAACAGACAAAGTATATTTTCGTAACAGGCGGAGTTGTTTCCGGACTCGGAAAGGGGATTACCGCCGCTTCGCTCGGCCGGCTTCTCAAAGCGCGCGGACTCAAGGTTGCCGCTCAAAAACTTGACCCGTATATCAATGTTGATCCCGGAACGATGAGTCCTTATCAGCACGGCGAAGTTTACGTCACCGAAGACGGAGCCGAAACCGACCTTGACCTCGGTCATTACGAGCGTTTCATCGACGAAAACCTCAACAAGTTTTCAAACCTCACAACGGGAAAGGTTTACTGGAACGTTCTCAACAAGGAAAGAAGGGGAGAATACCTCGGCTCAACCGTTCAGGTCATTCCCCACGTTACAAACGAAATCAAAGCTTTCATTTACTCCGTTGCCGAAAAGACCGACGCCGACGTTGTAATCACCGAAATCGGCGGAACAATCGGCGATATCGAGTCTCAGCCTTTCCTTGAGGCCGTTCGCCAAATCTCGCTTGAAATCGGCCGTGAAAACAGCCTTTTCATTCATGTTACCCTCGTTCCGTTCCTCAGCGGTTCGGATGAACACAAGTCAAAACCGACTCAGCACTCCGTCAAGGAACTTCAGGGAATGGGCGTCAAGCCGGACATCATCATTCTCCGCTGCGACGAACCTCTTGAAGACTCAATCTTCAAAAAGATTTCAATGTTCTGCAACGTAAAACCCGATTGCGTAATTGAAAACATCACGCTCCCCGTTCTTTATGAAGCACCGATAATGCTTGAAAAAAGCAACTTTTCTTCAATTGTCTGCCGTGAACTCGGAATCGACGCTCCGAACATCGATATGAGCGAATGGAACGAAATGCTTGAAAAAATCCACAGCCGTAAAAAGCACGTCACCATAGGCCTTGTCGGAAAATATGTTGCGCTTCATGACGCATACCTTTCCGTTGCGGAAGCTCTTCGCCACGCAGGTTATGCACTCGGCGCTTTTGTTGAAGTCAAGTGGATCGATTCCGAAACCGTTACGAAAGAAAACGTCAAAGAGATTCTTTCCGATTGCAGCGGTGTAATCGTTCCCGGCGGATTCGGCAACAGGGGAATCGAAGGAAAAATCGTTACGGCGCAGTATTGCCGCGAAAACAATTTACCGTATCTCGGAATCTGCCTCGGAATGCAGATTGCCGTCATTGAATTTGCCCGCCACGTTCTCGGCCTTGCGGACGCAAACTCAAACGAGTTTGACAGCGAATCTCAGCACAAAGTCATCGACTTCCTTCCGGATCAGAGCGACGAAACCGCAAAGGGCGGAACGCTCCGTCTCGGCGCATATCCCTGCAAAATCAAGGACGACACTCAGATGTACCGCTGCTATAAACAGACCGAAATTTTTGAACGCCACCGTCACCGTTATGAGTTCAACAACGATTACAGAGAAGCTCTTTCAAAGGCCGGCCTTGTAATCAGCGGAACCTCGCCCGACGATTACATTGTTGAAACCGTTGAAATTTCGCAGAACGATTTTTACATCGGCGTCCAGTTCCACCCCGAATTCAAGAGCAGACCCAACAAGCCGCACCCGCTTTTCGTCGGCCTTGTCGATGCCGCACTTAAAAAATAAAAGACATAAAAAGAAGAGCCGTAAAACACGAAAAAAGTGATTTACGGCTCTTTTGTTATTGACAGAAGTCATGCTTTTTCTTTTTTCTTTCGTTCCGGAAGCTGGGCAACGATAATTGCAGCGAACATGAGAACACAGCCGAACATCTCTTTTCCGGTCGGTGATTCATGAAGAATGATCATTCCCGAAATCAAAGCAAAGACCGACTCAAGGCTCATGAGCATTGAAGCAACCGTCGGTTCCGTTCGCTTTTGACCGAGAATCTGAAGCGTGTACGCAATTCCGCTTGACATGATTCCGGAATATGCAATTGACGGTGCGGCGGCCTTTATGTATTCAAACGAAACGTCTTCAAAAAGAAGCATCGGTATCAGCGCAAGAATTCCGACAACGAAGAATTGACCGCAGGAAAGTTTGATTCCGTCAACCTTCGGCGAAACAACGTCAACGATAAGAATTTGAATCGTGAAGAAGAAAGCACAGGCAAGAACATATGCGTCGGAAGGCTGAACGCTGCTGTCGTTGACGCAGAGAAGGTAAAGCCCGATGAGAGAAACCGCGGCGCACAGCCAGATAATCGGTCTGATTTTTTTCTTGAGAACAACGCTGAAAATCGGAACGAGAAGAATGTAAAAAGCGGTGATGAAGCCGGATTTTCCGGAGGGGGTGCCTTTGTCGATTCCGATTTGCTGAAGGCAGGACGCAATGCAGAGCGCAACGCCGCAGGCGAGAACGCCTTTGAAGAAAAAGCGTTTTTCTTCCTTTGTCCGAAGACCCTTGTATGTTCCCTTTTTCTTTTGAACGGCGTTTTTAATGAGTATGACGGGAACAAGTGTGAGCGAACCCAAAAATGAACGCAGAGCCATGAATGTGAACGGTCCGACGTATTGAGCACCCGTTGTCTGCGAAACAAAGGAGCTTCCCCAAATAATTGCGCATACGGTTAAAAGTATGCTTCCGATGAGATTGTCTTTTCTGGTTCTTTCCATCATTAAAACTTCCTGTGATAAAAATTTTTCCGATTGTTTTTTACTTTACACCTTCGTAAAAATTGCAAAAGGCATTAAAAGAATACGATATTAAGTATAACAAAACGAGGGCGTTTTTTTCAATGTGCAAAAGCGTTGATTTTCGCCTTGAGACGGAAAGCCTTTTTGGTCAAAACAGTGGTTTTAAAGTTTTAAGTCACGGAAAAAAACAAAAAACGCCGCAGATAAACTGCGGCAAAAGGTTAAACCGAAAATCAGTCAAACGCTCTGAGCGTTTGAGCGTTAAAGTCCGAAACCATGAACTGCGGATATTTTGCGTTTGAGCCGGCTTTGCAGTCTCCGGTGTTTGAAAGAAGATACATGACAAAATCACTGTACTCGGTGCCGTATGACGAGGCAACATGAGGAGCGTTTTTAATCATATAAGTATATTCCGGAAGAATTGCCGTTGAAAGGTCAACGCAGTTGTCCGGAGAAAGAAGAGCGGGATTTGCGGCTTTGTAATCATCACCGAGCGTCTTTCCGAATTTTGAAACCGTTGCAAAGCCCGAAGTGTTGTAAGCTTCAAGAATCGTGTCTCCCGAAAAGTCCGAAGAAACGCAGAACGGAGTGACCGGTGAGCCGTAATTTGAAACAACGTTGATTTTTACGCCGTTGTTGATCATCTCTTTCAAAAGGGCGGTTCGGTTTTTCATCATGTTTTGAAGTGCGTCGGTTCTTTTGAGAAGAACCGGGGAGGCTTTTTCTCTTGAACCGAAAACAAAGTTGATCGCTTCTTCGTAATCGTCGGCGCAGACGAGCCCCCAAAGAGTCGGAGAATTTCCGAAAACCGGCTTGAGAACGCGGGAGTAAATGTCGTCTTTCCTGAACTCGAGAATGTAATCCGTGAGTTTTGTGAATTCATTGAGCAGTCCCGTTTTGTAAAGAACGTTCATTGAAAACTTTCCGAGTGCGTTTGCGCTTCCGTTTGAAAGGTAGTTATAAATGTTTTCGGCCGTAATTTGAAGCTTTCCCGTGAGAACGTCGCAGGCAACCTGAGCGCCGCAGAACGTTGAGGAGAGAAAAATGCAGCGACCGATGTTTTCATAGCCGTATTTTGAAAGGTAAGCCATTGTCATAATGCCACCCATGCTTGCACAGACGATGTTGACTTTTTTGCTGCCGGTGTTTTTGATTGCAAGCTTAACGGCAGCGTTGATTTGATCCGCAACGACGAAGGGGTCGATTCTCCAGTCGTAGTTGACATAGTAAACGTGATTTTTTTTATATGATTCAAGTGCGGTACGGACGAGGCCGACCTCGTTGCCTTCTCCTTCAAAAAGTTCCGGATAATGATCGGCGCTGAGGGAGTAATCTCTCATTCCGGTGTTGTATACCGGATCGCCGTTTTCGTCCATCGAGTTGTATTTGAGAACGTTGTATACGCAGTCGAGAACCGTGTCGATTGCGGCGTCCTTATCCCGTTTCACAAAAAGGCGGAAAAGAGCTTTTACCGCTGCCGGTGCAATTGTTTTGACGCTGAAATCGTTGACGGGCTTTTCGTCTTTTGTGTTCGGGTCAACTTTGACGTTCATGAAGTCCATTCCGCGAACCAAAACCATAGGGTCGTTTTCGGTGACTGTTTCAGAGACTTCGGTTTCTGCGGCGAAGGCATAAACCGAACATGAAAAAATCATGACGAGCGCAAGAAAGAGGCTGAGTGTTTTTTTGAATTTCATCGTATTCTCTCCTTTTGAAAATCTGTTGCGGCAGAAAAAGTCATGCCGAAGGTTAAAATCTTTCCGAAAAGAATCGAAACAAATGTCGCTTTTCGTCGGACGCAAAAAATTATATCACACAATTCCTAAAAAATCAAACAAACAAAGGAGAAAATCTGTTAAAAATAATGAGAAACAATAAGAGCGGGAGAAAAGTTATTTGAGCGGTGTTTTTCGGTTTGCATTTTCTTTTAATATGTGATATCATAGATAAGAATATTTTCTCGTAAAGGAGACTTTCTGCTTTGAAAGAAAACTATCTTATTACGCTTCACACCGTTCAGGATACCGAAGGCGATAAGGATATTATTGATATGACGGCAAGAGCGTCGCTTAGAGGCGAAGAGGACGATTATTACATCACTTATACCGACGAAGACGGCGACCTCAAGGGCTGCGTGACAACGCTCCATGTCGAAAACGGAAGCTGCATAACAATCAGCCGTGACGGAAGCTACAATTCGCATATGATCGTTGAAAAAAACGTTCGCCATATTTCTCACCACACAACGCCTTACGGCTCTTTTTCGCTCGGAGTCAGCGCACTGAAAATCAATTCAAAAATGAAAAAGAGCGGCGGAACGCTTGATTTTAAATATTGCACCGATATTGATATGCATCCGCTCGGTGAAATCGAATTCAATATCAGACTCGAAGAAAGACTTCCGAATGCCTGACGGGAGGGGAAAGGATATATGACAATGAAACTTACAACAGAAAAAGCGCAGGAGCAGATAAGCTCACTTATAAAAAACGCAATAAACGAAGCGATTAAATCCGGAGATTTTCCCGAAGCCGAAAGCGCCGACTTCAAAATCGAGGTTCCGGCAGACAAGGCGAACGGTGATTTTTCCGTCAATGCGGCAATGGTGAACGCAAGAACGTTCCGCCTTCCTCCGAGGAAGATTGCACAAACGATTGTTTCCTTCGTTTCGCTCGACGGAACATACTTTGAAAAAATCGAAGTTGCGGGTCCGGGATTCATCAATTTTTATCTCGGAGACAGATACTATGCCGACGTCCTTCTTGACATCAAAAAGCTCGGCGAAGATTACGGAAAAAGCGACTTCGGAAAGGGCAAAAAAATCAACGTTGAATTCGTTTCCGCAAATCCGACCGGACCTATGCACATGGGCAACGCAAGAGGCGGTGCGCTCGGAGACTGCCTTGCCGCCGTTCTGGAATATGCCGGCTATAACGTAAGCCGTGAATTTTATGTCAACGATGCCGGAAACCAGATTGCAAAATTCGCCCTTTCTCTCGATGTCAGATATCGGCAGATTTTCAAAGGCGAGGACAGCGTTGTTCTTCCCGAGGACAGTTATCACGGTGCGGATATCACGGAACGCGCAAAGGAATTCGCCGCTCTTTACGGCGACAGCTACCTTGAAAAAAGCGAAGAGGAAAGAAGGAAGGCTCTTGTTGACTTTGCTCTTCCGAAGAACATCGAAAACATGAAAAAGGCGATGGAAAAATATCGCATCAAATATGACACATGGTTCAGCGAACTCACACTTCACAACGGCGGCGAGCTTCGGGAAACGATTGACCTTCTCAAAGAGCGCGGATATACCTACGAAAAGGACGGCGCTCTCTGGTATAAAAACATTGAGGTTCAAACCGAAATGCTCAAAGAGCAGGGAAAGAGTCCGGAGTATATCGAAAAGCTTGAACTCAAAGACGACGTTCTCATCCGTGCGAACGGAAACCCGACTTATTTTGCCGCTGACATTGCATATCACAGAAACAAGCTTCAAAAAAGAGGCTTCGACAAGGCGATTGACGTTTGGGGCGCCGATCACCACGGTCATATCGCAAGAATGAAGGGTGCAATGAGGGCGGTCGGAATCGACGAAAACCGTCTTGACGTTCTTCTCATGCAGCTCGTTCGCCTCATGAGCGACGGAAACGTTGTGAGAATGTCAAAAAGAACGGGCAACGCAATCACACTCGTTGACCTTCTTGAAGAGGTTCCGATTGACGCAGTCCGTTTCATGTTTAACCTTCAGGAACCCGGCTCGGTGATGGATTTTGACCTTGACCTTGCCGTGAAGCAAAGCTCGCAGAACCCGGTTTATTACTGCCAGTATGCTCACGCAAGAATTTGCAGCATTCTTTCAAAGCTTGCGTCCGAAGGAAAAACCGTTTGCGATTGCACCGAAGCTCAGCTTGAACAGCTCAAAGAACCGGAGGAACGCGCGCTGATTACTCATCTTGCGGCTCTTCCCGGCGTAATCGTCAGTGCGGCGAAAAACTATGATCCGGCGAAGGTTACCCATTACGCAATCGAACTTGCAACCTTTTTCCATAAATATTACAATGCCTGCCGGGTCAACGTTGACAACGAAGAACTGATGAAGCCAAGAGTTTTCCTTTGCGTTTGCGTCAGAGACACGATGAAAAACGTTCTTACTCTTCTCAAGGTTGACGCTCCGGAAAGAATGTAAAAAACGATTTGAATATTTTGAGTAAAAATTCAAAAAATATTAATAACTTTACGCTGTTTTTGTTATAAATTTATAACATAATAACTTGATTTAAGGTTTGGTCTTTAAAATTATATAAAGATTAACCTTACAGATACGGGAGGAAATAAAATGAGCGCTGAAAAAATCCTTGTTGTTGATGATGACCTTAACATTTGTGAGCTCTTGAGACTTTATCTTGAAAAAGAGGAATACACCGTTGTAATTGCGAATGACGGTGCTTCCGCCGTTTCAACTTTCAATGCCGAAAGTCCGGCGCTCGTTTTGCTTGATATCATGCTTCCGAAACTTGACGGCTGGCAGGTTTGCCGCGAAATCAGAAAGTTTTCCGAAGTTCCGATTATTATGCTCACCGCAAAGGGCGAGGTTTTTGACCGTGTTCTCGGTCTTGAACTCGGTGCGGACGATTACGTTGTTAAGCCGTTCGACGCAAAAGAAGTTGTTGCACGAATCAAGGCGGTTCTTCGCCGTTCGGCTTCAAGCATGGCCGATGAGGTCAAGGAAGTTCATTACGACAAGCTTTCAATCAATCTTACGAACTACGAACTGCGTGTTAACGGCGTTCAGGTTGACACTCCGCCGAAAGAGATGGAACTCATTTTCCACCTTGCAAAGAACCCGAACAGGGTCTTTACCCGTGATCAGCTCCTTGACGAAGTTTGGGGCTTTGATTATTACGGCGATTCGAGAACCGTTGACGTTCATATCAAACGTCTTCGTGAAAAGCTTGACGGTGTTTCCGATAAGTGGGAGCTTCGCACCGTCTGGGGTGTCGGATATAAATTTGAAACCAAGGAATGATAAAACATTTTTTCAGACACTGCCTCAAAAAGCAGTGTCTGAACGTTTTTGTGAAAGGAGAGAAAAACGTTGAAAAAAGTGACGAGAAAAAAGAAAAAACCGATTTATAAAAGAAGTACGATTTTTCGTAGATATTTTGCTTTTGCCGCTTTGATAGTTCTCGTCTGTATGGTCGTTCTCGGACTTGTCATGGCAATTTTTGTCTCAAGCCAGTGGTGGAACGATAAGACGGATACGCTCGTCGGAAACGCAAAAAATATAATTGCCGTTGCAAAGGAATACCACCTTTCCGACAAGAGTGAGGCCGAGCATACAAAAAAGCTTCTCAGCAGCACGCTTAAAACGATGTCCGACGCAACAAAGTCCGATTATTTTATCACGGACAAAGAAGGAAATATCCTTATTTGCGAAAACTCGGTCAACGGGTCGTGCGCCGAACACGGAAAAATGAAAATCACCGAAGATTATATGAAAAGGGCGCTTAACAACGGTTTCACAAAATATGTTTCGGATGATGTTTTCGGTCGGGGACAGTTTGTTGTTGCCGTTCCGATTCCGGACGACGTTTCCGGCGGACGGAGCATCGGCGCCGTTTTTGCCGTTGAAAATGCGGTTGAAGGTCTTTTGCCGTATATTCTCGGAATTCTGAATGTCTTTTTCTTCACGACGATAATTCTTCTCGGAATAAGCTCTCTTGTCATTTATCAGCTTTGCAAGGGCATTGCCGTTCCTCTTGAGGAGATGGAGGAGGTCACAAAGCACTTTGCGAAGGGCGAGTTTGAGCATAGGGCGAACGAGAATTACAAGCGCGGCTTCTTCAGCACCTTTGCCGCCGCACTCAACAAGATGGCCGATGAACTTGCGGTGAACGAGGAAGCGCAAAAAAGCTTCATTGCAAACGTTTCCCATGAGCTTAAAACACCGATGACAACAATCGGCGGCTTCATTGACGGAATTCTTGACGGAACAATCCCCGAAAACCAGCAGAGAAGATATCTTCAAACCGTTTCAACCGAAGTGAAACGCCTTGCGAGAATCGTTGTTTCAATGCTCAATCTTTCAAAAATCGAGGCGGGCGAGGTTTCGCTTTCGCCTGTTGAGTATGACATTTCAAAGCAGGTTTTTGAAACGCTTCTGAGCTTTGAAAGGCGAATTGACGAAAAGAACATTTCAATCGAAGGCTTTGAGGACATGACTCCCGTTGTCGCTTATGCGGACAGAGACCTTGTTCAGCAGGTCATATATAACCTTTTCGACAACGCCGTTAAGTTCACTCCGGAAAACGGAACGATAACCGTTTTTGTGAACGATACCGAAAACGAGACTTGCGTAACGATTCGCAACACGGGCGTGAGCGTTTCAAACGACGAAATTTCAAGAATTTTTGAACGCTTCTATAAGGTTGACAAGTCAAGAAGCTTTGACGTCAAGGGCGTCGGCCTCGGACTTTATATCGTTAAGACGATAATCAATATGCATGACGGAGAAATTTCGGCCTGCAGCAAGGAAGATGAATACACCGAATTTTCCTTCAAACTTCCGTTGAAGGAAAGCTGACGTTTTTTCGCAGAGTGTTGGTTTTTAAGCAAATTTTAGTTTTCATTTTAAGTAGGTTTTAGCGAAACGAATTATATTACATTCAATAAAGCAAAAGCTTCTGTTTTATAACGAAAGGAGCAATAAATATGTCAGATGATTTTGAAAACAGAACTAATGAATATGACGCTTTTTCGGGTAATTCAAACGAAAATTCAAAGCCCGAAGAACACGATGAAGAAAGGGTTTTTGAACCTTCGGCTTCTCCGTTCGGAACCGAAAACGGTGAAAAAACTTCCGCTCCTTCTTCCGAAGAGCCGAAGCCTCAGCCTTCTCAGCCGAATTATACGCCTTACGGTTACGGAGCAGGCTCTCAGAATTCTTCTCAGTTTCAGCAGAACAGAAATCCTTATTCGGCTCAGAATCCGCAGAACGGTTTCAATGACGCAAACCGTCCGCCGTACAGTCGCCCGCAGCAGAACCCTCAGCAAAATCCGCAGTACAGACCTTACGGTTACGCCGGAACAACTCCGCCGACGCAGAATCAGCCGAAAAAGAGCGGAGGAAAAAAGGTTGTCGGAATCGTTGTTGCTTTCGTTGTCATTATTGCAATCGCAGCGATTGCGGTTTCCTTCCTCGGAAGGGGAAACAATGACAGTAACCTTTCAACAACGGGATCGGCGTCCGACAGCACTTCGCAGTCTGCGGCAAGCGAAAGCACTTCTTCACCCGTTGAATACACCTCTTCAGCCGAAGTTAAAGAACTTTCCGCAGTTGAAGTTGCGGACAAGGCAAGAAAGAGCGTTGTCGGCGTAATGACTTATGCAAGCGGAAAACTTTCCGGCGAAGGATCCGGTGTTGCGATGGCTCGTGACAAGAGCGGAAAATATACCTACATTCTCACTTGCGCTCACGTTATCAGCGAAAAGAATGTAACTTACAGAATCCAGACCCTTGAAGCGAAGACATACGAAGCCAGCCTTGTTGCTTATGACACAAGAACCGACATCGGTGTTCTCAAGGTTGAAGCGGCGGACATTCCTCTTGCGGAACTCGGCGACTCAACAACGCTTAAAGTCGGCGAAACCGTTTATGCAATCGGAAATCCCGGCGGTTCCGAGTACTTCGGTTCAATGACGGACGGAATCATTTCCGCAATTGACCGCTCCGTTTCATCAACTTACACAATGACTTGCATTCAGCACAACGCCGCAATCAACCCCGGAAACTCCGGCGGTGCACTCGTTAACTCCGCAGGTCAGATTATCGGAATCAACTCCTCAAAAATCGCCGCAACCGATTATGAGGGCATGGGCTTTGCCGTTCCGATCGCAACCGCAAAATCCGTTGCCGAAAGCCTTATCGAATACGGCTACGTTCCCAACAGACCGAAGCTCGGAATCGAATATGCGTCGGTCAGTTCATATCAGCTTTACAGCATGGTTGTTGCAATCAAAGGACTTCCGGCCGGTTCGCTTGTAATTGCCGGAATTTCAACCGACAGTTCACTCGTTAACACAAAGGCTCAGGTCGGTGACCTCATCATCGGCGTCAACGGAAAGAAGATGGACGATTCAAGTGTTCTTCTTGACCTCATCAACACCGGAGCGGTCGGCGACACAATCACTCTCAACCTTTGCAGAATTGAAAGCAGAACTTACAAAACAACCGAGTTTGACGTAACTCTTACTCTCGTTGAAGACAAGGGTAACACCACCGAAGCCACCACCGAAGCCAACACGGACGACGGTTATTACAGAGGCGGTTCGGGAAGCTTTGAAGATTTCTTCAAGCAGTATTTCGGTTATTAATAATATCACAAACGGCAAAAAGGACTGTTTCGATCGGAACAGTCCTTTTTATTGCTTCAAAGTTCTTGACTTTCGTTTTCTGATGTGTATAATCGAAAAATGTGGGCGTCCTTTCGGACTTTCGGCTGAAGATGTTTTTATCGGGAGTGTTTAAATGGCAGAAAAAGTAAGTCTCGCAAAGACGGAACGAATCGGATATATTGACCTTTTTCGATCTTTCGGAATAATTTTTATGATAATGGGTCACGTCGCATTCGGAAACATTTTCAATGTTTTCATTCATGCTTTTCATATGCCGATGTTCTTTTTCATCTCCGGATACTTATTCAAAAAAAGAGGGCGAAACGAGCAAAGTTTCGGTTCGCTCGTTCTTAAAAAGGCAAAAACTCTTCTTTTGCCGTATCTTGTTTTCGGTTTGTTTTGCTATTCGGTCAAGCTTTTTGAAAGTCTTGCCGAGCATAAAACAATCGAAATCGAACCGCTTTTTCATCTCTTTTGGGTCAACACCGATAAAATCGCAATCTGCGGAGCGGTTTGGTTTTTGACTGCGCTGTTTTTCACGGATATCATCTTTTTCCTTCTTGACAGATATGTTGCAGGCGAAAAACCTAAGGCGGTAATCGTGATTGCAATTGCGGTTTTCGGCTGCTTTGCAAACCGGATTCTTCCGTTTGAATTGCCGTTTGCGCTCGCTCAAAGTTTTGTCGGTCTCGGCTTTTATTATATCGGAAGTCTTTTCAAAAAGTTTGGGGAAAAGAAGGCGGTCGGTTTTGTTCTCAATCTTTCGTGGCCTTTAACCGCGGTTTTCGGCGTGGCGGCAACGGCTTTGATTTTTGTCAACGGATATGTCAACATGAGAACCGGCGAATACAACATTGTTCCGCTTTTTTGGCTCAACGCTGTTCTTGCAACCGTTGTTCTTTTGAATTTTTCAAGGCTTATATATAAGTTTACCGGAACCGGTTTCATCGAAAAAAGGCTCTCGGAAATCGGAAAAAATTCAATCGTTTATCTTTGCTTCAATCAGCTTGCAATCCGAACTTTTGAAAAATTCATTTTTGTTGACGAATCGTTTCCGACCGTTTCAAAGCTGCTTTTAAAAATTCTTATTTTTGCTCTTTCGATGGCAATGCTGTTTCTCATCGAAAAGCTCATTATGAAAACGAAGCTTCGGGTTCTTGTCGGAAAATAATTTTTCGCTTTACGGACTTCCGCCCTGTTTTGAAAATTTTTTAAACAGAGTTTCAACAATCTGCTTTGCCGCAATAATAATAAGCATTGCGCCGAAGAACTTTTTCAAAAGCACCGGAGAAAGGAACGAAAGAATGAAATAGCCGGCGGCGGCTCCGAAAAGGCCGGGAACCACAAGAGGAAAAACGCAGCTTTTTTTGATAAGCCGCTTTTTGAGGTAAAAAATTATCGAATAAACCGCGCAGGGGATGAAGAAAAGAAGGTTCACTCCCTGCGCCGTTTTTTGATCAAAGGAAAGAAAAACCGTCATCAGAATGATGAGAACCGTTCCGCTTCCGAAGCCCATTGAACCGATTACTCCGGAAAGAAACGAGCCGAGAATCAAAAGAATGTTCATATTACCCCGTCACCAACCTGAAGCCCGCCCAAAGCATGAAAAGCGAAAACAGGTTTTGAAGAAATGAATTTTTGAGCTTTGAAAGAAGGAGCGTGCCGAAAATCGCTCCCGGAAAGCCGGAAAGAAGGAAGGGGAGAGCGTCAGAAAAGGAAAAGTATTCTCTTTTAAAATAGACGGCAACGCTTATCACGGTCAGCGGAAGAATTACGCAAATTGCCGTTGCCTGCGCCTGCTTTTGAGAAAGGCCGAGCGACTTCAAAAACGGAACGGCAATCATTCCGCCGCCTGCGCCGAAAAGCGCATTGACAAGGCCGATGAGAAAGCCGAAAAGAATTTTTTTGATTTTCAAATCAATCACCGTAATAAGTATAACCGATTTTTAATGAAATAAAAAAACTGCCGCCAAAAGCGACAGATCCGAAAAAAGCCCCGCCGAACCGGAACCGCTTATATAACCTGCAAAATGCAGGGTGGTGATAGCCGGCCGGGTTCACGCTCCCTTCGTCCGGAAAACCGGGAGGTCTGCAATCCGTCGGCCGAGCGTCTCTCCGTTTAATAACGTGTTGGGTTATAACCGCGGAACGATCGAGGACGGCAGGGTACTTTTTCAAATTTTTCTGACGGTAAAATTATTCCCCGTCTTCTTCTTCCGATTCATATTTTTCAATGAGTCGGTCCTCAAAAATATTTCCGATTGTTTCAAACTCATCGTCGTCTTCAATCTGAACAAGATAACTTTCTCCGTCTTCTTCAAGAACTTTCAGAATGAGAACGTCGCCGTCATCTTCAAGAATTTCGGTTTCGTCGTCATAAACGGGAAGAAGCGCAACGTAGCGTGAGCCGTCATCTGTTTCAATGCGGTCAAGCTCTTCAAAAATGTGTTCCTTTCCGTCGTCGTCAACAACGGTAACTATATCCATATCCATGTTAATATCGTCGCTCATCAGTAATCCTCCGAAAACTTCAAGGGAAAGACCCTTTGACTTTTGTTCTTCTTGTATTTTACCCTTAAAAACGGTTCTTGTCAACAGTATTTTCTTCGACAATGAAAGACGGCGGCAAGATATTTTCTTTCTCGTAAAATCATTTGTGCAGGATACACATTGAAAATCGGATTTTTTGTTCTCAAAAAAGCGGGAAAAGAACTTGAAAACAAAAGACCGAAAAAGCAATAACAACAAAAACCTCACATCGGACAGACTGAAGAAAAATTTAAACACAAAAGCTGTAATTTGCAAATCGGCACCGAAAATGTGTCCGGAGGATTACGGCTTTGTTTTTTTGAGCGGATTTAATTTTCTTTTTTCCCGCCTTTTACCGTGTGCGGCGATACCGATTAAAATTTTAAAAAAATGTTTGAAAAAAGTGGTTTTTAAGCGGCACTTATGATATAATAATAAAAATCATATGTCTACTCTGGGAAAGTAGATTTTATTTTGACGTCATTTATTAATTTTGATTATTTCTTTTTATATATCGGGTGCCTTTTGAAGAGGCAGCGCAAAAATTTTACTACGGAGGAAGTTGAAATGCCGCAATCATTTGATCCCGTTTTCGGCTCTTGGAAAACCGAAGAACAAATCGGTTCCGGAACCGACGGAAAAGTTTATCTCATTTCAAAAACGAACGCTGACGGCACGGAGGAAAAGTCCGTCCTTAAAATGATTCGCCTCGGTGAAAACCGAAGCGAGCAAAAGTCTTTTAACACAATCACCGAACGCACCGAACCCGAGGAAAGCGAAGAAGGCGATTATGAAACAATCATCAAAAACATTACCGATAACATAAAAGTCATTCAGAATGTTGACAACGGAAAACGTTTTGTAAAGTATGAAGAATGGGAAACGAGGAAAACGAGCGACGGAAAGGGTCGGATTATTCTCATTCGCCTTGAACGCGCAAGGTCACTCAGCGACCTCCTTTCCGAATTTTCCTTCACTCTTGACGAAACTCTCAGGCTCGGCGTTTCAATCTGCCGTTCGCTCATTCGCTGCCGTGATTTCGGATATATATATCCGAATCTTAAACCGGAAAATATTCTCTTTGACAGAAGGGGAATTTGCAAGCTCGGAGACTTCGGCTCGTTCAGTTGCCTTGAGCCGTCAAGAACGTCGCTTGCCTTCAAACGTACACGGTATTACATGGCGCCCGAATTCATCAGAACCGGAAACGTCAACGGAACCGTTGATACCTATTCTCTCGGCCTTGTTCTTTATTCGCTCATCAACCGCGGAAGACTTCCCTTTACCGAAAAATATCCGGAAAAGGTCACGATAAATTCGCTCGACACTTCGCTTGAAAAACGTCTTTCCGGTGAAGAGCTTCCCGAACCCGCTCTTTGCGATGAGCCGCTTTTCAGAATTATCAAAAAGGCCTGCGCTTTCAAACCGGAGGAGCGGTATCTTTCTCCGAAACAGATGCTTTCGGATCTCAAAAACGCACTTGAAAAAAAGCCGTTTGAAGAGACTGTTTACGAAGACATCTATTCGGTTTCAAAGCCGACAGAGGAAAGTGAAGAAAAAAAGGCGTTTGAGGACATTTCTTCCGTTTCAGGAAAGAAAGAGGAGGAAGGCGAAAAACCGAAAAAGGCCGTTTCGCTCCGTGAGGAAATTTCGATTCCGGACGTTACACCGATGGATTACGCCGGAGAGAAAGTTAAACCGAGGAAAAAAAGACCGAGCAATTTTGAAGCCCTTCCGACGAACAGAAAGAAGAAAAAAACGAGCGCGGCCGACATGAAAAAAATCATCATCCTTGCCGCAATCGCCCTTGTTCTTTTGATTTTGTTCGTTGCTTCGATTGCGATGAAAATGAACGGCAACGCGGGAACAACAATTTCCGAGTCCGCAAAAAACCTTATGATATACGGAGGTTATCTGCTTTATGGCGTCTGAAATGATCGGTGAAATTCTCAAAGCCGAAAGTGCCGCAAAAAAGGCCGAAACTGCTGCCCGAAAAGAGGCAAACCTGATTGTCGAAGCGGCAAAAAAGCAAGCGGAGATTTTATATAATGCCTCAATCGAACAGGCAAAGAGCGAGGCTGCCCTTTCCGTTTCCGATGCGGAACTTACCGCAGAGGGAATCATCAAGCAGGCGAACAAGCTTGCCGCTCTTCGTGAAAAGAAAGTCATCTCCGCAATGGAAAAAAAGTATGATAAAGCGATTGATCTCGTTTTGAAAAAAATTGTTGAATGAATTCGGAAACTTGCCCGAACACTGATTTTTCCCGGGCAATTTCTTCGGAACATTTCAAAGGAGGTGTTTCAATTTGGCAAAAATAAAGCTTGTGCGCTTTGAACTTGCCGCAATTTTGGAAGAAAGCCGAAGGCTCATTGATTTTCTTCAAAGAGCCGGAACAACCGAGTTGACAACGGTTGAAAGAGAAGATGGTCTTTCTTCTTACAATACAGGACTTCTTTGCCGAAATTTTGAAAGAAAAAGTGAAGCGGCGGAAAAAAGCGCCGCAGAACTTGAAAAATACTGCAGCATAAAAAAGCCGTTTTTGGCTTCGTTTTCGGACTGTACCGAAATCGGTCTTCAGGAGTACCGAAGCGTTTGCGACGAGGCGGATTCGCTGATGCTTGTTTGCGAAAAGATCAATTCGCTGATCGAAAAAATTGCTTTTGAAAACGGAGAAATCGTCCGTCAGCAGACGATTATCGATTACTACAAACCGTGGGAAAAGCTTGACATTCCGATGAGTTGCGTGAGAACGCAAAGCTCGAACGTTTTCATCGGATATTTCAAAGAGGAACTTTCAAAAGACGACATAATCGCAGCAATTGCTTCTTGCGCACCGGAAGCGGACGGCGTTGACTGCGAAATCATCGGCGCAGACAAAACGCAGACCTGCGTTGTTGTTTTCTGTTTCCATGAAGATGCGCCGGCGGTTGAAGCCGCACTTCGCGAAAACGGTTTTGTGAAACCGGACAACCCGGCAAAGTCGCTTGTTTCGGTTGCAATCAAAAATTGCGAAGAAAAAATCAAAGAGTGCAAAGATAAAATCGAAAAATATTCGCTTGAAATTTCGTCGAACGCTTCCTTTTATGAAAAAATCAGGCTTCTTGCCGATTACTATTCGGTTCAGGCGGAAAAGTACCGTGCCGTTGAAAAAGCGGCAACGAGCGAACGGGCAATTTTTATTAACGGTTTTGTTCCCGAAAGGGACAGCGAACAGCTTAAATTTGAAATCGAGCGGCAGTTTACCGCTCAGATGGAAGTTTTTGAGCCGGACTATGAAAACGAAGACGTTCCCGTTTTGATTGAAAACAAGCCGTTTGCCGCCGGCGTTGAAAGCATCAGCAATATGTATTCGCCGCCGTCAAACGATGACATTGACCCGAACCCCGTGATGTCAATTTTCTATTACGCATTGTTCGGACTGATGCTTTCCGATGCGGGCTACGGACTTTTGATGATTGCCGTTTCGCTCTTCGGAAAGTTCAAGCTGAAGCTCACCGGCGCAAAAGCAAAAACAATGAGCTTTGCTTTTTGGTGCGGAGTTTCGACAACGATTTGGGGCGTTCTTTTCGGCGGCTTTTTCGGAGATCTCATTCCGACGGTTTGCACTCACTTTTTAGGAATGGAAAAAGGTCCCGACCTTGCGCTGTGGTTCACTCCCGTTGAAAACAGCATGAAGCTTCTCATGTTTTCGTTTGCGTTCGGTCTTGCTCATCTTTACGCCGGACTTGCAATACGCTTTTATATGCTCGCAAAAAAGAAGCAGTGGTTCGCCGCTTTTTGTGATGTTGTTCCGGTCATGGTTTTCGTTGCCGGCTTTGCCGCTTTCGGAGCGAGTATGCTCACAACGGTTTCGCCGACGGTGAAAAGTGTCGGAACGAAGGTTCTTGCTGTCGGAGCGGTGCTGATTGTTCTGACGTCCGGAAGGAGCGCAAAGAACATTTTCGGAAAGCTCGGCGGAGGACTTTACGGCCTTTATAACACAACAACGGGCTATCTCGGAGACATTCTTTCCTACTCACGTCTACTTGCGTTGAGCCTTGTTACCGGCGTAATTGCGAACGTTGTCAATATGCTTGCGGCGATGTTCAATAACGTAATTTTGTTTGCATTGGTTTTCCTTGCCGGTCATGCGGTAAACATTGCCGTCAACCTTATCGGAACCTATGTTCATACAAGCCGACTTCAGTACGTTGAGTTCTTCTCAAAATTCTATGAGGGCGGCGGACGGATTTTCACTCCGTTCAAACTTAATTTGAAACATTTTAAAATCAAGGAGGATACAATCAATGATTAATTTAGGTTTGGCACTTGCGATTTTCGGCGCGGCATGCGCAGTTGTTCTTGCGGGTATCGGTTCGGCAAAGGGCGTAGGTCTTGCGGGTCAGGCTGCGGCCGGCCTTCTTTCCGAGGATCCGTCAATGTTCGGAAAGGTTCTTATTCTTCAGCTCCTTCCCGGAACACAGGGACTTTACGGCTTCCTTATTGCAATTCTGGTTCTCGTCAACGTCGGAGTTCTCGGCGGTTCGCCGGCAAGTCTTACATGGCAGCAGGGTGCATATTATTTCGTTGCCTGCCTTCCGATTGCCGTTGCGGGTCTTTTCTCCGCAATCCATCAGGGAAAGGTTGCAGCAGCCGGCGTAAGCCTCATTGCCAAAAAGCCCGACCAGGTCGGAAAGGCAATCACAATGGCTTCGCTCGTTGAGTTTTACGCAATCCTTCCGTTCCTCATTTCACTTCTTGCCGTTCTCAGCATCGGCTGATAATCGCTTTTCTTAAAAAGAAGAGCAAAAAATGTCTCCAAAGGAGTGATATGATTGACCGGAATCGAAAAAATTGTTGAAAAAATCCGGGAAGAAAGCCTTAACAGGTGTGAGGCGGTAATTGCCGAGGCGAAGGAGAACGCAGGCGAAATTCTTTTTGACGAAAGAAAAAAGGCCGAAAAGGAAGCGGAAAAAATTATTTCCGAAGGCAAAAACAAAGCTTTGAAAAAGGAAAACGCCGCAAGATCCGCTGCTGAAACAATTTCAAAAACACGGTATCTTGAAGTCAAAAACGCAATCGTCAATGACATTATTGCCGCCGCTTTTGAAAAAATCGAAGAAATGAGCGATGAAGATTATTTCGCACTTCTTCTTTCTCTTTGCGAAAAGAACGTCGAAAACGGCGAAGGAACAATGTTCCTTTCAAAGCATGACCTTGAGCGGGCGCCGAAGGATTTTGAAGAATCGGTGAATTCTCTCGTCTATGAAAAAGGGGCGGTGAGACTTTCAAAAAAGCCGATGGATATCGAAAACGGTTTTGTTCTCGTTTACGGCGACATTGAAGTCAATTGCACGCTTCGCGCCGTTTTTGACGAAAAGCTCGACTCTCTTCGTGACGCACTTTGCAAAGAGCTTTTCATGGAATAAGCGGAGGTGGGTAACATGAAAGATGCCGATTACGCTTATGCCGTTGCAAGAATCAGAGCGAACGAAAGATATCTCCTTTCAAAAAACGACGTTGAACGCCTTGTTACGGCGAAAACGCTTTCCGACGCCGAAAGTGTGCTCAAGGAACGCGGCTGGGATTTTGACGGAGAAAAGGGAAAAATCGAAAATGCCCTTGAGAATGAGCAAAAAAAACTTTGGTCGCTTCTTTGCGAAAGCGTAAGCGACCGAAAACAGCTTGACGTTCTCTGCGTTCAGAATGATTTTTTCAATCTCAAGGCCGCTCTCAAATGCATGATTACCGGAAAAGACGCAAAGGATTTTTTTGCGTTTCCGACGTCGCTTGACCTTGATTTGCTCGTTTCGGCTTTCAAGGCTCATGACTTTGAAGCCCTTTCGCCATTCATGAGAGAAACGGCGAAAACGGCTTACGAAACAGCCTGCCGTACTGAAAACGGACAAAGCGCCGACATAATTATCGACAAAGCCGCACTGAAGCTTTTTCTTGAGCTTTCAAAAGAAAGCGGATGTGCTCTCCTTGAAGAAGGAGCAAAATATATTTGCACCTGTGCCGATATAAAAATCGCTTTTCGTTCGGCAAAGGCACAGAAGGGACTCGCTTTCATTGAAAACGCACTTTCCGGTGTGTCCGATCTTGACGAAAAACCGCTTGCGAAAATGGCCGCAAAAGGTGTTCCGGAACTTCTCGGATATCTTGAAAAAACGGCTTATGCAAAAGAAGGCGCACTCATTTCAAAAAGCCTTGCCGCTTTTGAAAAAGGTACCGACGACGCAGTTACGGAAATGATGAAAAAGGCAAAATATGTCTTTTTCGGCTTTGAACCCGTTGCGGCGTTCTATTACGCAAAAACAGCCGAACTCAAAACGGTCAGAGTTGTTCTTTTTGCAAAGCAGGCCGGAATTGACGAAGAAACAATCAGAGAAAGGGTGAGAACGCTTTATGTATAAAATTGCCGCAGTCGGCGACAGGGACAGCGTTCTCGGCTTTGCCTCGCTCGGAATCGACGTTTTTTCGCCGCTTGAAGCGAAGGAAGCTTCAAGGCTCATCCGCCGCCTTGCCGAGGAAAATTACGCAGTGATTTTCCTGACCGAAGCACTCGCCGCAGAGCTGGGAGAAGAGCTTTTGAAATATCATTCGTCCGTCCTTCCCTCAATTACGCTCATTCCGGGCGCAAGGGGAAACACGGGCGAAGGAATGAAAGCAATCAGCCGCTTTGTTGAACAGGCGGTCGGAAGCGATATACTATAAATATGTTTTTTATAATCACGCCCCGTTCGGCTACATCGGGGAAAGCAGTGATTTAAGTTCAATTTGTAGCCGGAAAGGCTATGGTAATTGATTTGAATAAAGGAACGATTACAAAAATTTCCGGTCCTCTCGTTGTGGCTTCGGGTATGCGAGAGGCGAATATGTTTGACGTTGTCCGAGTAAGCTGTGAAAGGCTTATCGGCGAAATAATCGAAATGCACGGAGACAGAGCGTCGATTCAGGTTTACGAAGAAACCTCCGGCCTTCGCACGGGCGAAGAGGTTGAATCAACCGGCGAACCCATGAGCGTTGAACTCGGCCCCGGCCTTATCGGTTCGATTTTTGACGGTATTCAAAGACCGCTTGAAGAAATCATGAAAATTGCCGGCTCAAACCTCACAAGAGGAATTGAAGTTCCGGCGCTCAGTCGCGAAAAGCAGTGGAAGTTTACTCCGAGCGTAAAAGTCGGCGATAAGGTTATCGGCGGCGACGTGCTCGGAACGGTTAAGGAAACCGATATCGTGCTTCACAAAATTATGCTCCCGGCGAAATACAAAGGTACCGTCAAGGAAATTACCGCCGGAATGTGTACCGTCGAAGATACCGTTGCACTCATCGAAGACGAAAAGGGTGAAGTTCACCCGATTACACTCATGCAAAAATGGCCCGTCCGAAAGGAAAGACCGTATAAAAAGAAGGTTGCTCCCAAAACTCCGCTCATCACCGGTCAGCGTGTTATTGACACACTTTTCCCGATTGCAAAAGGCGGCGTTGCGGCGATTCCCGGTCCGTTCGGAAGCGGAAAAACCGTCACTCAGCACCAGCTTGCAAAATGGGCGGAAGCCGATATCGTTGTCTATATCGGCTGCGGCGAACGCGGAAACGAAATGACCGACGTTCTCAACGAATTCCCCGAACTTATCGACCCGCACACGGGAAAATCACTCATGGAAAGAACGGTGCTTATTGCGAACACGTCCGATATGCCCGTTGCCGCGCGTGAAGCTTCGATTTATACGGGAATCACAATTGCGGAATATTTCCGTGATATGGGATACAGCGTTGCGCTTATGGCCGACTCAACCTCACGTTGGGCGGAAGCTCTTCGTGAAATGAGCGGACGGCTTGAAGAAATGCCCGGTGAAGAAGGCTACCCCGCCTATCTCGGTTCACGTCTTGCTCAGTTTTATGAAAGAGCCGGCGTTGTTGAAACGCTCGGTTCCGACGAAAGAACAGGTGCGCTTTCCGTAATCGGTGCGGTTTCTCCTGCCGGCGGCGACATTTCCGAACCCGTTACCCAAGCGACGCTTCGTATTGTTAAGGTTTTCTGGGGACTTGATTCCGCCCTTGCATATAAGCGCCATTTCCCGGCAATCAACTGGTTGACAAGCTATTCGCTTTACGCTGATTCGCTCGGAAAATGGTTCAACGAAAACGTCAGCTCCGATTGGACGGCTTTGAGACTTGAAATCATGCGCCTTCTTTCAAAGGAGGCGGAGCTTGAAGAAATTGTAAAGCTCGTCGGAATGGATGCGCTTTCGCCCGGTGACAGGCTCACAATGGAAGCTGCGCGCTCCGTTCGTGAAGACTTTTTGCATCAGCTTGCTTTCCATGAAGTCGATACCTATACTTCGCCCGAAAAGCAGCTTTTGATGATGCGCCTTGTGATGGCATTTTATGACAAGTCGCTCGCCGCACTTTCGGACGGCGCAGACGTTCAAAAAATCGTTTCAATGCCGGTTCGCGAAAGAATAGGAAGATTTAAGTATATTAAAGAAAGCGATATCGAAAAAGAATATGCCGAAATCGAAAAAGAACTCGACCTCGCTTTGGAAAAAGCAAAGGAAGGAGATGACGACTGATGCCCAGAGAATACAGAACAATTGAGGAAGTTGCAGGCCCCTTGATGCTCGTTCGTGACGTTGAAAGCGTTGCGTATAACGAACTCGGCGAGATTGAACTTTCAAACGGCGAAAAGCGCCGCTGCCGTGTTCTTGAAATTGACGGAAAGAACGCCCTTGTTCAGCTTTTTGAACCTTCGGTCGGAATTAATCTTGCCGAAAGTAAAGTCCGCTTTCTCGGTCGCCAGATGGAGCTCGGCGTGTCGGAAGATATGCTCGGCCGTGTTTTTGACGGACTCGGCCGCCCGATTGACGGCGGACCGGAGATCATTCCGGAAAAGCGCCTTGACGTCAACGGAACGCCGATGAACCCCGCCGCAAGAAGCTATCCGCAGGAGTTCATTCAAACCGGAATTTCCGCAATCGACGGACTCAATACTCTCGTAAGAGGTCAGAAGCTTCCGATTTTTTCCGCTTCGGGACTTCCTCATGCTCAGCTTGCCGCACAGATTGCCCGCCAGGCAAAGGTACGCGGAACGGACGAACAGTTTGCGGTTGTTTTTGCCGCAATGGGAATCACTTTTGAAGAGTCCGATTTCTTCACCGAATCTTTCCGTGAAACAGGTGCGCTTGACCGAACCGTAATGTTCTCAAACCTTGCGAACGACCCTGCAATTGAGCGTATTGCAACGCCGAAAATGGCTCTTACTGCCGCAGAATACCTTGCCTTTGACAAGGGTATGCACGTTCTTGTAATCCTTACCGATATCACGAACTATGCGGATGCGCTTCGGGAAGTTTCCGCCGCAAGAAAAGAAGTACCCGGTCGCCGCGGCTACCCCGGATATATGTATACCGACCTTGCTTCAATTTATGAAAGGGCGGGCAGACAGCGCGGAAAAAAGGGCAGTATCACCCTCATCCCGATTCTCACCATGCCCGAAGACGACAAAACCCACCCGATTCCCGACCTCACCGGATACATCACAGAAGGTCAGATTATTCTTTCCCGTGAACTTCACCGAAAGGGAATTGTTCCGCCGATTGACGTTCTTCCGTCGCTTTCAAGACTTAAAGATAAAGGTATTGGCGAGGGCAAGACGAGAGCCGACCATTCAAACACGATGAATCAGCTTTTCTCGGCTTATGCACGGGGAAAGGAAGCCAAGGAACTCATGGTTATCCTCGGCGAAGCCGCACTTACCGATATGGATAAGCTTTATGCAAAATTTGCCGATGAATTTGAAAAGCATTATGTCTCTCAGGGGAATGAAACGAACCGCTCAATCGAAGAAACGCTCGACCTCGGCTGGAAGCTTCTTTCAATCCTTCCGCGCAGCGAGCTGAAGCGAATCAGCGATGATTTCCTTGACAAGTATTATATTGAAGATGAAGAGCAGGTGATCTGATGGCGGTTATGAACGTCAACCCGACGAGAATGGAACTGACCAATCTCAAAAGAAAACTTGCAACCGCCAGGAAGGGACATAAGCTCCTCAAAGACAAGCGCGACGAACTCATGCGCCGTTTTCTTGACCTCATCCGTGAGACGAAGACGCTTCGCCTTGAAGTTGAAGAGAAAATTAAAATTGCGAATGAGCATATGTCCGTTGCACGCAGTGTGATGACCGATGAGGAAATTGAAGTTGCTCTCATGATGCCGTCGCAAAGAATGAAAGCCGACGTGGGAACGAAGAACATCATGAGCGTTGACGTTCCCGTTTTTAAGCCGGAACTTAAATCGGCAAAAGACGGCGAAATTTTTTCCTACGGTTACGCTTTCACCGGAGGAGATCTTGATGAAGCGGTTTTTGCGCTTTCGGCGGTCATGCCCGATATGCTGAAACTTGCCGAGAGCGAAAAAACTTGCAGGCTTCTTGCCTCGGAGATTGAAAAAACGCGCCGAAGAGTTAACGCTCTTGAGCACGTCCTGATTCCTCAATATGAGGAAACAATAAAATATATCACAATGAAACTTGATGAAAACGAGCGTTCTTCAACAACCCGTTTGATGAAGGTCAAAGATATGATGCTGAAAGAAGCTCATCATTATCAAGCTTAAAAGGTAAATAACCATGACTGAAGATGAAGTTTTGTTCTCTCATGCTTCGGATCTCAAGATGCAGTGCGCCGACGAATCTCTTGTTCAAAGCACTGCTTTTCTTGATTTGCGTCAGAGAACGTTGCTTTTGCCGCTTGAAAAAATGCAAAGCGAATATGTGAAAACTTTTTATTATGGCGGCTTTGACGAAGCGGAGCGGCTTTGCGCCGTTTTTGTTCCTCGGTTTTACGAAGAGAACGATGTTTTTGAGTTTTTCAAAGCTTATCCCGAATTTGATCCGATTGCACTTCTTCGACTCGAAAAAGACAAATTCACCTCACTTTCCCATCGTGATTATCTCGGTGCGCTGATGGGACTCGGTCTTCGGCGCGAAATGCTCGGTGACATTGTGACAGACGAAAACGGTTGTTTTTTGTTCTGCCTTTCGTCGGTGAAAAAGTTTATCGAAGAAAACCTCAAAAGTGCGGGACGTGCGAGTATAAAAGTGAGCGAGGTTCAAAAAGGCGACTTCGTTCAAAAAAACGAACGCACCGAAGACGTTTTCTTTTCCGTTGCTTCATTGCGGCTTGATGCGGTTTGCGGCGCAGCCTTTTCCCTTTCAAGGGGAAAAGCTGCGGAATTTATCGAAAGCGGAAACGTATACCTCGGCGGCGTTCAGACCACGAAAACCGACCGGAAAGTTTCGCTCGGCGAAAAAATCGTTCTTCGCGGAAAAGGAAAAGCCGTTCTTTCCGAAATCAAGGGTGAAAGCAAAAAGGGACGGATACACATTGTAATCAAAAAGTACTTATGACCCGACCGTGCGTTTTCCGCGCACGGTTTTGTTATTAAAGTACTTTTTTTCATTGAAAAAAGCCGAAAGATATGATAAAATAAAATAAGCACGTTTTAAAGGGGGAGCTTATGGAAAAGGACGAAATCAAAGTGATTGCAAAAGTCAGCTCACCCTTTTTTGAAAAATTCGGAATACCGAGGCAAAGCGGCCTTGCCGAAAGCGTTGAATCAAAAATCGTTTTTGAAAAGGAATTCAGCAATCCCGATGCTTTCAGGGGAATTGAAGGGTTTTCGCATCTTTGGATAATTTGGAAATTTTCCGAGGTGAAAGAGAAGTCATTTTCGCCGACCGTTCGTCCGCCGAAGCTCGGCGGGAACAAAAGAATGGGCGTTTTTGCAACACGCTCGCCCTTTCGCCCGAACAACCTTGCGCTTTCTTCGGTAAAATTTCTTCGCCTTGAAAAGGAAAAGGACGGAAGAATTTCTCTCGTTGTGACCGGTGCCGACCTTATGAATGGCACACCCGTCTATGACGTAAAGCCGTATCTTCCTTATGCGGACTCCCATCCTCAAGCCGTCGGAGGCTTTTCTGACGGGGTTTCAAAGGAAAAGCTCAATGTTGTTTTTGAAGCGGAGTTTCCGCCATCGTTTCCCGAAAAGCTCAAAGCCGGACTTTCCGAATCGCTTTCGTTTGATCCTCGCCCCGGATACCGGCATGGGGGAGGACGGATATATTACATGATTTTTTCCGATTACGAAATCGCTTTTGTTGTTGACGGAAAAACTCTGACTGTGAAAGAGATTACCGAAAAAATCAGCCGATAATTGGAGAAGATTGTTTTGTTTGATGTTTTTTTGTTTGCATTCAATGCGGTTGCGCCGATTCTTTTGCTGGTGCTTCTCGGTTTTCTTTTGAAAAAAGTCGGTTTTGCCGATGATTTGTTTTTCAAAAAGGCAAATAGCCTTGTTTTCAGGGTGTTTTTGCCGATCATGCTTTTTTGCAATGTTTATGAAATCAAGTCTTTGAGTTCCGTCAACTGGAAAGCGGCGGTTTACAGCGTTTTTTCGATTTTTCTTTTTCTTCTTGTCGGCATTGTTTGCAGTGCGCTTTTCATTAAAAAACGTGACCAAAAGGGCGTAATTATTCAGTGTTCCTTCCGCTCGAACCATGCAATCATCGGAATTCCGCTTGCTCAGTCGCTCGGAGGCCCCGAGGCTCTTGCGTTTGCGTCGTTGCTTTCGGCAATTGCGATTCCGCTTTTCAATGTTCTTGCGGTGTTTACCCTTTCGCGGTATGCGGACGCAAAAAAGCCGTCGTTTTTGAGTACGATAAAAAAAGCGGTTAAAAATCCGCTCATAATCGGCGTTTCAATCGGAGCGCTCGTTTTGATTGTCCGTTCGTTTATTCCGCTTTCCGCAGACGGAACACCCGTTTTTACAATCAAAAACAACCTTCCGTTTTTGTGGACGGCGCTTTCAAACGCTTCAAAGGTTGCGTCTCCGCTTGCGCTCGTCGTTCTCGGCGCAAGGTTTGATTTTTCCGCAATCAAAGGACTTTGGAAGGAAATCACGCTCGGCGTAATTCTGCGAAATGTTGTTGCTCCGGCTCTCGGAATAGGACTTGCTCTTGCTCTTTCAAAAAGATTTTCGCTCCTTTCCGTAACGGCTGACGAACTTCCCGCTTTTATCTCCGTGTTCGGTTCGCCGGTTGCCGTTTCGGGCGCAGTCATGGTCGGAGAAATCGGAGGAGACGATCAACTTTCAACTCAACTTGTTGTTTGGACAAGCATTCTTTCGATGATTTCAATTTTTGCAACAGTTTTCATTTTGAAGAGTTTTGCTCTTTTATAAATTTAAAAAATAATATAGCACATAGGAGGAAACCATGAAGTTTAACGCAAAGAAAGCAGCCGCAACCGTTGCCGGAGCGGCAACCGCCGGTGCAGCCGCCGCTGCGGCTGTTATGAAAAAGAAAAAGATCTGTCCGATTTGTGAAGCAAAACGACTTCTTCACAAACTTTCAATCAACGAAAAAGCCGACAACGGCTATGACAACAATGTTGCGCTCACTCCGCCAATGGGTTGGTCAAGCTGGAACCTTTTCGCTTCAAAAATCAATGAGGATCTCATAAAGGAAATTGCCGACGCAATGAAAAACAGCGGTCTTCTTGACGCCGGATACAAATATGTCAACATTGATGACTGCTGGCAGAGTTCTGAAAGAGACGAAAACGGAAAGCTTCAGCCGGATAAGGCAACTTTCCCGCACGGAATGAAAGCTTTGAGCGAATACGTTAATTCTCAGGGTCTCAAGCTCGGACTTTATTCCTCAAACGGAACTCATACCTGCGAGGATTACCCTGCAAGCCTTCGTCACGAGGCCGTTGATGCAGATACTTTTGCGGAATGGGGAATTGAATATTTTAAATATGATTTTTGCCACAATGTTCCGATTTCGGAAAAGGCTCCCGCAGTTGCCTTTGTTGAATTTTCAAAGCCGGGAGAAACCGCGTTCGCAAAGTTCTCTGCCCGAGACTGCGTTCTCAAAGACGGTGCAAGAATTGTTCGTGAAGATGATTGCGACAAAGATAATTTTGAATACGTCAAAGGTCTTTGCTCAAGGAACGGTTCGTTTTCTGTAACAGTCGAAAGTGACGAAGACTGCGACGCAGTGCTCACACTCACGATTAAAAAGGCCGATTGCGAAAGATTCCTTTGCGCAAAGGTCAACGGAAAAAAAGAACATCATCTTTATTTTTCGAAGAATCATGCGTCCGACCGTGTAAAGCGCGTTCAGTGCGACATAAAACTCCTTAAAGGCGAAAACACCGTTGAGTTTTATAATCCCGTCGGTTCAAGAATGGACAGCAGCGCAATTCAGTATACTCTCATGGGCGAGGAGCTTAAAAGAGCTTCAAAGGAATACGCCGAAAAGAACAACACGGAAGAAAAACCGATTGTTTTCTCGCTTTGCGAATGGGGTTTCAACAGACCGTGGAAATGGGCAAGAAGAGCCGGAAATCTTTGGAGAACGACTCCCGACATCAAACCGTTCTGGATTTCGATTATTTCAATTTACGAATTCACCGTAAGGCTTTGGAAGTATTCTTCAATCGGCGGCTGGAACGATCCGGATATGCTTGAAGTCGGAAACGGAAACCTCACCAATGACGAGAATACCGCTCATTTTTCACTTTGGTGTATGCTTTGCGCTCCGCTCATTCTCGGAAACGACGTCAGAAAGTTCATCAAGCCCGACAAAACCGTTGACACCGAAAACAAAGTTTTCAAAATCATCACGAACAAAACGATGATCGGAATAAATCAGGACAGGCTCGGAGTTCAGTGCAGAAGAATCAAAACCGGTCTTATTGACGTTCTTGTGAAACCGCTTGAAAATTCAAGGGTTGCCGTTTGCGTTTTAAACAAGGCGCCGAGCGAAAGGAAAGCTTCGGTTGACCTTGAAAAAATTGCAAATCTCGGTTTTGTCAATCTTCAGAAAAAGAGCGGATATAAAGTTTTCGACGTTTGGGAGGAGGAGAGCTTTGTTTCGGCCGGAAAAATCGAAACATCGGTTCCTTCTCACGGCGTAAAAGTTTATATTGTTGAGTAAGAACCATGAGAAGAAGCGAAAGAGAAATTACAGACAAAAACGAAAATTTTGAAATTCTTTCCGCCTGTCAGGTCGTGCGTGCGGCGTTTTCGGATGACGAATATCCTTATGTTGTTCCGCTTTCCTTCGGTGTTTCAAAAGAAGGGGAAAGACCGGTTGTTTTCTTCCACTGTGCAAACGAGGGAAAGAAGGTTGAACTCATTGAAAAGAACAACCGTGTTTGCATTGAGGCGGACGTCTTTGACGGATACTGCGGCGAAGGAATCAAAATCACAACGCTTTATAAAAGTGTGATAGGTTTCGGCAAGGTTTATAAATGCGAAGGCAAGGAAAAAATAACCGGGCTTAAGGCTCTCATGGAGCATTGCGGATATCATCCCGACGATGAAACGCTCAAAACCTGCGCCGCTTTTGAAAAAGTTGCGATTTATAAGATTGTGCTTGACAGCATTTCCGGAAAAAAGAACATTCATGAATAAAAAAGGCTGACACGAAACGAAAAACGCTTCGTGTCAGTCTTTCTTATAATTGTGACTGGTGGGAACAGTGGGGATCGAACCCACGACCTCACGCATGTGAAACGTGCGCTCTGACCGGCTGAGCTATGCCCCCGAAACCAAGAAAATAATATCACTTTGAATACTGTTTTTCAAGTGGCTTTTCGGAAAAAATCAAATGAATTTGTAAACCGCAATCCCGAGAAAAGCGGAAAGAACAATCATAAGAATCGGCGACGGTGTTTTCTTTTTGAAACGTTTGAAAACCGCACCGATGAGAATGAGAACCGCAAGAATGAAAAGCGCACGAAAATCCGGCGAAAAACCGCTGCCAAGCGTTTTGAATAAAAAAAGCGTGTTTGCGCCGAGGGTGACCGCCGTTGCAAGAATGAGGGCAATAATGCACGGACGGACTCCGGAAAGAAAAGCCTTGACTCCGGCATATTTCAAAAGATTTGAGATGAGCGCGGCAATGAGAAGAATGATTATAAAGGACGGAAGAACAACGCCGAGAGTCGAAAGAAGCGCACCAAAAATTCCGGCTTGGGACGCACCGACAAAAGTTGCCATATTGACCGCAAGAGGTCCCGGCGTGGATTCTGAAACGGCAACAAAATTCATGAATTCGCTCTCAGTCAGCCAGCCGTTTGACGTGACCGCTTCACGAATGAGCGAGATCATTCCGTATCCTCCGCCGAAGGAGAAGGCGCCGATTTCAAGGAAAGTCAGAAAAAGTTTCAGATATATCATTTTTCCGCTCCTTTCTTTTTGAATGTTCTCAGCGCATAAATTGCAACGCCGAAAGTTCCGCAAATGAGAATATAATATACGGTTGAGAATTTCACGGCAAAGAGGGTGAAAAGAATCATTACGGAAAAAACAACCGCAATAATCGTGCAGTTGAAAGCCGTTTTCTGAATTTTTTTGAGCATCCCGATTCCGGCCGTGAAAATGAGATAAAGAACGCAGACCTGAATTCCTTTGAATGCAAAGGAAACAAGCTCAAAGCTCAAAAATCTGTCAAGGAAAAGCGAGACGGCATAAATCACGACGAACGACGGAATGCAAACGGCAACCGTCGCCGCAACCGCACCGAAAACCGAACCGACCTTGTAGCCTATGAAGGTTGCACCGTTGATTGCAACGGGACCCGGCGTTGATTCGGCAATTGCGACAATGTCAAGAAATTCCTCCTCGGTGAGCCAGCTTTTCTTTGAGACAAACTCGTTTTCAAGCAGTGCAATCATGGCATAGCCGCCTCCGAAGGTGAATGCGCCGATTTTTAAAAAGGTAAAAAAAACCGTAAGAACTTTTTTGAAGCGTTCTTTTTTCATTGTTTCACTCTTTTCGTCAGAATATTTTTAAATGATACTCCGCTTTTAAAAAATTGTCAATCAAAAATCATAGTGCTATTCTTGAATTGTTTTTTAAAAAGTGATATATTAAAGGTGAAGTTAATGAAAAATTAATTTTAAAGCTTATTAATAATTGACGGGAGGACTGTTAAAATGGCAGAATCAAAGGTTTATTCACTCGGAACGGCGAGCGTTTCGGATGTTGTCAGCGAGCTTGAAAACTTTTTCAAAAGAGAAAAAGGAATGGAAGTTCAAAGCGCACCGCTTGAAAACGGATATATCATTCAGGCGGGGCAACCAAAAGATATTCTCCGTTCGATTTCGGGAATGCGTATCGCAACGAGCGTTCAGCTTTCCGTTTTGGATTCGGGTGAGCTGAACGTAACTGTCGGCGAAGGCCAGTGGGCGGATAAGCTCGGCGTAGGAGCGGTCGGTTTGTTCTTTTTATGGCCTCTTGCGATAACCGCCGGAATCGGCGCATACAAGCAAAAAATGCTTCCTAACGAGATTTTTGACTTTGTCGGTCGTTTTCTTCAGTCTCCGGGACAGGCGGCCGCTCAGTCGTTTTCCAATTCTCCGTCTGCTTCGCAGGCTGCACCTGCGGCTTCTTCAACGGTATGTCCGAGCTGTGGCGCAGCGCTTTCGTTCGATTCAAAGTTTTGCAATAAGTGCGGAGCAAAGCTGACTTCGGTTTGCCCGGGCTGCGGCGCTCCCGTGACCCCGGAAAGTAAATTCTGCTCACAGTGCGGAACTGCGTTGTAAAAGTATAAAAACAAAAGGTTGCCGAATTTTGAGGTTTCCACGTGTCTGTCTGACGGGAAAGGCTCGGTTAAAGGGTGTCTCAGTAAGGAATTTAATAGGTTATAATTCGATATTTTCCGTTTATACTTCACGAAAAAACTCAGCAGGCGTCAGCCTTGCTGAGTTTTTGTCGTTTTGTCTAAACAAAAAAATATCAAATTAGAACTGCTTCGCACCTTAAACTAAGATATTTTTGATGCAGAGCAAGCGCAAATGTGTAGGAATCCCAACAGATTTCAAGCATTTTAACGCTGCTATGTGCGAAAAGAATTAGTTTAAGGCTGTTAAATCCCTTGCTGAGCCACCCTGAACGGCAACCTTTTTCTTATTTGAATTTGAACATTTTTCTGAAAACTTTCTGCCAGCGGTTGAGATAAAGCGTGACAGAAGCGGTGTAAAGAAAGTCAAGAAGAAAGAACATGACGTTTGCAATCGCAAAAAGAATGGGAATTGCATATTTTGCGAGGAATGTTCCTTCCTTAACATCAAGGAATTCCGTCAAAGGAATGTTCATGATTTTGAAAAAGACATATTCCGCAACAAAAACGGCAACGTTGAAAATCAAAACTTTGACAACATATTCAAGAAAGCGGTTTTTGATTTTTCCCTCGATGAGTCCTTTGATTATAGGGTAATATCCGAAGAAAAGGACATAAAGCAAAGCGGCCTCTTTGTTCGGAATGACGAGAAGGCTGATGACGGATGTTGCGGCGTATACCCCGAATGCCCATCCCTTTGAAAGTTCAATCACGCAAAAGAGGACAATCATTCCCGCAGCGGCAGGAAGGGCAATATACAAAACGTCAAGAACCGTCGGAAGAAGAAGAACAACCGAAATGGCGGTAGCCATTCCGCCGATTGCGGTTTTTGCGGCATTGCTCATTGATTTTTCCTCCTCAGCAGCACGGAATCAAATCGCCGCCCATGCTTTCGCAGCAGCAGTCGGCGCAAAGAAGGCCGTTGCAAATGCTGCAAGCGTCGCATGAAGAACCGGCCGAGCCTTCGCGTGCTGTGCGGAAACCGCCGTTACGCTCGTTCTTGAGGTTTTCATAGATGTGACGATATTGCGCATTGTTCGGATCCATGTTGTATGCCGTTGTGAAATAAGTGTATGCCTGGTCAACCCAACCTCTGTTGTAATTGACCTGACCTTTGAGGTAGTACCACTGAGCGTCCCTTTGCGACGGGGACATATTTTCAAGAATCCTCTCCGCTTCGTCAAAGCGGTTTTCGTTGATGAGAGAGCGGACTTTGATGTATTCGGCGTTTTGGTTCGGCGCCGAATAGCTGTTTCCGGAGGAATAGCCGGAAGAGTAATCGTTTCCGTAAGAGCCGGAAGTATTGTAGGTTGAATACTGATTCGACGAAGAGTTTGAGTCGAATGACGCCATTATTGTGTCATAGGCTTCGTTAAGCTCCTGCATTTTTTCGTTTGCGGCGGCCGCAAGGGGACTGTCAACATAGTTGTCGGGGTGATATTTTTTTGCGAGAGCGCGGTATGCGCTTTTAACTTGGGAAGCGTCGGCTCCGTGTGGAATGCCAAGAACTTCATAAGGATCTCTCATTGTTTTTTGTTCCTTTCAAAACGTTCTCTGTCATGCGGTTCATTCCGCCGAAGAGAATGTTTTCAATAATTTCGCCGAGAAGCGAGCAATCGGTGCTTTTGAACGCTTTGATTGCTTCGGCGCTGCTTTGGTTGAGTGTGCTTCTGATTTCATGCGTTGCTTCCGCAGGAAGATCTTTTGTTTTGAGTGAATATTTATTGACGAAAACGTTGAACGAGCCGGACTTTATGTCGCTTTCAATGTCATCGAGCGCATCAATGAGATATACCCAACGACCGACAAAATATCCGAAACGGTAAAGTTCGTTCGTCTTTTTTGAAAAGCCGAACGAAAAAATTTTTCCGAGTGCTTCGGCCGAAAAGTGCGCCGCTTCATCGGTTGAGGAAGTTTTTTCTTCTTCCGTTTCGCTTTGCTTTTTCATGCTTTCAAAAATCAACGCGTCAAGAGAAGGAAAAAGTTTTTTTGCTTTTTTTCGTTTGAGTGCGGCAAAGGGAAGAAGAAGGTAAAAGAGAATTTTCTTAAAAAGAGAGCTGTCTTTAATGTTGTCTTTGACTTTGTAATAAAACATTAAAATTGCTGCGGCGCAGACGAAGTCATATTCTTCTTCGGCATTGGTGCAATAATTGCATTTTTTCGCCGGATTGAACGGACAGCGCCCGCTTTTGAACGAGGGCGAGATTCCTTTTTCGCAGAGCCTGACGAGGATGAGAAACGTCATGTCATAGCTTAAAATGAAGCGTGAAAAAACGCCGTATCGTTTTGAAAGCGCTTTGCAAAGCGAACAGTAAAGTCCTCTGTAAAGCTCATATTCACGGACTTTGAGTTCTCCTTTGTCCGTTCTGACGTAGCCAAACATAATATAATTCCTTTATAAAAATAAAACGATGTTTATCCGCTTTCTTTAACATAATTGTAATCATTATACTTTATCTTTTCCTAAAAGTAAACGGTTTAAAACAATATTTTATTATCTTTAAGTTTGATTTATGGCTTTTTGCACCAAAAACAGGGCGGATTTTTATTCATGTTTTTTTGCTTTCGGACTTGAAAATAACGGAAAAAAACCGTATAATTTTCATGCTTGACCGAGAGGACAACGGTATTTCCTCTCGGTTGAAAATATTTTTATAAGGAGAAAAAATCATGCCGGATTTTTTGATGAAGATTATCAGCTTTGTGCTCGGAATCGTCACAACTCTCTCAATGAGCATGTCCTCACTGACTGCTCTCGTTAACAGAAGCAACTTCAGCGTTGCCTCTTCGTTTGACACTGTTTCTTATGAAGAACAACTCGTTCCCCAAAAGGACTCGGACGGTTGGTGGACTTTCACCTCCGACAGACCGCTCAAGGTTGTTCAGTTCACCGATGTTCACATCGGAGGCGGAATTCTTTCGGTCAAAAAGGACAAAAAGGCTCTCAACGCCGTTGCCGCAATGATTACCGCCGAAAAGCCCGACCTTGTTGTTCTCACCGGAGACAACGTTTATCCCGTTCCGTTCCAGTCCGGAACGTTCAACAACGGAATTTCAACCGACGTTGTAATTACCCTTCTTGAAAAGCTCGGTGTTTATTACACCGTCTGCTTCGGTAACCATGACTCGGAAATTTACAGCGACTATACCCGTGAGCAGATTGCGGACAAATACGCAAACCCCGAACTTAAGTACTGCCTTTTCCAAAAAGGTCCGGAAGACGTTGACGGTTTCGGAAACCAGATTATCAAGGTCAAAAACTCAAAGGGAATTGTAACTAACGCCTTTTATGTTCTTGATTCTCATGATTATGTTCAGTCCGACATTCTCGGAATCAGAGGTCAGTATGACAATATTCACGAAAATCAGGTTGAATGGTATAAGGAAAGCGTTCTTGCAATCGACGCCGCAAACAAGGCGATTGACCCGACCTGCCCGATGTTCTCTTCGCTCATGTTCTTCCATATTCCTCTCAAAGAGTATGAAGATGCATGGAAAGAATATAAGGCCAACGGCTCAAAGGATACCGAGAACGTCAAGTATCTCGGCGGCGGATATTACGAAGACAATGAAAAGGTCTGCTGCGGTGTCGGTGACGACAATCTCTTTGAAACAATCGTTGAGCTCGGTTCAACGAAGGGAATCTTCTGCGGCCATGACCATGTAAACAACGCTCAGCTTGAATATAAGGGCATAAGACTTGTTTACGGAATGAGCATTGACTATCTTGCTTATCTCGGAATTGACAAGAAGGGTGCGCAGCGTGGTTGCACGGTAATCAGCATTGACGAAAACGGAAATCTTTCCGTCTCACTTGAAAGCTACTATCAGGACAAATACGTCAGCAAGTATGAAAAGGAAAAGGTTTCCCTTGACCGCTGACTAAAAGAAAAAAACGCCGTCGGTTCGTCCGGCGGCTTTTTCTGTGTGTTGCTTTTTGGCGGTACTGCTTTAAGTGGCTTCTTTAACCACACGGATTCTTTGGCTCCCTCCTGTGAGGGAGCTGTCGGCTCTGCCGACTGAGGGAGTGACTTCCTACGCTAAGGTGTATTTTTTTATGTTGTTGCTTTGAATCGCACCGTGTACTATTTCTTTCTATCCGTCCGCTCCGCTGGGGGTACTTTTGTCGATTGAAACAAAACAAAGCAATGAAAAGCCGAATTGACAAGGTCTTTTACGCTGTATTTCCGCCTTGACTGCGTCTGAAATGCTCGCAATGGAGCAACCATTGCTGTGCTTTCA
>CAKTFN010000009.1 GCA_934561055.1 uncultured Eubacteriales bacterium
ACGAAAACTGTACGGTTGAAGCTGAAACACTTGAAATTGAAGAAGCCGCCCACACCGAAGAAATCCTTCCGGCCGTTGAAGCCACCTGCACCAAAACAGGTCTCACCGAAGGAAAGAAATGCTCCGTTTGCGGTGAAGTTCTTTTAGAGCAGAACACCATTCCGGCAATCGGACATAAGAACAAGGTTCACCATGAAAAGGTTGAGCCGACCTGCTCCACAAAGGGAACAATAGAATACTGGGAATGCCCGGACTGCTCAAAGAATTTCAGCGACGAAAACTGTACGGTTGAAGCTGAAACACTTGAAATTGAAGAAGCCGCCCACACCGAAGAAATCCTTCCGGCCGTTCCGGCCACTTGCACCAAAACAGGTCTCACCGAAGGAAAGAAATGCTCGGTCTGCGGTGAAGTTCTTGTTGCTCAGGAAGAAGTTCCGATGACAGACCACACCTTCGGAGATTGGGAAATCACCACACCGGCAACCTGCAAAAACGAAGGTGAAAAAACGAGAACCTGCTCCGTTTGCAAAGAAGCAACCGAAACCGAAAAAATTGCAGTCAATCCGGAAAACCATGCCGGCGGAACAGAAATCAAAGATAAAATTGTTCCGACCTGCAAAGAAGGGTACACCGGCAACACATACTGCCTCGGTTGCGGAAAACTCATCGCAACCGGAAGCAACGTCAAAGACCCCGGAAACCATGACGGCGGAACAGAAATAAGAGACGCCAAAGCGGCAACCTGCACCGAAGACGGTTACACCGGCAACACATATTGCCTCGGTTGCGGAAAACTCATTGCAACGGGAAGCAGTTCCGAAAAAACCGGTCATAATTTCGGTGAATGGGAAGTTGTCTCCGCAGCAACCTGCACCGAAGGAGGGCTCGAAAAGAGAGTTTGCAAAAACGATGAAACTCACGTTGAAGAAAGAGCAATTGCCGCAACGGAACACACTCCCAAAACAGTCGGCGCAAAGGACGCAACCTGCACCGAGGACGGTTACACGGGCGACAGCGTTTGCAAAACCTGCAACGCAACCCTTGAAACCGGAAAGGTAATCGCCGCAAAGGGTCACGTTGACGAAGACGGAGATTCGGTTTGCGACGTTTGCAAAGAAAAGCTTTCTTCCGAAACACCCGAAACTCCCTGCGACTGTGCCTGCCACCAAAAAGGGTTCAAAAAGCTCTGGTTTAAAATTTGCCTTTTCTTCCAGATGCTCTTTGACAAAAACCGCGTTTGCAAATGCGGAGTTTGGCACTATTGATTAAAACCGAATAAAGAACCGGGGCTTTTGCAGACTGCTTAAGCCCCGGTTCTTTCACATCACCAGCTTTATGACAACTATTGCGGCAACCGCTCCGCAAAGAGCAGAAAGAAGAAGTTTTATCACTTCAAAATATTTGCTCTTTTGAAGTTTTGTCGGCGGCGGCATTGAGGACGAGTTCGCAATCATTCCGGCCCGTTCCCGAATTTTTCCTTCACTGACCGAAGCATATTCCGGCTTCACAAAGAACATGATTTTTTCAAAATATTCGCACTGCGTTTCGTTAACCTCGACAACCTGACGGTTCACACCTTTTATCATCGGAAAACTCTCCTTTTTCTTCTTTTTCGTTTCCTGTTTATTTTTCACCGGCAAAAAAGCAATATTCCTTTTTTTCGGATATTGAGAATGTAAAAATATGACTTTTAACACTTCTTTCAACCTTAATGTTGAAAACTATGTGGAAAATGTTGAAAAACATTTGTTCTTTCCTCTCTTTTCCATATTTTAAACGCATTGAGCCATGTTGAAAGCATTAAAACACTTTTCAACACCGATGTTAAAAAACTTTTCGACAAAAAATTTTGCTTTTTCTTTTGAATGTTTCTCTTTCTCTTGCGTCGGTTATCAAAATGTGATATCATTAAAAAAGAGCGAAAAATTCAACCTAAACCGAAAGGAAAGATATATATGGAAAATACCGCACCCGAAAAAAGAAAGAAAATTTTAAGCTGCATTCAGCCGTCGGGAATCCCCACACTCGGAAATTACCTCGGCGCTCTTAAAAACTGGAAAACCCTTTCCGATGATTTTGATTCCGCTTTCGCCGTTGCCGACCTCCATGCAATCACCGTAAGACAGGATCCGGCAAAGTTCAGAAAGCAGATTACCGAGGTGTTCGCCCTCCTTCTTGCAATCGGTCTTGACCCGGAAAAAAGCGTAATCTTCATTCAAAGCCACGTTCCGGCTCACTCACAGCTTGCCTGGATTCTCAATTGCTACACTCAGTTCGGCGAAATGTCAAGAATGACTCAGTTCAAGGATAAATCAAAAGCGCACGCAGACAACGTAAACGTCGGCCTTTTTGCTTATCCGGTACTTATGGCGGCGGACATTCTCCTTTATCAGGCTGACCTTGTTCCCGTCGGTGTTGACCAAAAACAGCACCTTGAAATTGCAAGAGACATTGCAAACCGTTTCAACACGGTTTATTCGCCAACCTTTACAATTCCCGACGCTTACATCGGAAAGCAGGGCGCAAAAATCATGTCGCTTCAGGATCCGACGAAAAAGATGAGCAAATCCGACCCGAACCCGAAGGGATACGTTTCCGTTTTTGACGCACCGGAAGTCGTTGCGAAAAAAATCAAGAGCGCAATCACCGACTGCGAGGGAAGCGTATATTACGGCGAAGGAAAAGACGGAATCAACAACCTCATGTCGATTTATTCCTGTTGCACCGGTCTCGGTTACGACCAAATCACAAAGGACTTTGCGGGAAAAGGTTACGGAGACTTCAAAGCCGCCGTTGCGGATGCCGTTGTCGAAGAGCTTCGCCCCGTCCGTGAACGCTACGACGAATACATGAAGGACAAGGGTTATCTTCTTGACGTTGCCGCAAAGGGAGCGGAAAAAGCTTCAAGAATCGCCGACAGAACGCTCAACAAGGTTATGAAAAAGGTCGGCTTCGTTTTGCCGAAATAAAATCAAATTTTCTGCCGCCGAAGGCTTTTAAATTCGGCGGCAATATTTTTATCGAAAAATTTTGCCCTTTGCTCTCTTGACTTTTTACTTCAATTATGATAATATGTTTTTGCACGATAACCCGTTTAAAGGGGAGTAGTTCATTTTTGCTGCAAATCATCATCACGTTTTGAAAAAGTTTTCTTTGTTCAAAACTGGTTTGCAGGCTGCTTTTGCGGTAACAAGACCTTTAACAAAGCACTGTTTTTCCGGATTTTTCCGGTTTGAGTTGTGTTTTGCTAAGGGTCTTTTTTGTGTATACTTTTTATGAAAGGAAGAAACAAAAATGAACTGCTGTCTTAAACCGACCGACGAGGTTTTGCTTGACCTCAAAACAACAAAAGACGGGCTGACGCAAAAAGAAGCCGAAAAACGGCTTCTTGAAAACGGAAAAAACAAGCTCGCCGAAGCAAAAAAAGATTCCGCCTTAAAACGCTTTTTTTCTCAGATGAAGGATCCGATGATTATTATCCTTCTTGTTGCCGCCGCCGTTTCCGCAGTAACGGATATCGTTGAAGCCGGAAAAGCGGTTCTTCCAACAGATTCGCTGATTATTCTTTTCGTCGTAATCGTCAATGCGGTTCTCGGCGTTGTTCAGGAGAGCAAGGCGGAAAAAGCGATTGAAGCTCTTCAGGAAATGTCCGCTGCAACAACAAAGGTTTTGCGCGGCGGAAAAACCGAAACCGTCAAAAGCGAAGATCTCGTTCCCGGCGACATTATCCTTCTCGATGCAGGCGACGCCGTTCCGGCGGACTGCCGAATCATCGAGTGCATGAGCATGAAAATCGAAGAAGCCGCTCTCACGGGAGAATCGGTTCCCGTTTCAAAAATCGTTGAAACCCTCATGCAGAACGATGAAAAAGAAATTCCTCTCGGCGACCGCAAAAACATGGCATACATGGGCTCGACCGTCGCTTACGGCAGAGGAAAATGCGTTGTTGTTTCAACCGGAATGAACACCGAAATGGGAAAAATCGCCAACGCAATCTCGCTCACTCAAGAGGGAAAAACTCCGCTTGAAATCAAGCTTTCCGAGCTTTCAAAGGTTTTGACAAAGCTTGTTCTTGCCGTTTGCGCCTTCATTTTTGCTTATGACATCATTGCAAAATTTTTCCTCGCTTCTCCGAAACCGGAGTTCATTGACGTTGCGCTCAACTCATTCATCACGGCGATTGCGCTCGCCGTTGCCGCAATCCCCGAGGGGCTTGTTGCCGTTATGACGATTGTTCTTGCAATCGGCGTAACCAATATGTCAAAGAAAAACGCAATCATCAGAAAAATGACGGCCGTCGAAACTCTCGGCTGCACCCAGATAATCTGCTCGGACAAAACCGGAACCCTCACCCAAAACGTGATGACCGTTGTTGACCGTTACGGCGACGACGGACAATTTCTCGCTTCGGCAATGGCTCTTTGCACCAACGCAGAGGTTGAAAAGGACGGAAAAAGCACCGGTGAACCGGACGAAGTTGCCCTCATAAATTACGCAAACAAGCTCGGTATCCAAAAAGAAAATCTCCTTGCGTCAAACCCGAGGGTCGGCGAAATTCCGTTTGATTCGGGAAGAAAAATGATGTCAACCGTTCATAAGAACGAAAACGGTTTTGTTCAGTATACAAAAGGTGCTCCGGACGAAATCCTCAAAAAATGTGCCTTTGTCCGAGTCGGAGAAAAGGTTCTTCCCTTAACCGAAGAGAAAAAAGCGGAAATTCTCAAGGCGAACACCGAAATGGGCAACCGTGCACTTCGTGTTTTCGCCGCAGGATACAAAACCTATGAAAACGAACCGACAGATTACTCACCGGAAAAGCTTGAAAACGAAATGATTTTCATCGGCCTCGTCGGAATGATTGACCCGGTTCGCCCTGAGGTCAAAGCCGCAATCGAAGAATGCCGTGAGGCCGGAATAACGCCCGTAATGATTACCGGCGACCACATCAACACCGCAAAGGCGATTGCCCGTGAGCTTGGAATTCTTTCCGATGACAGCGAAGCAATGAGCGGAGCGGATATCGACAGCCTCAGCGACGAAGAATTCAAAGAGGTCGTTCAAAAAATCCGTGTCTATGCCAGAGTTCAGCCGGAGCATAAAACGAGAATAGTCAACGCTTGGCGTTCCCTCGGCTTCGTCACGGCAATGACCGGCGACGGAGTCAACGACGCACCCTCAATCAAAAGCGCAGACATCGGAGTCGGAATGGGAATCACGGGAACGGACGTTACAAAGAACGTTGCGGATATGGTTCTTGCCGACGACAACTTTGCAACCATTGTTTCCGCCGTCGGCGAAGGAAGAAGAATTTATGACAACATCAGAAAAGCGATTCAGTTCCTTCTCGGTTCAAACCTTTCCGAGGTTCTTTCAATCTTCTTCTCTTCCGTGATGAATTTTACGATTCTCAAAGCACCGCACCTTCTTTTCATCAATCTTGTTACGGACTGCTTCCCCGCTCTTGCTCTCGGCCTTGAAAAAGAGGAAAGCGGAATCATGAAAAGAAAACCCCGTTCAAAGGACGAAGGAATCTTTTCCGGCGGACTCGGTTTCGACTGTTTTTATCAGGGCGTTCTTGTTACCGTTCTCACGGTTGTGTCCTTTTATATCGGCGAATTCCTTGAAACCGGCCACCTCATTTTCAGAAACATTGCAGACAGCAGTGAAGGCATGACAATGGCATTCTTCACAATGTCGATGTGCGAAATTTTCCATTCGTTTAATATGCGTTCTCAAAGGAATTCCTCCGTTGCAATGCTTTTCAAAAAGCACCACAACAAAGCGCTCTATCTTGCAATGGCGGCGTCGCTCCTTCTCACAACTGCCGTTGTTGAAATCGACTTCCTCTCTTCGCTTTTCGGTTTTGCAAAGCTTGATGCAAAGGCTTATGCAATTTCTCTCGGCCTTGCGTTCCTCATCATCCCGATTGTTGAGCTTGTTAAGGCAATTCAAAGAGCGGCCGAAAAAGCAAAGAGCAAAAAATAATAATCCCATGCTTTCCGATAAAGCAAGCTGCGGCGAAACAGAATCGTTTCGCCGCAGCATTTTTTGTTTTTTTATTCTTCTTTTTTTGCTTCCGCACTGACAAGAATTTCGTTCGTTTTGAAATTGTCCGCCGCAGTGACCTTGATGTGAAGCCCCTTGTATGAAAGTTCATCACCCTTTTTCGGAATTTTTCCGCTTTGCTCGATGAGCCAGCCGTTAACGGTTGCACTTTCGGTTTCAATTTCGTCTTTAAGATGAAAGAACTCTCTGAAATCTTCAACCGAAACGCTCGTCAAAACTTTGAACTTCCCGTCGGGAAGCGACTGAAATTCGTGAATTTCTTCGTCTCTTTCGTCCCAGATTTCGCCGACGAGTTCTTCAAGAATGTCCTCCATCGTAACGATTCCGGACGTTTCGCCGTATTCGTTGACGGTAATTACCATGTGGGTGTGCTTACGCTGCATATTTTTGAAAAGAGTGTCAAGGTCAACCGTTTCCGGAACGAAGGCAGACTTATGAAGAATCATTTTGAGATTAAAGCCCGGATTCTTTCTTGCGATGAGATAATCCCTTGCGTGAAGAATTCCGACAATCTTGTCGATGTTGTCCTCAATGACGGGCATTCTTGAGTACCCCTCGTTTTTGATTATGTTCATAATCTCTTTGTCGCTGTCGTCGAGCGAAACGCAGACAATGTTTTTGCGCGGGGTCATCACGCTTTCGGCCGTAAGTGTGTCAAGTTTGAAAACGTTTTTGATGTATTCCATGTCGTCTTTGTCGAGCGCTCCCTCCTGCTCGCCCTCGCCGAGGAGCAAAAGAAGCTCTTCCTGCGACATTTTGCTTTTTTTGTCGGACTTGAAAAGCTTTGAAACAAGCTTTTTCCAGGAGGAAAAAACAAAGTTCAGCGGAGTGAGAACGGTTATGAACGCTTTTATAATCGGCGTTGAAAAAATCGCAAACTGCTCGGGAAAATCCTTCGCAATGCTTTTGGGTGTAATTTCGCCGAAGATGAGAACAACAACGGTGATTACGATTGTTGAAACCGCACTCCCCTTTTTTCCGAGAAGGTCAACAAAAAGAACCGTTCCCATTGAAGCGAGTGCAATGTTCACAATGTTGTTTCCGATGAGAATCGTTGAAAGAAGCTTGTCATAATTTTCTGCGGTTTTGAGTGCGGCTGCGGCTTTTTTGTCGCCCTTGTCGGAAAGCGCTTTGAGCCTCGTTTTGTTCAGAGAGGAAAACGCCGTTTCCGTTGCCGAAAAATACGCCGAAAGAACAACACACAAAACCATCAAAATAATTTTAATCAGCATTTTTTATTTTCCTTTCAGTCAAAACTGGCTGTTATAAAGTTTTGCGTAAATTCCGCCCTTTTCAAGAAGCTGCTTGTGCGTTCCTTCCTCCTCAATTCCCTTTTCGGTGAGAACGAAAATTCTTGAAGCGTTTTCAACCGTTGAAAGGCGGTGAGCGATTGTGAAGGTTGTTCTTCCCTTTGCAAGAACGGAAAGCGACTTTTTGACGAGCTGTTCGCTTTCGTTGTCGAGCGCGCTGGTCGCTTCATCGAGAACAAGAATCGGCGGATTTTTGACGAAGACGCGGGCAATACAGATTCGCTGCTTTTGGCCGCTTGAAAGCATTGTTCCCCTTTCTCCGACAAAAGTGTCGTATCCGTTCGGAAGGCGGCTTATAAACTCATGGGCGCCTGCGCTTTTTGCGGCGGCGATAACCTGCTCTTTTGTTGCGCTCGGATTACCGTAAAGGATATTGTCCATCACCGAACCGGAAAAAAGGTAAACCTCCTGCTCAACAACGCCGATTGCGCTTCGCAACGCCTTCAGGCTGTAATCTTTGATGTCCTTTCCGTCAAGAAGAATTTCACCCTCCTTGACGTCATAGAAGCGTGGAAGAAGACTGCACATTGTTGTTTTTCCGCTTCCGGAAGGTCCGACGATTGCAACGTTCTCTCCCTTTTTCACCGAAAGATTGATGTGCTCAAGAACGTCGCCTTTTTCCTTGTCATAGCTGAAAGAAACGTTTTTGAATTCGATTTCGCCCTCAACGGACGAAAGCTCGACGGGGTTTTGCTCTTCGCCGGATTTTCCGTAGCCCTCGCTTTCAACCTCCATAACCGAAGCAAAGCGTTCGATTCCGGTGACACCCTTTTCAAACTGCTCCGTGAATTCGACAATGCGCTTGACTGCGGCAATGAGCATTGCAACGTAGAGAAGATAGGCGGTGTAATCGGCGGTTGTGATTTTTTCTTTCATGATGAAAAGCCCGCCCATGACGATAAGAACGATATACATAAGTCCGTCAAAGAACCTGACGGCGGCGTTGAGCCGAGCCATATAGCGATAAGAATCCTTTTGAACGCCGGAAAGCAGGGAACTTTCCTTTTTGAATTTTTCGCTTTCGGCCTCTTCGCCGGAAAAGGATTTCACAACACGAATTCCGAGAAGCGAATTTTCTGTTTGAGCGTTGACGTCGCCGGCAATCTCACGCCTTTTTTTGAACGCTTCGCGCATTTTTTTTCTGAAATATCTCGTTCCGAGGAACATGAACGGAAGAACAATGAAAGCACAAGCCGCAAGCGGAAGATTGATTGAAGCGAGAATGACAAACGAGGCGGTGATTTTTACCCCGGCGATGAAAAACTCCTCCGGACAGTGGTGAGAAAACTCCGCGACCTCAAACATATCGGTTGTTATTCTTGACATAAGCTGACCGATTTTTGTCGTGTCGTAATAGCTGAACGGAACACGCAGAAGATGAGAAAACATATCCTCACGCATATCCTTTTCAATCGAAACGCCCATGCAGTGACCGACATAGCTCATATAATAGCCGGCAAGCATATCAATAATTTTAAGCACGGCAAAAAGCAGAGCCATCTGCAAAATTACGGTAACGGTAAGATTTGAAATGTCCTTTGTTGCGATTTTTGTGATTTCTCTGACGATCATCGGCAAAACAAGCTCACAGCCCGTTGTGAAAAGAGCGCAGAGAAGGTCAAGGAAAAGCGTTTTGCGGTGCTTTTTAAAATAAGGCAAAAACCACTTTTTGATCATTCCTTTTTTTTCGGTCATTTAAACACCCTCTTAAAATATTAGACAACTGATTATAACATTTGAAAGGGAAAAATTCAAGGTTGAAAAACGAAAGGCCGCCGTATTCGGGCGCAGAGAGAAAATCTCTCCGGTCGAATACGGCGGCAAACGCTCATTCGGTTTTTAGCCGTGTTAAAAGCTCTCGCTTTTCGGCGGCGAAGTCGGCACCTTCGTTTCGGAATACCCTGCTGTTGTCAAAACGGCTTTGGTGTCGGAATTTTCCTTTGGAGGGGTTGTCGTTTCTTCGCAGGCGTCGGTTTTTACAGAGTTCTTTTCAAGAATTTCAAAAAGCGGTTTAACTTTGCCTTCGCCGAAATCAAAAACGAGTGTGTTCGCCGTGCAGTCGCTTCTGAATTCAACGTATCCGGTTGAATATACCGTTGCCAAAAAGCTGTCAAAACCGTCAATATGGAAAGCAAAATCAAACATTTTTCCGTCTGAGCCTGTGACTGAAAGCTCCGTCTTTTTTTCCTTTTCACTTTTTAAAAGGCCGAGAAAAGCGGAAAACGCCTCGTCACGTTTTTCTTTTTCGTCCTTCGACGAAAACTTATAGGCGTAGTTTTTTTCACGGACGAACGAAACTCCTCTGCACGTCACCGAGTTTTCAAAATCGGCGTCCGACAAAAAATCACCGAGCGTTTTGGGGCTGTAAAAGTTTTTGAGATACAAAAAGTACTTTTCGCTTTCCTCGAATTTCGCCGCAATGACAAGGTCGGGCGAAAACTTTTTGACCGAATAAACTTCAACCGTTTTTTTGTCCGTAACGTTGCCGTTTTCGCCTTCGGCTTCGGCGATTTCAAGAAAAACAAATTCGCCTTTTTCGCCGCCCGATTTTTCGGTATACATTGAAGAGTAAATTTTTCCGTCTTTAAGCGTAATGTTGTCGTACCTTTCGTTTTCGGGAATTTTTTTCCAGCCGACTTCGCCATATTCGGTATATGAATTTGCAGACGTTGCACAAACGGCCGGCGGCTTTTTTTCAGGCTTTTCAAAAAAGTTCGTTTTAAAGGCGAAAAGCGTTCCTGCAATAACAACGGCAAATACTGCGGCGGCAAGTTTAAAGGGAAAACTGCGTTTTTTCTTTGAGTAGGATACGGCATTTTGAATTCTTTCGTCAGAAATTTCGTCAAGGACTTTTTCAAAATATTCTTCGCTCATACATTGACACCTCTTTCCTCAAGGTAAGCTTTAAGCTTTTTTCGTGTTCTTGAAAGCTTTTGATAAACGGCGTCCTCACTCATTTTGAAGTCCTTTGCAATCTCCTTCACCGAAAAGGAAAACCAATATCTGCGAACAAAAATTGCCGAGCTTTCCTCATCGGTTTTTGAAAGGAATTCATCAATGAGCCTTCCGAGCCGCTTTGCGGAAACCTCATTTTCAATCGGTTCGCCGCAAAGAACGCCTTCAAGTTCCGAAAGCGGAACGGTTTTTGCCGAGCGTTTTTTTGCCGCCGTCTTTCGCCTTTTTGAAAGCGAAATGTTCCGTGCGATTCGGCAAACGAAAGCGCAAAGATACTCCGGTCTTTCCGGCGGAATTCGTCTTTTGACCGCAAGGTATGTATCGTTCAAACATTCCTCTGCGTCCTCACGGTTTGAAAGAATATTCTCCGCAATCGAAAGAATCAGCCGTTCATATTTTTTTGAAAGCTTTTCAAGCCCCTTCGGGTCGTTTGAAAACAACAGCGTTGTAATTTCCGAGTCTTTCATTCGGTTTTCCTCCTTTCATATATTAAGTCGCATTTTCCCGCATTTTCTGACAGAAAAAAGCTGCCGCAAAAAAATCTGCGGCAACTTTTAAAGCTTTGCTTATTTAATATCGTCACGCATGAAGCGCTTGTCCTCTTCCTTGAGGTCAAGGCCGATTGTTCCGCCCGGATTCATATTATACTTCGGGTCGAAGTAATTCTTGAGAGCTTTGAATACTCCGTATTCGGTTCTTCCGAGGCTTCCTTCAAGCCACGGAGCGAACATCTTTCCGATGCCGTGGTGATGGCTGATTGCCGCGCCGGACTTCTGAATTGCGTCGAGAATGCTTGTGTGGTATGCCTTGAATTCCTCGGAGGACGACATCTTTGTGAGGAAGATGAAGTAAAGGTTTGCGCCCTGCGGATAGCAGTGAGACATATGAGTGGTTACGATTGTGTTCGGAAGAGCCTTGCAGACCTTGCGAACGTCGGCATGAACCTGAGCCATGTTTGACCAGTTGACGGTGCATTCGAGAGTGTCGGTGGTGATGCCGAAGTCCATGAGGGTGTCACGAAGATACGGGTCGTTGAAGCGTCCCTTTTCCCAGCTCTTGCAAACGAAGGAGGTGAGGCTCATTGCGCCGTATTTCTTTGCGATTCTTCTGATGTTCTTTGCAACGTTTGCCGAATAGCCCTTTTCGCCGTCGGTGAAGCCGAGGAAGAGGCAGCGTTCCATATCCTTGAAGCCGGTCACGTCAAGAAGCTTCCAAAGCGGAGTTTCGTCAACGTTGTAAAGGCGGAGCATGAGGTTCGTCTCTTCCGGGTCGGAAAGGCGGAAAACGGAGGAGAAGCCGCATTCGCACTGCATCATTTCTCTTCCTGCGTCCATTGCGGTTTTCCAATCCTTGAAGATATATGAAAAACGCTTTCTGTTTTCGGGCATATATCTGAAAATGCGAAGCGTGACTTCGGTGAGTACGCCGAAGGTTCCTTCCGAGCCCATCATGATCTGATTGAGGTTCGGACCTGTTGCTTCACGGGAATAATGGCTGGTTTGGAAGTTTCCGATGGGGGTCGCATACTTCTGAGAAAGGACGATGTCGGTGATGCAACCGTAATATGTGCTGTTCTGGCCCGCACCTCTCGTTACCGTCCAGCCGCCGACGCTTGAATATTCAAACGACTGCGGGAAATGGCCGCAGGTATATGCCCTTTTTGCGCCGAAGTTTTCAACTGCGTTGTTGAGGGTTTCTTCAAGCTTCGGACCTGACATACCGGCCTGAACGGTGATCGTCTGGTCAACCTCGTTGAAAGAGATAACCTTGTTGAATCTCATTCTCATGTCAAGCGAAACGCCGCCCTTGATCGGTTCAACGCCCCTTGTTACGGTTGAGCCGCCGCCGTAAACATAAAGGGGAATATCGTTTTCGGTGCAGTATGCAACGATTTTTTCAACCTGCTCGGTCGTGTCGGGATAAATTACAACGTCGGGAAGCGAGTCGATTTTTCTTTCACGAAGGCGAAGAAGGTCATATGCGGTTTTTCCGTATGCAACGGCAAGACGGTTGTAATCCGCAGTTGAAACGTATGCGTCGCCGACAACCTCACGGAAAAACTTGAGGTGCTTTTCGTCCATATTGCTCTTCTGGGTGAGCTGAACGGTTTCCCAGCCGATGTCAACGGGATAGGTTTTAAAGTCGTTGTCGGTCATGATGAACTTGTCTTTCATCATTTTGTAAAGGCTCTCTTTAGGATACTTTACAAAATTCGGGTCGCCCCAACGGAAAATCGAACGGTAGCTGTCCTGCGGTGCGGCCTCCTTGATCCACTTCGGTTCAAATCCCTTGTACGGTTTTGTGCTCATATTATTCGTCTCCTTAATCTTAATTTTATCTTTAATCTTATTTTGCTGCTTGTCTGTATACCTTGCGAAGCCTTTTATAAATAGGCTCAAGCTTCGGATACATTCTTGAATACACGTTCTTATAAATTTTGCTATAAAGCTCATGCTCGTCCATGTCCGGTTCAAAAGTTTTTTTCACCTGAACCATGTTTTCGGTCGCTTCCTCATAGCTTTTGAATTCTCCTTTTGCAACGAAGGCAACCATCGAAGAGCCGAGACCGCAGGCCTCATGGGTTTGAATGCATCTTACGGGAACGCCGGTGACGTTTGCAAGAATTTGGCAAACCACAGGGCTTTTTGAACCGCCGCCGCCGACAAAAATTTCGGAAATTTTTTTTCCGGAACGTTTTTCCATTGTTTTCATTCCGTCAAGAAGCGCCAAGTCGATTCCCTCGACTATCGCACGATAGACGTGACGCCTTGTGTGAACGTCGGAAAAACCGATTATTGCACCCTTTGCAAGCGGATTTGCGATTCCGGGCGTCCAGTACGGCTGAAGAACAAGTCCGTCACAGCCGGCGGGAACGTCGTTAAGGTGAGAGTCCAAAACCCTTTCGACCGACCAGCCCTTTTCTTCGGCCTCCTTTTTGTCCTCCGCCGCAAACTCCTTGACAAACCACGAAACCATCCAAAAGCCTCTGTAAACCTGAAACTCCGGGTTATACATATCGTTCGGAACGGCCGGATAAGACGGAAGGAACTGCTGCGGTTCAAAGTAATCCCTAACCATCATCTGAACAGTTGCGGTTGTTCCGAACGAAACGGCGGCCTGATTATCCTTGAGAACGGAAAGGCCGAGTGTTTCGCAGCCCTTGTCCGAACCGGTTGCAATCAGCGGAAGGCCTTCCGGAATTCCGGTGAGTTCGCTGACATCTTTTCCGATTGTTCCGATTGTTGTTCCGGAGGGAACAAGCTCACAGAGCTTTTCCGGCGGAACGTTGCAAACGCAGCGGGTGAGGTCGTTCTTCGTCATCCAACGTCGGTTTTTATAATCAAACGGAACGTGGCCGACCATGTTTGCCGCGCTGTCGCAAAGGTGTCCCGTGAGCTTGTAATTGAGATAAGTCGGAAGCATGACATACTTTTCGGTCTTTTTCCAAAGCTCCGGCTCGTTTTCCATAATCCAGTTGCAAACGGAATTTCTCGCCTGATTCTTTACGGTTTCCTCCATTTTTACGAGCTTGAAAATTCCTTTTTTTAAAAGCCCGAAGGGTTCGTCGTTTTTAGCCTGTCTTTCGTCGAGCCAAAGGATAATGTCACGAAGCGCACGGTTGTTTTTGTCGAGGCAAAGGACGCTGTCACGAATGACGGTGAGAGTTACCGCAATTACGTCCCGAAGTTTTTCTTCGTTTTTTTTGCAAATTTCTTTTGAGACACGGCATATTGCTTCAAAGTAAAAATCCGGGTGTTGCTCGGCCCAGCCGTTTTGTTTTGAAAAATATTGCGTTTCATATTTGTATTGGCAAACGTCTTCAAGCCGGCCTTTTTTGTCAACGAGCATCGCCCTTGTACTTTGGGTTCCGACGTCAAAAGTCAGAACAAGCTTGTTAGGCATTTTATTTTCTCCTTTATAAACTTTTTTATAGTCTTCCTTTTATTTTGTTTTCTTCTTTGCCTTTGTTGCCGAAGTCTTTTTCGGCTTTTCTTCCTTTTCTTCTTCCGAAACGCTTTGAAGAACGTCGCTCGTTGCAATGACGTCAACGCCGAGCGAAAGAACGTTTTTGATTACGACGTCTCCTCTTTTGAGTCTCTTTTTGACCGTGACGTGATTTATCTCGTTCATCACGTCGAAAATTTTTTCTTTCGGAATTTCGTCCGAAACTCTGACGGGAATGACGGGAACCTCTTTGAACGCCGTTTTGACAACGGATGAAATTGTTCTTTTCGGCGCCGTCATTTCATCGGTTGCAAACTTGATTCCCCTTTTGCATTTGTTTCCGCTGACAGAAAATCCGTCCGAGGTTTCTTCAATCGAAAGTTCACAGCTGTTCGGACAAACGATGCAAACTAACTTTTTCATTTTTTCTCGCCCTCCAATTTAACCGTGATTTTATCGTTCTTTTTGAGTCCGGCTTCAGAAAGGTCAAGAACAAGTCTTTCCATCTCAGGCGGACGAAGGAACGGAAACTTCTTTTCTTTGATTGTTTTTCCGTTTGCAAAAAACGTGAGCGTACATTTGTCAAGAACGTCACGGCTTCTGAAATAGAAACAAACTTCGTTAATGTTCTTTGAAAGGTCAATTTTTTGCGGAACAATGTATGCGATGTTTTCGTCCGGGTCAACAACAGCAAGGCTGTCGCTTTCCTTTTCAAAGCCGCACGCTCCGTCTGCGGCGGTTACGGCGCTTTCGGAAACGTAGTCAACAAGGTCGTTGACGTGAAGCGCATTGCCGCAACTGAAAATTCCGGGAACACTTGTCATAAGATTCTGGTCGCAGAGCGGGCCTTTCGTCTTCGGGTCAATTTTTACTCCGAGACGTTCGGCAAGCTCATTTTCCGGAATGAGACCGACGGAAAGAATCAGTCCGTCGCATTCAACATAGCTTTCCGTGCCTTCAATCGGACGCATTTTTTCGTCAACCTTTGAAATTTCAACGCCCGTCAGCCTGTCATCACCGAAAACTCTCGTAACGGTATGGGAAAGATAAAGCGGAATATCATAATCGTGAAGACACTGATGAATGTTTCTCGTCAGTCCCGACGGAGTGCTTTTCGCTTCGTATACACCGAGAACCTTTGCTCCTTCAAGAGTAAGGCGGCGGGCCATGATTAGACCGATATCACCCGAACCCAAAATTACACATTTCTTTGTCGGAAGCTGACCGAGGAGGTTCGTGAGATTCTGCGCCGTTCCGGCTGTAAAAACTCCGGCCGGTCTTGTTCCGTGAATATTGACCTGCTTTGCGGTTCTTTCACGGCAACCGGTTGCAAGAATCAGAGTTTTCGACTGAACGGCGAAAACTCCTTCACGGCTCACAAGAGTAAGCGTGAAAAGGTCGTCCTTTTTTTCAATGTCGGTAACGAAAGTGAGCGTTGTCACGTCGCACTTTGTTTCCTTGAGCATATCGATATATCTTTCGGCATATTCGGGACCCGAAAGCTTTTCCGAAAAGCGGATAAGGCCGAAGCCGTCGTGAATGCACTGCTTCAAAATTCCGCCGAGCCTTGCCTCACGCTCGATAAGAAGAACGCTTTTTCCCTTTTCGTCGCATCTTACCGCAGCGGCAAGACCTGCGGGGCCTGCGCCGATGATTACAACGTCATAAAGAGTTTTCATCTCACTTGCCCTCCTTTGTTTCGCCGAAAACGATTACCGATTCGCTGTTGCTCTTTCTGACCTCGGAAAGGGGAACACCCAAAAATTCGGCAATGATTTTCATGACAACGGGCAAACAGAAACCGCCCTGGCAACGTCCCATTCCGGCACGGACACGCTTTTTTACGCCGTCAACGGTCGGAACGCAAATCGGTGAACGAAGGGCGTCAAGAATTTCGCCCTTGCTGATTTCCTCGCAGCGGCAGACGATTTCGCCGTAATCGGGATTCTTTTTGATGAGCGCCGCCCTTTCCTTCGGCGGCATATCGCGAAGGTGAGGAATCGGATCTCTGTGCGGATTGTAATTATCGTTTCGCTTCGGGTCAACTCCGACGCAGCGAAGCGACTGAAGCGTCATTTTTTCAATGTCCCTTGCAACGGCCGGAGCGGTTGTGAGACCCGGCGACTGAATTCCGGCGCAGTGAATGAGGTTCTGCGTTTCACGTCCCCGTTCAATGATGAAATCTTCCTCAAACGACGGCGCACGAACTCCCGTGAAATATGTGATGATATCCGACCTTCTGAGCTTGTCGGTTGCGCCCTGCTGCTTGTTGAAAACATTTGTAATACTTTCGGGATTCGTTGCGTAATTTTCCTTTTCAAAGGTTTCAACCGCATCGGGGCCGACAAGAAGGTTGTGGTGAACCGTGTGAAGAATTCCGCCGCCCTTTGTGTGGCCGGCGCTTTTTTGAAGCGTTTTGATTGTGACAACCGAGTGGACGAACGCACCGGCCTTTGTGTCAAGAATGCTGTTCGTTCCCCTTCTCGGGTGAATCGAATAAAATCTGTCCCCCGCCATTTCGGCAATGTCATCGGCAAAAACACCGGCGGCATTGATTACGATTTTCGGGTATACGGTTCCCCTGTTGGTTTTTACGGAAAGAATTTTTCCGTTCTTCGTTTCCATTGAAAGAACCGCCGTATTAAGGCTGAGCTTTACGCCGTTTTTGACTGCGTTTTCGGCGTATGCGATCGTCAGCGAATACGGACAAACGCAACCGGCCGATGGGTTGTAAAGCGCAAACTGAAAATCCTTGTTGAGGTTCGGCTCTGCGGCAAAAAGTTCTTCTCTTGAAATAACTTTTGTGTCTTTCACCCCGTCAATCACCCTGCGCTTTGCGGCATACGCTTCAACGAAAGGTTTCAGCTCCTTTTGAGTGAAGCCGACATACTGGCCGCAGCGGGAAAACGGAACGCCGAGTTCACGGCAGATATCGCCGTACATTTCGTTTCCGAGGAGAACATAATGCTGTTTGAGACTCCCCTTTGAAAGGTCAACACCCGGATGAACCTCACCGTCGTTCCTTCCGGAAGCCCCGAGAGCAAGGTCGCTCTCCTTTTCAACAAGAAGCACGTCGATGTTCCACTTTGAAAGCTCCCTTGCGATTGAAACGCCGGAAATTCCGCCGCCGATGATGAGAACATCGGGCTTTTTTCCTTCAAGGGCATTGTCCGAAAGTGAGGGCAAACGCATTTCCGGAATTTTTCCGCCGGTGAAGCGGATATTATTGACAACATGAACATCCTTTTTTCCGGTCACGGCCATCTGGCAGGCGTCCACAATTCCGTCCCATGTGTTCCATTCACCGGTCATTACCCTCATCCGATTTTTATCGGTAAACTGAATTTTTCCGCCGTAAAGCTCATTCAGTTTTTTTCTGAGTTTTTTTTCATTCATTCTTATCACCGTATTGATTCATAATGTTTTTTTCGTCAAACGACACTTGTGTAGCCATTATACACTAAAGTTTTAGATATGTCAAAATAAAATTTGTTAAGTTTGATAAAGCAACCGGATTCTGGTGCTCCCTGCTGAGAGGAAAGCCGGTGGCTTTGCCGACACAGTGAGCCAAAAAAAGCAAAAAAAATCCGGGAAGCGGCGAACGGGATTTCGCCGCAGTCCCGGGTTGCATTTTATTTATTTAAGAAGCTGACGGTACATTCTGATGTATTCGTTTGAACTTCTGCCCCAGCTGAAGTCGCATTCCATTGCACGCTTTACAAGCTCTTTCCAATGCGGCTTGTTGTAATACGCCCCAAGGCCTCTTCTGATTGCGTCAAGCATATCGTGGGCATTATACGTTTTGAAGGTGAAGCCGTTTCCGACGCCGTCGCCGCTGTCGGTGATTGAATCACGCAGTCCGCCGGTTTCACGGACAATCGGAACCGTTCCGTAGCGAAGCGCAACCATTTGAGAAAGTCCGCAGGGTTCACTCTTTGACGGCATGAGGAAAAGATCCGCCGCAGCATAAATTTTTCTTGCGAGCGAGGGAACAAAGCCGATTCTTACGGCAATTTTTCCCGGATAGCGGTCGCAAAGCTCACGGAAGTAATTTTCATACTGCCAGTCTCCTGAACCGACAACAACAACCTGAACGTCTGTTGTTGAAAGGAATTCGTCAAAAATTCCTTTGACGAGGTCAAGTCCCTTGTGGGAAACAAGGCGGGAAACGATTCCGATCATCGGAACGTCGGCTCTGACTGGAAGACCGAGGTTTTCCTGAAGGGCGGCTTTGTTTTCTGCCTTTCCTTTTTCAAAGGTTTTGACGTTGTAATTCTTTTCGATTACGGAGTCGGTTTCCGGATCATAGCTTTCGGTGTCGATTCCGTTGAGAATTCCTTCAAGCTTCCATTGTCTCGCTTTGAGGATCGTGTCGAGGCCGTGGCTGTACCACGGGTCAAGAATCTCCTGTGCGTATGACGGGGAAACGGTTGTAACCTTGTCCGCGCATTCGATTGCGCCCTTCATGAAGTTTACGTCGCCGTCATATTCGACAATTCCGGCGTCCTCGGGCTTGAGACCGATAACGTCGTTCACAAGATCCATTCCGTAAGTTCCCTGATACTGAATGTTATGAATTGTGAAAACGGTTTTGATTCCCTGGTACCACGGGTCTTTGCTGTACATTGTGGTATAAAAAACGGGAGTGAGTGCGCTTTGCCAGTCGTTGCAGTGAATGATGTCCGGTCTGAAATCAATGTGGGGAAGAATTTCGAGAACCGCCCTTGCAAAGAAGGTGAAGCGCTCCGCATCGTCGTAGTGACCGTAGATCGTGTCACGCTTGAAATAATACTGATTGTCAATAAAATAATAAATTACGCCTTTATACTTTGCCTGAAAAACTCCGCAGTACTGACGGCGCCACGCAACGGGAACGGAAATGCTCGTGACGAAGGACATCGAGTCCTTGAGTTCCTGACTGATGGTGTCATAAAGCGGCATGACAACACGGCAACCGATGAGACGTTTTCTCAGTGCCTGCGGAAGCGAACCGGCAACGTCACCGAGTCCGCCACTCGCCATGAAAGGTTGAGCTTCAGATGAAACAAATAAAACTTTCATTTTTTATCTTTCCTCCTTTATAGGAAGTTTAATGAGTTCAGATTGTGATGTTCTTTCCGATGTATACCGGATAGGTTTCCGCGCCGGAAATTTCACGGTTCGGCTTGACAACAACGTTTTTGTCAAGAATCGCACAGTTGATTTTTGAACCGGAGCTTATGTAGCTGTCCTGCATGATTACGGAGTTTTTGACAACGGCGTCTTCGGCAACGTAAACGCCCCTGAAAAGAATGCAGTTTTCAACGGTTCCCTTGATTACGCAGCCGTCTGCAATGAGTGAATTTGAAGCTTTTGAACAAACGCCGTAAATTGCCGGAACGTCATCGCGAACCTTTGTGTAAATCGGTCTTTCCTTTGAGAAAAGTTCTTTTCTTGCGCCGGTGAGAAGGCGCATACTGATGTCATAATAACTTTGAAGCGAGTCAATCATTTCGGCGAATTCTTCAACTTTGTATCCTCTGATGTCGAGCGACTGAAGGTTGCTTGAAATGATGTCCTTCTCAAAACGTGCGTCCGCAACGGCCGAAGCGGAATTCATCAGCCTTTCAAGAAGGACTCGGCTCATGATGATAATGTTGAGCGAATAATTTTTTGCGTCAGAACCGAGTTCCCCGGTGCTTGCCCTTGTGATTTTTGTTCCTTCAAAGTCAAACGTCATGATGTTTTCGATTGCGGGTTTTACGCCTCTTTTATAAGCGATTGTAATATCTGCGCCGGATTCGATGTGAGAGGAGATGAATTTTTCGTAATCGATGTTGCAAACAACGTTGCAGTCGCAGAAAAGAACATAGTCTTTTCCGCTGTGTGAAATATAATTCATCATTCCCTTGAGTGCTTCAAAGCGGTGGCTGTATACGCCGGAAGCTCCGCTGAAATTGAACGGCGGAAGAAGAGTGAGTCCGTCGCGTTTTCTTGAAAGGTCCCAGGCTTTTCCGGAACCGAGGTGATCCATGAGCGACTGATAATTGCTCTTTGTGCTGACGCCGACTTTTGAGATTCCGCAATTGACCATTCCCGAAAGGCAGAAGTCAATAAGGCGATATCTTCCTGCGAAGGGAACCGAACCCATTGTGCGGATTCCGGTCAGTTCGCTCACATATTCATCATAAACGTTTGAATAAATAATTCCGAGAACATTTGAAGCGCGCATTATTTTTCCTCCTTTACGTTTTTGTCAATCATTGCCTTTGCGGCAACGGAAGCGTTTTTGCCGACGTGAACTTTTTCACCGACAACGGCAATTCCCCAATCGTCAAAAGCATTGCTCATCTGAGCCGGGTCGTTTCCGACGTGGGCGCCTTCGTCAATGATCGCATTTTCCGCAACGATTGAATATTCAACGAGTGCGCCGGATTTGATTACCGTTCCGGGCATCACGATTGAATAACGGACGGTTGCGCCCTCTTCAACGGTGACGTTTGAGAAAAGAATCGAATAATCAACCTCGCCGTCGATTTCACAGCCTTCGGCAATCATCGAGTTTTCAACCGAAGCTTTGTCCGAAATAAAGTGCGGCGGAGAAGCGGTTGTTTTTGAATAAATTTTCCAGCTGTCGTCCGAAAGGTCAAGGTCAACTTTCGGGTTGAGAAGGTCAAGGTTCGCTTCCCAAAGCGAATCAATTGTTCCGACATCCTTCCAATAGCCGTCAAATTGATAAGCAAAAAGTCTTTCGCCCTTTTCGTGCATTGCGGGGATTACGTCGTGGCCGAAGTCGTTTCCGCTGTCCGGATTTTTTTCGTCCTCAATGAGGTATTTGCGAAGAACGCTCCAGGTGAAAATATAAACGCCCATTGAAGCTTTGTTGCTCTTCGGGTTCTTCGGCTTTTCTTCAAATTCGCTGATTGAACCGTCGTCGTTGACGAACATGAGGCCGAAGCGGGAAGCCTCCTCCCACGGAACTTCAAGCATTGCGATTGTGCAGGCTGCGTTCTTTTCCTTGTGATATGCGAGCATCTTCGCATAGTCCATCTTATATATATGGTCGCCGGAAAGAACGGCAACATATTCGGGATTATAGCGATCAATAAAATTGATGTTCTGATAAATTGCGTTTGCGGTACCTTTATACCACTGAGTACCCTTAATCTGCTGATACGGAGAAAGAATATGAACTCCGCCGTGAGCACGGTCAAGATCCCATGCCGCACCGTTTCCGATGTAATCGTTGAGCTCAAGCGGCTGATACTGAGTGAGAACACCGACCGTTTCAATTCCGGAATTGATGCAGTTTGAAAGCGGGAAGTCGATGATGCGGTATTTTCCGCCGTAAGGAACGGCGGGCTTTGCAATGTTCTTCGTGAGTATTCCGAGGCGGCTTCCCTGTCCGCCGGCAAGAAGCATTGCAAGACATTCGGTTTTCTTTGCCATTAGGTTTCCTCCTTCATATAATTAAATCAAACTTTTCTTTTTTGTTTTCGGTGCTTTCTTTTCTTCCTTTTTTGGCTTCGGCTTATATGAAAGATACATGCACGAAAGCGGCGGAAGCGAAAGCGTGATGCTGTTTTCATAACCGTGCATCGGCTTTTTCTTTGAGGTTGCTTTTGTTTTTGTTCCTCTTCCAGAACCGCCGAATTTTACGTCGTCGGAATTAAGAACAACCTCATAGATTCCGTCCTTTTCAACGCCGAAAGAATATTTGTCCCGTTCAACGTTCGTAAGATTGCAAACGCAAACGAGTGCTCCGCCGTTTTTGTCCTTCCTTGTGAAGGCAATCACGGAATTGTCGCAGTCGTCGCTGACGCACCAGGCAAAGCCGTCCCAGCCGTAATCTATCTGCCAAAACTCGGGATATTTCTTATAAATTCCGTTGAGCGTTTTGACGTAATCTTTGAGAAGGCGGTGCTTTTCATAATCAAGCAAAAGCCAGTCAAGCTCTTTTGCAAAGCGCCATTCGATAAACTGGCCGAATTCCTGACCCATGAAGCAAAGCTTCTTTCCTGGGTGGGCAATCATATAGCCGAAGAAGGCACGCAAAGTGTCAAACTTTTCATCATACGTTCCGCTCATTTTTCCGATGAGCGAGCATTTTCCGTGAACAACTTCGTCATGAGAGATCGGAAGAATGAAGTTTTCGGAAAAAGCGTAAAAGAACGAAAAGGTCAAAAGATTGTGGTTATACTTTCTTGAAAGACCGTCAAGAGAAAAATATTTGAGCGTGTCGTTCATCCAGCCCATGTTCCACTTGAAGTTGAAACCGAGTCCGCCGGCGTCAACCGGTTTTGAAACGAGCGGCCACGCAGTGCTTTCCTCGGCAATCATGAGCACGTTCGGATACTCTCTGAAAACGGTGGTGTTGAGCGTTTTTATGAATTCGATCGCCTCAAGGTTTTCGTTTCCGCCGTACTTGTTCGGAACCCACTCTCCGTTTTCTCTTCCGTAATCGAGATAAAGCATTGACGAAACCGCATCGACACGAAGGCCGTCGATGTGATATTTTTCAAGCCAGAATGCCGCCGAGGAAATGAGGAAGGAAACAACCTCCGGCTTTCCGTAATCAAAAATCTTCGTTCCCCAGTCTTTATGTTCGCCCTTTCTCGGGTCGGCATATTCATAACAAGGCGTTCCGTCGAAAAGCGAAAGGCCGTGAAGATCCCTCGGAAAATGCGCCGGAACCCAGTCGAGAATGACGGAAATTCCGTTTTGATGGCAGGTGTCAACGAATTCCATGAGCTCGTGCGGTGTTCCGTAACGTGACGTTGCGGCGAAATATCCCGTAACCTGATAGCCCCATGAGCCGTCAAACGGATATTCCGAAAGGGGCATAAGCTCAATGTGGGTATAGCCCATATCTCTGACATAAGGAACAAGCTCCCTCGCAAGGTCAAGATAAGAAAACGGGCTTTCGTCTTTGTATCTTCTCCACGAACCGGCGTGAACCTCATAAATGTTCATCGGGCTTTCATAAGGATTCGTTTTTGAAAGCTCCTTTTTCCAGTTGGCATCCTTCCATTCATAGCCGTCAAGCTCATAAAACTTTGAAGCGTCGCCGGGACGGGTCTCGCTGTGAAAAGCGTAAGGGTCGCATTTTGCGGCCGTTGTTTTTCCGTCCGGATATGTCACAAGGAATTTGTAACTGTCAAATTGCTTAACGCCGGGAATGATGCATTCCCACGTCTGGTTGTCCGAAAGGCGGTACATTTTGTTTTCGTTTTCATTCCAGGCATTGAAGTCACCGATAACGCTGAGCGAAGCCGCATTCGGCGCCCATACACGGAAGGTTACGCTGTCTTCGCCGGGCGTTTTGTGCGCGCCGAGATAATCATAAACGCGGCAGCCTTTTCCCGAATGAAAAAAGTAAAGAGCGGTATCGTCGCCTTTTTTTGTTCTTTCTGACATCCGATTACCATAACCTTTCCGGCTACATGAATAACATAATAATCACAAACCGCCGCCGTAGCCAAAGCGGCAGGTGAGATTGGACTCCCCTTTCAAAAACCTCCGGAGCAAAAAAGACCGGCTTTCATTTTGATATGGTTATCCTATTATGTTTATAATATCACCCGAACAAGAAAAAGGCAAGTGGTTTTTGTGATTTTTGTTAGAAACATTCAAAAATAATTTTGATAAAATTGTGCAGTTTGTTAGAAAGTACAATCAAGCGGGAACAAAGATTCATTATACGGAAAAAAAGGCGAAAAAAAGCTCGCCTTTCGTCGGCCGGGCGAAGAAAAAAACCGCCGTTTTTGCGCCGCCCGAAAAACCGCTTGACAAAACGGACGCGCATACTGTAAGATAAAGGCAAAGGAGGAGATATATTATGAAAATTCTTACCAAAACAACAGCAATGTTCCTTGCACTTTTCTTTTTTGGCCTCGTCGGTTTTTCAACGCCGAAGCACGAAAGCTATAACGTTTCCGACCCGGAAAACTGCCGTCTTTCGTTTTCCGTTGTTTCCGACAGCCACATCGAAGGAAACAACCTTCCCCGGTTCAAATCCTTCATGGCTCTTCTCGGCGGAATAAAAGCGAACGATCGGAAAAACGACGCCGTTGTTTTTCTCGGAGACAACACCATGAACGGACAAAACATCGAGAATCTTCTTTTCAGCGGAGCAATTCTCCGGACGGATTTCAAAACTCCCGTCCTTGCCGTTGAAGGTAATCACGACGTCGGAAACGGTGAAGGCGATTACAACAAACTGACAAAAAGGTTCCTCTCTTATGCAAACAATGCCTTTGACCTCGGCATTGACAAACCTTACTATTACAAAGAAATCGGCGGTTACAGCTTCATTGTTCTTTCTTCCGAATGGTACGAAGGAAACAACGTTCACGGTTTTTCGGACGAACAGCTTCTTTGGCTTGACTCCGTTCTTCAAAAGGCAGCCGCAGAAGGAAAACCGACTTTCGTTTTCGGTCATTACACCTTCTGGGAAGTCAAAAGTGCAAACTATGTTCTTTATGATATTCTGACAAAATATAAGAATACTTTTTATTTTCACGGTCACAATCACGCCGATTTTGGCGAGTACAGCCTTTCCTACTTTTCCGGAACGGCAATAATCAACCTTCCGAAGTGGGACAATCTTCCGGACAAGGAGATCTCTCTCAACGGAAATACCGGCGCCGGCGTTCTTGTTGAAGTATATGACGACAGAGTTGTTGTCCGGGGCAGAGACTTCATCACCGACAGAAGCCTTCCCGAAAGAACATACACCTTGACCGCCGAAAATTAACCGAAAACCGAAAAGTGAAGGTGCGGTGACGAACCGAAATTCGCCGCCGCACCTTTTTTCTGCCGTTTTGAAAACCCGTCTTGTTTTTTCGGCAAAACGTCTTTCCGGGCACACGGGTCGAATGAAGCACCCGGAAAAACCGAAGCACAAAAAACGACCGGTACTTTCGTACCGGTCGCAATTTTTTTATCTTGTACTATCAAACAAGTTCGATGATGCACATCTCTGCTGCGTCGCCGCGGCGGGGACCTGTTTTGATAATACGGCAGTAACCGCCGTTAACGTCCTTATACTTCGGGCCGATTTCGTCGAAGAGCTTCTTAACAACGTCCTCTTTGGTGACGTATGCAAGAGCCTGACGCTTATTGTGAAGAGTTGCTTCCTTGCCGAGAGTAATCATTTTCTCGGTCATTGAGCGAACTTCCTTTGCCCTCGTGACGGTGGTTTCAATGCTGCCTTTCTCCAAGAGATAAGTAACCATTCCTCTGAGCATTGCCTTGCGGTGGTCGCTGGTTCTGCCGAGCTTTCTGGTACCTGCCATTTGAAATCACTCCTTTTGTTGAAAAATCAAATTATTCGTCTTCGGATCTGAGGTCAAGATCGAAGGAATGAAGCTTGTTGATAACTTCGTCAAGCGACTTCTTTCCGAGGTTTCTGACTTTCATCATGTCCTCTTCGGTCTTTGTTGTAAGATCCTCCACAGTGTTGATTCCTGCGCGCTTTAGGCAATTGAAAGAGCGCACGGACAAGTCAAGTTCCTCAATGGTCATCTCAAGGACCTTTTCCTTCGCGTCCTCGCCTTTGTCAACCATTATCTCGGTATTATATGCCTCTCCCGACAGATCGCCGAAAAGAGCGAGATGTTCGTTGAGAAACTTGGCTCCGAGGGAAACCGCCTCTGTTGCAGAGATCGTTTTGTTCGTCCAAACCTCAAGCGTGAGCTTGTCGAGGTCTGTAACCTGACCGACACGTGTGTTTTCAACTGTGTAATTAACCTTCAGCACCGGTGTGTAAATCGAGTCAATCGCAATTACACCGATCGCCGGCTGCATGAGCTTTTTGTTCTGCTCTGCCGAAACATATCCACGACCCTTGTCGCAGGTAATTTCCATGCTGACGTGAGCGTCCTTGTCAAGGGTGCAAATGTGGCTTTCCGGATTGAGAATTTCAACTTCTGAATCGCATTTGATGTCGCCTGCAACGACTTCACCTTCGCCCGAAGCGTCGATGTAAATCGTTTTCGGTCCGTCGGCGTGGATTTTAAGGATGACGCGCTTGAGATTAAGAACGATCTCGGTTACGTCCTCTTTAACGCCGGGGATTGTTGAAAACTCGTGAAGAACTCCGTCAATCTTGACGCTTGTGATTGCATAGCCGGGAAGAGAAGAAAGAAGAATTCTTCTCAGGCTGCAGCCGAGCGTGATGCCGTAACCTCTTTCAAGAGGCTCAACAACAATCTTGCCGTAAGTTCCGTCCGGTGCGAGTTCAGCTGTTTCGATTCTGGGCTTTTCAATTCCTATCATGCAAAACCCTCCTTATTCTGTTGTGGATGTGTGTTACGGTCAACGCCGATTACTTAGAATAGAATTCGACGATGAGATGTTCTTCAACCGGTACTTCGATCTGTTCGCGCTCCGGAAGAGCAACAACCTTAGCCGAGAGAGCTTCGGCATTGAGATCAAGCCAAGAGGGAACGGGTCTTGAAGCGTTTGCTTCGAGAACAGCCTTGAACTTTTCGCTGTCCTTGCTCTTGGATTTGATTGAAACAACGTCTCCGGCTTTAAGGAGATATGACGGGATATCAACTTTCTTGCCGTTAACTTCAAAGTGGCCGTGAGTAACAAGCTGTCTTGCCTCTGCTCTGGACGAAGCCCAGCCGAGGGTATAAACAACGTTGTCAAGGCGGCTTTCGCAGATGCGAAGAAGGTTTTCACCGGTTACGCCTGCCTTGCGTTCAGCCATAAGGAAATACTTGTGGAACTGTCCTTCCTGAATTCCGTAATAACGTCTTGCCTGCTGCTTTGCGCGAAGCTGAAGTCCGTATTCGGAGTTCTTGCTGCGGTTCTGACCGTGCTGGCCGGGGGCATATGAACGACGCTCAAAGGCACATTTGCCGGTATAGCATCTGTCGCCCTTAAGGAAGAGCTTCTTACCCTCGCGGCGGCACAGTTTGCATACTGCACCTGTATATCTTGCCATTGAATTTACCTCCCGTTATACACGTCTTCTCTTGGGCGGGCGGCAGCCGTTGTGAGGAATCGGAGTAACGTCTTTGATCATAGTTACGTCGAGTCCTGCGGTCTGCAAAGCTCTGATTGCGGCTTCGCGTCCTGCACCCGGTCCTTTAACATATACTTCAACAGTCTTCATGCCGTGCTCCATTGCAGCCTTGGCAGCCGTTTCAGCGGCGGTCTGAGCAGCAAAGGGAGTTGATTTTTTTGAGCCTCTGAAGCCCATTTCGCCGGCACTTGCCCATGACACTGCGTTACCCTGAGTATCAGTGATGGTAACGATTGTGTTGTTGAAGGTGGATTGAATATGGGCGGCGCCGCGCTCAATGTTCTTGCGCTCACGGCGACGACGAATGGTTGCAACTTTTTTTCCAACCTTAGCAGCCATAATAGTCTCCTCCTTTTAACTTATTTCTTCTTGTTAGCAATAGTCTTTTTGGGTCCCTTGCGTGTGCGGGCGTTTGTTTTTGAACGCTGACCTCTTACGGGAAGACCCTTTCTGTGACGAACGCCGCGATAGCAGCCGATCTCGGTGAGTCTTTTAATGTCGAACGCAGTTTCTCTTCTGAGGTCACCTTCAACCTTAAGGTGATGGTCAATATACTCACGAAGCTTTGAAACGTCGTCTTCGGTCAGGTCTTTAACTCTTGTATCGGGGTTGATGCCTGTTGCAGCGATGATATCGTCTGCTGTTTTGCGACCGATTCCGAAAATGTAGGTAAGAGCGATTTCAATTCTCTTTTCTCTCGGAAGGTCAACACCTGAAATACGAGCCATTTGTCAGTTACACCTCCAAATCTGGTTTAAGCGCCATTAGCCCTGACGCTGCTTATGCTTGGGATTTTCGCAGATCACCATGATCTTTCCCTTGCGCTTGATAACTTTGCACTTCTCGCAAATTTTCTTTACAGAAGGTCTGACTTTCATTGTGAACTACCTCCTTTAAAAATTGAACCTGTCGGTTAATTATAATGCTTACATTGCGAACGATTTTTTGGCGGATTTGCGTTTATCGGCGAGCGAATTTTTTGCTCGGAGTGCATAAGGCTTCGCAGGCAATACTTTGTGTATTGGCAAGAAGCATTGTGTGCTCCGGCGGAAAATACGCCGTCGAGAAACGTGAATACGTCCGAAAAACCGAGAGCTTATTTGGATCTCCATGTGATGCGTCCCTTGGTCAGGTCGTATGGAGACATTTCGACCGTAACCTTGTCTCCGGGAAGGATGCGAATGTAATTCATTCTGAGCTTTCCGGAAATGTGGGCGAGAATTTTGTGGCCGTTTGAAAGCTCAACCTGGAACGTTGCGTTCGGAAGAGCCTCAACAACGGTGCCTTCAATTTCAATCATATCCTGTTTTGACATAACTTTTCTACCTCTTCAAATCATTGAGTTGTTTGAGTGCTTTTCGCAATTTGCGATCAGTTTCCATTGAAGCCTCGTCAATGAACATCGGGGTAAATTCAACGTGGCGGAGATTTTTTGCCTTTGCCCTTTCGAGCGGCCTTTCCTTTCCGTCGCAAAGAAAAACCCTTTTTCCGTCAAAGCGCACAGCCGCAAGCAGTCGGCCTTTGTCGCGTCCTGCTTTTGACATCACTACCTGCCCTTTTTTAAACTCCATCGGGCGAACCTCATTCTTTCGTGAGGATCACCGGACCGTCTTTTGTGATGGCAACGGTGTTTTCAAAGTGGGCGGAAAGCTTTCCGTCGGCGGTCTTAACCGTCCAGCCGTCTGAAAGCCTTTTAATAGCTTTTGTGCCTTGATTGATCATCGGCTCAATGGCGATTGTCATGCCCGGTAACAGGCGAACGCCCCGGCCGGCTGTTCCGTAATTCGGAACGGCGGGATCTTCATGGAGTTCTTTTCCGACTCCGTGTCCCGTGTACTCACGCACAACGGAAAATCCCCTTTCCTCGCAGTAGCGCTGAACACACGAGCCGATATCGCCGATTTTTCCGCCGGGAACCGCAACCTTGATTGCCTCATAGAGGCTTTCTCTGGTTACGTCAATCAGCCGCTGTGCCTCGGCGGAAATTTTTCCGCAGGCAAATGTGGCGGCGTTGTCGCCGTTATAGCCGTGAATTTTTGCTCCGAGGTCGATGCTTACGATATCGCCCTCTTTAAGGATACGCTTTTTGCTCGGAATGCCGTGAATTACTTCGTCGTTTACGGAAATGCATGCTGTGGCGGGAAAGCCGTATAAATGCAGGAAGTTGGGTTCTGCACCCTGACTTTTGATGTATTCATAGGCAATGCGGTCAATTTCGGCGGTCGAAACGCCGGGCTTCACCGCTTCCCCGGCCACTCTCAGTGCTCCCGCCGAAATTCGGCAGGCTTCTTTCATGAGCGAAAGCTCACGAGTAGTTTTCAGCACGATCATGCTTAATCCTCCAATGCCTTGAGGGTAAGTGCAGTCGTATCTGCGACTTCCTCCTGTCCCTCAACAACAGTGAGCTTGTTCTTTGCCTTGTAAAACTCAACGAGCGGTTCTGTCTGCTCGTGATAAATTTTCAAACGTTCAAGGATTGTTTCCTCCTTGTCGTCAACGCGCTGAACAAGCTGTGCGCCGCAGAGGTTGCAAACGCCGTCCTTTTCCGGCTTCTTATAAAGAAGATGATAGGAAGCGCCGCAGCCGCCGCAGACTCTGCGTCCGGAAAGTCTTTGAACGATTTTTTCGTCCGGAACCTGAATGTCGATAACCTTATCGATTTCAACTCCCATTTCGTCAAGAGCCTGTGCCTGAGGCACGGTTCTCGGAAAACCGTCAAGGATGAATCCGTTTTTGCAGTCGTCTTCTTTAAGTCTTTCCTTAACGATGCCGATTACGACATCATCGGGAACAAGCAGACCTTTGTCAATGAACTCCTTCGCTTTAATACCCATTTCCGTCTGCGCCTTGAGCGCCGCACGGATGATATTGCCTGTTGATATGGTCGGGATCGAAAGGTGCTCGGAAATTACTTCTGCCTGAGTGCCTTTTCCGGCTCCCGGCGCGCCCAATAATATAAGCTTCATCAGGTATCACCTCAATAAGTATTAGTCAAGGAAGCCCTTGTAATGTCTCATCATCATCTGGCTTTCAAGCTGTTTTACGGTTTCAAGCGCAACACCGACAACGATGATGAGCGAAGTACCGCCGAGCGAAAGAGCCATCGGCTTGTTGATGAGCTTTGTGAAGATCGTCAAGATGTTCGGGAAAAGCGCAACAACCGAAAGGAGGAGCGCACCGAGAAGCGTGATTCTTGAAAGGATCTTCTTGATATAATCCGAAGTCGGTTTGCCCGGACGAATACCCGGAATCATACCGCTGTTCTTACGGATGTTGTTTGCCATCTCAACCGGGTTATACTGAATGCTTGCATAGAAGTATGCGAAGAACAGAATAAGAAGGAAGTAGATAATTGCATAGAACCAATGATCCGTTGAGAACATTTTGAAGAACGTCTCCCAGCCTGTGCCTTTGATCTTATCCTCGGAGAGAAAAAGCTGAACGGTTGCGGGGAGCGAAAGAATTGAAGAAGCAAAGATAACGGGAAGAACGCCGGACATATTGACCTTGATGGGAATATGTGTGCTCTGGCCGCCGTACATCTTTCTGCCGACAACTCTTTTTGCGTACTGAACGGGAATTCTGCGTTCCGCATTGTCCATCCAAACGATGTATGCGATCATTGCAAGAAGGCAAACGATTACGATGGGAACAAGTGCGAAGTATGCGCCGCCCATGGTGAGGTAGCTGTACATCTGAACGACGATGGTCGGCATACGGGCAACGATGCCGGCGAAAAGGATGATGGAAACGCCGTTTCCGATACCCTTATCGTTGACCTGCTCACCGAGCCACATGATGAATGCGGAGCCGGCGGTCAGGGTGAGAATTACAACAAGTCCCTGAAGCACTGCGGAGAAACCGGTGAAGAGGTTTCCGGAAGCGTCGGTAACAACATATCCCTTTGCACGCAGATAAATGAAGTATGCAGTTGACTGCATAAGAGCCAGAGCAATTGTTGTGTATCTCGTGATGGTTGCCATCTTCTTTCTGCCTTCTTCGCCCTCTTTTGAAAGTTTTTCAAGAGCGGGGATTGCAACGGCAAGAAGCTGGATAATAATTGAACTGTTGATGTACGGTGTGACACCCATTGCGAAAATTGTTCCGTAGTTGAATGCGTCACCGGTCATCATGTTGAGGTAGTTCATGAAGGACTCGCTGCCTTCGGGTGTAATTCCGCCGGTAATTTCCGTGAACGGAACGGGAATAGCAGCACCGATCCTGAAGATCAATACTATAAGCGCCGTGAAAAGCATTTTCTTTCTGAGATCTGCAATTTTCCAAGCATTTATAAATGTACTAATCATCTCAGATCACCTCGGCCTTTCCTCCGGCCGCCTCGATCTTCTGCTTTGCTGATTCGCTGAAAGCATTTGCCTGAACGGTGAGAGCCTTGGAAAGCTCGCCGTTTCCGAGAACCTTTACGCCGCCGAGAACCTTTTTGACAAGTCCCTTTGAAAGAAGAGCGTCTACTGTTACTGTTTCTCCGGCCTCGAAAGCCTTGTCAAGAGCAGACAGATTAACAATTGCCATTTCAGTTCTGAAAATGTTGTTGAAACCTCTCTTGGGAAGTCTTCTCTGGAGGGGCATCTGGCCGCCTTCAAAGCCCGGACGCATTCCGCGGCCTGCTCTGGCCTTCTGACCCTTGTGACCTTTACCGGCGGTTTTACCCTGACCGGAGCCTGCGCCTCGACCGATTCTCTTGCGAGCCTTTGTTGAGCCGGCAGCAGGTGAAAGTTCGTGCAATTTCATTTTTCGCACCTCCTTGCTTTATGCTTCGGTAACCTCGATAAGGTGAGCGATTTTTCTTACCTTACCTTGAGTCTGTGGGTTATTCGGCTGAGTAGCCTCGTCCCCGATTTTGCGAAGACCGAGAGCATGGGCGGTAGCAATCTGATCTTTCTTTGAGCCGATAAGACTTCTTACAAGCTTAACTTTAATCATTGTTACGCCCTCCTTAACCTAAAATTTCCTGAGCGGTCTTTCCGCGAACAGCCGCAACTTCTTCAGCGTTGCGAAGCTTTGAAAGGCCGTCAAGTGTTGCTCTTACGACATTGCAGGGGTTGTTTGAACGAAGAGCCTTTGTACGAATGTCCTTGATTCCGACTGTTTCAACAACAGCACGGACGGGACCGCCGGCGATAACGCCGGTACCGGGTGCAGCAGGCTTGAGAAGAACAACGCCTGCGCCGAACTTACCGATGATCTCATGGGGAATTGTTGAACCCTTGAGGGCAACCTTCATGAGATTCTTTTTCGCGTCTTCGATACCCTTGCGGATTGCGTCGGGAACTTCTCCCGACTTTCCGAGACCGAAGCCGATCGTTCCGTTTCCGTCACCGACAACTACAAGAGCTGCGAACTTGAAGATACGACCGCCCTTAACGGTTTTGGAAACACGGTTGATGGCAACAACGCGCTCTGTAAGTTCATAAGCCGATGCATCAATCTTATTCATAAATCAATATCCTCCTTGCTTAGAACTTCAGGCCGCCGGCACGAGCGCCGTCTGCGAGTGCCTGAACACGACCGTGGTATACATAACCGCCTCTGTCAAAGACACACTCGGTGATGCCTTTTTCAGCGGCACGCTTTGCAAGAAGCTCGCCAACCTTGGTTGCTGCTTCTTTGTTTCCGCCGTACTCAAATTCCTTTTCCACCGTTGCTGCCGAAGCGAGGGTAACACCCTGAACGTCGTCAACAAGCTGTGCATAGATGTGGTTGAGTGAACGGTAAACGCTCAGACGCGGACAAGCCGCAGTACCGCTGATCTTAGCGCGTACTCTCTTGCGTCTTTTAAGTCTTGCTTTATTGCTGTCTTTTTTGCTGACCATTGAAATTTCACTCCTTTACCAATCTTATTTACCCTTACCGGCTTTACCTTCTTTGCGGCGGATATGCTCTGAAGCATATTTGATTCCCTTGCCCTTGTAGGGCTCCGGCGGACGCTTTTCGCGGACTTCTGCGGCGAACTGACCAACCTTCTGCTTGTCAGCGCCGTGAATGATGATCTTGTTGGGAGCCGGAACTTCAACGGTGATTCCGTCCTTCTCCGGCATGATTACGTCGTGCGAGAAGCCGATCTTCATGACGAGGTCGGTGCCCTTCTTTTCTGCACGGTAACCGATACCGTTGATTTCAAGTTCCTTCTGGAATCCCTTTGAAACACCCTCAACCATGTTTGCGATAAGTGTGCGGGTAAGACCGTGAAGTGATCTGTATTCCTTGTCATCGTTCGGACGGGCAACGATGATTTCGTCGCCTTCCTTTGTAACTGACATATTTTCATGGACGGTGTGGGTAAGAGTACCCTTTGCGCCCTTGACGGTAACGGTGCTTCCGTCAATCGTAACCTCTACTCCTGCGGGAATAGCGATGGGTTTTCTTCCAATACGTGACATCTCGGCACCTCCTTACCAAATGAACGCAAGGACTTCGCCGCCAACGTTGGCTTTGCGAGCTTCCTTGTCGGTCATGATGCCCTTTGAAGTTGAAAGGATGGCAATGCCGAGTCCCTTCATAACCTTGGGCATATCCTCACAGCTCGTATAGATTCTCAGACCGGGCTTTGAAACTCTTCTGAGACCTGTGATTACACGGCTCTTTCCGGGGCCGTATTTGAGCTGAACGTCCAAAATTCCCTGCTTACCGTCTTCTTCAACGGTGAAGCTTTTGATGTATCCTTCATCCACAAGAATCTGAGCAATTGCCTTCTTGGTGTTGGATGCAGGAATTTTAACTGAATCGTGTTTAGCTGCGCTTGCGTTACGGATTCTCGTAAGCATATCAGCGATTGCGTCTGTTACTTGCATTATTCCTTTACCTCCTTGACAATTACTTACCAGCTTGCCTTCTTCACGCCGGGGATCTGGCCTGCGTGGGCAAGTTCTCTGAAGCAGATACGGCATACTCCGTACTTACGAAGATAGGCGTGAGGTCTGCCGCAGATCTTGCAGCGGTTATACTGCCTTGTGGAATACTTAGCGGGTCTTTTTTGCTTTTCTTTCATTGCAGTCTTTGCCATAAGTTATTCCTCCTCCTTATTGTCTTTCGAAAGGAGCACCCATAAGAGTGAGCAGCTCTCTTGCTTCTTCGTCGGTGTTTGCGGTTGTTACGAAACAGATGTCCATTCCGCGAACCTTGTCGATCTTATCATAGTCGATTTCAGGGAAGATAAGCTGTTCCTTGATTCCGACTGTGTAGTTACCTCTGCCGTCGAAAGCGTTGGGGTTGATTCCTCTGAAGTCACGAACTCTCGGAAGAGCGAGATTGAAGAATCTGTCGATGAATTCATACATCTTCTCGCCTCTGAGTGTAACTTTAACGCCGATAACCATGCCTTCACGAAGCTTGAAGTTAGCGACTGATTTCTTTGCCTTGCAGAAAACGGGCTGCTGACCTGTGATCTGTCTCATGTCCGAGACGATTGCGTCGAGAACCTTTGAGTTGTCTCTTGCTTCGCCGCAGGCAACGTTAACAACAACCTTGTCAATCTTCGGGATTTGCATAACGCTTTTATAGCCGAACTTCTTCATGAGAGCAGGTGCAACCTCATTAACGTAGGCTTCTTTTAATCTTGCCATGTCATGTTCCTCCCTTATTCAAACTTTGCGCCGCAGCCGTCTTTTTTGCATACGCGCATTTTCTTTTGCTTGCCCTTAACTTCTTCATAGACGTGGCCGACTCTGGTCGGGCGTCCGCATTTCGGGCAGATAAGCTGGACCTTAGAAGCGTAAAGAGCGCTTTCAGCCTTGATGATTCCGCCGGGTTCACCCATCTTGCGGGGCTTTACGTGCTTTGAAACAACGTTGATGCCCTCAACGATGACTTTTCCCTCTTCGGGGCTGACCTGAAGGACCTTTCCTCTGGCGCCACGATCCTTGCCGTTGATAACAACAACCTGGTCGCCTGTTTTTACGTGTACCTTACTCATCGTGACACCTCCTTAAAGAACTTCCGGAGCGAGGGAGAGGATCTTGAGATAATCCTTTTCACGAAGCTCTCTTGCAACCGGTCCAAAGATACGGGTACCCTTGGGATTCTTGTCTTCCTTAATGATAACGGCTGCGTTTTCGTCGAAGCGAATGTAAGTTCCGTCATCACGGCGAACGCCTGTTGCAGTGCGGACAACAACTGCCTTAACAACGTCGCCTTTTTTTACGACGCCACCCGGTGCTGCCTTCTTGACAGAAGCAACAATGACGTCACCGATATTAGCATATCTTCTGCCGGTACCGCCGAGAACACGGATGCACATAAGCTCCTTAGCTCCGGTATTGTCGGCAACCTTAAGATAAGTTTGCTGCTGGATCATTGTGTTTGGCCTCCTTTAAGCTGCACCAATTATTTGGCTTTTTCAATAATTTCAACGACACGCCATCTCTTGTCTTTTGAGATCGGGCGAGTCTCCATTACAAGTACACGGTCGCCGACTCCGCAGATTTCGTTTTCGTCGTGAGCCTTAACCTTAACGGTGCGGTTAACGATTTTCTTGTAGAGCGGGTGTCTGACCTTATCCTTGATCGTAACAACGACAGTCTTACTCATCTTGTCGCTGGTAACGATTCCGACCTGTGTTTTACGAAGGTTTCTTTCCATTTGTCTTTAACCTCCCTTTCCTCAAGAATTTGCGCCGTGAAGCTCAATATCGCGCTGAACAGTCTTAATTCTTGCGATATCCTTCTTAACTGCGCTGATTCTCATCGGGTTGTCGAGCTGATTAACAGCCTGCTGGAAGCGAAGATTGAAAAGCTCCTTCTTGAGCTCTGCGAGCTTTGCGTCCATCTCAGCGGCGGACAGTTTTCTGATTTCACTTGCTTTCATTACTGTTCACCATCCTTTTCCTGTTCAGCCTTTGTTACGAACTTGCACTTGATCGGAAGTTTGTTCGCTGCGAGACGCATTGCCTCACGGGCGAGAGCTTCGTCAACGCCTGCAATTTCAAACATAACTCTGCCGGGTTTAACGACAGCTACCCAATATTCGGGAGAACCTTTACCTGAACCCATTCGGGTTTCGGCCGGCTTCTGAGTAATGGGCTTGTCGGGGAAGATTTTGATCCAAACCTGACCGCCACGCTTGATGTAACGGGTCATGGCGATACGGGCTGCTTCGATCTGTCTTGAAGTGATCCATGCGGGTTCAAGAGCAACAAGACCGTAATCACCGTAAGTAACCTTGTTTCCCTTGTGGGCTGCGCCCTTGAGGCGGCCACGCTGAACCTTACGGCGTTTAACACGTTTAGGCATTAACATTATCTTGCTCCTCCTTCCTTACGCTGTCTGGGACGGCGGCGTTCCGGACGGCGGCGGTCTTCATTGTTTGAAACCTGAAGAACTTCGCCGGTGTAGATCCAAACCTTTACGCCGATGCGTCCGTAAGTTGTCTTTGCTTCGGCAAAACCGTAGTCGATGTCTGCACGAATCGTCTGAAGGGGAATTGTTCCCTCCTTGTAGGTTTCGCTTCTTGCGATTTCGGCGCCGCCGAGACGACCCGAAGCCTGACATTTAATACCCTTTGCGCCAAGCTTCATGGCTCTGCCGATTGCCTGCTTAAGAGCGCGGCGGAAGGAAATTCTTCTTTCGAGCTGAGCGGCAATGTTTTCTGCAACGAGCTGAGCGTTGACGTCCGGGTTTTTGATCTCAATGATGTTGAGAGAAACGCTCTTTCCGAGCTTCTTTTCAAGGGTAGCCTTGAGCTTTTCGATTTCTGCGCCGCCGCGGCCGATAACCATACCGGGCTTTGCAACGTGAATGTTGATTCTTACACGGCTTGCGCTGCGTTCGATTTCAACCTTGGGAACTCCGGCGGGAGCAAGTGTTTCAAGGAGATATTCACGAAGATTGTAGTCTTCAACGAGTGTATCGCCGAAATCCTGCTTCTTAGCATACCAACGAGATTCCCAGTCCTTAATAACACCGACTCTGAGGCCGTTAGGATTAACTTTCTGACCCATTGTATTACCTCCTCCTCACTTATTCTGCTTCCTTGAGAACAAGGGTGATGTGCGACGTCTTCTTGTTGATTCTGTAAGCACGACCCTGAGCTCTCGGACGGATTCTTTTAAGTGTCGGACCCTGACCTACGTAGCATTCCGCAACATAGAGTCTTGAAGTGTCCATATCTTTGTTTTCCGCATTAGCCATTGCGGACTTCAAAAGCTTTGAAACAATTTCACACGCAGCCTTGGGCGTGTATTTAAGAATTGCCATTGCTTTTTCGGCAGGCTGGTTACGGATAAGGTCGAGAACAATCTGGACCTTACGCGGCGCAATACGCACAAAAGTTACTTTTGCTGTTGCTTCCATTGTAATACACTCCTTTCGACTGATTATTTACCGTTGTTTGAGGTTTTTGAACCTGCGTGGCCTCTGAAGGTTCTTGTGGGGGCGAATTCACCGAGCTTGTGGCCAACCATGTCTTCGGTAACATAAACGGGAACGTGCTTGCGTCCGTCATGAACTGCAAATGTGTGGCCGACGAAATCGGGGAAGATGGTGGAGCTGCGGCTCCACGTTTTAAGAACGATCTTTTCGCCCTTTTCGTTCATCTTAATGACTCTGTCATACAGCTTTTCCTGCACGAAAGGTCCTTTCTTAGTGCTTCTGCTCATTATTCATAGCTCCTTTCATCGACCGTTATCTGTCGTTACGACGCTTAACAATAAGCTTGTCGGAACGATTCTTCTTAGCGCGAGTCTTGTAGCCGAGAGCAGGCTTGCCCCACGGGGTAACAGGGCCGGGACGGCCGATGGGTGATTTACCTTCACCACCGCCGTGCGGGTGGTCACACGGGTTCATGACTGAACCGCGGACTGTCGGTCTGATACCGAGGTGACGGGTACGACCTGCCTTACCGATCTTAACGTTTTCGTGGTCTCCGTTGCCGACAACACCGATTGTTGCCATGCACTTTTCGGAAACCTTGCGAAGCTCGCTTGACGGAAGTCTGAGAAGAGCAAAACCGCCTTCTTTAGCCATGAGCTGAGCTGCGTTGCCTGCTGCTCTTGCGAGCTGGCCGCCTCTGCCCGGATAAAGCTCAACGTTGTGAATGAAGGTACCAGTGGGGATGTTGGTGAGGGGAAGAGCGTTGCCCGGCTTAATGTCGGCGCCTGTGCCCGCTTCAACCTTATCTCCGACCTTGAGTCCCTCGGGAGCGAGGATGTATCTCTTTTCGCCGTCTTCATACTCAAGAAGAGCAATGTGAGCCGATCTGTTGGGGTCGTATTCAAGAGTTTTGACGGTTGCGGTTACGTCAAACTTATCTCTCTTAAAGTCGATGATACGATACTTTCTTCTGTTTCCGCCGCCGCGGTGGCGAACGGTGATGCGTCCGTAGCTGTTACGGCCGCTCTTTTTGTTGAGAGGAGCAAGAAGGCTTCTCTCCGGACCGCACTTTGAAAGTGCGGAGTAGTCTGTATACGACATATTACGGGTGCCGTTAGTTACAGGCTTCATAACACGAATTGACATTTTATTACACTCCTTAAAGCGGTTTAGCGGAGGATTGTCAACCTCCATACATTACCGCCGGATTTTTAAAAAGTTACCTCAGCGTTCCGTATTAAGAACACTATTGTGGCCGGCGGACAATTCAACGGGTGAATTCCGACCGGTCACCCATTAAAGAAGTCCGTCGAAGAAGTCGATTGTCTTTGAATCCTCGGCGAGGGTGACAATTGCCTTTTTCCAGGCGGCGGTGTAGCCTTCATAACGGCCGTATCTTCTGAGGTGACTCTTGCAGCTGATTGTGTTGACTTTTGCAACCTTAACGTCAAAAGCTTCTTCAACAGCCTTTGCGATTTCAGCCTTGTTTGCATCCTTAGCAACCTTGAAGGTGTACTTTTTGAATGCTGTTCCCATCATGCTTTCTTCTGTGATGATGGGCTTGAGGATGATGTCATGTGCTGATTTACTCATTATGCATATACCTCCTCGATCTTTGCAACAGCATCTTTGAGAACAACGAGGGTGTTGCAGTTAAGAATATCGTAAACGTTGAGGGTATTGACGAGCGAAACCTTTACGCCGGCAATATTCCTTGCGCTTCTGTAAACGATATCGTCCTTCTCCGGAAGAACAAGAAGAACCTTCTTTCCGGTTTCAAGAGCGGAGAGAACTTTGACCATTTCCTTGGTCTTGATTGCGTCAAGCTTGAGTGAATCGAGAACGATCATTTCGCTTGCGGCAACCTTTGAAGAAAGAGCAGACTTCATTGCGAGCTTTCTGACCTTTCTGTTAACCGAGAAGCCGTAGCTTCTGGGCTTGGGACCGTGTGCGATTCCGCCGTGATACCACTGCGGAGCTCTTGTTGAGCCCTGTCTTGCACGGCCTGAGCCTTTCTGCTTCCAGGGCTTCTTTCCGCCGCCGGAAACTTCTGAGCGTGTCAGGGTTGACTGTGTGCCCTGACGCTGATTTGCCAAATAATTGACAACAACGATGTGCATTGCAGACGTGTTGGGAACAATACCGAAGATACCCTCGGAAAGCTCAAGATCGGAAACTTTCTTTCCGCTTACGTCGAATACTGATACGTTAGGCATTTAGAGCAACTCCTTTCTTACGCTTTTTTAACGCTGTTAACTACCATTACGATGCCCTTTTTGGGACCGGGGATTGCGCCCTTGATAGCGATGAGATTGTTTTCTGAATCAACCTTAACAACGTCCAAATTCTGAATTGTGACGCGTTCTGCGCCGAGATGGCCGGCAAGTTTCTTTCCCTTGTAAACTCTTGAGGGATCGGAGCAAGCGCCGAGTGAACCTGCGTGTCTTGCAACGGGGCCGGTACCGTGAGACTCTTTGAGTCTTGAGAAGTTCCATCTCTTGATTGCGCCCGCAGTTCCTTTACCTTTGCTGGTTCCGACAACGTCAACCTTTTCGCCGGCTGCAAAAACGTCAGCCTTAACGATATCGCCGACATTGAGAGCCGAGCAGTCGTCGAGTCTGAACTCGCGAAGAACTTTCTTGGGAGCAACGTTAGCCTTGTCGAAGTGACCCTTCATAGGCTTGTTGGTTCTTGTGACCTTCTTGTCGTCAAAGCCGAGCTGAACAGCTTCATATCCGTCGTTTTCAACAGTCTTCTTCTGAACGACTGCGCACGGACCGAGTTCAACGACCGTTACGGGAACAACGTTTCCCTTTTCATCGAAAACCTGGGTCATTCCGAGTTTTCTGCCGATAAGACCTTTTTTCATTTGATTATCCTCCTTTGGTTATTGGTTGGACCTTTTGCCAACGTGACCTTTCGGTTAAGCGCGGGTATAATATAAAATGAAAAGAAAAGATTATGTTATTTGTTATCTTTTGATTTCGATTTCAACGCTTGCCGGAATTTCAAGATTTGTCAGAGCCTCCACGGTCTTGGGTGTAGGTCTGATGATGTCAATGAGTCTTTTGTGGGTTCTCTGTTCAAACTGTTCACGGCTGTCCTTATACTTATGAACAGCGCGAAGGATGGTTACGACCTCTTTCTCGGTGGGAAGGGGGATCGGACCGGAAACAGTTGCGTTGGTACGCTTCGCTGCTTCAACGATCATTTCCGCTGCCTTGTCAACAAGGTTGTGATCGTATCCCTTGAGTCTGATACGGATTTTTTCCTTTACTGCCATTGATTACGCCTCCTAATAAGATTGGCGGGCTGCGCTTTTTGTCAACCTTTCCGGGTGTTTTCAGGTTTCCCATTTAAAAACCGGAAACTGAAAATATTTCCGGAGTTGACCTTTTTGCATAATTCGCCCAAAAGCGAAATACGCGAAAAAGCGCATTTCACGAATATGCCGTTGAGCAAAGCCCACGCAAGAGACGGCATACTGAAAGTGAATATAGATCGCCCGGTTTAAAATCGGACATACTCCGCGGAAATTTCCTGCCTCATAAGGGCAGCCACCTCCCGCATCATCGCATATCGTTTGGTTGTGAAAGGCATAGCTATACCCATACTACGCCCACACACGCTTGATTATAATACCATAACAATTGTTAATTGTCAACGATTTTGAGAGAAAAAGTTTGTTGAAAACATAGATTTTTTTATCTTCGTTTTTTTCATCAATATAGGGTGTCCGAACGAAATTTTGCCCCAATATCTTGGGAAAGAAAAGCACACTTTCCCTTGTGTTTTTTAAAATCGTTCTTCTGTTTTTCCCTTATTTTTGAAGGCTACGGTTGTTTTTTTGCGTCCTTGCCCTAAAACGGACGGCTGCACCAAGGCTTTTCTTTTAAAAGCGCCTTTCTCTTTGAGGCGAAAAAAACCGTTCGCAACGTCAGCCGAACGGTTTTTCCGAAGAGAACCTCTCAAGGCTCTCATAATGTTTAAGTTTGCACCGAAGATACTCCACACCCTTTTTAAGCTCGTTTTCGTCCTTAAAATTGTTGCGGTAAAGCTCAACGATATAATTTCCGTCATAGCCGACGGATTTCATCTTTTCAAAAAAGCGTTCGAAGTCAAAAAATCCGTTTTCCCCCGGAGGCAAACAATCCTCAAACCGGGAAAAATCGCTGACATGAACGTGGGCTATGCTCGTTCCGAGCTTTTCAACAAATTCAAACGGGTCAATACTCGCCCTTCTCGCCTGCTTAAGGTCAAGCGTCATCTTGAATTTTTCTCCGATGCACGAGCGCAAAAACTGCATGAACTGCGGTGTTTCGCCGGAATAACGGACAACGTTTTCATGCGTAACGTGAACACCGAAGGTTTCCCCTTCTTCAATGAACTTCAAAAGCCGATTTGCGTATTCCTCGTCGGAAATTGTTTTTTCGCCCCTTGAGCCGTGAAGAACAAAGTATTTTGCGCCGAGCGTTGCCGCCGCCTCAAAAAAGTTTTTGTAAAACTCAAGGCTGTCATAAAACCGTCTGTTGTATGAACTGAAAATGTTGTACCCCTCCGAAAAGGACATGAAGGGATGAACCGAGGTCACATCCATCGAATATCTGTTTTTGATTTCGCAAAGCTTTTTCAAAAACTCCGGCTCGAGTTCGGACGGAGAATTGAAAAAAACTTCGGTTGTTTTGATTCCGACCGAGCCGACTCTTTCAAGCGCTTTTTCGGTTTCGAGCGGATAAAAACACGATGAAGATGCACCGATGTTCATTTTTAAAAACACCTCTTTGAAATATTGCGATATATATACTATATTATATAGTACAAAACCGAATGGCGCAAGACGGCTTTTAAAAATTAATCATAAAAAATTCCGCTTTTGTTTTTCAACATTTTTTTCGTTCACTGTTTAAAAATCGGTTTTTCCGTTGACAGCGGCGCTTTGCAATGATAAAATGAGCTTTCAAATTAATGGTTAAGGAGGTTCAACATGGAAAAATTCAAAAATTTTGTTTTCGGAAAACCGTTTTGTATGTTCTTTCTGATTGCCGGTTTTGTTTACGGCCTTGTTCTCCCCTGGTGCTGGGGAAACAATCCTTTTGACGAATTCGGAACACTCAGCATCCTTTGCGAGGACAGAAAGTTCTTTTTCTGGATTTGGGTCGTTCTTGTCGGCGGAGCATACCTTCTCAACACAATCTTCGCTTTCCGAAAGTTCAAAGACGAAAGCCGGTTTCTTCGCATTTTGAGCGTTTTGACCTTTGTCGCCTGCTGTGCGATTGCTCTTTCTTTGAAGCATGACGTCCATTCATGGAATCCGAAACGTATTGTTCATTGGATTGCAACGGGTCTTTACATTGCCTGCGTTGCCCTTTCCGTTTTCATCTTTTTGATGAGGAACAGAAAAAAATTCAAGGGCTTCAACGCTCTTGCGATTCTCACCGTTCTTCTCGTTGCAACGATTCCCGTTTGGCTTTTAACAATCGGAAAAAGCGCAATGATGGAAATGATTCCGAACGCCTTTTTCCAAATTATGCTTTTTGTTCTGAACTTTGTTCTTCCGGTCAAAGAAATCGAGCCGAAGGAAACCGCAAAGGCAAAGTAAAAATAAAGATTATACCAAAAAAACCGTGTTCAGCATAATTGCAAAACACGGTTTTTATAATTCGTCAGTTATTTAATGACAAAGAACATTTTGAGAACGAAACGAATAATCGTTGTGAAAATTGCCGGAGACAGGAAGTCGGTAACATAATAATCAAACTTTTCGCCGACAACGTCGCTGTAATAGATTGAATGGGTTTCATAATTTTCAATGTCGTTTTCGTTAATGTTGAAAACTCTCATCGATCTGTGGTCGCCTCTGCCGTATGAACGGAAGCCCGTTCCGCCGTTATAACCGAGGATAATTCCTTCGGCGGTTTTACCCATGAAGTTGTTAACGTGGTCATGGGCAAAGAAAGCGCCGATGATGTCGCCCTTTTCGAGCCATGCTTCGTACTGACCGGTAACGTGATCAAGCGGTTCTGAGCAGGGAGCTTCGCCCATTACGTTGTCATCACCGATGAGGTTTGAGTTTTCGTTGAGGGCATACCACTTACGGTCGTCCATGCTGATGAAGCCGCGGTTTGCTTCCTTGTATGTAACCTGCTCAACAAACTGATAAATTTCCTTGACGGGAACGTGCTGGAAAAGGAGCGAGGGAACAACCTCTCCGCCGTTTGCAGCTTTAAGCTCGTCGCTCTTTTGCTTGTACCATTCAACCTGATTCGGATAAACTCCGGTATAACCGCCGGCAAGGTCGGTCTTGTTGTTGGTATCCATCATGTAAACGTTAAGAGCCATCTTTGAGCCGTCTTTTGAAGAATATACGGGAACGGAATATGTTCCGGGGTCACCCTCGGTTGTTCCTGCGGACGAAACGCAGTATTCAAACTGCTTGAAAACGTCCATCATGTCCTTCGTTGAAACCTTTTTTTCAAGGTCGTGGTCGTGGTTTCCGAAAGTTACGGCAAACGGAACCTTTGCGTCGTTAAAAATCGAACCGAGTTCATAAAGAGCTTTTTTGATTCGCTTTTCGTTTGCACCGATGAACATATCGGAAAGCATATCGCCGGGAACGACGATGAGGTCCGGCTTTTCCTGTTCAATTCCTGCCTTGAGGAAAGCAACGGTCTTTTTGTTCATCCTGTCGATATCCTGCGTGTCGTTAATCTGAAGAATTTTGAAAGTTCCGTCATCATTGAACGTGAGCTTTTCGGGTGTTCCGGCCGCAAAAGCCACCGAGCAAAGCGCAAAAATCATCAAAACCGAAAGAAGAACGCTGAGAAATTTTTTCATTGGTTAATTAACCCCTTTCATACGGTTAGCTACCGCTTATTTGTTTTAATTATATCAAAGGTTCGGAAATTTTGCAACAAAAAACCGAAATCTATCAGTCTTTTTATAAACCTTTTTCACAAAAAAATCCGAAAACTTCGTGTCTCTTCTCTCTCCTTTTTCTTTTTTCTTCCCGAAGAGAAATCCGAAACGGTTCAGTCGGGTTCGGGAAGAAATAACAGATAATGATTATTTTTCCGAATACACTTTAAAAAACGTTTTTGTTGTGCTATACTCATAAAGTATTTAAAAAAAGAAAAAGACCGAAACATGAAAAGAAGGGAAGCATATGGGAAGAACGATTGCAATCGTCAATCAGAAAGGCGGAGTCGGAAAAACAACAACCGCCGTCAACCTCGCCGCCGCAGTCGGCATGAAGGGATACAAAACTCTCCTCGTTGACATTGACCCCCAAGGCAACGCAACAAGCGGCCTCGGATTCAATAAAAGGGAAACCGAAAAATCAACCTATGACATGATGATAGGCACGGCCTCGGCAGAAGACATTGTTAAGGAAACGAAGTTTTCACGCCTTGACCTTCTTCCGGCGAACATGAACCTTGCCGGAGCAGAGCTTGAAATTGCCGACCTCGACTCCCGTGAGGCGAGAATCAAAAACGCCCTCGCTCCGCTCAAAGAAAAATATGACTTCATTTTTCTCGACTGTCCCCCGTCGCTCGGACTGATAACCATCAACGCCCTTTGCGCCGTTGACAGCGTTCTTGTTCCGATTCAGTGCGAATTTTATGCGCTTGAGGGGCTTTCTCAGCTCATGAACACCGTTCGCCAGGTCAAGAGGAAATATAATCCGCTGATTGACATTGAGGGCGTTCTTCTCACGATGTTTGACGGAAGGCTCAACCTCACTCAGCAGGTTGTTTCCGAGGTAAAGCGCTTTTTCCCTCAGAAGGTATTTTCGGTTGTTATTCCGAGGAACGTTCGCCTTTCCGAAGCTCCGTCCTTCGGTCAGCCGGTTGCGTATTACGACAAATCTTCAAAAGGAAGCAAGGCGTATGACGACCTTGCAGATGAATTTCTCAGAAAGAACGGAAAAATTCCGCTTGCGTAAAGGAGAGAAAAAATAATGGCAGCAAAAAACAAAGGCGGTCTCGGAAAAGGCCTTGATGCGCTTTTTATGGATAATTCGATGGAAGAAGAGGCAAAGTCCGCAGTCAAGCTTAAGCTCAACGAAATTGAACCGAACCGAGAGCAGCCGAGAAAAAGCTTTGACGAAGATGCGCTTGAAGAACTTGCAAACAGCATTTCAACTCACGGCGTAATTCAGCCCCTGCTTGTCCGTCCCCTTGCCGACGGCGGCTATCAGCTCATTGCCGGCGAAAGAAGGTGGCGCGCGTCACGCATGGCCGGACTTACCGAGGTTCCGGTTGTGATTCGTGAAATGAGCGACAGCGAAGCAATGGAGCTTGCGCTCGTTGAAAACCTTCAGCGTGAGGACCTCAACCCGATTGAAGAGGCGCAGGGACTTTCTCTTCTCATGGAAACCTACTCCCTCACTCAGGAGCAGGCGGCAAAGCGGGTCGGAAAAAGCCGTCCGGCGGTTGCGAACGCAATGCGCCTTCTTGCCCTTCCGCAGGACGTTCTTGCGATGGTTGAACGGGGCGAGCTTTCCGCAGGACACGCAAGAACGATTCTTCCGCTTGAGGACGACGAAAAAATTTCCGCCCTTGCAAATGAGATAATCAAAAAGAACCTTTCCGTCCGTGAAACGGAGCGAGCCGTGAAAGCCCTTCTCAAGGGCGACGTCAAAAAGGAAAAGCGGGTCAAAAAGCGTGACACCTACTACGACGAGGTTGAGCTTGCCGTTTCGCAGTCGCTCGGAAGGAAAGCAAAGGTTTTCGTTTCGGGCGCAAACAAGGGTACTCTTGAAATTGAATTTTTCGGAAAAGAGGACCTTGAAAAGCTCATGAAGCTTTTCGGAAACGACGATTGATTAACAGGCAAAAGAGAAGAGAGAAAAGGTTTATATAAAAACGCCGCCGGTGAAGCTTATCCTTCACCGGCGGTTGTTGTTATGGGGTGTGATATATTATTGGGTGTGCCGATTAATAGTGAGCAACGCCGCAGGAACAGTATTTGTGTGTTTTAAACATTTTCCAGAACAAGCGTGCAATGAGATAGAAAAAGTGTGCTATACCCTTTTTGTGGCAATTGCAGGAGCAGTTCTGTGACGGCTTTTCCGGAGTTTCCGGTGTATCGGGTGTTCCGATTTGTGTTCCGCAGGTGTCGCACTTTCCGTCGTTGTTTGAATCGGTGTGACCTGTTGCGGAAATTTCTGTACCCTTAACTGTTACAACTCCGCAACCGAGGCAATATGTGTCGCCCGTGTAACCTTTTGCGGTGCAGGTTGCGGTCTTTGCGTTTTTGACCGATGTTCCGCCGACATGGTTAGAGGGATTCTTTGCGATTGATTCGGTTTTGGTTGCTTTGCAGACTGTGCAGGTGTAGGTTTTAACACCGGTTGATTTACACGTTGCGGCGGTTGTAATTTTGCCGGAGTTGTAGGTGTGGGAACAACTATTCAACTTCCAAACAGCATACAATATTGCATTGCTGTTTGTAGAATATGTTGCCCCTGCTTTATAAGTTGCGCTTGTTGCCGAACTGCTTGTTGACCAGCCGAGGAAGGTATAGCCGCTTCTTGTTGGAACAGTTGAGCTGAGAGCAATATCTTTATTCCAGTCCTTCGACTGGCTTGAAGGCACTCCGGAACCTCCGTTGGCATTATAGGAGATATTGTATACCGGACCGAATCTGACACTTATAAAGCCGACATTAAAACTACTTGAACCGTAAAAATCGAATGCATAATAATATGTTGTTCCTGCCTGCAAATCATACACGAGTCTGAAGTTTTTATTTTTTCCTCCGTCATCGTTTTTTGCAAGCTCCGTGCCGGATGAATTATAAAGAGTGACTTTTGGATCTTTATCGCCCTCTGAATATACAACATATTTTCCGGATTTAGTCGGAACGAACTTATAATAATTTATTCCGCCTTTTGCTAAAATAATAGATGCAAAGTTTGTTCCGGATGACATTGAATCCTGACTCCAAACAGCATACAAAGTTGTGTTTGCAGTCAAAGTTATGCTTGCTCCCGGCGTATACTCGGCTGAACCGTTTTTACTTTTTGCCCAGCCGTTGAAATTATAGCCGAATCTGTTTGGCATATCTGTTTTTATTGTTGTTGTGCTGACATTATTAACTTTTGAACTATAGCTGCTGAAACCGTTTCCGTCATAAGTAAGAGTATACGTGTTTGCTTTCCAAACTGCGTAAAGGGTTACATCTGCATTTGCACTGTAGCTTGCGCCTGCGCTATATGTTGCGCTTGTTGCCGAACTGCTTGTTGACCAGCCGAGGAAGGTATAGCCGCTTCTTGTCGGTTTTACAGAACTGAGAGTTAAAGCTTTTCCGTAATCTTTCTTTTGACTGGACGGTGCCCCGGAACCACCGTTGGCATTGTAACTTATTGTGTATGGCAATTCAAATTCGATCTTTTGAGCGGAGCCTTGATTATAAGTCCAAATCTGAACATTCGTTCCATTGGTTTTATTTCCGTTATAGACGTCTAAAACCGCCGAATTAGATTTAAATGGGCTTATAAAAAATTTTCCGTCTAACTTGCTTTTATCTTTTCTAAAACTCCATTTTTGATTGTCACTATTTTGTAAAGTATAAGACAAAACATTTCTTCCCCTGATATATATGGCATTATCGACGTCTAAAACCTTTCCGTTTTCCATTGACGTTATCGTATTTGAGCCGTCAGAATTTTTTGTAATTTTCCAAACTTGTGATTGATTGTTACTGATTCTCTGGTTGGACACAACATTGTTATCCGATTTGACTGTCAAATATGTATTTAAGTCACTGAATTTAATTCTTCTGTAGGTTGTTGTTTCACTGAACGAATAGCCATTTGAAAGATTGCTTTTCTTCAATGTAATTTCTATTGATCTATCACTTTCTGATCCTTCATAAGAGCCATACTTTGTATTGACTTTTGCCCATAAAACATATTTTCCATACGGATTGGCCTTATCACCTGTGCCAAAATAAAAGGTTCTGGTTCTGTCTGTTCCATAATTTCCGCTTAAAACCTCTCCGTTCGGATTTTTAAGTAACAGAGTTATTGATTCAATCTCACTATCAGTTGCTTCTCTGTCATTGACAAGTGGCGTAATCGTTATGTCTACAGCAGTTGAATCATATATTCCATCATTTATTTTTTCAGCCGAAGCTTTCATGTGGTATCCGGTACATCTATTGCATTGACTGCAATTAGGATCATTATAATATTCATCCAACCAAATAAATCCACCGCATGAATCATAGTCAACACATCTTTGTGAAAATCGGTGCGGATGTTCCGGCTGGTAAAGTTTTGCACCGGTATAATTGTGAGTGTGTGTACTAAACAGTGAAATTTTACTATATACGGTCTTGCTTCCGCCTGAATCAAGCGGATAAGACAATTTGCAACAACCGTCTGTGTAAACTTCATGGATAGTACACTTATCGGAAGTTCCGATCCAAGCAGTTGAACTTATTTGATTATGATTTGCATCATAAATATTTCCGGCAGTAATTTTTGCTTTAGGATAAGAGGTAAAGTTTTTTCCATAGCTTGAATCGACCGTATGAACTAATGATGGAGAGCTTATTTTTGCAACATAAGTACACGGATAACTACTACTAAATCCACCTGACGCCTGTGCTTTATTATGAGCAGCGTACTTTGGTGAGCCACTAATCTTTTTAACACAAATTCCAACATGCCCATCGCGCCATTTTAATTGGCCATTAGACATCGAATACATAAAAACCACATCGCCAACATCAATATCAGAATTAGATGGATTGGTAATTATTTTGTATTTTTCTGACAAATATAGCAATAATGATGCAGAACATGTATAAGGATTTGTGTAACTACCAAGAGTTCCGCTGTTATTTGCATATGATTTTGTTCCAGAAGAATAGTATGAATAGTTTGGAATATATATTCCGCCCGCATTAAGACATCTTGACACAAATTCAGCACATAAACCAACGCCATCATTCCAATGAGCATTGGCATAATTGACTGCCGCTGTTACATTGTAAGAAGCACCGTCCCCAATCATCGGCACAGCACACAGTAACATTATTACCGCAAGTAACAATGACAAAGATTTTTTTACTCGATTTTTCATTTTTGATACGCTCCTTTTATTTTTTAGAATTATTATAGTAGCATTATTTGCTATTGTCAATAAAAAGTCGGTATTTCCTAAATAAAATATCGTTTTTTTATATAAAACAACCCACCGCCAAAGCGACGGTGGGTTGTTTCTCCCCCTTTCAAACAACTTTTGTCGATTTTGTATAATTTTGGCCGTTCGGGAAACCCTATTTTCTACGGAAAATAATCCATATATACTTGCTATGATTTCAAATTAGTGATATACTACCGTTGCAGTAGGAATTCAAAGGCGGTGAAAGAATGAAAATCTCAACGAAGGGTCGTTACGGTCTTCGGATAATGACCGACATTGCCCTCAATGAAAAGGACGGCTGCGTTTCAATCAAAGACATTGCAAACCGTGAAAACCTCTCCGAAAAATATCTTGAGCAAATCATCAACCTCCTTTCAAAGCAGGGACTTGTTCAATCCGTCAGAGGCGCAAAGGGCGGCTATCACCTTTCAAAAAGCGCAAAGGAAATTACCGTTGAAGAAATTCTTCTTGCAACCGAAGGAAGCCTTGCTCCCGTTGCCTGCGCCGCAGACAGCGACTGCTGTGAAAATTACTGCGACTGCGTGACCTCGTTCATCTGGACGAAAATTTACGACGCAGTGATTGACGTTGTTCACAACATCTCGCTTGAAGACCTCGCCGAGCGCAGCCTCAAATGCAAATGCGCACCCCCGGAATGCAAGCCGACAAAATGAACTCATTCTATTATTATAGTATAAGAAAAAGTGAAAATATATCAGAAAGGAAAGCGACGCTTTTGCGCCGCACGGCAAGAATATGAGATTTGTATATGCAGACAATGCCGCAACAACTCCGATGTCTAAACACGTTATTGACGCAATGCTCCCCTATATGGAAGAACATTACGGAAACCCCTCAAGCCTTTACGCAATCGGTCAGACCGCTCACAGGGCAATCACAAAGGCGAGAGGGCAGGTTGCCGCCGCTCTCGGCGCCGACGAAAGAGAGATTTTCTTCACCTCCGGCGGCTCCGAAGCCGACAACTGGGCAATCAAGGGTGCGGCTGCCCTCGGCGCAAAAAAAGGAAAAAAGCACCTCATCACTTCAAAGATTGAACATCACGCCGTTCTTCATACCATGGCGGCTCTTGAAAAGCAGGGCTTCACCGTCACATATCTCGACGTTTACGAAAACGGAATCGTCCGTGTTGAAGACGTTGAAAAAGCTATCACGGACGACACCTGCCTCGTTTCAATCATGTATGCCAACAACGAAATCGGAACGATTCAGCCGATTGCCGAAATCGGAAAGCTCTGCCACGAAAAGGGCGTCCTTTTCCATACCGACGCAGTTCAGGCCGTGGGTCACGTTCCAATCGACGTCAAGAAAGAGAACATTGACATGCTTTCTCTTTCCGGCCATAAGTTCCACGCTTCAAAGGGCGTCGGCGCACTTTACTGCAGAAAGGGAATCAACCTTCCGAACCTCATTGAGGGCGGCGCACAGGAAAGCGGAAAGCGTGCCGGAACGGAAAACGTTCCCGGAATCGTCGGTCTCGGCGTTGCAATCACTGATATGACCGAACACCTTGAAGAAAACATGAAAAAGGTCAGTGCTCTTCGTGACAGACTTTTTGAGGGCGCATCAAAAATCTACCGTTCAAGAATCAACGGCGACAGAGAACACCGCCTTCCCGGAAACTTCAGCATGTGCTTTGAGGGCGTTGAGGGCGAAAGTCTCCTTCTCATGCTCGACATGAAAGGCATTTGCGCCTCAAGCGGTTCGGCCTGCACTTCCGGTTCGCTCGACCCGAGCCACGTTCTTCTTGCAATCGGACTCAAGCACGAAGTTGCCCACGGTTCGCTCCGCCTTTCAATCAGCGAGAACACAACCGTTGAAGACGTTGATTATATTCTTGAGGTTCTTCCCCCGATTATTGACCGTCTTCGTGATATGTCTCCCCTTTGGGAAAGACTTATGAAAGAAGAAAAAGCCGCAAAGGGTGAATAATCTTTCCCTTTCGGCCTTGCAATAAATTTTGATTACAAAGGAGTTATATATATGGAATACTCGGAAAAAGTTATGGAACATTTCGCTAACCCCCACAACGTAGGTAAGCTTGACGACGCAAACGGAATCGGTGAAGTCGGAAACGCAAAGTGCGGCGACATCATGAAGATGTATCTCAAAATCGAAGACGGAATCATAAAGGACGTAAAGTTTAACACATACGGCTGTGCTTCTGCAATCGCAACGTCCTCAATGGCAACCGACCTTATCAAAGGCAAACCCGTTTCGGAAGCTTTGAAGCTTACAAACAAGGCTGTTGTTGAAGCCCTTGACGGACTTCCGGCGGTTAAAATTCACTGCTCGGTTCTTGCCGAACAGGCAATCAAGGCCGCTCTTGCCGATTATTACAAGCGCCAGGGAATTGATCCGGAACCCATCGTCGGAAAGATTGAAGAGTGTGAACACGGTGCCTGCTCGCTGAAATAAGAACAGAGAACGAAAACCGCCGCAAGAATGTTTTTAAAAGACATTCCTGCGGCGATTAATTTTTTGCCGTTAAAGTGTTTTTGCAAGTTCTTTGATATAGTTTTTGAAATCCTCGCCTATTTCGTCGTGGTCAAGGGCAAATTCGCAGTTTGCTTTCATAATTCCGAGTTTGTTTCCCATGTCATAACGTTTTCCTTCAAAATCAAGCGCAAGAAGGCCGAGCTTTTTTGCAAGAAGAACCATTGAATCGGTGAAATATACTTCTCCTGCCTTTTCGTTGACCGGCGTATTGTCAATGATATCAAAAATTTCCGGTGGCATAACAACTCTGCCGAGGATTGAATAGCAGGAAATGATCTGGTCTTCCGTCGGCTTTTCGATAATGTTGAAACATTCCATCAATCTGCCTTCGAGCGGCTTTACGTCAAGCGAACAATACTTGCTGACATCTTTTCTCGGAACTTCTTTTACGCCGACAACGCCCTTTTCGTATTTTTCATAAGCTTCCATAAGCTGACCGATTACCGGCTTTCCGCCCTTATTCGTGATTACGTCGTCGCCGTAAAGAATCGCAAACGGTTCGTTTCCGATGAAGTGACGTGTTTTTGCAATTGCGTCCGCAAGGCCGTTCGTCTCCTTCTGGCGAAGAAAATAGATGTTTGCCATATGTACCGGCTTTAGAATATCGTCATAGATTTTCTTTTTCGCCGGATTGTTTTTGAGGTTCGCCTCAAGCTCAAACGAATGGTCAAAATGGTCTTCGATTGCGCCTTTTCCGCGGTTTGTGATGATGAGAATTTCTTCGATTCCGGCTTCAACCGCTTCTTCAACGATGTACTGAATTGCGGGCTTGTCAACAATATTGAGCATTTCTTTCGGAATTGACTTTGAGGCCGGAAGAACCCTTGTTCCGAGACCGGCAGCCGGAATAATTGCTTTTCTGATTTTCATTTTTATTCTCCTTTTACCGATTATAAAAAGATTTTGATTGTTTTATATAAAAAACTGCATGAGCAGATTGGGAACGAGATAAGCAACCGTGAACGAAATGAGGGTTGCAAGAACATTGACTCCGCTGTTTCTGAGGAAGAACTGAGAAAAAACGAGCGGATCGGAATACTGCGAAGATTCGTTAAGTTTTTCGGTGACATACTTTTTATAAACTCTGTCTCCGATTGCGCCGGAAATTACGGCGAGAAGAACCGTGAGAGCGGAAATGATATAAATCGGAATTGCTGCTTTGAAAAATGCGTCATATGCACTCATAAAAGCCGCGTCGGCGGTTGAGTTTTTTGACGCTTCAATGAGAGCCTGCATTGCGGAAGACATTTTTTCCGTGTACGGAATTGCAAAAACCGAAAGTGCAAGTCTGATTGAAAGAAAAACCGTTCCGACTTTATAAAGTTTTCGATAAAAGAACCAAAACGGCGAAAAGAAAAATGCAGCCCAGTTCCAAGTGTTTTTTCCGGTTGATTCGGCTTTTCTGAACTTGTTGACGTACTGAAGAGCGTTCGCCGAAATAAAAACAAGAACGCGCTTTATCGGGTTTGAACAAAGAACTTCCTGTTCCTGTTCTTTTGAAAGTCCGGGAGCAACGATTTTTGCCCTTGCGTCAAGCATTCTTTCAATGTCTGCACCCGTTCCGCTTCCGCTTTCAATCGTTTCCTGAACTTCACGCATTTCGTTTTCGATTTTTTCTTCTTCGTTAATTTCATCCGTAATCCTTTGTTCTTTTTCAAGAAGATTCACTCCGAAGAAGGTGAACTTTTGGCCGCAGACCTCGCAAAAAGTCGAGCCTGCCGGGTTTTCATGTCCGCATGACGGACAAACGAGCGTTTCGGTCTTTTCCTTTTTGATCGGATTTTCATTCTTCACAAAGGACGAAAATTCACCGTGCCATTCAAAACCGCTTTCATGAAGGGCAGAATTGACGCAACCGCCGTTTTTTTCATAGCATTCCCTGTGCTGCGGAGTTCCGCAAACGGGACAAACAACAACATCGTCGTTTTCATTAAAAGGCTTTTTGCAGCCGTCGCAAATACTGTTTTCGTATCTCATTTTTTCTCTTTCTCAAATCCTTTTTGTTTTATTTTATCATTATATTATTCTCAATGAACTTAAAAATTAATAAAATTTTTCATTTATATATATGTCTTTTTATGTTATCACAATCGGCGGATATTGTCAAATAAAAAAGTGCCGCTTGACAAATATCAGGCAGCCGGGTATAATATAAATGAAAAGAGTGCCGCGATAAGCGGTTGCTCCAAATGTTGGTGAAAAAATTAAACAGGAAACACCGCCAAGTGGAACGGGCGGTGTTTCTTACTTTATGTAAGAATTACTGCTTTCTGTTACCGATAATCGTATAACAAAGAGAGATAACTTCAACAAGCAGCGAAAGAATCGCCACGACCAAGCTTATAAGAGCCAAGTCTGTCATGTTATCACCTCCTCTTTCGAGGAGCAAACCGCCTACCGTATATCCGGCACCGAAAGTATGCTGACATTTTGCGCCCCTTTGTTAATCAATCGGAGGTTTCATAATTTTTCAAAAAATTTCGGTTATTTTTTGTTTTACGGTTGCTCTTTGTGAATAAATGTGTATAATATTAAAGTGTTTTATTATGTCCTTGAAAGGATATTTCTTATGATTTAATATTTATATGTTCAGAGAGAAATTTACTTATATTATGACGCACGAAAGGAATGTGTAATTTAAATGATTCAGTTTGAAGAACTCAGACTCCGCCTTTTGGAAAGCGAAAAGCCCCTTACCGAGCTTGCCGACGCACTCGGTCTCAAAAAAATGAGCGACGAAATTGCGGAGCTTGAAAAGCAGACCGCCGCCGAAGATTTTTGGGGCGACCTTGCAAATTCTCAAAAGGTTCTCCAGCGCATCGCTTCGCTCAAAAACAAAATCAAGGCCTATGACGACCTTAAAACCGCTTATGACGACGCAATGATGATGATTGAGCTTTCCGATGAAGAGGGCGACCTTGACCTCGTTGACGAATGCCGTGAAAGCGTTGAAAAAGTTGAAAAAGAACTTGAAAAGCAAACGCTTTCAACTCTCCTCTCCGGTGAATACGACGCAAAGAACGCAATTCTTACCTTCCACGCCGGTGCAGGCGGAACGGAAGCTCAGGATTGGTGCCAGATGCTTTTCAGAATGTACGGCCAGTGGGCAACAAAACACGGCTATAAATTCACAACGCTCGACTTTCTTGACGGCGACGAAGCCGGACTCAAATCCGCCGTTGTTCTCATTGAAGGCGAAAATGCTTACGGCTATCTTAAAAGCGAAATGGGCGTTCACCGCCTTGTCCGTGTTTCTCCGTTTGATTCCTCGGGAAGAAGACATACTTCTTTCGCTTCGCTTGAAGTTATGCCGGAAATCGATGACACAATCGAAGTTGAAATCAATCCCGAAGACATCAAAATGGAAGTTTACCGTGCTTCGGGCGCCGGCGGACAAAAGGTTAACAAAACCTCATCCGCAGTTCGCCTTATCCATATTCCGACCGGAATCGTTGTCAGCTGTCAGGTTGAACGCAGCCAGCACCAAAACCGTGAAGTCTGCATGAGAATGCTCAAATCAAAGCTCATTGAAATCAAAGAACGTGAGCATCTTGACAAAATCGAAGACATCAAAGGCGACCAGAAGGAAATCGGCTGGGGAAGCCAGATCCGCTCCTATGTTTTCATGCCGTATACTCTTGCAAAAGACCACAGAACCGGCTATGAAATGGGCAACATCAATGCCGTTATGGACGGCGACATTGACGGCTTTATCAATGCATACCTCAAAAAGCAGTCGCTTGACGCTCTTTCGGCGAATCAGGAATAATAACAAAAAAACAGTGCTGTTCTTATCCGGAACAGCACTTATTTTTTTATTTTGGAATTGTTATTCTATATACAAAACATTCTTCGGTTTCTTCTCTTTTCACGTCGGCATTGATTCCGGAGTTTTTCATTGTTTTTACCGCTCCTTCAACCGTGTTGAGAAAGATTTTTACACTGCTGAACGAACGCTTTGTTACCCTTTTCGGCGGATTTTTTTTCGATGAAAATTCTTCAATGTATTTTTCCGTTTGAGCAACATTAAGTTTTTTTTCAATAATCCTCTTTAATACCGGAACAACGTCTTCTTCGTCAAGCTTTAAAAGTGCTCTTGCGTGGCGCTCCGAAAGCGAGTTTTGAACAAGAAGCTTTTGCGCTTCAAGCGGAAGCGTAAGAAGTCTCAGTTTGTTTGAAACCGTTGACGGCGCTTTTCCGAGCCGCCGGGCCGCCTCCTCCTGAGAAAGCGAAAACTGATCCATCAGCTTTTCAATTGCGAGTGCCTCTTCAAAATATCCGAGATTCTGCCTTTGAAGATTTTCAATCAGCGAGTATATTGCAGATTTCAGCTCGTTGACGTCAATAATAATGCACGGGACGGCAACCATTCCGGCAAGTCTTGACGCTCTGAGCCTTCTTTCGCCGGAAACGAGTTCATATCCCTTTTCCGTTTGTCGAACCGTGATTGGCTGAAGAATTCCGTTCATTCTGATACTGATTGCAAGATTGACAAGTTCGCCTTGGTCAAAAACCTTTCTCGGCTGATTCGGATTCGGATAGATTTTTTCGTTTGGAATGAGCAAAACCTGTCCTGCCGAGCGCAGCTTTTCTTCAATCAAAGAGAAAACCTCCCCTTACTGTAATTATCATTACTTTATCACAGCGGGAAAGGTTTGTCCAATATATTCGTTTTTTGTTTTCTTTGTTGTTTCTTTTTCTTTACCGCTTATTCGAGCGGATTTTTTGCGATTTTTGCCGACGGGCGAGGATATTTGCCGGGAGTTGACGAAACTTTTTTAATCATAATGATGTTTCTCTCCCCTGCTTCACCGAGAAGAAAGCTTTCCGCTTTTTCGATTTTTCCGCCGAGGACGGCAATTGCTTTTTTTGCTCCGGAGATTTCTTCATCGGCTTTTGCGGCTTTCATTGAGATGAACGAACCGCCTTTTTTGACGAACGGAAGGCAGTATTCCGAAAGTTCTCGGAGGTTTGCAACCGCTCTTGCCGTTGCAAAATCAAACTTTTCACGGTATTCGGCCTTTTGTCCGGCTTCCTCCGCCCGTGAATGAAGAAGCGTTGCCGAAAGACCGATGTTTGCAAGGATATCTTCAATCACGGTGAGCTTTTTCTTTGTGCTGTCAAGAAGAGTCAGTTTTATATCCGGACGGGCAATCAAAAGGGCAAGACCCGGAAAACCCGCACCCGTTCCGACGTCGATAAGGCTTGCGCTCTCCCCTATCTCACAGTATTTCAAAACGGAAAGGCTGTCCGCAAAATGTTTGAGTGCGATTCCTTCCGGATCGGTGATTGCTGTAAGATTGATTTTTTCGTTCCATTCGGCAAGAAGTCTGCCGTAGGTATCAAACCGTTCAAGCGCCGTTTCGTCAAGTTGAACCCCAAAGTTCAGCGCATATTCTTTGAGTTTTTCAATAGGTATAAACATATTTATATCCTTTCGGCAAGCTTTGTTTCACGTGAAACAAAGCTCAGATTTCATTTTTTCTCAGATATATCAGAAGAACCGAGATATCAGCCGGACTGACGCCGGAAATTCTTGAGGCCTGTCCGAGGTTTTTCGGCTTAACTTTGTCAAGCTTTTCCTGTGCTTCCATGCGAAGACCGCTGATTTCACTGTAATTAAGTGTTTCAGGAAGAACACGGCTTTCAAGTCGGCGCATTTCCTTTGCCTGTGCAAGTTGGCGTTTGATATAACCTTCATATTTTACTTCAATCTCAACCTGTTCAAAAACCTCGTCCGGATAGTCGGGTCTTGTGAGGTCGAACGGCTTTAAAAGTTCGTATGAAAGCTGAGGACGGCGGATGAGGTCAATCAGCCGGCAACCGTTTGTCATTGCAGATGTTTCACGTGAAACAAGGAGTTTGTTGAGTTCATCATTCGGTGCGAGTCCGGTTGATTCAATGCGTTTGAGTTCTTTTTTTATAAGCTCCTGCTTTTTAAGCAGCCTCTCATGCTTTTCTTTTCCGACAAGGCCGATTTGAAATCCGATTTCGGTCAAACGCAAATCGGCGTTGTCCTGGCGGAGAATAAGGCGATATTCCGAACGGGAGGTCATCATTCGGTAAGGATCGCTGCAGCCTTTGGTAACAAGGTCGTCAATGAGCGTTCCGATATATGAACTTGCCCGGTCAAGAATGAGCGGTTCTTTTTTCTGAACCTTTTTTGCGGCATTAATTCCGGCAATAAGCCCCTGAGCGGCGGCTTCTTCGTATCCGCTTGAGCCGTTGAACTGCCCTGCCCCGAAAAGACCGGAAAACTTTTTGAATTCAAGCGAAGCATAAAGGGCAAGCGGATCGACGCAGTCATATTCAATTGCATACGCCGTTCTCATAACCTGAACATTTTCAAGCCCCGGAATCGTTCTCAAAAATTGAAGCTGAACGTCCTCCGGAAGAGAGGACGACATTCCTTGAAGGTACATCTCCTGCGTGTGTTCGCCGCAAGGCTCAATGAAAAGCTGGTGGCGCTCTTTTTCGGAAAAGCGGACGATTTTATCTTCAATGCTCGGACAATATCTCGGACCTACTCCGTCAATTTTTCCGCCGTAAAGCGGCGAACGGTGAATGTTTTCAAGAATAACACGCTTAGTTTCGCCGTTGGTGTAGGTCATATAGCACGAAAGCTTGTTTTCAATCGGGTGTTCGGTATCAAAAGAAAAAGGAACGGTTTTTTCGTCGCCGTCCTGCTTTTCAAGGCGGGAAAAATCAATGCTTCTTTTGTTGACTCTTGACGGCGTTCCGGTTTTGAACCTTCTTGTCGGTACACCCAAACGCTTGAGCGAGGCGGCAAGCTCGGTTGAAGCGAACATTCCGTCGGGGCCGCCTTCATAGGAAACGTCGCCGACATAGATCTTTCCGCCGAGAAAAGTTCCCGTTGCAAGAACAACGCACTTTGCTTTATGAATTGCTTCAAGTCGGGTAAGGAGCTGCCACTCTCCTGTTTCAAGCTGTTTGATATCGGTAATCTCGGCCTGAACAATTTCAAGGTTCGACTGAGACTCCATGACGTTTTTCATGTATTCGCTGTATCTTCTTCGGTCAATCTGAGCACGAAGCGAATGAACGGCAGGGCCTTTTCCGCGGTTGAGGATTCGGCTTTGAAGAGTGTTTTCGTCGGCGGCTTTTCCCATTTCTCCGCCGAGGGCGTCAATTTCACGGACAAGGTGTCCTTTGCTCGTTCCGCCGATTGAAGGGTTACACGGCATATTGCCGACCCAGTCCATATTGATTGTAAAAACGCCGACGGACACACCGAGCCTTGCGGCAGCAAGACCGGCTTCGATTCCGGCGTGACCTGCGCCTATAACAATGACGTCATAATTTTTAGCATTATATTGCATTTTGACCTCCGTTTGCAGGCAGGCGTCTGCATTTAATAATTTTTTCTTTAATGATCATTCCATCGTTTTGAAAATTTTTATCGAACGGACGGAATATTTTATATTTTACCCGTTTTTGAAGGTATTTTTGGTTGAAAACAAAAATTTTCAACATTCTTATAACAACGGGTGGAAAATGTAACGGTTAAATTTTAAAGTTTAATTTATATAAATATTATATTAATATTTATATATAACATTTTAATATAAATCGTTAAGCTGTCGTTTCGTATGGCTCGAACCTTTAGACGCATGAACTTTTTCATTTAAAATGCGAACATAAAATTATACCCGTAGGGCGGATTTTGTTCCGCTCCAACGAATTTAACCGCACAAAACTCTTTATAATCCGCCACCTTCTGTATTAGGGCAGATAAGAGATAACAGATAATAGATGTTTTTACAAAACAAAAAAGCCGTTGCAAAGGGAAATCCCTTTTGCAACAGCTTGCTTGGTGACCCGGACGAGAATCGAACTCGTGTTACCGCCGTGAAAGGGCGGTGTCTTAACCGCTTGACCACCGGGCCGTAATATTATTCAAAAGAGACGTGAAAGCCGCTCTTTATTTTCAAGAAATGGTAGCGGCAGTGGGATTCGAACCTACGACACTCCGGGTATGAACCGAATGCTCTAGCCAACTGAGCTATGCCGCCACGTCGGCGCCGTTTTACAACGCTTGCATATTATATTATATCATTCGCTGTTTGTCAATAGTTTTTACAATTTTTTTCATTTTTTTTTGATGGTTCTTTTTTATTTCTGAAATAGTCACAAAACTCATTCAAACAGCAGTTTTCACAGTCCGGTCTTCTTGCAACGCAAACCGCCCTTCCGTGAAGAACAACTCTGTGGCAAAAATCGTTGCTTTCTTCAGGCGGAAGAATCTCCTTGAGTGCAAGTTCGACTTTATAGGGATCTTTCACCGAAACAAGGCCGAGAAGGTTCGTGATGCGTATCAAATGAGTATCGGCAACAACGGCGGGCTTTTTGTAAACGTCACCCATAATGAGATTTGCCGTTTTTCGACCTACGCCGGGAAGTGAGGTCAGTTTTTCAATGCTGTCCGGAACCTGACAGTTAAAGTCGCTTTTTATTTTTTTTGCCATGCCGACAATGTCTTTCGCTTTTGCTCTGAAAAAGCCGCACGAATGAATGATTTTTTCAATGTCACCGACGTCGGCTTCGCAGAAAGCGTCAAGCGACGGATATTTTTCAAAAAGCACCGGAGTCACAAGATTGACTCTTGCGTCGGTACACTGAGCGGAAAGACGGGTTGCGATGAGAAGCTGCAAAGGGTCCTTCGCTTCAAGCGAACAGATTGCGTCCGGATATTCTTTTTTGAGCGCTTCAACGCAGTTGATTGCTTTTTCTTTGATGTTCATAATCTTATCCATAATTAAATTTGACCGAAAAAAAATAATAAAACAGTCCCTCATTAAGAATATATCCTTTCAGAGGGTCAACCGCCTATTTATACAGCAGAGCCGATTTACAAAAAGCATTCTATCACAGTAAAATCGGCTTGTCAACCGTACGCCAAACAGATAAAAGGTACAAATTTTTAAAATTCGACATTTGTCTTTTTTGCGACTTTTCCCGGAAAATCAAAAATTAAATTTCTTGACTTTCAAAAAAACAGGCTGTAAAATTATATATGTAAGATATTTTTCCGGAAAAACTTTCTTACTTATTTTCAAGGTTTCTGCGCCAGTGAAAAAGATATTGCTGAGCGATTCCCTCAACGCCTTTTGTACATTTCGGAAGTCCGTCTTCATAAAGCTCGGAAAGAATTCGCTTTACCCAAACGTCAATCGGAAAAGCTTCAACTCGTCCGAAGCCGTAAAGAAGAGTACACTCCGCAACCTTCGGTCCGACGCCTTTTATTTTCATAAGCTCCTGCCGTGCCTCTTCGATGGGCATGGTTTTAATTTTTTCAAGCGAGACCTCGCCGGAAAAACATTTTGCCGCAGCGTCAAGGATGTATTTATTCCGAAACCCGGCTCTCAGCGGCGCAAGGTCCTCTTGTGAAAGCTTTGAAACTGCCTCTGCCGAAGGAAAAGAAAAATCACCGTTTCCGAGGTCATCTCCGAAAGAAGCGCAAAGCCTTTCGATGATTCCTTTGATTCTCGGAATATTGTTGTTTTGCGAAATTATGAATGAACAAAGGGTTTCCCACGGCTCCTGGCGAAGGATTCTGATTCCACGGTATTCTTTGCAAGCTTCTTTGAGATACTTGTCGTCAAAACCGGAACAGATTTTTTCGTAATCACGGTTCAAATCAAAATACGGAACAAAAACTTCGTTGAAAGTTTTTTCGTCGGTGTTTTTGAAAATGATTTCATTTTCTTTTTGAATTATGTCTACCACTCTTTTAAAAATTACGCCGTGAAAGGAACCGTCTTCTTTTTTTGTCCAGCGAAATGCCTGGCCGCAGTCAACCGAAAGACCGACGTTGAAACAGGAAATATCACTCAAAATTATGTTGTTATTTTTACTTTTTATCTTCATTGCCGTTTTCTCCCTAAAAAAACCGCATTTTAAGAGTTAATACCAAAAATAATATCCGAACGCAGAAAAGCAAAAAAAGCCTTTTAACCGTCAAAATTTAGCTTAACTCTTGCATAAAGCAATTTTTTATGCTACAATTAAATGTAATCGTATTTTCATTTTTGCGGGCATTTTCAAAAACATATATAAAGTATTATATATTCCTTAATATGCTCTGTCAAGTATGCCCGCCAATTAAGAAAAAACAAAGCGAATAATTTCGTCTGCTGTTTTCTTTTTCGGATTTTCGGCTTTTTTTGCAGACGTTTGACTTCAAAAGGAGGAAAAAATGGATTCATTTGATGAAATCTGGGTCATTATAAAAGATCTTCTCAAAACAAAAGTTACGGAAGTCGCTTTCAATGTTTGGCTCTCGCCGCTTGAATTTGTTGACTTCACCGATGACACTCTCACCCTTTCGATCAGCGAATTCAAAAAGAAAATCGTTTCTTCAAAATTCACCGAATTAATCGAAAAAACTTCGGAAGAAGTTGTCGGCTTTCCGATTAAGCTCTGCCTCGAATCTCCGAAAGAGGACGGGGAAGAAGAGGAAACCGAAAAGCAGGATAACCGCACCGGAGCCGATTATAACTATACCTTCGACAATTTCATCATCGGCCCGTCGAACCGCTTTGCCCATGCGGCCGCTCTCAACGTTGCCCATTCTCCCGGAAAAGCCTATAACCCGCTTTTCATCTACGGACACAGCGGACTCGGAAAAACCCACCTTCTTTGCGCAATCATGAACCAGGTCAAGGAAAACAACCCGAATTCAAACATTATTTATACAAGCGGCGAACATTTCACAAACGAACTTGTTTATTACATCGGAAACCACAACACTCATGCGTTCCACGAAAAATATCGCAGCGCAGACCTCCTTTTGGTTGACGATATTCAGTTCATTTCAAAAAAGGAAGCAACTCAGGAAGAATTCTTTCATACCTTCAATGCGCTCAACGACGCCGGAAAGCAGATTGTTCTCACCTCCGACCGTCCGCCGAAGGAAATGATGACCCTTGAGGAAAGACTCCGCACCCGTTTTGAATGCGGACTCATTGCCGACATTCAGCCGCCGAACCTTGAAACAAGAATGGCAATTATCAAGAAAAAAAGCGACGAGCTCGGTCTCGGCCTTTCGGATGAGGTTGTCAATTACCTTGCGGAAAACATCAAAAAGAACATCCGTCAGCTTGAAGGTGCGGTTAAAAAAATCAAAGCTTATCAGGACGTTGAAGGAACAAAGCCGAACGTCGCAATCGCAAAACGTGCAATCAGCGACATTATCAACGACAATCAGCCGACGCCGATTACGGTTGAAAACATCATCAACGAGGTTTCAAGAACCTTTAACGTATCTCCCGCCGACATCCGCTCTGACAAGAGAAACGCAAACATCTCCCTTGCAAGGCAGGTTGCGATTTATATCGTTCACGCAATCACAACCCTTTCCCTCAAAGCAATCGGTGCGGAATTCGGAAACAAGCATTATTCGACAATCATCTATTCACTCAAAGAAATTGAAGATAAGCTTTCGGAAAACGTTCAGCTCAAGGCAACCGTCGATGACATAATCAAAAATATTAATGAAGAATAAGAAAATAACTTTTCAACACTTTTTTTAACATTCAACATCGACTTTTTAACATTTTCAATATTTCCAAAAAAGCATTGTTAAAAACAGGAAATTTTAAACAACGGCTTTAACAGGAAAAAAACCGTCTCTTGTCTTTATAATCAACGGTTTTTTGAGGTTTTCCTCTTTTTAACGCCGGCTACTACTACTACTATTTTTATTATCTTACATTTCATACAAAACGGAGGAAGAAACATGAAAATTGTTTGCGACAGCGCAAAACTTTCAAAAGCCTGCATGAACGTGCAGAGAACCGTTTCATCAAAATCAACGATTCCCGCAATCGAAGGAATTCTCATAAGTGCACTTTCCGATTCGGTGAAGCTCACCGGATACGATCTTGAAGTCGGTTCGGAAACTTTCATTCCGGCCGAGGTTGAAGAAAACGGAAAAATCATCCTCAACGCAAGAAATCTTTGCGATATTCTCAGAATGGTTCCGGACGACACCGTTTCAATCGAAAGCGATGAAAGAAATATTTGCAAAATTACAAGTGGCGAAGTTCAGTATTCAATCATCGGAACTTCCGCAGACGAATATCCGGACATTCCGGAAGTTTCCGCAGGTTTTCCGATTGTTATCAATCAGGCTCTTTTGAAGGACATGATCAGAAAAACAATTTTTTCCGTTTCAACGAGTGAAAGAAATCCCGTCCATTCGGGCGTTCGCTTTGAAATCGGAAACGGAAAAATCATCCTTGTTGCCGTTGACGGCGCAAGACTCGCCGTCAGAAGAGAAGACATTGACTATGACGGAGAAGAAGTTGCTTTTGTTGTTCCGTCGAAAACTCTTAATGAAGTAATCAAACTTTCGGACAACGACGAAGGATTTTGCTCAATCAGCGTCGGAAAAAGGCACATCTGCTTTGAAGTCGGAGAATACAGAGTAATTTCCCGCCTTCTTGAAGGAAACTTCATTGATTACAAGGCTGCAATTCCCATCACGTCTTCAACAAAAATCACCGCAGACACAAGAAGGCTCATCGAATGCGTTGAAAGAACGTCGCTCATTATTACCGACCGTTCAAGTCCCGTTCGCTGCCTCATTGAAAACGGTGTTCTCAAATTTTCGTCCGTAACTTCAATCGGTACCGCAAACGACAAAATGCCGGCCGAAATCGAAGGCGGAAACATTGAAATCGGTTTCAACAGCAAATTCGTTCTTGACGCACTCAAAGCGACGGAAAGCGAACAGATAAGACTTGAGCTTAACTCCTCAAGCCAGCCGATTCTTTTCCTTCCGACTGAGGGAGACAAGTTTTTGTTCCTTGTTCTGCCGGTAAGAATTTAATTTTTTGAGATTTTTTATAAAAGGGAAAACTTTGCTTTACCCGCAGATATTTGTGTCGAAAACAATCACAAACCAATCATTTTTTCAAAGGAAGATTTTATGAAAATCAAAGTTCGTGTTGCCGAAAAGAAAAAAGTCACGCTTCCGATAGTTACGGATTTCATCCGTCTCGATTCCGCTTTGAAGCTTGCAAACGCCGTTTCGAGCGGAGGAGAAGCAAAAACCGTTGTTCTTGACGGAAAAGTCAAAGTCGGCGGTGAGGTCTGCCTTCAAAGAGGAAAAAAACTCCGTGAAGGGGACGAATTTGAATTCGGAAACGTCATTTATGAGGTAACAAAGTGACTGTTCAAAAACTTGAATGTTTGAACTTTAGAAATTTGAAGGAAGCCGTTCTTGAACCTTGCGAAGGAATCAACGTGATTTTCGGTGACAACGCTCAGGGAAAAACGAATCTTCTCGAAGGAATCTGGCTTTTCACCGGCTGCCGCTCATTCAGAGGCTCGGCGGAAAGTGAGCTTATAAATTTCAACGCAAAAAAAGCGAAGCTTTCGCTTGATTTTTTCGGTTCGGGAAGAGAGCAAAACATCTCGCTCGAAATTGAAAAAGGGCGCTCCTTTTCTCTCAACGGAATAAGGCTTAAATCAACGTCAAAAGTTATCGGTGAATTTTCGTCCGTTGTTTTTTCTCCGGTACATCTTACACTCGTTAAGGGTGGACCGGGCGAAAGAAGAAAGTTTCTTGACACGGCAATCAGCCAGCTCAAGCCGAAATATGCCGTCACACTTGCAAATTACAACAAAGCACTTTCGGAACGAAACATTATTTTGAAGGACTGCTGTTTTCATTCCGAACTTCAGGAGCTTTTGGACGTTTGGGAGGAAAGAGTTGCGTTTTACGGGAGCGAGATTATCCGCCAGCGAATCGGCTACGTCAATGCGCTTTCACGCTTTTGCGAGGATATCTACGGCGGAATTTCATCGGGAAAAGAAAAGCTTTCTGTTTCCTACCGTGAAAACTGTTCCGCTTTCGGAAAGGATAAGCAGGAAATTTACGACAACCTCAAAAATCTTCTTTTTGCGTCGAGAAAAAACGACATTTCGACAGGCTTCACATCGGTCGGCCCTCACAGAGACGACCTTTCAATCACGATTGACAACATTGCGGCAAGAGCCTTCGGCTCACAGGGACAGCAGCGTTCCGCCGCACTTTCGCTGAAACTTTCGGAAGCGGCGGTGATAAAGGACTTTACCGGAGAACAACCGGTTGCCCTTCTTGACGACGTGATGAGCGAGCTTGACCTTTCAAGACAAAATTATATTCTTAATCATATAAAAAACTGGCAGGTATTCATTACCTGCTGCGATCCGAACTCCGTCAAAAGTCTCAAATACGGAAAAGCGTTTGAAATGAAGAACGGAGAACTTCTTTGAATTTAAAGGCGGTCTTTTTATGTACATTCACCTCGGACAAAACACTGTTGTGAACGACAAAGAAATCATCGGTGTTTTTGACCTTGAAACAACAACCGTTTCAAAAATCACAAGGGACTACCTTTCAAAAAACGAAAAGAAAAAGAACGTCTATTATGTTTCCGCCGAACTTCCCCGTTCGTTCGTCGTTTGCGAGGGCAGAAGAATTTTTGTCTCTCACCTTTCGCCCGGAACAATCGGAAAGAGAATCAAAAGCGTGAAAGAAACGGCGGGCGAATGAGGTTAAATTTGTACGGGTCAAACCCGTGCCTACCCATGAAACCTAACCGTTTGCATCATAAAAATTTATAGATAAACCGTAGAGGCGGATTTTGTTCCGCCCGGAAAAACTGATAGATCCATAAAAAAATTATTAGAAATCTTCTAATAACTGAATGATGATAATAATGAATTTTAACTGATAAAATATCCACAACAAATCAAATTTTCATCGGAGGTAATTTTCGGACATGAATGAAAACGAAAAGAAAAACGAAGAATTTCTTGAAGAAGAAATCGAAGAAAAAGAACAGGATTCGGGCGATATCGAAATCGAACGTGAAGATCTTCCCGAAGACCTTGAACTTATGGATACCGTTGTTACCGAAGAGTATAACGCCGATGCCATTCAGGTTCTCGAAGGCCTTGAGGCTGTCAGAAAACGCCCCGGAATGTACATCGGTTCAACGGGACCCAGAGGACTTCACCACCTTGTTTATGAAATTGTTGACAACTCAATCGACGAAGCCCTCGCCGGTTTTTGTACCCACATCGAGGTTGAAATTCTTCCCGGAGACGTAATCACCGTCCGTGACAACGGTCGAGGAATTCCCGTCGGAATCAATGAACAGCAAGGTCTTCCGGCCGTTACGGTTGTTCTCACGGTGCTTCATGCCGGCGGTAAGTTCGGCGGAAGCGGATACAAGGTTTCCGGCGGTCTTCACGGCGTCGGTTCATCGGTTGTTAATGCGCTTTCGGAATGGTTTGAAGTTGAGGTTTCTCAAAACGGCCATGTTTACCGCCAGCGCTTTACAAGAGGTCACATCGCTTCGGATCTTGACATCATCGGCGATACGTCCGAAACGGGAACGTTCATCAAGTTTAAGCCGGACGCCGAAATTTTCCGGGAAACAACCGTTTATGATTACGAAACACTTCAGCGCCACCTTCGTGAAAGCGCTTTCCTCAATGCCGGCCTTGCAATCACTTTGACCGACAGCCGTGATCCGGAAAACGTTGTTCAGGATCATTTCTGCTATGAAGGCGGAATCGGTTCTTTCGTCGAATACATCAACGAAAGCCGAGGACTTACTCCCGTTCATGATTTGCCGATTCATTTTTCCGCCGTTTCCTCAGACAGAAGCGCCGAAATTGCGCTCATGTATAACGACGGCTACAACGAAACGATTCTTTCCTATGCAAACAACGTTCACACCGTTGACGGCGGTACTCACGAAACAGGTTTCAAAACCGCACTGACCAAGGTGTTTAACGAATACGGAAAGAAATATAATATTCTCAAAGATTCCGACAAAAAGCTTTCCGGCGAAGACTGCCGTGAAGGTCTTGTTGCCGTAATCAGCGTAAAGCTCACCGACGCCCAGTTTGAAGGCCAGACGAAGGGAAAGCTCGGAAACACCGACATCACAAAGCTTGTCGCTTCAACCGTATACACAAAACTCACCGACTACTTTGAAGAAAATCCGCAGGTTGCAAAGATGATTTTCTCAAAGGCTCTTGACGCTTCACGCGCAAGAGAGGCCGCAAGAAAAGCAAGAGAGGCTGCAAGAAGAAAGTCTCCGCTTGAAAGCAACTCCCTTCCCGGAAAGCTTTCCGACTGCACCGAAAAAGACCCGTCCGTTACAGAGCTTTTCATTGTCGAGGGTGACTCGGCAGGCGGCTCGGCAAAGGAAGGAAGAGACAGAAGAATTCAGGCAATCCTTCCCCTTTGGGGAAAAATGCTCAACGTTGAAAAGAGCAGACTTGACAAGGTTATCGGCAACGACAAGTTAAGCCCCGTTGTTATGGCTCTCGGCGCAGGCATTGCAGACGACTTCAACGAGGAAAAGCTTCGCTACCACAAAATCGTCATCATGGCCGATGCCGACGTTGACGGAGCGCACATCAGAACGCTCCTTCTCACATTCTTCTTCCGCTATATGCGCCCGCTCATCGACAACGGCTATGTTTACATTGCACAACCGCCGCTTTACAAGCTTTCAAAGGGACAAAAGCACGCTTACGCTTACTCAGACGAGGAAAGAGACAAGCTCATGGCGGAAATGCCCGGTGCGGCGATTCAGCGATACAAAGGTCTCGGTGAAATGGACGCCGAACAGCTTTGGGAAACAACAATGGATCCCGAAAGAAGAATTATGCTCAGAGTTAACCTTGAGGACGCAATGCAGGCGGACGAAACCTTCTCAATCCTCATGGGAGACAAGGTTGAACCCAGACGTGACTTCATCGAAAAGAACGCAAAGTACGTTCAAAATCTTGATATATAAAGGGGTGATAACGAATGGACAGAAATAACGACGATCTCAGATTTGAAAACCAAACAATCATTGACGTTGACCTTAACGGAGAAATGAGAAAATCATTCCTCGATTACTCCATGTCGGTTATCACGTCAAGAGCGCTTCCCGATGTCCGTGACGGAATGAAACCCGTTCACAGACGTATTCTTTACACAATGCACGAAAACTCGCTTTATCCGGACAAGCCCTACCGTAAGTGCGCCGACACGGTCGGTTCGGTTCTCGGACGTTACCATCCGCACGGCGACGCTTCGGTTTATGACGCAATGGTTCGACTTGCTCAAAAGTTCTCAACGAGATATATCCTTGTTGACGGCCACGGAAACTTCGGTTCCGTTGACGGCGACCCACCGGCCGCTTACCGTTACACCGAATCGAGAATGAGCAAAATTTCAATGGAAATGCTCACGGATATCGACAAGGAAACCGTTGATTTCATTCCGAACTATGACGACCGACTCAAAGAGCCGACCGTTCTCCCCTCCCGTTTTCCGAACCTTCTTGTCAACGGTTCAACCGGTATTGCCGTAGGTATGGCAACGAACATTCCGCCGCACAACCTCGGTGAAGTCATTGACGGAATGTGCTGCCTTATCGACGACCCGGACGCTCCGCTTGAAAAAATCATGGAGCACATCAAAGGACCGGACTTTCCGACCGCCGGAATCGTTATGGGAAAAAGCGGAATCAGAGCCGCATACGGAACCGGAAGAGGAAAAATTACCGTCAGAGCAAGAACGGAAATTGTTGAAAACAAAAACGGAAGGTTTTCAATCGTTGTTTCCGAGCTTCCCTATCAGGTCAACAAACGCCGCCTTATCGAGGCTATGGCAGACCTTGTCAAGGACAAGAGAATCGACGGAATTTCGGATATCAACGACTATTCGAACCGCCAGGGTATGCACCTTGTTATCGATCTCAAGCGTGAAGCCAATCCGCAGGTTGTTCTCAACACGCTGTTTTCAATGACCCAGCTTCAAATTACCTACGGAATTATCATGCTTGCCCTCGTTGACGGCGTTCCGAGAATCCTTACACTTCGCCAGATTCTTGAACATTACATCAAGTTTCAGGAAGAAGTCATTTCAAGGCGTACACGCTTTGACCTTCGCAAAGCGAAAGAGCGTGAACATATTCTTGAAGGCTTAAAGACCGCCCTTGATTTCATCGATGAAATCATTGCGATCCTCAGAAAAGCAAAGGATCAAAACGAAGGTAAAGCCGCTCTCATGGAGCGCTTCAACCTTGACGAAATTCAGGCGGACGCAATCGTAAAAATGCGTCTCGGCCAGCTCACAGGTCTTGAAAGAATCAAAATTGAAAACGAATTGAAAGAACTCTGCGCAAAAATTGCGGAATACGAAGGTATTCTTGCCGACGAAAAAAAGGTTCTTGCAATCGTAAAAGAAGAGGCTCTTGAAATCAAGCGCCGCTTTGCCGATGAAAGACTGACCGAAATTGCGGCGGTTTCCGGCGAAGTTGACATCGAAGACCTCATTCCCGAGGAACAGTGCGTATTTACGCTCACAACCTTCGGTTACATCAAGCGTATTCCCGCCTCGGTTTATACCGTTCAGAAAAAGGGCGGAAAGGGCGTCAAGGGTATGAGCAGAAGAGAAGAGGACGTTGCCGAAACAATGTTCACCTGCTCAAGTCATGATTACATCATGTTCTTCACAACAAAGGGAAGAGCGTACAGGCTCAAAGGGTACGAAATTCCGGAAGGCAGCCGCCAGAGCAAGGGTATGAACGTTGTCAACCTTCTTCCCGTTGAAGCGGACGAAAAAATCAGTGCAATGATTCGTGTTCCCGACTTCGGCGAAGACGAACATTACCTTTGCATGGTCACAAGAAAAGGAATCATCAAGCGCACCGAGCTTGACGCATATAAAAACATCAGAAAGAGCGGAATCATCGCAATCACTCTTGACGAGGGCGACGAGCTTGCGTGGGTATGGCTCACAGGCGGAAACGACGATATCCTCGTTGCAACAAAGAACGGTTTTGCAATCCGCTTCAACGAAAACGACGCAAGAGCAATCGGCAGAACCGCAAGAGGTGTTCGTGCAATTGACCTTCGAGACGGCGACGAAGTTGTTGGAATGTGTGCAATCAACAAAGACGACGAGGAAAACGGCGCAATGATTCTCACCGTCAGCGAAAACGGAATCGGAAGAAGAAGCGCAATTTCCGAATATCACCTTCAGTCACGCTCGGGCAAAGGCTCAATCAACTACAAGACGGAAAAATACGGTCTTGTTGCCGCAGTTTGCCTTGTTCGTCCGGGTGACGACGTAATTCTCATTTCCTCCGACGGAATCGTAATCAGAATCGACTCCGAAAGCGTCAACTCCGCATCAAGAACCTCAAGGGGCGTCAACGTTATGAAAACCTCCGACGGCGAAAAGGTTGTTTCCGTAACCGCAGTCAAGCGTGAAGAGGAAACCGAAGAAGCCGAAACGGAAAGCGAAACCGGCGAAGCCGAAACCGCAGAGGAAGAAACCGAAAGCGAATAAACCGAACGGGCGTCTTTCAAGGCGCCCATGGGATTTGATATTTTCCACCGCAAAATTTTCAGGTGAACCGTGCGGCTAACATTGCCAAAGGAAGTTCGGTTTATAGAAAAGTTTGCGTGGAAAATCTCTCCCTCAGTCGGCAAAGCCGACAGCTCCCTCACAAGCGGGAGCCAAGGAAAAATTTACCCAATCGGAATAGCTTCGTACGGGTCGGATCTGTGCTGACCCATGAACCCAACCTTTTTGTTGTAAAAATTTTCGGGTGAACCGTGAAGTTAAACCTTACCGCCCTCCTATGAGGGAGGTGGCACGCAGTGCCAAAGGGAGTCGGGTTTAAAGCAAAGCCTGCGTGGAAAATCTTTCCCTCAGACGGCAAAGCCGACAGCTCCCTCACAAGCGGGAGCCAATATATGTTTTTGCAACTTTTAATGTATTAAACTAATTTTAAATTCCGCAAATATAATCAACCGTGGATATTTGGCTTCAATAAAAATAAGTTCTTTTGTTTTGTGACTGAAGCCGGCATTGAAGAAAAAACGTTCAAAATCAAAGATTTATAAAGGGTGATTTTGTGAAAAATGAAAAGAAAGAAAAAAAGCAAAGGGCAGATAAAAAACCGAATCCGGTTGCCGCTTTTTTCTGGACAAACAAGCGAAGAAGAGCAAAAAATATTTATTTTATTTTGACGGCATTCATGCTGATTATTGCCCTCGGCCTCGGCTATGTCAACAGTCTTCTCAACGGAATCACCTATGATGACGGAAAGAAAACCCCGGCCGTCAGCGTTCCGAAGGATGACGTCATCGAAGACGAGGAATATAAAATCATGACCGCAATCAATAATGCCGGTTCACTCAATGAATATCTTTATGAATGGGCGAACAACGGCGGAGAACTGCGTTCAAGCAAAAACGTAATCAACGTTTTGCTCGTCGGTCTTGATTCGGATACCGCCCTTGAAAACGGCGGCCGTTCAGACTCGCTCATTCTTGTTTCGCTCAACAAAAAGACGAAAAAAATCAACATGACCTCTTTCTTCCGCGATACCTGGACTTATATGAATATCGACGGAACCGGAAGATACGGAAAGCTCAATTCATCTTATATGTACGGCTCGGACGAAGCGCTTATCGACACGCTTGAAAAGGATTTCAAAATTGACATCGATTATTACGTTGCCGTTGATTTTTCTTCTTTCACGGATATCATCAATGCACTCGGCGGATTGACAATCGAAGTTCAGCAGTATGAGGCCGAATACATCAACCGAACAACGAAACACACGATTGATTACGGTCCGGCGGTTAAGCTCACCGGAGAACAGGCTCTTGTTTTTGCCCGTATCCGTCACTCCGACTCGGATTCCGACGTCAGCAGAACAAGACGTCAGCGTCAGGTAATCATGGCGCTCATCAATTCCGCAAAGGGCGCAAGCCTCACTCAGCTGAGCAATGCACTCGACACACTTTTCAAGTATGTTAAAACCGACCTTACAAAAATGCAGATTTTGTCCTATGCCGCCCAGGCTCTCGCAAACGGCTGGATCAATTACGAAATCGTTCAAACTCCGATAAGCGACAACGACGTTTTCCGCACAGGCTATGTCGGCGATCAGTCCGTTGTTTTGATGGATCTTCCCCTTGCGGCTCAAAGGGTTCAGGAAGCAATTTACGGCGAAGGCGAAAGCAACATTGTTCTTGAAGAAGGAAGAGTGACCGCATTCTCGCTCGTTTCCGGATTTTAAGAGTCTTTTGCCTTTCGGCGAATGAAGCGTTGAACCGACGTTTATAACCAAAACTTTTTCCGCCGCAAAATTTGTTTGAAAAACGTGCGGTTAAACCGAAAACAATTCTTTATACTCTGCCGCCTTCTGACTTTCAAATCAGATAAAAGATAAAAGATATTTTAATCACGGAGAAGAAAATGAAAAACTACGATTATGTTATTTTTGATTTTGACGGAACGGTTGTCGATACCGGCGAAGGAATTCTCAAAAGCCTTCAATATTCCTTTGAACAGATGGGACACGAAGTTCCCGACCTTTCCGACCTCAAAAAATTCATCGGTCCGCCGATTCATTACAGCTATGTGACTTTTTACGGCGTTTCGGAAGACGAGGTTGAAGAGTACATCAAAAAATACCGTGAGCGTTACCGTGAAATCGGAATCTATGAATGTTTCGTTTATGACGGAGTGATTGAAACGATCAAAACACTCAGAGAAAAGGGTGTGAAAATCGGAATTGCTTCCTCAAAACCGGTGAAGCTCATTTATGACGTGATGGATTACCTCAAAATCACCGAACATTTTGACGCAATCGTCGGAACAAAGTTTGACGACAGCAACCACCCCGGAAAAACCGACCTTGTTCTTGAAAGCATGAAAAAACTTTCCGACGAAGACAAAAAGCATACTCTCATGGTCGGCGACCGCTATTTTGACATTGACGGAGCGGCCGGAGCCGGAGTTGACAGCGTCGGCGTAACCTACGGTTACGGTTCAAGGGAAGAATTCAAAGAACACGGTGCAACATACATCATTGACAACGCAAAAGAGCTTTTGAAAATTGTTGGGGAATAAAATTTTTGAGGTGAAAAAATGAAAAGAATCGACCTTGACGGAAGATGGACAATTGAAAACAGAGAAATTCTTTCTCCGTCGCTTTTTGTCACGAAAAAAATCTATGACGAATATTTTCCGTCGCTTTCGGCGGAAAAAGCAATGTCCGTTTATGTCACGGAAAAAGATTCTTTCACGCTTCAAAAGGAGTTCTCCGTAACAAAGGACGACCTCCTTGAAGAAAACGTTGTTCTTCATTTTGACCGTCTTGACACTCTTTGCAACGTTTTCGTCAACGAAAGAAAAGTCGGATTTTTCAAAAATTGCCATCGCTCTTATGACATTGACATAAAAAACTGCGTTTTTGAAGGAACGAATATTCTTAGAATCGAATTTCTTTCCCTGACGGAATATATCGAAGAAAAAGAAAAATCAATTTCTCTTCCCTTCAATGCAATGGGTATTCCTCATCATCCGCACATCAGAAAGCCGGCGTCCCATTTCGGTTGGGATTTTACGGCGCCGCTTTGCGCTCAGGGAATCGGCGGCCACAGCGAAATTCGCATATATTCCCACCCAATCATCGAAAATTTGGATGTTCGCCAAAGAAAAACGGCGGAAGGCTGGAAAATTTCCGCTTCGGTAAAGACGGATAAAATTTGCAGCGTGATTTTTTCGCTCACTCATCCGGACGGAAGAAAGGAAAAAATTCATGCCGACGAAAATATGTCTGCCGGTTTTGAAATTTCCGACCCGAAAATCTGGTTTTGCAACACAATGGGTGCTCAGCCGCTTTACACAGTTTCGGCGAGCGTGATTTCGGACGACGGAATCAGCATCGGAAAAAAGGAAAAGAAAATCGGTCTTCGGACTCTTTATCTTGACCGGAAAAAAGATGAATTCGGAAACAGTTTCCGCTTTTTCATCAACAGCGAACCGATTTTTGCAAAGGGCGCAAACCTTGTTCCCTTCCATATGCTTTACACAAACGTCACCCGAGACGATATATATGACAGACTCAAAAAATGCAAAGAGGCAAACATGAACATGATTCGTGTTTGGGGCGGCGGCTTTTACGAAAGCGACGATTTTTACGACATCTGCGACGAACTCGGCCTTCTTGTTTGGCAGGACTGCGCTTTTGCCTGCTGCGCTTATCCGTTCATGGACGAAGATTTTCTTTTTGAAGTCAAAGAGGAAATTGCGGAAAACGTTTCAAGAATCCGTCACCACGCTTCACTTTGCCTTTGGTGCGGAAACAATGAAATCGAATCGATTTCCGCCGCTTGGCTCAACAAAAGAAGTTTCATCAATTCAACCGAAAAATTTTTTTATAAAACTCTTCCCGCTCTCATTGAGCGTTATGACGGAGAAACGCCTTATCATCAGTGCAGCCCCGGTTCGGGAGTATACATGAAAGACCCGTCCGGCGACGCAAGCGGCGACAGCCACATCTGGAACACATGGCACGGCTTCAGGCTCAAAGATTATTACCGAAAACGCTTTTCGCGCTTTTGCAGTGAAACCGGAATGCAGTCTTATCCCTGCTTCCCCGTCACCGTCAATCAGTATTGCGACCTCGGAGAAGAAAGACTTGATTTTTATCTTTCAAAGCATTTTACGCTCGGAAGAAACGAAGAAGAGCGCAGATATCTCACCCAGGTTCTTCAGCTTGAATACATGAAGGAGGCGGCGGAGCATTTTCGCCGCAATCCGAACCGCTGTTACGGTCTTCTTTTTTGGCAGCTCAACGACTGCTGGCAGAGTGCTTCCTGGGCTTCGCTTGACGTCAGGGGAAACAAAAAAGCCGTAATGTTTGAAGCGAAAAAGTTTTATGAAAACTTACATATCAGCGCAGTCGAAGAAAATAATTCGGTTGAAGTTTTCGTCACGAACGAAAACCGAACCGCCTTCGACGGAAAGGTCAGCGTCTTTTTTGAGTCAACGGACGGAAAAAAAGGAAGAGAAAAGGAAGAAAAAATCTTTGTCCGTGCCTTTTCAAGTTCGGGCGTAACCGGAATCGGATTCGATCCGACGGAAAGAAAGAGCAAAATTCTCATCGCCCGCCTTGTTGACAACGACGGAAAAGTTATCGGAGAAAACCGCCTGATTCTTTGCGAAAACAAGGATCTCAAACTTTTCGACCCGAACCTCAGAGTCGAAACTTCCGTCCGTGCCGGAAAAGTATATCTCACCGTCACGGCGGAAAAATATGCGAGGTACGTCGAACTTTCCTGCGAAAAGGAAACGTCGGATTTTTCCGAAAACTTTTTTGACCTTTCGGCCGGAGAAAGCAAAACCGTTGAAATTTTTAATCCCTGCGCCGGGCTTTCGGAAATGCTTTCTGTCCGCTCGCTTTTTGACGTCATGAAAAACGCAGACAAAAGGAAGGACAGAAAAAGACAGTTTGAAGTTTTGAGAAAACCGATGGTAATTGCGAATATAATCGGAAGAATTGTCGGAGACTGAAAAGTTTTCAACATTCTCAAAGCACAATGTTAAAAACTTCCGGCCTTTGACGGCGAAAAAGCGCCGTTTGTTCCCGAAAGGCGGAATAAGAAAGGCAATTTAAGCTACAATTATACTATTGTATATAAAATAAAAACAACAAAAGTCGGAATCCTCATTGTTCCGGCTTCAGATTTGAAAGGTAGTGTTTAAAAATGAGTGAATGCGGCGGAAACTGTTCCTCATGCTCGGAAAGCTGCAGCAGCAGAAACGAGGAGGATATGCGCCTCAAACAAAACAAATCGAGCAATATCAAAAAGATATATGCCGTCGTCAGCGGAAAGGGCGGAGTCGGAAAATCTTCCGTAACGTGCCGCCTTGCTTCCGCAATGCAAAGTCTCGGAAAGCAATGCGCCGTTCTTGATGCGGACGTAACCGGTCCTTCCGTTCCGAAAATGTTCGGACTTAAGGGAAGAGCCGTTGCGGATGACAACGGAATCATCCCGATGGAAACGAGCACCGGAATCCGCGTAATGTCGGTCAATCTTCTTCTTGAAAGCGAAGAATCACCCGTTGTTTGGCGCGGTCCGGTAATCAGCGGCGTCATTCAGCAGTTCTTCACCGAGGTTTCGTGGGGCGACGTTGATTATATGTTCATCGATATGCCTCCGGGAACCGGCGACGTTCCCCTCACTGTTTTCCAGTCAATCAAGGTTGACGGAATCATCGTTGTTACAACTCCGCAGGATCTCGTTTCGTTGATTGTCAAAAAGGCCGTCAACATGGCGAAGATGATGAACGTTCCGATTGTCGGAATCGTTGAAAACATGAGCGTTTATGTTTGTCCCGACTGCGGAAAAGCACACAGAATTTTCGGTGACGCAAACGGAGAAGAAATTGCAAAGGAAGTCGGAACCGAACTTCTTGCTTCTCTTCCGATTGACCCGAAAACCCCTGCCCTTGCGGATAAAGGCGCAATCGAACTTTCGGATATGACGGAATTTTTGCCGATTGCCAAAAAGCTCATTGCGGAATAATAAAAAGAGACTCACTGAAACGGAGAAAAACGTATGAAAAAGATTATCAGAGGAATTGTTCTCGGTGTTCTTGCGGTTATTGTAATCGCCGGTTCGGTCGGAGCGTATTTCCTATTCGGCCAAAAAGGTCCGGCGAAAGATTCAAAACTGATTATGACCGATGCAAAGGGAAATTCTTATCTTGCGATGGTTGACGAAAAGAGCGGAGAAACTCTTTTTGCCGTCACCGACGCAAACGGAAAGGTTTATGCCGCCGTCACCGACGCAAACGGAAATGTCGGCGAAACCGTCGGAAACGTTGACGACGTTGTCAACATCAGCGACCTTCCGACGAATTACAGCGGTCCGAGCATTGACGTTTCGGTCAATCCGTCGGATTACAGCGGAGCCGTTGATTCAACGACTGCCCCCGCGGGGGAAAGCACAACGCAAAGCGGAGCTTCAACTTCGGCGGCGAATCGGGATAACACAACGACCACAAAAAAGAAAAACGATAAATTGACCGCATACCGCATTGCAAAATATCAGAAGCTTTTTGCGGGCGGAACATATCTGATGGAGTTCACGACGAACGACGAAGAACTCGGCGACACACCGATTACCGCCGCCGTCAAGAACAACAACGTTTATATTGAAACAAAGATTCAGTCGATGGATTGCAAAATGCTTTATCTCGCCGGAAGCGGCGGAAAGGCCGGAACGACATATCTCATCATTGATTCGTTCAAGAAATATTGCAAGATGCCGGAAGATCTTATGGGCGACGACATGGACATGAGCAACCTCATGGGTAACTTTGGCCAGGAAATCAAAAAGAAAATCACCGTTTCAAAAGCAAAAGTCGGCGGAAAAGAACTGATTTGCGAAAGTTACACGGCCGACGACGGAACAGTTGTTAAGTATTACTTTGACAACAACGACACTCTTGTCCGCCGTGACAACGAAAACCCCGACGGTTCGGTTGACGCAACTTACATCACAAGAATCACTTCGGACGTTCCGGACTCTCTCTTTGAAATTCCCAGCAATTACGGCTATCTCAATCTCTCCTTCCTCAGCGGTCTCGCAGGAAGCTAATAATTCAATCGAAGGAAAGGGGCTGCTTTAATCGGCAGCTCCTTTTTTGTTTTGAACCTAAGATCGTTTTTGGACTAAGATGAAATTTTTCTTCGGTTCACTTCTTTGAGCGGAGCCGACAGCACCCTCACGGAAGGAGGGCAGGATTAAGACGAAAACTTTTGAATTTTTGCCGGATATAAATTATATTTAAATCCGATTTAAAACCGGTGCTGTAAAATATTTACTTAAATTCGACAATTCTATTAATATTGTTTATCAATTAACAATTTTTTAAAGTTTTTTCTCCAATTTCGCACTCCGTGTTGACTACGGAAGGAAAAATGTTGTATTATGGGTTCAGAACCGAAAATCTTCGGCTCATTGAAAAGCACCTTCGGATACCGGGTGTTGTTTTCGGTGCCAAAAATATATTTCAGGAGGCAATACACATGAAAAAAATATTGAAAAAAGCGTTGAGCGTTGTTCTCTGCGTTCTGATTGCGTTTTCAACGGTTACGCTTTCTTTTGCGGCGGACGACGGGGAGAAAAAACCTTCCCTCGGCGCGCAGTACTTCCTTTCGACCTCAAACACGGAGAACTCAAAGTTCGTCCTTGATTTCCTCGATGAAATTCTTAAAAAGGAAAATTACTATAACAAAGTCGTTATCATCAAAAAAACGCTGTTAACACCGGAGGTATATCTTGAAATCGACTTTCGAAGCGTCAACGGTGTTTGCAAAACGATTGATACCCTCTCCGAAATTTTCAATAACAAATTCGTCAGCGCAGCTGCAAAGCTTGCCCTCGGTGACATCGGAAAGCTTGACCTTTCAAAATGGAAAACAAAGCTTCAAAGGGGCGCAAAGGACGCAGAAATAATTTATAACGTTCTTGACCTTCTCGGAGCGAACGCAAAGCTCATTTCAAAGGTTGTTGACGGTTCAATCAACCTCGGTGTTCTTGACGCCGTTGTGAAGCTTGAAGATATTCTCGGAAAAGACGGCGTTTCCGGAATGGTCAAAGACCTTCTTGTCGGCCTCATTTACGACAAAAACTCCGACCCGGACGGTTACAACGCCGCCTATCAAAAAGCTCTCAAGGATTTTGACGCTTTCATTTTTGACGACCTCATTCCGAAGCTTATGGATGAATATCTTCCCGGTCTCGTGCTCGGAAAGGGAATTACCGTTGACAGGCTCTTTTCAACCGTTCTTGACTGCGGCTGGAAGGATTACTTCATTGAAGACATCAAAAGCATAAAAATCGAAGCAAAAGGCGAAGCCCTCGAAAAGCTTTCCGAAATTATGGTCTTTGACGGCGAAACGATTGACACGGACAACCTTCCGCTCGACGTTTCAAAAGGACTCAAAGATCAGCTCAACAATATTCACGGCTACGTTATCTGTCAGTTTTTCCCGCATTTTACCGGTTGGGTGAACGGAAGCGACATTAAACTTCTCGGTCAAAACTACAGCAGATTTTTGAAATATGTTTCAAAGCACTTTTTCTCAAACGAAAACGCAAAGCCGGTTGACATTCTCAAATATATCCTCAACAGCGTTGCCGCCGAAAACAGCTCGGACGAAGAAATCAAAGCGTATGCCGACGCGGTTTCAAAATGTAAAGATCTTTCCGAAGCGCTCAAGGTTGTTCTCATCCTTGCCGCAAAGAAAAACGAGATTCCCGTTAACGAAAAAGCCGCCTCTTACGAAAACGTTCTCGGCGATTATCTCGCATACGCCGCAAACAAAATTTTTGATCTCGGCTACGGCCCCGGAACGGGAAAGAATGTTTGGACGGTTGCAAACGATGTTCTCAACGTTGTTCTTTTTGACAAAGGCTTTGCAAAAGCTCTCAATTTGAACGTGAAAAAAACCGACTCATGCTTTGAAAAGTTTGACAAAATCGTCGGAACAACGAAGATTTGGAACATGACCGCAAGCAAAAAGCAATATAAGAGCGAAGAATTTTTCAAAGGTTTTCTCAATGCGGTTCTTAATTTTGACCTTGAAAAAGCTTTTGATCTCGTCGTTGTAAGATTTTCGGACGATTTCGGAAAAGCAAACATTTCGGTTCTTCTTTACAACATGGTTTATAACTTCCTTGAAAACTGGTTCGGTACTCCCGCAATCGTAAAATGCGACACAAAGGCGCCGTTCCAAACAGGATTTTCAAACAAGTCGCTTCAGGTTCCCGTTGAAAAGGTTTTGACAAAGCTCAGCGAGAAGAAAACAACGATTGTTCCGCCGTTCCTTTATGTTGCGGCCGCTGTCATCGAAAAGACGTCGAAAAATCCGACCGAAGCGAACATCACCGCCGCAACGATTGCGAATCAGACGTATACCGGAAAGGCGATTATCCCCTCATCGGTCACCGTTACCGTCAACGGAAAAAAGGTTTCGGTTCCGAAGCATCAGTTCACGGCTGAACTCAAAAACAACGTCAACATCGGAACGGCTTCGGCTGTTATTCATCTTGACGGTGCGGTCAGAAACGCAGACGTGAACGTAAGTTTCAAAATTGTTCCGGGAAAAGTCAGCGGTCTCAAAGCAACACCGGGAAAAAACAGCATTTCCCTTTCATGGAACAAGGTTCTCGGCGCAAAGGGCTACAGCGTCGAATATTACAACGGCTCAAAGTGGGTTTCAAAAACCGTAACTTCAAACTCGGCTTCAATCGCTTCGCTCAAAGCCGGAACGGCTTATAAAATCAGAGTCAGAGCGGTTTCCGGTTCGCTTTACGGAGAATATTCTTCACTGATTTCCGCCTCAACAAAGGTTGCAAAAATTGCGGCCGTAAAGACGAAGGCAAGAACTGCTTCTTCAATCACTCTTTATTGGAGCAAAGTTGTCGGCGCAAAGAAATACGAAGTTCAGATTCTGAAAAACAAAAAGTGGGTAACCGTTCGCACGGTCACCAAAAACAGCATTACCGTCGGAAAGAATTACATTTCCGCAAACAGAGCATACAGATTCAGAGTCAGAGCGCTCGGCGCATCGGTCGCTCTCAACGGCGATTACTCCGATCCGGTTGTTGCTTATTCCGGCCTTGCAAGAATCACAAAAGTGAACGCAAAGGCGAAGAAAAATGCGGTAACACTCGCCTGGAAGAAGATTGCGGGAGCACAGAGCTACGAAGTTCAGATTCAAAGGGGCAACAAGTGGGTAACCGTTGCAACGGTCAAAAAGTCTGCCGCGGCAATCGGAAACAATCAGCTCAAAAAAGCAAAGATGACTTTCAAGCCGAACACGGTTTACAAATTCAGAGTCAGAGCCGCAAAGACGGTTTCAAAGGTTAAGGTTTACAGCGTGTATTCACCGGTGATTAAAGTCAGAACCGCAAAGAAATAAATCGATTTTCAAAGCGGCATGAAGCGTGGAGCTTCATGCCGCTGTTTTTGTATATTCTTAAAAATGCCGGTTATCCGAAATGTGCGGTTTAACTTTGTCTTCCTGTGCTGCGGTTGTATTTTTTGGGGGTTGTTCCTTAAACCGCACGGGTTTCTTTGGCTCCCTCCTGTGAGGGAGCTGTCGGCTTTGCCGACTGAGGGAGTGATTTCCTACGCTACGGTGTATTTTTTATGCTGTCGCTTGGATTTGCACCGTGTACTATATCTTTTCTTCCGTCCGCTCCGCTGGGGGTACTTTTGGCTGTCGGCTGAAATTCCCGAAACATGACAATTATTGAATCACTTTTCTTTGGCTCCCTCCTGTGAGGGAGCTGTCGGCTCTGCCGACTGAGGGAGAGACTTCCTACGCTACGGTGTATTTTTTTATGTTGTCGCTTGGATTTGCACCGTGTACTATATCTTTTCTTCCGTCCGCTCCGCTGGGGGCACTTTTGTCGATTGAAACAAAACAAAGCAATGAAAAGCCGAATTGACAAGGTCTTTTACGCTGTATTTCCGCCTTGA
>CAKTFN010000010.1 GCA_934561055.1 uncultured Eubacteriales bacterium
AGTGCCCTGGCGGAGCGGACGGATAGAAAGATATAGTACACGGTACAAATTAAAACGACAGCATAAAAAAATACACCTTAGCGTAGGAATTCCCTCCCTCAGTCGGCAGAGCCGCCGGCTTCCCTCACAGGAGGGAGCCAAAGAAGATGATGCAGTATTTTTAATTCTTCGAGCATTTCAAAAGTAGTCAAAACTACCCCCGGCACAGCGGACGTATATAAATTAAAAGATGAAACGTGCGGTTAAAGAACCCACCCAAAGCCGTACCGAAAAGAAAAAAATTCAAAAACTTTCGGTTCTAATCTTCCTCTAATAATTCACGCATATACTACAGACAACGAATCGGGAAACCGAAAAAGAAACGGATTCCCGGGCAAAAAAATTTATCATGAAAGGAAACAAAACCATGAAAACAATGAAGAAAATCGTATCACTCGTTCTTGTCTGCCTTATGTGCATGAGCGTTGCGGCATTCGCAGCTTTCGGCGCAAATTACATCGGAGAAGAAAAAGCAAAAGAAATTGCCCTTTCAGACGCAAAAGTTTCAGCCGCAGACGCAAAATTTCTCACTGTTGAATTCGATTTTGAAAACAAAATTGCCGTTTACGAAGTTGAATTTTACTTTGGCTCAACCGAATACAGCTATGACATCAACGCAACGACAGGCGCAATTCTCAAAGCCGAAATCGACAAAAACGGCGTGAATCTTCCCGACCCGGACGCAGCTTACATCGGAAAAGCAAAAGCAAAGGAAATCGCTTTTTCCGCTGCCGGAATCAAAGAAGCGGACGCAAAGAAAGTCAAGGTTGACTTTGATTATGACGACGGAATCGCAAAGTACGAAGTTGACTTCCATTACGACAAAAACGACTACGAATACGACATTGACGCTCTCACCGGAACAATCCTCAAAGCAGAAAAAGAAAAAGATTTTGATTTTTCCGATTTCTTCTTCGCCGCATTCTTTGAAAAGCTCTTCGCCGCAATCAAGGCTCTTTTCACCAAGTAATCAAAACGCATTTCCACGGACCGACGCAAAAAATGCGGCGGTCCTTCTTTCTTTTATACCGCCGGTGTGATATAATTTATAAAACTTTTGAAATCGGAGGAAACTGACATGAGGCTTTTGGTCGTTGAAGACGAAAAAGATCTTAATAAAATTATTTCAAACAAACTTTGCTCCGAGGGATATTCGGTTGACAGCTGCTTCGACGGAGCAGAAGCGGAAGATCACCTTGCCGTTGCCGAATATGACGGAATAATTCTTGACATAATGATGCCGAAAAAGGACGGACTGACGCTCCTTCGCGAACTTCGCGAAAACGGAAACACCGTTCCGGTTCTCCTCCTCACCGCAAAGGACGCAGTAAGCGACAGGGTAAAGGGTCTTGACGGCGGAGCGTCGGATTATCTCATCAAACCGTTCTCGTTTGACGAGCTTTGCGCAAGAATAAGGGCAATGCTCAGAAAAACGTCAAACGCCGCCTCAAACATTTTTTCCGTCGGCGGACTTTCGGTTGACACTGCGTCAAAAAAAGTTTCAAGAGACGGAAAAGCAATCGAACTTTCGGCAAAGGAATATGCCCTTCTTGAATACATGATAAGAAACAAAGGCATCGTTCTTTCACGCGAAAAAATCGAAAACCACATTTGGAATTTCGATTACGAGGGCGGAACAAACGTCATTGATGTTTATATAAGCTATCTCAGGCGAAAAATCGATTCCGGTTTTGAAAAAAAGCTCATCCACACCGTCAGAGGAAGCGGATATGTTATCCGGGAGGAAGAATGATCAAAAAATCGCTGAAGCTTAAAATCACGCTCTGGTTTTCCGTCGCAATCATCATCATTTCCTGCGTTGCCGTTCTCACAACGGTTCTCGTCAGCGGTTCGGTCATTCAAAAAGGAATCAGAGAAAACCTCATTGAAACCGTTGAAAACAATCTCGACGAGGTTGAATTTTATAAAGATTATGACAAACTTGAATTCGACGATCCGTATGACCTTTGCATCGAATACAAAGGCGGCTGGCTTGAAATTGACGACGACTTTGTGAGAAACGTCAACGGAATCATCTCTTCGCTTTATGACGAAAACGGATTGCTTTACGGCGACGACTCGCTTTTTTCCGAAGAAAACAACCCCCGGTTTAAAGACCGCGCCGTTTCTTCGGTCAAAACGGAAAACGGGACTTTTTATGTTTATGACGTTCGGCTGAGCCTTCCGGAGGCCGGAGACCTTTGGCTTCGCGGAACGGTAGATTCGGATTACAGTATCACCCAAACGAACAGAATTTTCAAAATCGTTCTTTGGTTTATTCCGTTTTTTGTCCTTCTTGCAATCGCCGGCGGATATCTCATTGCAAGACGCGCGCTTTCTCCGGTCATTCAAATCACTGCGGCAGCGGACAACATCAGAACCGGTAACGACCTTTCAAAGCGCATTGAAATCGGAACCGGAGACGATGAAATTCACCGCGTTGCAAAATCGTTCAACTCGATGTTTGAGCGGCTTGAGGACTCCTTCAACAAAGAACAGCAGCTCACAAACGACATTTCTCATGAACTTCGCACACCGATTTCCGTAATTTTTTCCCAGTGTCAATACACTCTTGAAAAAGACCGTTCAAAAGAAGAATACATTGAGGCACTTGAACTTATTGAACGGCAAAGCAAAAAAATGGCTTCGGTCACAAACGATATGCTTTCCTTTGCAAGAATCGAAAGAGGTGCCGGCAAAATCAAAAAGGAAAAGCTGAACCTCTCGGAGTGCGTTTCTTCAATCTGCGAGGATATGTCTTTGATTGAAGACAAGGGAATCACTCTTTCTTCAAACATTGAACCGAACATTTTCATCGAAGGAAACTTTGAGCTTCTTTCACGGCTTACCGTGAACCTCATTTCAAACGCTTACCGCTACGGAAAAGAAAACGGCTCAATCATTGTTACGCTGAAAAAAAAGGGTGAAAACGTCCTCCTTTCGGTTGAAGACGACGGAATCGGTATTGAAAAAGACGAAACAGAAAAAATCTGGAACCGTTTTTACCGTGCAGACGCTTCAAGGGCAACGGGCGGAACCGGACTCGGTCTTTCCTTCGTCAAAGAGATTGCCGAAATTCACGGCGCAAAGGTTTCGGTGAACAGCGAAAAAGGAAAAGGCAGCGTTTTCGGCGTCGAATTCAAAAGAGCCGAATTCTAATCAACAATTAATTTTTCCCGTGTATTCTTAACTTGCAGTCGGGAGAGACTGTAATAAATCAAGGAGACAACGCTTATGAAAAAAGTCGCAATCGGACTCTGTGCGCTGGCCGTTGCCGCCGCATTGGGAACCGCAGCCATAATTTCTTCGGTTGATGCCGAAGAAAAAAATTCGGTCGGCTCCGAAAAAGCACTTGAAATTGCTTTGAACGACGCCGGAATTTCAAAAGAAAAAGCAAAGGACAAAAGCTCGGTTTTCACAAAGAAAAACGGAAAATATGTTTTTGACGTTAACTTTGAATTTGAAAACAAAGAGTATGATTACAAAATCGGCGCAAAGGACGGCTCGATTGTTGAACGTGAGATTGAGTATGACGAGGATTTGACCGAAACGGCAACGACCGCCGCACCGAAAACTTCCGCCCCTTTTCGTGAGACTTCGGACGCTCAAGCGCCCCAACCGTCCGCTTTTTCCGAACAGACGACCAATACGCCCTCTTCAAAAGCCGAACCGCAGACGAAGTTTGAAAAATACACACGAATTTCTGCAACCGAGGCAAAGCGCATTGCCCTTTCCGACTGCGGAATTTCCGAATCGGACGCAAGTTTCAAAAAAGTCAAACTTGAAAAAGAGCATGAAATTTATGAATATGAGCTTGAATTCACCGCCGGTTCAAAGGAGTTTGAATATACGCTGAACGCTCTCACCGGTGAAATACTCGGCCGGGACATTGAAGCGAACCATGACCACCCGGAAACAACAGCCGCCGCTTCTTCGCAGAAACCGAAAACCGGTTTCATCAGTGCCTCCGATGCAAAGGCAATTGTCCTTTCTCACGCAAACCTCGGCGAAAGCGAGGTCACGTTCAAAAAGTTTAAGCTTGACGAGGACGACGGAATTTACAAATATGAAATTGAATTCAAAAAAGGTTTCGTCGAATACGAATATGAAATCAACGCAAGAGACGGAAGCATAATTGATTTTGAAAAAGAAATTGACGTCTGAAAAAGAACCGTTCCGAAAACCTGTCGGAACGGCTCTTTTGCTTTATTCTGCCTTTATGATTTCAACAATCACATCGGTCATTTTTGAAAGCGCTTCAACCGAAAGCGCTTCGTAAATACTGTGAAAATTCATTCCGCCGGTTGAAAGATTCGGACACGGAAGACCTTCAAACGAAAGCCTTGCGCCGTCCGTTCCGCCGCGGATCGGAGTGACAACAGGCTCAACGCCGAGCTTTTTCATTGCGTTTTCGGCTCTTTCGACAATATCCATGTGCTTTTCGATTATTTCACGCATATTGTAATAGCTGTCCTTCACAGAAAGCTCAAACGTTTTTTCGCCGTATTTTTCATTGAGGAAATCGACAACCGAAGAAACGAACTTTTTCCGCTCGTCAAACTTCTTTTTGTCGTGGTCACGGATAATCATGTGAAGTTTCGCTTCGGTTTCGTTTCCGAAAACGTCGGAAACGTGATAAAAACCTTCATAATTTTCGGTATGCGCCGGAGTTTCAAAAGGCGGAAGCATTGACATAAACTCCTGAAGGAACAAAACGGCGTTTCTCATTTTGTTTTTTGCCGAACCTGGATGAGTGTTGACTCCGTGAACCGTGAGCGAAACCGAAGCGGCATTGAAATTTTCGTATTCGATTCCGCCGAGTTCTCCGCCGTCAACGGTATAAGCAAAGTCGGCATTAAAGCGTTCAAAATCAAAGTGATCCGCCCCTGCCCCGATTTCCTCGTCCGGAGTGAAGCAAATGCTGATTTTTCCGTGACGGATTTTGTTCCTGATGATTTTTTCGCAGGCGGAAACGATTTCGGCAACTCCGGCTTTGTCGTCCGCCCCGAGAAGGGTTTTTCGGTCGGTGACAACAAGTTCTTTTCCGATGTACTTTTCATCAATCATCGGTGCATTCGTTCCGTCAAAGGTGATTATTTTTGCGTTGACGTTTTTTCCGCTGACGTCGGGTGAAGTGTCCATATGGGAAACAAGTCCGATTGAAGGCTCATTTTCAGCCCCCTCGGTTGCCGGAATATGACCGTAAACATAGCCGAGTTCGTCCCGTGCGGCGTCCTCAACACCGATTTCTTTAAGCTCCTTTGCAAGGTAATCGGCAAGAATAAGCTGAGAAGCGGTTGAAGGAACGGTTTTGCTCTCCTCATCGGAAGTTGTTTCAAAAGTTACATATTTTAAAAATCTTTCAAGTGCGTTCAAAATTATCATCTCCCGAAGGTATGATAGCATAAAAAACAAAAAAAGGCAAACCGCTTTTTGAAACCCTGTGTTCTTGATTTTTGAAAAGCTTAATGGTATAATAATTTGAATTATTAAAAGTTTAATTGAGGTGCTTATTATGATTAAAATTTCCCCTTCCATTCTTTCCTGTGACTATTCAAAAATGGGTGAAGAATTTGAAAGAATGAAAGAATGCGGTGCCGACTGGCTTCATATCGACGTCATGGACGGCCACTTCGTTCCGAACATCACCCTCGGTGCGCCGATTGTAAAATGCATGAGAAAATGCAGCGACCTTGTTTTCGACGTTCACCTCATGATAAGCGACCCGAAAAAATATATTCCGGACTTCGTCAAGGCCGGTTCGGACGTCATCACTTTCCACATTGAATCCGACTCCCCCACCGAGGAAACGATTGACCTCATCAGGGAGCTTGGCTGTAAAGCCGCCCTCTCGGTAAAACCCGGAACACCCGTTGAAGAAGTTTTTCCGTTCCTTGAAAAACTTTCAATGGTTCTCGTCATGACGGTTGAGCCCGGTTTCGGCGGTCAAAGCTTCATGCCGGACATGATGGAAAAAGTTAAGGCTCTCAGAGCGGAAATCGACAAAAGAGGCCTTGAAACCGAAATTCAGGTTGACGGCGGAATCAACGAAGAAAACGCCGCCCTTGCCGTTGAAAGCGGTGCAACCGTTCTTGTTGCCGGAAGTGCGATTTTCGGCTCAAAGGATCCGAAAAAGACAATTGCAAGCCTTCGCAATCACTGAGAGAGTTTTTGAAGCGCCTTGCTTTTTATTAGGCATTCGCCCGCTTCTTTGAGCGAAAGCAGCTTTGCTTCGCTCAAAAAAAGAGGTTCGAGAAATTCGTTCAAAACCGCACCCTGAGCGTTTGAAACATTGAAGGCGAACAAAACAAACGTCCGATCAATCCGATAAAGTTCGTTTTTTTCAATCATTGAACCGGACTTTTTGAAATTTCTTGAAAGATCAATGACGTCATTGATTTCATCGGTAAAAAAGACAGAAATTTTTTCCTTTTTCTCCCTTTTTTCGGCCTTCTCTTTGAAAATCATCAGGCAGCCGCCGAACGAATCCGGCATTACGTCAACCTCAAGCGAGCCGCAGTCGGAAATGCAGCGGCCGGTTTCAAGCCGGACTTTTTCAAGAACAAGACGAACGAGCTTTCTTGTTTTTTCGTTTGAATAATCAAGTTGTTCAAACGTGACGTTGTTTTTTAAAAGGTCTTCTTTTGAAAGTTCGACAAGAATGCTTTTTTCGTCAATCGCATCAATTTTCATCTTCGTTTTCTCCCGGTGAACTTATGTATTTGCCTTTATAATACTCCGGTTTTCAAAACTAATCAACGAACAAATTCTGGCAGTGATTTTGCCGGTTTTTCTCGGAAAGGAACAGTCATGAAGAAATTTAAATTCAAAAGAAAAAAGGATCCGTTTCCGAAAAGTTCCGACGTCAGAGTCAAAAACAGCTATTACACTTTTTCAAAAGAATATCCCGCGGCAAAAATCATTCAAACAAAACGCGTGAAGCGAAAAAAAGAACGGGTACGCTCATTCCTTCGCGTTGCACTTGCGGCGGCCTCTTTTCTTCTCATCGTTTGCGTCTCATTCTTTGCGGTTGACCTCGGGCTGAGGTTTTCAAACAAACCGATTGATACCGGATTGGAATTTTCGGGTCTTTCAAAAGAAAACTCCGAAAACCTTTTCAAAAGCAGTTCGCTCAAAGCACTGTATATGCCGTATGAAAAGCTCTCGAACGGAAAAAGCGTTTCCTCTTTCATAAAAGAGGTCAAAAAAAAGGACTGCACCGCAGTTGTGATCGATTTCAAAACCGAAAGCGGAAAACTCGTTTACTCCTCTCAAACCGAACTTGCAAGAAACGGAAAATGTGCGATTTTTGACAACGAAACCGTTAAAACGGCTCTCGGAATTTTTGAAAGAGAAGAAATTGACGTTGTTGCAAGATTCTTCTGTTTTGAAGACAAAACAGCGAGCGAAGCCGAGCCTTCTTTCGCCGTAAAATACAAAGATACCGATGTTCTCTGGCGTGACGATATTTCCGAAGGGAAGGGAAAAACGTGGCTTAATCCATATTCGACCGGCGCCGTGAACTACCTTCTTGACCTTATCAAAGAAGTTTCTTTAATGGGTGTCAAAGGTTTTCTTCTCGAAGCGGTCTCCTTTCCCCACTCCGACCTTTCAACCGCAGGTTTTCCCGGAGAAAAAAGCAAAAGCGGACGGGCAGACGCTCTTTTGAAATTCGTTAAGAAAGCAAAAGCGGCCGTTCCGGAAAGCTGTTTTCTTCTCCTTTCAAAATCAGCCTCCGATATTCTCCTTTCCGGCGACGAAACATATTCCGCAGAGCTTCTCAAAAGCGAGGCGGACGGTGTTTGCGTTGACACGAAAAACCGCCCGGAAAGCTTTGTTGCCGACAGAAAGAGCAATTATTCCTCAATGCTTTCAATGTTTTCTCAAATCAAAAGCAAACAAAACTCCGACGGTGTTTTTGTTCCGGTGATAGATATAGACGAATACAGAGGAAAATACATCCGCACGCTTTCGAAAAACGGCTACTCAAGCTACATTATCTTCGACGAAAGCGGAAAATACTGATTACAGATAGCAAAAAAACTGTCGCAAAAGGCATTGACCCGATGCGACAGTTTTTTCGGTTAATACTTCACTTTTCCCGAAGCCACCTGTTTGAGGTGCGCCCCGTAAGGCGACTTTCCGTAGCGTTCGGCCGAAAGAAGAAGTTTTTCTTTTTCAATCCAGCCGTTTTTGAACGCAATCTCTTCCGGAGCGGAAATCATAATCGATTGACGTCCTTCAACGATTCTGACGAAATTCGCCGCCTCGTTGAGACTTTCAACCGTTCCGGTGTCAAGCCACGCAAAACCGCGTCCGAGAAGTTTTACGGAAAGTTTTTCCTCTTTGAGGAACATCAGGTTGAGGTCGGTAATTTCAAGCTCTCCTCTTGCGGAGGGCTTCACTTTTTTTGCCTTTTCGCAAACCGTGTTGTCGTAAAAATAAAGTCCCGTAACGCAGTAATTCGACTTCGGATTTTTCGGCTTTTCTTCAATTGAAATCACCTTTTCGTTTTTGTCGAATTCAACAACACCAAACCGTTCCGGATCATCAACGTAATAACCGAAAACGGTTGCAACGCTTTTTTCGGCGTTCTCCTTCGCCTCTTTCAAAAGTTTTCCGAGTCCGTTTCCGTAAAAAATATTGTCGCCGAGGATCATTGCGCAACTGTCGTTTCCGATGAATTCTTCGCCGATTATGAAAGCCTGGGCAAGTCCGTCGGGTGAAGGCTGAACGGCATAGCTCAAATTGATTCCGAAGTCGGAGCCGTCGCCGAGAAGCCGTTCAAAGTTCTTGATGTCCTGCGGAGTGGAAATGATGAGAATATCCTTGATTTCGGCCATCATGAGAACCGAAAGCGGATAATAAATCATCGGTTTGTCATAAACGGGCAAAAGCTGTTTTGAGGTTACCATCGTAATCGGATAAAGCCTTGTTCCGCTTCCTCCGGCAAGAATGATTCCTTTCATGAATTTTCTCCTTTATTTGCAAATTTTTATTTGTTGTTATATTCAGACGTTGTCAGAATGTTTCTGCTGCAAAAAATCGTTATCGCACCGACAATAATGTTGACGAGAGCCATTCCAAAGAAGATTATGCCCTCAAAAACGGGAAGAACAAAGTTCAAACCGATTCCGCCCGCAACACCGGGAAGCGCAAAGATGAACGCAAGAACAAAATAAAGAAAAATCAAAAGCGCTTTGTTTCCGCCGTTGCCGAATATACGCTGCAAAACAAGATTAACTCCGACAAAAAGAAAATTGAAGCTGATTTTTGCAAGAATCAAACCGAGAACCTCAAGCGGCGGCGTTTTTAAAACGAAATAAAAAGGAAGGAACGTAATCACCGCTTCGGCAACCGAAGACGGAAGCTGCTCTTTGAGCATATTGAGAAGCTTTTTGAACGGAGGCTCCGGAATGAGATAAACATAAGGCAGAAGAAGCTCTCTTGCCCAGCGGCCGGAACCGACGGTAAAAACCGAAAAATAAATATTCATTGCAAAAGCAAAAACGGTTTCCTTCATGAAGAACGCAAAACCGATTGTAATCACCGCAAAAACAAGGCTGAGCATATTGACGGCAAAAACCTTTCCGCGGCGGTTTTCAATCTTATGCTTTTCGGCGATTGCAGAAGCCCCCTCGCCCTTTTTGAAGCCCGTTTTTCCGGTCTTGACGTTTCTCGGAGCGGTTTCGGAGGCCTTTCCCTCTTTTTGCGCCGTAATTGCCGAAAACGAAACTTCCGTCGCCTTGAGAACGTCCTCATAGTAATCGCTTTTAAGCCTTGAAACAAGAAGATAAAAGACGGCAACGCAAAGGACAAAACAACCAAGCGCTATCAGAACTCCTTTGTATTCGCCCGAAATGAACGAAGCAACGCCGAAACGCAAAAAGCCTGCAATCGGGAAAAAGTTCATGAAAAACGAGTTTGCGTTTTTCACAACGGCCGGAAGAATGTCTTCTCCGTTTCCGAAGCTCAAATAACCGAGCGCAGCAACAAAAACAAGAACAACAGCATAAAAAACCGCTTTCGCCGTTTTGCACTTTTTATCGTCGGACGAAGTCAGAGAATAAAGGAGCATCGCAAGCATCTGCGAAAGGAAAGCGTTTGCCGCATAACCGACGAGGACGGCAATCAGCGCAGAGAGCGAAACGCCGTATGTGTCATGAACCCATGAATACTGATAAAGAATAAAAACTCCGAGCATCAGTGAACGGCCGAGCTGGTTGAAAAGGCCGAAAGTCAAAAGGGTTTGAGATTTTTTCGGACTTGTGAAAAGAAGATTCACGTCAGCCATTGAGAACATTGACGCACCGTTGAGAAAACCGTTTTTTGCAATCATAACGAATTCAAACGCATAAAGCGCAAGAACGATTGCGTAAAACTCTTCGATGTTCCTCGTTTCGACGGGCATTGCTCCGTTGTTTCCGGAAACGAAGGTCACCGCAATCAACCCGATAAAAATTACAAGAGCAATAAGTTCCGACGGACGTCGGAAAATTTCGCGAAGACGGTTTTTGAACTTTCGAGATAAAAGATAAACAAGTGAACTCATGACTTTTCACCGCTTTCGGTAAGCTCGAAGAAGAGGTCTTCAAGGCTCTTTCCGTCAGTATCGTCGGCGCTCTTTTCGGCGCAGAATTCACCGTCTTTCATGATGTATGCCTTGTCCCAGCAGCTTTCAACGCTGTCAATCATGTGAGTACTGATAAGCACAGTTGCGCCGGAATTTTTGAGTTCGCGAAAAACCTCTTTAAGCTGTTTAATTGCGTGCGGGTCAAGACCGACCATCGGCTCGTCAAAGATAATTACGGACGGCTTATGAACCAGTGCGCAACAGATTGAAAGCTTCTGCTGCATACCTTTTGAAAGCTCTTTGCCGAGCTTATCTTTTTTGTCAAGAAGTTCAAAACGTTCAAGAAGTCTGTCTGCCGTTCCGTCGTCCTCCATACGGTAGGAGCGAAGCATAAATTCAAGGTGTTCGTGAACCGTCAAAAGGTCATAAACGGCGGGCATTTCCGGAACATAACCGAGAAGTTTTTTCGCCTCAAGGCTCTTGTTTTCGTTTCCGTCAATCGTGATTTCGCCCTCAAAGCGAAGAAGACCGCAGATACATTTGATTATCGTTGACTTTCCGGCTCCGTTCGGCCCGAGCAAAACGGCAATTTCGCCGCTTTCGATATCAAAAGAAACATTGTTGTTTGCAAGAACTTTTCCGTATTTTTTTGTAACGTTTTTTACACAAAGCATAATTTTTCTCCGTTAAATAAGTTTTTCAAGTCCTTCGGTACTGTATTCTTCGCCGTTGCGTTTCTTTTCAAGCTGAGAAGTAAGAAGCGCAAAGCTTTCCTTTGTAACAGGATAAAGAACAATTCCGATGATTGCAACAACGAGAAAAACGGCGGGAATGATTGTTGCAATGTTTTCGATTGCGTCCTTTGCGGAATCGGGCTGAACCGAAAGCGTTCCGTCATATTTTCCGAAGTTCAAAACCTGACCGGCAATCCACATTCCAATTGCGGCGCCGAATTTTTGGAAGAACTGCGGAAAAGCGGTAATCATACTTTCTCTGCGCTTTCCGTTGACAAATTCGTCAACTTCAACAAGGTCGTATGCCATTGAATAGAAAATCGTCCAGAAGCACGCAAGGCCGAGAGCAACGGCAAAAACAGAAACGATGAGCATCGGCGTTGAGTTGATTCCGATGAGCTTGATGATAATAAGACCGACAAGCATGACCGAGAAAAAGATGATTCCGGTTTTTCTTCTGTCGGTTTTTTCGGCAATCTTGGTTACGATCGGAATCATAAGACCCATTGAAGCAACAAGAGTAATGATAACAATTACCATTCCGCCGTCGTCCATTCCGAGTCTTGCCTGAACAAGATAAGCAAAGTTCGTCTGAATCATTGACGAAGAGATAAGGAAGAAGAAAACGAACATCACAAACCAGCAAAAAGGCTTAAGCTTTAGAATCTGAAGATATTCCGAAACCTTGATTTTTTCCTGCACTTCGCTTGTGTCCGATGCTTTTTTGAGGTCGATTCCGCGAAGGCTGAGCGAAGCAACAACGGCAGAGATCACGGCAAGGACGGCAAGAGCCGCCGCAGTTGAAAGCCAGCCGAGAGACGCGCTTACACCCATTCCGATAATAAGTCCGGGAAGCACGGCCGGAACGGCGTTTCCGAGAAGAATTGCAACAGTGTTGAAAAGCGAACTCTTTCCGCGGATGTCGGTGCGCTCATCATAATCTTCGGTGATTTCCGCAACAACGGCATAATACGGAATTGTGTAAACCGTATATGCAAGCCAGAAGCACATTGTCATTGCGGTGTAGAAAATGAATTTGAAAACGTCGCTTGTGTCACCGAGCGGAAAGAATGCCGCAATGAAAGTAATTCCCATCGGGAATGCGGCACGAAGCATGAATTTGCGCTTATCCGCGCCTTTTTTGTCGGCAAAATGGCCGATGATAGGATCTGTTACCGCATCCCAAATTACCGAAATAAGGCTTACCGTTGAAGCAAGACCGGGATTCATGTGTGCAACGTCGGTGAGGAAGACGAGGTAATAGGTGTAATACATGTTGTAAAGAATCGACTCGGCGGCAATGCCTCCGCAATAACCGAACTTTTTGCCCTTTGTGAGCTGGCTTTTATGCATTTTTTTCACTCCTTAAAATAATATTTTTCCTTTTTAAAAATACGCTTCTTTCAAAGCGGATTTTTAACCTTTTTCAAAAAGCCTTTCAAAAACCGAAGGTTTTTTTCCGCTTTTCTTTTCGGTCAAATCAACAACGTCCGACGGGAAAAATTCATACATTCCCGGAATTGTCAAAGCCTCGGAACCGAAACTTTCTTCCGTTTTGCCTTTTCCCGAAAGCGAAGCGGAAAAGTATGTTTCATTATATGCGTAATCAACAACATAAAGCTTTATATCCGAAAGAGCAAAAAGGTCTTTTTTGCTCTTTTCGCTGACGTTTACGGTGTATGTGTAAACTCCGTTTTCCGGCTCGATGTTTTTGAGGGAAACCGAACCGAGCGAACGGTTGTTACTGTCAAAAATTTCAAAGCCCATAACATAGCGGTTGTCTTTGATTTTGACGGTAAGGAGCGCTTCGCCGTTTTCGATTCTGTAATCGGCCGATTCAACCGTCGGTTTCTCGTTGTCAACAACGAACGGAAAAGAAACCGTCACTCGCTTTGATTTGTAATTCGCCGGTGTTGTCGAAACTTTGTAAACATAGCTTTGTCCGTTCACAAGCCCGCTTTTTCCGCCCCAAAGAAGACCGGTTTCCGGATACCCCGGATCGTTCGTTTTTCTTGCGTATTCAAAAAGAGAAGAGCCGCAATAACGAAAGACGCCGCTTTTTGTGAAAAGGTTATAATCCATCCGCTTTCCGTTACGGATAAGTCCGACGCTCACCGTGACATAAGGATTTTTAAGTTTGCTTTGAAGGGCATTTTCGGAATATGCGCAGTACTTTTTGTCAACGCCGTATTCGTTACCCTTTTCAAAAATGTTCGCTCCGAGCGGATAATAGCTTTTTCCGTCAGTGACCATAAGTCCCCATTCTTTTCCGAGGTACGACGGTTCGCCGTCATAAAGAGTGTTGTCAAAAAGCATCGGATTTGACCAATCGCCGTTGAAAGAAACGAAAGGAACGGAAAGAGACGGTTGATTTTCGTTTTCGCTTTCAAGGAAAACAAAACCGTCAATGAAAAATCCGTTTTTCAAAGCTTCCCGATACGACGAAAGCAGTTCACCCGAAACGGTGATTTTCACTTTAACCGTTTTGCTTTCTCCTGCGGGAACGGTAACGGTTCCGTTCTGCGCCCCGCCGGCATATTCGCTCGTGCAGTATTTTTCAGTGATGTCCCTTGAAGTGAGGGTATTTATATATTTTCCGTCGGTGCCTTTGACGAAACTGTCGGTCAAAACGGCAGTGCGAAGATTATATGTTTTTTCTTCCGACGAAAGGTTGTGAGCTTTGAACGAAAATTCAAGAATGCCGTCCGTGTCCTCGCCAAGTTCGATTTTCGGCCTTGAAACGCCGTCGTTCTGCGTGAGATATACCGGTGTTTTCATCGCATTTTCAACCGAAACAAGTCCTGCTCCGATTCGTCTGGGCGAATAATATGCACTTTTTCCGTAGCCACCGAAAGGAACGGCCGTGCTCATGAGAAGGCTGTTGATGAATTCGGCGCTGTTCTTCTTTTGAATGTTCGGAAATTTTTCACCGACATACTGTTTTGCAAGTGCATAGCAACCGGAAAAATACGGAGCCGCCATTGAAGTTCCGCTCATATAGCCGTAGCTGTTTCCGGGGATACTTGAATAAACGTCGCTTCCCGGAGCGGTAATTTCAGGCTTCAGCCGCAAATCCACCGTAACGCCCCATGAGGAAAACGGCGAAATATCCGCAGTTCCGACGTTTTTGACGCTTATTGCCTTTTTTGACGCCGACTCTCGGGAATTGACTTTTGACGAAGCAACCGCCATCGGCCAGCCGTAGCTCGCCGGAGAACCGACGGTTCCGTAATCAAAAAGGTCTGCGTTCATTCTTTCCGCACCGAAAACCGCGTCGCTTTCTCCCATGCTCGCCTCGTTTCCGGCCGAACACGAAAGGGCGATTCCGCTTTTTTGAAGTCTCCGATAAACGTCACGGCTGAAAACGTTGTCGTGATCCTGTCCGCAAGGAGAGCCGAGACTCATGTTCACAACGTCCGCACCGAGCTTCACTGCATCGTCAAGGGCGGCAAGATTCACTTCGTCTTTTGCAAGGGAATTCTTTTCATCACCGAAAATCTTCATCAAAAGAAGCTGTGCATCCGGCGCAACACCCGTCATTACCCCGCTTTTTCCTGCGGCAATTCCGGCAACATGGGTTCCGTGGTCGGAATTTTTGTTTTCAACGGTTTTGTCAATCTCGGCATAATCCCATTTATACGGAATCTTCTGAGAATAATAATTCACGCCCCAACGCGGAACGATTGTGTTGAGAATTTTGAAGGTTGTGATTTTATTGATATCCTTTTTTGAGAGGGCTGCGTTTTGAACCGGAGAAGAAAAGACCTCGTGGTCGCACTGAAAACCCGTGTCAAGAATTGCAATGACAACGCCCTTTCCGGTGTAGCCGTTTTTCTGCGCTTCTTCAACTCCGGTGAAAAGGTTATACTTGAATTTTTCATCAAACTTTTCTCCGGTTTCTTCCTCATCGTCCGGCCTCTCATACCGACCGGCAACGGTTACGCTTTTGACGCCCGGAATTTTTTCGATGAGCGAAATGTACTTATACGGAACCAAAAGCGAAAATCCGTTCATTATGAACGAATAAGAAAACGAATTTTTGAAATCCGCCGAAGAAACACTTTTTTCAATCAGCTTTTTCACACTTTTCTGAACCGAAAGAATTTTTTCGTACTTTTCGCTTCCGAGATATGTCTCAAGAAGTTCCCTTCTTTCAATCGAATCCGAAATTCCGTCAAGAAGGCTCTTTTCTTGAAGTTCAACGATAACATTGACGGGGTCTTCAGCCGAAAGAAAATTTTTGACCTCGCCCGAAACTCCGTCGGAAACGCCGAAGAACGAAGCCAACGCAAGCAGAAAGCTCATGATTGCGGCAACGAATGATTTCAATTTAATCTCCCCTTTTTTCGGGTCTCTTCCCGAAAACAAATGTATATTTTATGATACCACACTTAAAGAACGATAGCAATAAGAGAAAACAAAAAAACCGCCGATAAACGACGGTTTTTGCTCTTTTGTTTCGGTTATACAAACTTCTCAACGTTGATTCTCTTGATGAGGGTCGGAATGAGAACGAAGGCAAGGATTGAAAGCATCACACCCTTGATTGCGTTGAGAGCCGTTGCCGACCAGATTGCACCCCAAAGGGCGCCGCTTTCAAGCGTAACTCCGAGAAAGTACTTGAAAAACGGAGGATCGATGAAATAGTTTGCGACGATTCCGATAATGACGATTGAAGCGATTCCGAGAACGGCGGCAATCAAAACATCAGTTTTCTTCTTGTGTTTTTTATAAACAAGGCAAAACGGCACTATATAAGCCGAGCCGACGATGAAATTCATCAAATTTCCGAATCCCATCTGAGTTCCCATTCCCTTAACCGCAAGCTCGATAAGATTCTTCACAAGTTCAATCACAACGCCCCAAATCGGACCGAAAATCATTGAACCGATGAGAGCCGGAACGTCGCTGAAATCGAGTTTCAGGTGGGTTGCGCCCGGAAAGAGCGGGAACTCAAGAAGATAAAGAACAAAGCTCACGGCACAGAGCATTGCAACGGTTACAAAGCGGATGAAATTTTTGTTTTTTGTCACGGTGATCCGACCTTTCTTGGATAATTTGACAAACAAAAACGCCCGCAAAAGAATTTGCGGGCGCAGAAAAGCAGGATCAATGTTTTTCTTCTTCCGTCCGGACTATGACCGTCGGCTTCGGAATTTCACCGAAATCGGCTTCGCAAAAGCGAAGTTCGCAGGCTGTAACTGCCGGTGAGGAATTTCACCTCGCCCTGAAGATTCATTTGTCTGAAAACAGTATATCCTTCTCATTCGGATTTGTCAACCGTTTTTATAATTTTTTTATATTCTTGTTTCAAGAACCGTCATGTCACCGAGAATTTCAACTTCTCCGAGGCCGGCCGGAAGAAAAACGCTTTCGCCTTTATAAAAAGTGAGAACGCTGTCTTTGTGGCAAAGGCAGCCGTTTCCGTCAAGGGCAACGAGTGAAACAAAAGAAGTTTCGTCTGCGGTGACGGTGAGGCTTTCCTTCACTTCAAGCTTTGAAGCGGTAAAAATTTCGCACGACGAAAGGAGCGTTTTTTTGCTTTCGCCGAGCAATTCGGTTTTCTTCGGAGAAAAATCGGTTTCCTTCGTTTTTTGAAGATTTAAAACGTCAAGCGCTTTTTTAACGTGGAGTTCACGCGGCTTTCCGTTTTGAAGCCTTCCGTAATCGTAAACACGGTAAGTCACGTTTGAACTTTGCTGAACTTCGGCAAGGAGAATTCCCTTTCCGATTGCATGAAGAGTTCCGGCTTTGATGAAAAAGACGTCGCCTTTTTTAACTCCGACTCTGTTGCAAAAGTCAAGAACCGTGTTTTCTTCAACGGCCTTTTTGAATTGCTCTTTTGTCATGTCCTCTTTCACTCCGAAGATGAGACTTGCCCCCTCCTCGCAGTCAATAATATACCACATTTCGGTTTTTCCGTTTTGATTTTCATGCTCTTTTGCGTAGTCGTCGTCGGGATGAACCTGCAAAGAGAGGTTTTCCTTTGCGTCAATGAGTTTTATGAGAACGGGAAAATCCGAAAACTTTTTTGCGTTCGTTCCGAGGAATTCCCTTCCCTCGTTTTGAAGAACGTCCCGAAGCGTTCTTCCCTTGAAAGAAGAATTTTCAATCACGCAATCTCCGTCCGGATGGCAGGAAAGAACCCATGCTTCCGCCTGGCGGTCGGTTTCGGCGTAATAATCAAACTCTTTTGAAAGGCGTGTTCCACCCCAAATATAGTCTTTTATCGCAGGTTGTAATTTGAACGGTTTCATTTTTTCACTTCCAAAAACATATGATTTAATATAAAGAAAGGTGGCTGAATTATGGAATTCAAAAGCATCTCTGTTTTAGTCATGCTCGGAATCTTTGCGTTCATCACGATTCTCGTCATGATTAAAAGCAAGCACTTTTTCAAAGCACTCGTTTTTTCCGCCCTTCAGGGCATTGCCGCGCTTTTTGCGGTCAACCTTCTTTCGGCGGCAACCGGCGTTTCGCTTTCCGTCAATGCGCTCACGCTTGCAATTTCGGCCGTCGGCGGAACGGCGGGTGTTATAGGAATGCTCGTTTCAAGACTTTTTCTTCTTTAAAGGTCAAACGGAAAGGTAGCTTTCGATTCCGTCGCTTATTGCCTTTGCGATTTTTTCGCGGTTCGACGCTTCAAGCATGAGACGGCATTCGGTTTCGTTCGTGATAAAAGCCGTTTCGATGAGTACGCTCGGGCACTCTTCAAGTCTTGTTACGCTAAACGGATTATAAATCGTTCCGAGTGCGCATGAGGACGCTTTGTCACTGTCCGAAGCATAAAAATCATTCCGGAAAAGCGCCGCCATTTTTTCGTACACCGAACTTGCAAGCGGCTGAGAAAACGGGCGGTAATAATAAACCGACGTTCCGAATTTTGACGTATTGACCGAAGCGTTGCAGTGAATACTGAGGAAAAGGTCGGCGTTGTTGTTTCGTGCATAAGTTTTCCTTTCCTCAAGGGTGATGTCGCTGTCTCCGGTTCTTGTGAGAAGCACTCTTGCGCCCCGTTTTTCAAGCTCGTTTTTCGTTGCGACGGAAAGGGCAAAGTTCATTTGACTTTCATATGCCGAGCCGGAAAGACCCGTTGCGCCGACGTCGGAGCCGCCGTGGCCGGGATCAAGAACAACGAGCGTTCCGGAAAGTGTTTTCGGACGGCCTTTGAGCGTGAGGACAAGCTTTCCGGAGCTGTCCCTCGTGATGCTGTAGCCGTAATACTTTCCTTCCTCATTGAGTTCAAACGTAAGGCTGACCGTGTTTTGAGCCGAGTCTGCGCTCCATGAAGCGCCGCAAGCAACGTCACTTTTTGAAACGTCAACGCTTCCGCTTGCGGCCGAAGTATAATAAAACGTGAACTGAATATACCTTGCAGTGAAGGATTTGACGTTGAATTTTTTGGAATAAGCCGAATAGTATGCCTGCGGACCGAAGCTGAACGAATAAGGAACTTCCCAATTCATTGAAAGCTTCACTTCAAAATTTCCGTTCTTTTCGCCGCAGGAATCAACGCTGATTCTGTTGTCGCCCTGATTGACGTAAGAAACAAGGCGAACGTCCTTCGTGAGAACGCGTCTTCCGGAAGCCAGGGAATAAAAATCACGGGTGATTCCCTCTTCGCTGTCATAAAGCTGGCTTTGTCCGGTGACGTAATCAATCGTGCCTTTGACAAGCGGAGTATAGTACGGAACAAAGCTGTCGTCGTTCGTTGCGGGCGGCCATGTGTCGGCGTAATCGGACGTGACAATGCACATCTGATTTCCGGTATACGGAACGGCCGTGGTGTTCGGTTGGGTTGTCGCAGTGTTTTCGTTCGTTTGAGTTTCGCCTTTTGCGGTGCTGACGTTGTTTCCGATTGTAACCTTCGGGTTCTTTTTTGTCGTTGTCTGACCGATCGGAGTTGAAACCTCGTCGGCTTCGCTTCCGGCAAAAATCACGGACGGGCCTTCCTTTGTATAAGTTTTATCCTTATAAGTTGCCGTAACGATAAGCTTTCCGAGCGATTCGATTTCAACCTTGCTTTTCGGTGCGGTGAAGCTGAAAATGTAATCGCAATAGCCTTCCTTTTCCTTTGTTGCCTTTTGCGGTTCAATGCGGCTTGTCCCGGCTTTGAGGAAAACCTCAGCCCCTGCGGCGGCCGTGACGGTAATTTTCAGCTTTTTCTCCGGCGAAGCATAAATCATTGAACCGGGCTTGATTTCTCGGATAATTTCGTCCTCAAAGTCAACGTTGACAACGTATTCAAGCTTTTTGGAGCACTGAGAAAAGACGAATTTGTTTTTTCCGTTTTTGAGCGAAAGGTCAATCGTTGCCGTTCCGTCCTTCGACGGAGAAACTTCTTCGCCGTCAAGGAAAAACGGAAAAAGGTTTGAGCCTCTGAGAATGAGGCTGATTTTGTGTTCGCTCGTTTTTACCGTGTCGCCTTTTGAGTAACCGTCAACGGAAACCGAAGCGAACGCAAGCGACTTGTCGATTCCGACTGAAAGATAATCCTTTACGGCGGAAAAGCAATTTTCCGCATCGGTCTGAACGTTTCCGAGACTCAAAAAAAGTCGTGATTTTACCGAGGAAAATCCGTCGGAAAGAACGGCGTTTTCAAGCGGGAGTTTTGCGCTCGCTTTTTTGTTTTGGACGGTATCAAACCGAAGTCCGACGCAAATTTTAAGGCCGTTTTTTTTGCAGAATTCATCTGCCGTTTTAAGAAAAGTGCCGTTTTCATCGGCATTCTTTCCGTCAAGAACAACAAAAAGAGAATCCGGCTTTTCGCCTTTAAAAACGAGCTTTTCAAGATTTTTGAATCCGAAGGGAATTTCAAGAAAAATTTTCTTTTCGCCGGAAAGCGCCTTCGCCGCCTCAAAAGCAACAAAAAGCTGAGCCGGAGAAAAGTTCTTCGTTCCGGTGAGAAGAATTCCGTCGGTGTTTTCAATCGAGAGCGCACCCTCAAAATCCGCGTCCTCGTTTGAAATGTCAAGTTCGAGAAATGTTTCCTTTTTGTTCTTTTGAAGTTCGGACAAGAAGCTTAAAAGTGTTCTTCTTTCAGCATCGGAAAGACCTTTCCCGTTTGCGGAAAAAGCCTTTGTCCGAACAAAAACACGGTTGAAAACGGATGAGTTGAGATAATTGAAACTTTCTTCAACAACTTCCGTTTCCTCGGCAGAATCGGAAGAAAGGGAAAAATCCTTCCCTTCAATCATTCTGACCGCATTCAGGATTGACTTTCCTTTTTCTTTTTTGACCGTCTGTTCGGTCGTGCTGTTGTTGACTTCGTCAGAAACTTCTTTTTTGTCCGAAAGATATTTCGCCGCAAAGATACTGCTCAAAAGCAGGACGGCGGCACAGACAGCAATAATTGCAATGTTGCTTTTTTTCATATTATAATAATCCTTTTTGTTATGAAGCCTTTGATTAATTTCCGGGATAAATATATCGCCGGGATTTGTGCTTTCCGGTTAATCCGCAAAGCCTTGGGTTCATCGGTTTTTGATTATACCACATTTTCAAGACTTTTTAACTCATTCGCAAGAAGTTTTTCATTAAAATTTACAAATTGCATTGAAAAAAGGCAAAACCCGTCATAATCATTCTCATTAAGAAACTCAACTTGCCGTGAAATTATCTCTTTTTCGGTTTTCCATTCGTCTTTTCCTCGTTTTCCGGCATTCGGATCCTCTTTTCCGATTTTATAAAGCGCAAGTCCGGCGCAAAGTGAAACGTTTTTGTTCGTCACAATTTTTCGCCAACTTTCGGCACAGGTTTCAAACGGAAGAAATTCATTCTCAAAGCCAAAATATATTTGCGGAATCAAAAGGTCGCAAAAGCCGTCTTCACTTCCCCATTTTTCAACGTCCGCAAAGTAAAGTTCACGGTTCTTTTCGATGTTTCCGCCCGGACTTATGCTGAAAATTTTTTCGTTTGAGTTTTTCTTGATTGCGCAGTATATACCTCTGACGAGGGCGTTCACGTTTTCCCTTCTCCAATCGGAAAGAGAAAGCGTTCCGTTTTTTTCTTTGTACTCTTTGAATTGTTCTTCGTCAATCTTTTCGTCCGCCGTCGGATAAAAATAATCGTCGATATGTATTCCGTCAACGTCGTAATTTTCAAGAATTTCACGAACACCGGAAATTATCATCTTTTGAGCCTTCACCGAAGCGGGAGAAAAGAACATTCCTTCGTCAAGCGAAACCACGTCCGGAAAGGAAAGCGTCTTTCCGGGGCTTTTTTCGCAAAGATCCTTTTCGTCCCCTCCGTTCGGAAGAATCCGATAAGGATTTATCCACGCATGAACGGAAAGCGAAAAATCCCTCGCCTTTTCCGTTATTACCCGAAGAAAATCGAACGGAAGTTTTTCTCCCTGCTTTTTTGCAACGCATGAAGAAGACGGAAAAATTTCGCTTTCGTAAATTGCGTCCGCAAACGGTCTGACGTGAACAAAAACAGTGTTCACGGAAAGCTTTTTAAGCTTTTCAAACTCTGACGAAATATAATCGGAAAACTCTTTCTCCGTTTTCTTCGGTGCATTTTTCAGCTCGGTATAGGAAAGCCAAACGCCGCAGATTTTTTTTGAAAGGTCAAGAAAACCGTTGTTTTGGTCGCCTTCATCGTACGCACCGATGTTTTCGTCACCGAAAGAGATTGTTTCATCGTTCATTCCTTCGTTTTCGCAGGAAGCAAAAGAAAAAAGGAGAAGGACGGAAAGAATGACGCAGAAAAGTTTTTTCATAATTCAAAACTCCGGTATCACTTTACTTTTTTTATTTCTTGCGTTCCGCCTTGACAACGCCGAAAAAAAATAATAAAATATTCTCGATTAATCATCGGAGGTCAAAGTTATGGCAATAAGAACGCAGGAAAAACTCATCACAAAAAAGCACGGGAAATCAAACCTTGTTGTTTGTCCCGAATGCAAAAAGGAAGTTTCGTTTGCCCTTTTTGAAAACGTTGACGTTTCGCTCGTTGCCGCTCTTTTGAAAAAATCCAAAGGAAGCTGTTTTGCGGTCTGCCCGAACTGTGCAAAAGTTTTTTCGGTCAACGAAAATTATATCCGTGAAAAAGAACGGGGAACAACCTGTGCAATGACTCAAAGCGACCTTTCCTTATGGACGAACAAACGATGAGTCCGAAACTTCTTTTCATTATAATATATTTTGCCTGCGTTTCGCTCCTTTCCGTACTTTTGACGGTCATTGACAAACACAATGCAAAGCGAAACCGTCGCCGTGTGAGCGAAAAGGCTCTTTTCCTTTCCGCAATCTTCGGAGGGAGCCTTTTTGAGTACCTCACGATGAAAACAATCCGCCATAAAACTCTCCATAAGCGCTTTATGATAGGCCTTCCGATAATTTTCATTCTTCAGGTCTTGCTGATTGCTTTTCTTTATTTCCGCTTTATCAAAACGGGAATTGTCACCTTATAACTTGATAATCATAAAGCTGTTGCAGTCAACAAAACGCTGCAACAGCTTTTTCTTTCAGACGAGGGGAATCATCAGCATTTTGTCCTCGGTAAGCACCTCACCCGAAATTTCGTTTTCCTCGGAAATTGCTTTAAGCGTTGAGCCGTAGCGTTTTGCGATGTCCCAAAGCCTTTCGCCTTTTTTTGAATAATAAATTATAAGTGCGGCGTTATCCGCATTTTTTTCGTTCTCGCTCTGGCTCGCAGTCATGCAAACACGCTTCTGTTCGGCGGAAAAAACGTCAAACTTTCCTTTCACCGAAAACGAAAACTGAATTTTATCTCCGCCGAGAGCGGAAAAACCGACCTTTTCAACGGTAAGATACGGTTCGCAGATTATTTTTTGAACCTTTTCACGAAGTTTTGAATCAATCGAAAAATCAAGATTCTTTTCCGCATACTGAATATTTCCGTCGGCGTCTTCAAAGATTATTCCGACGAGAATGCTCTCATGAAGTTCAAGCTTTTCACCGTTCGCAGAAACCGAGCAGGAACTTTTTACGCTCCTTGCGTCAACAATGCTTTTCACGTTCTGACCGGAAAGTTCGACCGTCCTTTTGAGCGTTTCGTCAACGTCAAAAGTATAAACCTTTTTGTTGAACTCAACGAACGAGTATTCGCCCTTCAGAGTGCAACAGGTTGAATAGCAGTCGGTAACAATGTCAACGGACGTTTCCTGTATACCTTTCACAAAAGCGCAGATTTTTCCGGCGATTTCCAAAAGCCGATTGCTTCCAGAAGAATCCGAGCGCGGCTGAAGGCTCAAAGAACGCACCGAAAGATTCACCGAACATTCCGTCTCTTCCGTAATGTCCGGAATTTCGATAATCTGACTTATCGGCATGGAATGGCGGAAAGTTTCGATTTTTCCGTCCGATGAATCGGCGCAATAAACAATTTCGCAAACGAAGTCACCTTTGACAAGGAGCTTTCCGCTGACTGCCTTTGCCGACTCAATCGAAGCGAAGCTGTCGCTTCGGATAATTTTTCCGATCGGTTCCTTTTCCTGAGGAATCGAGGCCGTTTCGGACATATCAAAGCATTTTTCTCCGACGGCGGTCATGTTCACAACCTCGGCCTTTTCGCGAAGCGTCTGCGCTCCGGACTGCTCAATCTGAGAAACAATTTTTGTTTTTTCAAAGCAGTACGCTTTAAAAATCACCGAAACATTTCCGTTTACGGAGAACCTTCTTTGGCTCGCCGCGCGGCAGTTGATGTACTCCGTGTCGCAATCGCAGACTACGACCGCATCCTCCGGAACGTCTTTCAGTTCACAGCTTTTTGAAAGCTCGGTTTTTTGCTCAAAACAATCGATTTTTTCGTCGGAATTCACATAAACAAGCCGAATCAAAATCTCGCCCGAAGCGGTCACCGTCTCGCCTGTCCGACGAAGTGAGTTCACAAACGGAAAAACGCTGCATTTGAGAATCCGTTTGATATCCGAACAGTAATCGGGGAGGCTCGGTTCAAAATCAACGCTCAGTTCGGCGGCAGAAGTATAGGCGCATTTCAAAGACGAAAGCTCTTCCTTTTTGAAATCAAAATTCATATTGACATCTCCTTTTGCCGTCCGTTTGGGCGGCGCTTTTCTTCATGATAAAGCTTATTCGGAAAAGTCGGTGAATATGACGGCAACAAAAACGCTTTCGGAATATAAAAATAAAGCTGCGGATTTACTTATCTTTAAATTAAGTAATCTACAGCTTTTTTCACTTCATAAAAAAGAATCGGGCAGTTTTTTCTCAACCGAAACAAAATTTTATACTTTTTCATTTCAGCTGTTTTCCGTTTTTTCAAAAAAATCAACCGTTTAAATTAAAATCAGCGTTCAACAAATTGATCGCCTTGAGATATTTATAGAAATAAACAATCGGCCCTACAATAATGAGCATTCCGAGTATACCCCAAAGCCAAAAATCCGATGCACCGAAATTATAGTCAATATTACGGCGTTTAAGTTCAGCACCCATTCTTGCATTGAGCTTATGTCTCCAAACCAACGAAGCAATGCCGCATGTAACGGGACCCACAAGAAAGAACAAAAGCCAATAATTCATTGTCTTTTTTCCGTCATATCTGCTACAAACAACATTTACATCCTCGGATATATGAGCATCTAAAGCAAGCGAATAAATACCGAGCGTTATAATTGAAAGCAGGATTGTTTTAACAAGCCCTCTTTCGGTTCTGAGCTGGGCAACCGGTGAAGAAACCGTAACATTCACATTCATATTAGGTATTCCGGTTTGATTTTCTGCCACATCCTGCGGCACATTCTGATTTTCTGTCATTTTTGCAATCTCCTTTACTTTTACACAAATAAATTAATTTTCCCGAAGCAGTAATTACTGCCGAAGACTGCCCCTCCTCTTTTATTTTGCACTTATATAGGTGCAAAAATATTATATCACGCTGTTACAATATTGTCAACATAATTGCAATTGTTTTTTGACAACATGGAAAAAGGCGGTGTTTCATGAATCCTGAGTATGAAAAGTTTTTCGGTCAAAAAATACGTTCGGCAAGAGAAAAATCCGGTATGACGCAAGAACAGGTTGCCGCAAAACTTCAAGTTAACGGTTGTGATATAACAAGAAGTGCGTTGGCAAAAATCGAAGTAGGGCAAAGACATGTTTATCCCGACGAGATAAAACTCTTAAAAGAAATTTTATGTGTTTCATATGACTATTTTTTTGAATTATAAAATCAAAAAACTACCCAAAGTGCTTACTTCGGGTAGTTTTTAATTTTAAGAATTATAAAAAATCAGTTTTTAAGCGAATGCATCGGAGCGGGAATTCTTCCGCCTCTTTCAATAAACGCATCCGAGCCGAAGGGGTGAACCGGCATGACCGGCGCAGAACCCAAAAGGCCGCCGAATTCAACAATTTCTCCAACCTTTTTTCCCGGTGCGGGAATAATCCTCACAGCGGTCGTTTTGCAGTTTACAACGCCGATTGCCGCCTCGTCCGCAATGATTGCGCCGAGGGTTGAAGCCGGAGTGTCGCCCGGAACGGCAATCATGTCAAGTCCGACGGAGCAAACGCATGTCATTGCCTCAAGCTTGTCAAGCTTCAAAGAACCGCACTGAGCGGCGGCAATCATACCCTCGTCTTCGCTGACCGGAATGAATGCGCCGGAAAGTCCGCCGACGTGGTTACTTGCCATTACTCCGCCCTTTTTGACAGCGTCATTGAGAAGAGCGAGCGCTGCGGTCGTTCCGTGTGTTCCGCAGCTTTCGATTCCCATTTCTTCAAGTATTCTTGCAACGGAGTCACCCTTTTCCGGAGTCGGAGCGAGCGAAAGGTCAACAATTCCGAACGGAACGCCGAGCCTTTCGGAAGCCTCTCTTGCAACAAGCTGACCCATTCGTGTGATTTTGAAAGCGGTCTTTTTGATCGTTTCCGCAACAACGTCAAACGGTTCGCCCTTGCAGCTTTGAAGCGCATGATAAACCACACCGGGGCCGCTGACGCCGACATTGATTACACATTCCGGTTCGCCGACGCCGTGGAAAGCACCCGCCATGAACGGGTTATCCTCAACGGCATTTGCAAAAACAACGAGCTTTGCACAGCCGAAGCCGCCGGTATCCGCTGTTCTTTCGGCGGTTTTTTTGATGATGTCTCCCATAAGCGCAACCGCATCCATGTTGATTCCGGACTTTGTTGAAGCAACGCAAACGCTTGAGCAAACACGTTCCGTTACGGCAAGCGCTTCCGGAATCGAATTGATGAGTTTAAGGTCGCTTTCGGTAAAGCCTTTGTTGACAAGTGCGGAAAAGCCGCCGATGAAGTTTACACCGCATTTTTTTGCCGCCCTGTCAAGAGCGAGTGCAAGCGGAACATAGCTCTCCGCTTTGCAGGCTGCGGCAACAAGGGAAATCGGAGTCACGGAAATACGCTTGTTGACAATCGGAATTCCGAACTCACGTTCGATTTGTTCTCCGGTTTCAACGAGTTTTTCCGCCTTTTTGCAGATTTTGTCGTATATTTTTTGAGCGCACTTTTCAATGTCTTCGTCGGCACAGTCAAGAAGCGAGATTCCCATTGTTATGGTTCTTACGTCAAGGTGCTGATTGTCAATCATGTCAAGAGTGCTGATTATGTCTTTCGGATTATACAGCATGGCGATACCTCTTAAACTCTGTGCATGAGCGTAAAGATATCTTCACGCTGAGTGTGAATAACAAGTCCCATTTTCTTTCCGAGTTCGTCAAGCTCCGAAGCAAGCTCGGCAACACCCTTCTTCGACTGAGCGGTTTCAACGAGCATTGTCATCGTGAAAAATTCATCCATAACGGTCTGGCTGATGTCAAGAATATTAACATTGTTTTCGCTCAGAAGCGTGCAAACGGCGGCGATGATTCCCGTCGTGTCCTTTCCGGAAACGGTTACGATTGCTTTCATAATTTAAGCCTCTTTCATAAAGTTTTTTATATTATACTTTAATTTACGGAAAACGTCAATAAGAAGAACCGTTCGGCAAAGAGGAAAACCGAACAATTATTTTCCGCTTTTTTCGACTTTTTTTGATTTTTCCGTTCACAGAAAAGATTTTTCGTGTATAATACTTTTAGAAAAGAAAGGAAGCCGCCGATTGAAAGAGATTTTTCCGCTTCGGGATTTTCTTTTAGCGTTCGGCGGCTGAAAAGCGATTAAACAAAGGGTGGTTTCATGTTTTCAAAAGTCAACAGCGCCGGTCTTTTCGGCCTTAAAACATATTCCGTCGGGGTTGAAGCCTCAATCGAAAGTCTCGGTCTTCCGAAGTTTGAGATAGTCGGCCTTCCGGATGCGGCGGTTTCGGAGTCGAGAGACAGAGTTCGTGCGGCGATGAAAAACAGCCGTTTTGACTTTCCCGTCGGAAGAATCACCGTCAACCTCTCCCCCGCCGACAAGAAAAAGGAAGGTCCGATGTATGACGTTCCGATTCTTATTGCGCTTCTCATCGCTTCGGGTCAGCTTTCGGCAGACGTTTCAAAATGCTGCTTTTTCGGCGAGCTTTCGCTTTCCGGCCGGGTCAACAAGGTCACCGGTGCGCTTCCGCTTGCAATCCACGCAAGAGACAACGGCTTCACCGAACTTTTTGTTCCGCTTGAAAACGCAAGCGAATGTTTTGTTGTTGACAAAGTGAACATCTATCCGGTCAAAGACGTAAAATCGCTCGTTGCCCACCTCAAGGGAACGCAGAAAATCAAAAAGATTGACAAAAACTTTTACGGCGAATACGAGTACCCGAAGGAATATATGTTTGATTTTGCGGACGTCAAGGGGCAGTACCAGGTCAAGCGTGCGCTTGAAATTGCGGCCGCCGGCGGTCACAACACGCTGATGATAGGCCCTCCGGGTTCGGGAAAAAGTATGCTTGCAAAACGCATTCCGTCGATTCTTCCGGACATGACGTTTGAGGAAAGCCTTGAAACCACAAAAATTTACTCGATTGCCGGCGCACTTGCCGACAACATTTCGCTGATAAAATCACGTCCGTTCAGGTCGCCGCACCACACAATTTCGGCCGCCGGACTTTCGGGCGGAGGAAGAGTTCCGAGGCCGGGAGAATTGAGCCTTGCCCACCACGGCGTTCTTTTTCTTGATGAGCTTCCGGAGTTTCCGCGCGTTTCGATGGAGGTTCTCCGTCAGCCGATGGAGGACGGGCAAATCACGATTTCCCGTGTCTCCGGAACGCTGACTTATCCGTGCGAGGTCATGCTCGTTTGTGCGATGAACCCGTGTCCCTGCGGCTTTTACGGCCACCCGACGAAAAAATGCACCTGCCCGAAAGGCGCACCGGCAAAGTACCTTGCAAAGGTGAGCGGTCCCCTTCTCGACAGGCTTGACATTCACATTGAAGTTCCGCAGGTGGACTTCAAAAAGCTCTCGGACGATACGCTCGCCGAAAGTTCTGCGGAAATCAAAAAGCGTGTCAACGCCGCAAGAAAAATTCAGCAGCAGCGGCTTCAAGGCACGGGCGTTTCCTGCAACGGAAAAATGACGCCCGCACTGACAAGAAAGTTTTGCGTGCTTGACGAAAAGTCGAAGAATATGCTTGAAAAAAGCTTTGAAGCACTTGGCCTTTCCGCAAGGGCGTATGACAAAATTCTTCGTGTTGCAAGAACGATTGCCGACCTTGACGGCAGTGCAAACATCACGCTTGACCATGTGACCGAGGCGGTTCAATACAGAAGCCTTGACAGGAAGTTCTGGAGGGAATGAAGCGCTTTCGGCATTGACTTTACTTATAATTAATGCTATTATAAATTTATTAAAATTTTAGGAGGAAAATAAAATGAAAGAAAAATCGACAATCAAAATTTTTAAGACTCCGATTATAGCTCTTCTTATGACCGTTTTATGCTTCGCTTTTGCAATGACGGCAAGTGCTGAAACCGTCGGCGGAAACTGCGGAAAAGACGGAGACAATGTTACTTGGTCTCTTGACACCGAGACGGGCGTTCTGACGATTTCCGGTGAGGGTGATATGGAGGATTATCGCTTCGGTAGCAATTTCGATGACAAAATAGCCCCATGGCGGTCTTATAGTATCAATTCTGTTACAATCAAAGAAGGAGTAACAACTGTTGGCGAGTGTGCATTTTATAAATGCACAGAACTTAAAGACGTAATACTTCCAAACAGCATTTCTTTAATTAAATGCGATGCTTTTGCGTCATGTTCAGAAATCGCACAAATCGAACTGCCATATTCATTAACAGGTATTTATTCAGGTGCATTTAATAGTTGTTCTAAACTTGAAGAAATAGACATTCCAGATAGTGTTACCTCAATAGGAGACGGTGCTTTCAGAGAATGTAGCTCATTAAAAAGAATAAAACTATCGAACAATATCACCTGTATCGACTATAACACTTTCAATAATTGCAAAGCATTGACCGAAATAACAATTCCGAATAGCGTTACCAAAATAGTAATGTGTGCGTTTGAAGGATGTTCCTCATTGGTTAATGTAAGCATTCCCAACAGTGTAAATTCAATCGGTGACAATGCTTTTAGTGATTGTTCATCGTTGGTAAATATAAACATACCAAATAGCGTTAAACTAATTGGTGCGTGCGCATTTTTCGGTTGTTGCTCATTACCGGAAATAAACATCCCTAATAGTATATCATCTATTAATTATGGTGTATTCAGCTGGTGTACTTCACTCAGGAAAGTAAATATTCCGAATACTGTTACAAGCATTGACGAGTGCGCTTTTTCCTACTGTATATCATTAAATAAATTTTTAGTCGATTCATCAAATAAGCATTTTTCAGCTGATAATTACGGTGCTCTTTATAATAAAGACAAATCAGTTTTGATTTCTTATCCTGCCGGAAGTAAAAATACCGAATATATTATGCCGGATTCAGTCAACAAGGTATGTACCGATGCATTTTTATACTGTACTTTTCTTGAAAAAATCGTCTTCAGTGATAGTGTTAAAGAGATTGATTCTGAAACTGTTACTAATTGTTTTGCATTAACGGATTTGGTTTTACCTAAGGCTTGTTCCCGTTTGGGAGAAATTGCCATTGCTTTAAATCCGTCTTTGAAAACATTGACGATTAAAAGTATGGATGCTCAATTTGACGAACTTTCTGTATGCGCTTCCATTTTAACACTAAAAGATAATTATTCTTTGGATGATTTTCGTAATGAATTATATTCCTCTGAGCATCCCGATATAGATAGCATATTTGAAAAATATTTTGATTCCCATGATGATATGGTATACATCGGCACTATCATCTGCCATTCCGGTTCAACCGCAGAAGCATACGCAAAAGAAAACGGCATAGACTATGAAACCGTTCACTTCTTCGGCGATTGGGTCTATGATTGGGACAACCTTTTCCGTGAGCACACCTGCACAATTTGCGGTTACACCGAAAAGGAAAACCTTGAAAAAGAAACCGACGGCGACGTTGAAATCGTCAAGCCCACAGATCCCGACAAAGACTTTGAAGTTGACAAAATTGAAAAGAACAGCAGCAAATATCTTCTCATTGAAGAAAGCTTTAAGCAGAACCACGAGGGAGATTACAGCATTCTCCGCTCCTTTGATATCACGCTCAAAAACAAAGACGGCGTTCATGTTCAGCCTGACGGAACCGTCAAGGTCAAACTGCCCAACGATTGGAAAAAGAACGGCGTATACAAAGTCTATCGTGTCAACGACGACGGAACACTCACCGATATGAACGCATACCGTCAGGGCAGTCACCTCGTTTTTGAAACCGACCATTTCAGCATTTATGTTATCGTTGACGAAAGCGGCGAACAAGCCGACACCGATGATTCCGGAAGCGACACATCATCAAATGCCTTTTCAAAATTTTTGAGCAAGCTCAAAGACCTTTTCAAAATCATCATCGAGTTTTTCAAATCACTCGGCAGAAAATAAAATCAACCGGGAGCGAGCAATCGTTCCCGGTTTTTTGCGGCTATTTTGAAATAGAGTTAGTTCACATCTTTATACATCTGCAAATACTCAAGGTTTTTGAACCCCTTGCGCTCATAAAGTCCCCTTGCACGGTTGTTTTCCGGCTCGGTTTCAAGGCGGTATCTTGCGGCCGGAACATTCTCATAAAGGTATTTGAAAAAGGCCGTTCCGATTCCGTGACCCTGAAAAGCGTTTCTGACATAAAGCTCTTCAACCCAAACGAGCATTCCCCCGACTTCGTGCGAAAACATTTTATCGAGGAGCGCATAGCCGGCAATTTCGCCTTTTTCCGTTTCAAAAACGTAACACTCAAGATAAACGTCCGAACGCATCAGCTCGTCAAAGGTTTTGAAATGAAACTCGTCGTCGATACTTTCCAAAACGGCGTCGCTTTCATAAAATTCACGGCTCATTTTGATGAACTCATCTTTATCGGACGAGAGTATTTTTCTGATTGAGTAATTCATTCTTTCTTTTTCCTTTCGTGTCATTGTTTCTCTTCGCTTCATATTATAGCATACGGAAAAATTTTCGTCAACCGAGGCGCTGTTTTGCTTCAAGCTTTTTTATGCATTTTAACCGTTTAAAGCGTTTGTGCGACGGGCTTTTTTCGTCAGCTTTCATAAAGAAGCGCTTTTTTTTAAAAATCACTTGACAAATAACCTTAAAAGTGGTTTAATCATGACAACAAATGAATACCTTATCTCAAACCGATGAGAAAGAGTGAGTAGGTTTTGTCTTCTTTTCTTTCAGAGAGCCGTTGACGGTGGGAATACGGCAGGAAAACCAAAACCGAATGGACTTTCGAGGGCGAGCGGAAACGGATTTTTTTTCGGAGTATGTGAGACGGAGATGACCCTTCGTGAAAAAAGGTCGGCATATGTTTGTATGCGTAAAGCGGACGCAAATGCGTTAAGCCGGGTGGCACCGCAGGATTTAGTTTTTTATCCTGTCCCAGCAAGAAATTGCAGGGACGGGATTTTTATTTTATCCCGACTCAAAAACCAAAGGAGTGAAAGATATGAAAACAAAACGATGGCGACGGTTAAACAACCCCCAACCTTCAAAAGCCGTTAACACTTCAAAATTTTATTATAACTCTTCAATAAAGAAAGGAATTTTACCATGAAAAAGATAATTGCTCTTGTTCTTGCTCTTACACTCGTTTTTGCATTTGCCGCCTGCTCCGAAAAGGACAGCAACACCACAACCCCCTCCGGCGATTCTTCGTCCGCACCGAACAGCGAAGCCGTAACCTATAAAATCGGCATTTGCAACTATGTTGATGACGCTTCGCTCAACCAAATTTATCAAAACATCGAATCAAAGCTTGCTTCAATAGGCAGCGAAAAGAACGTTAAGTTCGATATCGCCTATGACAACTGCAACGCCGACCCGAACGTTCTCAATCAGATCATCGCAAACTTCGTTGCAGACAAGGTTGACCTCATGGTCGGAATCGCAACTCCGGTCGCAATGGCAATGCAGAGCGCAACAAAGGACAACAAAATTCCCGTAATCTTCTCCGCAGTTTCCGATCCCGCCGGAGAAAAAACAAAGCTTGTCGAATCGCTTGAAAAACCGGGAAGCAACATCACCGGAACCAGCGACTACCTTGACACGGCTTCGGTCATGAACCTCATCTTTGCCGTCAACGCCAACGTAAAAAAGGTCGGCCTTCTTTATGACGTAGGTCAGGATTCGGGAGCTGCGGCAATCGCAAGCGCAAAGAAATTTCTTGAAGAAAAAGGCATTGAAGTTGTTGAACGCACCGGAACAACCGTTGATGAAGTTGTTCTTGCCGCTCAGGCTCTTGTTTCGGATAAGGTTGACGCCGTTTTCACCCCGACCGACAACACAATCATGAAGGCAGAGCTTTCAATCTATGAAATTCTTTCAAAAGCAGGCATTCCCCACTACACCGGCGCAGACTCATTCGCACTCAACGGCGCTTTCCTCGGCTACGGCGTTGACTACGCAAACCTTGGCGAGCAGACCGCAGAAATGATTGCAGAAGTTCTTCTTGACAAAAAAGACCCGGCAGAAATGGCAGTTCGTACCTTCGACAACGGCACCGCAACCGTTAACACCGAAACCTGCGAAGCACTCGGCATGAGCTTTGACGAAGTTTCGGAAAAAATCAAGCCCTTCTGCACCGCAGTTAAGAGCATCAAAACCGCCGAAAGCTTTTCGGACGCTCAGTAACAAATCAAAGAAAATTAACACGGAGTGATAAACCATGGACGTTTCATCTGCGCTCAGTCTTTTTCAAACCGCAGCGGAGCTTGGCCTGATAAGCTCGCTGACCGTTCTCTCGCTTTTTCTGAGCTACTCAATGCTCAACGTCTGTGACCTTTCAACCGACGGCTGCTTCACCCTTGGGGCAGTCGTCGGCGCTATGGTTGCGGCGTCGGGTCATCCCTTCCTTTCAATCCCGGCGGCAATGTGCGCCGGCATCCTTTCCGGCTTCATCACCGCTTTCCTTCAAACAAAAATGGGAATTGACAGTCTCCTTGCCGGAATCATAGTCAACACGGGACTTTATTCAATCAACATTGCCGTAATGGGCAACACGTCGCTCGTTAATCTCAACTTCACCGAGACGATTTTTACAAAGGTAAAAGCCGCACTTGAAAGCACGCCGTTTGCCGGTCAGTACAAGCTCATTATTGCGGCGGCCGCCGTACTTCTCGTTGTTCTTTTCCTTTCGTTTTTCCTCAAAACGAACCTCGGTCTTGCGCTTCGTGCAACAGGCAACAATCCGGACATGGTTCGCTCTTCTTCAATCAACACTTCAAAAATTATCATCATCGGCCTTTGCATTTCAAACTCGTTCACTGCCCTCTCAGGTTGCCTTCTTGCTCAGTCGCAGGGTTCGGCAAACATCGACATGGGAACCGGAATGGTTACGATCGCACTCGCTTCACTCCTCATCGGCGGAATACTTTTCAGCAAAAGGAAAAGCGTTGCGTTCAGAGCGGTATGTGCTGTTCTCGGCGCAGTGATTTTCCGCCTTGTTTATACTGCCGCACTTCGTTTCAATATGCCGGCATACATGCTCAAGCTTGTCTCTTCGGTAATCGTTATCGTTGCAATTTCCGCTCCGTATCTTAAAAAGCAATTTCCGAAAATCAAGAGAAGACTTGAACTCAGAAACAAAAAGGAGGCGGACTTAAGATGATGCTTTCTCTTTCAAAAATTTCAAAAACCTTTAATCCCGGAACGGTCAACGCAAAGACCGCACTCAAAGACCTTTCGCTTAACGTTGAAAAAGGTGATTTCATCACGGTCATCGGCGCAAACGGTGCAGGAAAGTCAACGCTTTTCGGCGCAATTTCCGGAACCTTCCTCACCGACAGCGGACGTATCGTTCTTGACGGAACGGACATCACAATGATAGCTGAACACAAACGTTCAAAGTCAATCGGAAGGCTTTTTCAGGACCCGATGCTCGGTTCCGCCCCGGCAATGAGCATTGAAGAAAACCTTGCTCTCGCCGCCCACCGAGGAAGCTGGATCAGCCACACAACGAAAAAGGACAAAGAGGACTTCAAAGAGCGTCTATCCCTCCTCGGAATGGGACTTGAGGACAGAATGAAACAACCCGTCGGACTGCTTTCCGGCGGACAAAGGCAGGCTTTGACGCTCCTCATGGCAACGATAAATCCACCTAAACTTCTTCTTCTTGACGAGCATACCGCAGCCCTTGACCCCGGAACGGCGGAAAAGGTTCTTGCCCTCACCGAAAGCATCGTCAAAGAAAACAAGCTCACCTGCATGATGATCACTCACAATATGCAGTCTGCGCTCGACCTCGGTAACCGCACCATCATGATGAACGGCGGAAACGTTGTTCTTGACGTGAGCGGAGAGGAAAGGAAATCGCTCACCGTCGGCGATCTTCTTCAAAAATTCAAAGCGAAGGTCGGAGAAGAACTCACAACCGACAGAATTTTACTTTCGTAATCAAAAAAAAGCACAGCCGATACCGCTTGTTTCACGGTTTCGGCTGTGTTCGTTTTATTCGGGCTGCCGCAAAAGCTTGAATTCCGCCTTATCGGGAACTTCGGGCGCATATTTTTCCATACTCACCATACTGATTGTCGGAGATTTTTCTTTCTCATAGATATATGAATCTTCACCCTTTTTGAAAACATAATCGGCCGTTTCAATGCTTGTTGTGTGGAGAATAAGCTCACCGTCCTTTTCTTCATACGTTCCGCTTATAAAGCTGCTGTAATAAAGCGGAACCGTAATGTTAAAGTGTTTTGAGCCGGCGAAAAGCCGAAGCTCGGAATAGTTTTCACCGTCCTGATAACGGTAAACGCAGACGGTTTTGCCGAAGTAATCCTTTGCACGTTCCTCACAGCTTTCACGGAGCTTTGAAAAATCAAAGCTTTGAACGGATTTTGAAAGCTCTTGCGGAAACTCTTCTTCCGCCTCGTCCTTTGTCAAAAACCGAATCTGCGAAAGCTCGTAGCTTTTGTTTTCAGCCTTGAACGTTGCAATTCCGAAGCTCTCGTTTTCAAAAACAGTGACCGGTGCATCGCTTACGGAAAGCGGATTTGAAAAGCCCATATCGGTTTTTGCAAAGTATACGGTTGCCGTTTTTTTATCCTCAACCGTTTTCAAAATCTTATGGGCTTCGGCAATATACGCAACGTCTTTTCCGCCGTTTTCGCCTTTCGCCTTTTCAATGATTTTTCGAGAAATAATGTTCTCCAAAAGCTCGTCTTTGTGGGTACGAAGATAAGACTTCATCTCTGCGCTGTCTTTCATATCAATGTTTTTGTTTTGTGAAATCATGAGCGTGAAATAAATCGGTTCGCTCTTTTCGGGGTCATCCGTAAAACCGAGCCACGCTTCAAGCTTATCGCTTATGGGATAAACACGAATATTAAGTCCCGAACCGGTTTCGTAATAAGCAAACTCCTCAAAGTCCTTTGCGGAAAGACGGTTCCCTTTTTCCGAAAGTTTTTCAAGGTCACGATAGCTCAAAAGCCTTGAGCCGCCGATAAGATTGTTTTCGTTCTCGTCTTTGCCCGAAGCGTATGACGAGCCGCTTGTAATTTTAAGCTCCCTTTTCAGGTCAAAAATTACCGAAACCTTGTATTCCTTTGCACTTTCGCCTTCAAAAGCAAAGCTCGTTTCAAGCTTATACCGGCCGGGCTTAGTTGCGCTCGACAAAAAGAGATAGGTATGCTCGTCTTCTCCGTTCGGCCGAATGATATTTGCAACAAGGTCAAAACACGACGGCTGTTTGCTGTCCGTCCACCGAACGCCGCCTTCTCCGTTCGACGAAAGATAGCTCACCGAAAAAGCTTCGCCGTAAGAAATCGTATTCTTCGAGTTGTTTTTCCAGCGCAGCGTGAGCGAAAGACCGTTCGGCTTTTCAACGGCCGAAATTGCCTTCAACGAAACGGACGGATTTTCGCTTTCGATCTCGGTGATTTTTATAACTTCATTTTCAAACGGTTCGTTTTTTTCCTTCGGGTTCGTCACAAAAAAGACCGTGGCCGCAATGCAGGCAACAAGGGCGACAGCAACCACCCAAAAGGCGGGCTTTTTATAATTAAGCACGTTTTTCACCCTTTCTTTCACGCCGACCTCACCGAAAGCAAGCGGACAGGCGGCGATTGTTTTTCTTTTTACGCTAAGGTCAAGGAGCGTTTGCGAATACTCCCGGCGCTCCTCAAACGGGAGTGTTTTGATGACTCTTTCGTCGCACGCAAGTTCAATGTCCCGGCAAAGAAGGACATACGCAAGCACACAAAGCGGATTGAACCAATGCACGGCGAGAATCAAAAACGCAAGCGGCTTTATTAGGTTATCTTTTCGTTCGAGGTGGGATTTTTCGTGAGCGAGAACCGCTTCGATTTTCTCTTTTTCAATTGAGGACGGAAGGAAAATCTTCGGTCTGAATATACCCAAAATGAACGGAGATTCAATATTATCGCAATAATAAATGTTGTCTTTATACTTCACGCTTGCCGCAACATTTTTTCTAAGCATGAGAAAGCTTGTCAGTGCGTAAAGCAGTACCGCAAAAACGCCCGCCACCCAAACGACAGAAAGTATCCTCATAACGTCAACGTTCGGTTTTGCTTCGGTCACTATCGGTTCGGCAGAACTGACAAAGCTGTTCAAAAACGGAACGCCGGTATGAACGGTCATTACGGGATTGCCGGAATCCGCATAAAAGTTTTTGTGTATCACCTCTCCGCTCGGAACAAGGCTCAAGGCACTCTCGACCGAAAACGGAAGAACAAGCCGAATCGCCGCAAGAATCCACAGCGCACAGGCGAACGTTTTCGGCGCTTTTTTAAAAACGAGCCGCAGAACAATGATTGCAAGAATTATCCAAACGGCGGTTAAGCTCATGTTGAAAACCTTCAAAAATACCTCTTCGAGAAGAAGGAGAAAACGTTCCATCACTTTTCCTCCTTTGCCGAATCAATCATTCTTTGAATTGAGGCGACTTCCTCTTTCGTGAGCCTTTTTTTGCTCGTAAAGGCGGCAATGAACGCCGGAAGTGAGCCGTCAAAAACTTCTTCAACGAATTTTTCGCTTTGACGTGAGTGAAGCTCTTCCTTCGTAACAAGAACAGAAACAACGCTGTTTTCAAGTTTAAAAATGTTGTTATCGCAAAATTTTTTTAAAACGGAGTAGGTTGTTGTTCTTTTCCATGAAAGTTCTTCGCCGCATTTTTTAACAAGCTCTGCGGTTGAAAGCGGCGCATTTTTCCAAACAATGTCCGCAAAGCGTGAATCAACAACGCCGAGTTTAAGTTCATTCATTTTCAGTCCTCCTTTTCCGAATATTGTCTATAGCCTATCGACAACTATAGTCTACAGTGTATAGACAGATTTGTCAAGAGGTTTTTGAAAAGTTTTCGTTGAAAGTCAAACCAATCCGATATATAATAGAACAAACCCGACCGAAAGGAAGTTCAAAATGGCAAAGCACGAATTCGGAATAATGAATACTCCCCCAAAAAGCGGCGAACGCTTTGACTGCTACGAGCCTGAAAAATACAACACAATTTCCGTTGACGACGATTACATCGAGCCTCTGCTCAACGACTTTGAACGTGTGGACTGCTTTTGCCACGGAATCGACATCAAAACAGAGGGACTTGTCTACTGCGGAATCACAATCATTCCGCCGCAGTCGCTTTGCCGCATGATTGAAATCACCGAAAAGGTTCCGGAGCTTTCAACGCTGACCGGGCTTTTTAAAAGGGCGCAAAGGGAAAATAAGTTTGTGATACATTATGGACTGTGAAAATAAATCGGTTGAAAAAAACGCACTGTGCTTTTTGTAAAATGCACAGTGCGTTTTCTTTTTATCTTAATTCAGTTTGATAAGCCAAGGATATAGTCGGCAGAAACATTATAATACTTGCATAACACAATCAAGCTTTCAATCGGCAAGCTGCGTTTTCCGTTCTCATACATTCCGTAAGCTTGCTTGGTTATCTTCAAAACCCTTGCAACATCCTCTTGCTTCAAATCATGATCCACACGCAAATCATATAATCGCTTTGTATAATCCATAACAGTAAGTCCTCCTGCTATGATTATAAACAAAATGTTTACAAACCCTCTTGACAGTAAACAAATTGTTTGCTATAATTTTGGTAAACAATTTGTTTACTGGCGTTTAAATTAAAGTCGCAATTTAAATATTAAACAAAATTTACTTGCATTCACCAAGCAACACATCCGTTTAGCAAAATTAAACGTCAATAGATACCAACTGTCATTGTTGGTTGTTTGCACAATGAAAATACCCTTTGGCAGTTGCTTTCTATAACTATGAGCAATATCACACCCGGAAAGTCGGCAATTAATCTTCGATTTTCAGTATTTTGCTCACAATAAACTAATACGGAGGGAGGGGAATAAACTATGGGCGTAGCATGTGGAGTAGTTGGTGCGGGCCTTGTTTGGTATGTCACGTACTCAGCCAAAAAGCTTTATAAGGGTTTCAAAAAAGTCTGGTATAACAGATAATTGAAATCACAAAAATCAAAAAGCCATGAAGCACACCAAATCAGGCACTGCTTCATGGCTTTTAATTTTGTAAGTCTTATTTCTGCTTTGAATACTTGACTCTGTAAATCACGTTCATGAGTACCGAATCAAGCCTTCCGATGTATTTGACCTTGTCATACATACGGCTTGCAACGAAGGTCTTGCAGTTCTTTGCGGTAACCATCTCGCTCGCTTCTGCTTCGTCCGGAGAAATTCCGCAGCAGATTGCGCCGTTGTCCTTGAGGAGTGCGGCGGTTCTGTGCTTTCCGAGCGCCTTAACAACCTTCTTTGAGGTGCGGAGAGTATCGTTCGGGTTGAATTCGACACATTTTACGGTTGTTCCTGCAATCTGAGCAAAGTCATCAAGAAGCGGACGAAGAACCTTTGTCACCTTTGAAGCGGCAACAACCTCGTCCTTGTCCGAATGAATGATGCAGTTGATGTCGTCACGCTTTTTGTAAACGGCAAGGTGCATATCGGCCTCAGACGGGAAATCTCCGCCGAGAATAACCTTTTCGCTCTTGAGCGCAAGGGTATACTTTTCTTCGCCGTCCTTGTCTCTCATAACAACAACGTTTCCGACTCTTGTGCTGTCATAGGGAACAACGTGCGGTGCGGGAGCTTCGGCACGCTTTTTGACGTCCGCAATATATTCGCAGATATCCTTGAAGCTTTCCGCCGTCTTTCCCGAAACGGCTTCATACTTTTCAAAAAGATATCTTCGGCAAACCTTTTCAACCTCCGAAGCAACTTTGAAGGCTTCGTCGTAGTCGCTGCCGAGGCAGACTGCGCCGTGGTGCTTCATGATTGCGGCTTTTGAATCGGAGCGAAGGAGTGCATTCACAACGCCCTTACGCAGCTTTCCCGTTCCGGGAAGGCCGTAAGAAGCAACGGGAATGTTGTCTCCGATGATTGTTCGGCTTTCGCCGGTGATGTTGTTTACGTCGCAGCCGAGTGCGCTGACGATTGAAGCGTTGACCTGGTGGGTATGAATGACAAAATTACATTCCGGACGAAGAAGATAGCACTGTGCGTGGATACCCTTTTCGCTTGACGGCTTGATGTTGCCTTCATATGAAAGGTCGGCGAGCTTTACAAGAACGATGTCGTCCGGAGTGAGAGTTTCGTATGCTCTTCCGCTCGGAGTGATAACAAAGCTTTCATCGTCAACACGGCAGCTGACGTTGCCCCAGGTTCTTGCAATAAGACCGGTTGAAACGAGCTTTTTTCCGGCTTCGACAACAATTTCTTTTGCCTTTGAAAGTTCCATATTCATATTGCTTTACCTCAATTCAAAAAGATGAAAAAGGGCAGAAGTTCTCTGCCCTTCTTGTTTTGGATATTAGTCTTTTTTAACCGCAACGTGTGAGAATACTCTGTCGAAACGGGTGAGAGCGTCATCAATCATCTCTTCGGTGTATGCGGCGGAGGTGTAAAGTCTTGAACCTGCGAGTGTAACAAGTCCTTCTGCCATGTATGCGGCACCCATGTGAGTCATTTCCTTCTTGCGGATGTCGGTTTCCTTGAGGACTGCGGGAATCGTCCACGGCTTTGTCCAGTCGATTGCAAAGTGCATTGTTCCGACGGTTTCCATGTGGCAGATTGAGCCCTGGTTGAAGGCAACGAACGGAAGGTTATACTTGTCGATAATGTGGTTAAGACCCTTGGTGATTCTGTCGCCCATGAGGCCGGCCTTCTGGCAGGCGTTCTGCTTGTCGATTTCTTCAAGGGTATAATAACCTGCGCAGCATGAGATCGGAGTTGCAGCCATTGTTCCGCCGCAAAAAGCCTTCTTAATCTTCTGTGCGCCGTCAAGACCTGCGCCCATGTACTTCATGTATTCTCTCTTACCGCCGATTCCGCCTGCGCCCGGATACCCGCCTGCGATAACCTTGCCGAAGATTGTGAGGTCGGGTTCAACGCCGAAGTAGCCCTGAGCACCGGCCATGCCGATTCTGAATCCGGTAACAACCTCATCGAAAATAAGGAGTGCGCCGTACTTACGGCAAAGTCTTTCAACGCCCTTATTGAATTCCTTTGAAAGGGGTCTTGTTCCGCTTTCGGGGCCGACCGGCTCGATGAATACGGCTGCGGTTCCGCCGCAAAGCTGGTTTCTGCGAAGCTTCTTTTCAAGGTCGTTGAGGTCGTTCGGGAAGAATTCCTGAGTGTCTCTCATAAGACGCATGGGAACGCCGTGAGCCTGGGTGAACTTTGTTCCCGGAATACGGATTCCGTAACCGAGCTGATCGGACCAGCCGTGATAAGCGCCGCCCATTTTGAGGATGTACTTCTTCTTGGTTGCAAGTCTTGCAACACGGCAGGCACACATGCAGGCCTCTGTTCCCGAACCGAGCATACGGAACATGTCAACGGTCGGAACGGAGTCCGAAATCTTCTTTGCAAGCTTATATTCAAACTCATGGAAAAGTCCGGTTGACGGACCGCAGGTGTTGAGAAGGTCGATAACCTGATCTCTGACAACCTTCGGGTTTGAGCCGAGAACGGTCGGGCCGCCGGCCTGAAGGAAGTCGTAATATTCGTTTCCGTCGATATCATAAAGTTTTGCGCCGTCTGCCTTTGTGAAAACAAGGGGGAACGGATAGTTGAAAGCGAGGTTGTGCTGAACACCGCCGGGGATAATCTGTCTTGCTTCTTCAATCATTGCCTTTGATTTTTGGCATTTCTTTTCAAAGTAATTTTCTTCGTAGTCCTTAAGAACTTCCGGCTTAATGGTGTAAATCGGCTGACGGATAAGGTTATCAAGCTTTTCTGTAACCGCTTTTGCGTCAACATAATCGGTGATTGCAAATCTTGTGTCCATAGTGTTGAGCCTCCTGATAATATTTGAATTAATATTCATTAACGCATTCCGGGTGAGCGACTGCTCACTGTTAAAAATTATTATACATGATTTATAGGCATATGTCAATTAAAAAAACATGAATTTCTCTGTTTATTTTGCACAAAAAGCCGGCTTGCGTTCTGTACAATTTCAACTTGCGTTATTTTTGAATTCGTGATAAAATTAATCTTTGTTGAACGCTTACTATATATTGAAAAAAACATTAGAAGATTAGGTGAGATTATGGACGTCAGACAGAACATCAGAAATGTTGCAATCATTGCTCACGTTGACCACGGAAAAACAACCCTTGTTGACGAGCTTTTAAAGCAAAGCGGAATCTTCCGCCAAAACGAGCAGGTTGCCGAAAGAGTCATGGACTCAAACGACCTTGAACGCGAAAGAGGAATCACAATTCTTTCAAAAAATACCGCTGTCCATTACAAGGACGTAAAAATAAACATTGTTGACACACCGGGTCACGCCGACTTCGGCGGCGAGGTTGAACGCATTCTTATGATGGTTGACGGCGTTCTTCTTCTCGTTGACGCTTTTGAAGGCTGTATGCCGCAGACGAGATTCGTTCTCAAAAAAGCGCTCGGCCTTAAAAAGAAGGTAATCGTCGTTGTCAACAAAATCGACCGCCCCGGCGCAAGACCGGCCGAAGTTATCGACGAAGTTCTTGACCTTTTCATCGAACTCGGTGCGGACGAAGACCAGCTTGATTTCCCCGTTGTTTATGCTTCCGCAAAAGACGGCTATTCATCGCTCGATTCTTCCGTTCGCGAGGGCGACATGAGACCGCTTTTCGATTCGATTCTTGAAAACATCGACCCGCCGCACGGCGACATGAACGGCCCGCTTCAGATTCTCTTCTCCAGCCTTGATTACGATGATTACATCGGAAGAATCGGCGTCGGCAGAGTTGAAAGAGGTCATATCAAACGCAACGAACCGGTTGTTCTTTGCAAAACCAACGGCGAACGCGAAAACGTCAGAATTTCAAAACTTTATCAGTTTGAAGGGCTCAAGCGAGTTGAAGTTGAAGAAGCCGCACTCGGCGACCTTGTCTGCGTTTCGGGTATTGCCGACCTCAACATCGGAGAAACCGCCTGCGACCCGGAAAAGATTGAACCGCTCCCCTTCGTAAAAATCGACGAGCCGACGATTTCAATGAACTTCATCGTCAACAACAGTCCCTTCGCCGGACAGGAAGGAAAGTTTGTAACTTCCCGTAACCTTCGTGACCGCCTTTTCAAGGAGGTTGAAACCAACGTAAGTATGCGCGTTGAGGAAACCGAGTCAACCGACACCTTCAAGGTCAGCGGCCGAGGCGAGCTTCACCTTTCAATCCTCATTGAAACAATGCGCCGCCAAGGCTATGAATTCCAGGTTTCCCGCCCGAAGGTAATCATGAAAAAGGAAAACGGCGTCCTTATGGAGCCGATGGAACTTCTCATTGTTGAAGTTCCGGAGCAGTATGTCGGCTCGGTAATGGAAAAGCTCGGCTCAAGAAAGGGCGAGCTTGAAAACATGGGCGTTCGTAACGGCGGAATGACTCACCTTGAGTTCAAAATTCCGGCAAGAGGTCTCATCGGTTACCGCAGCGAGTTCATGACGGACACCAACGGAAACGGAATCATCAACCAGCTCTTTGCCGGCTACGAGCCGTACAAGGGCGACATTCAAACAAGAGACAGAGGCTCGATTGTGGTTCACGAAACCGGTGAAAGCACCGGCTACGGCCTTTTCAATACTCAGGACAGAGGCCGCCTCTTCATCGGACCGGGCGTTCCGGTTTATGAAGGAATGATAGTCGGCGAATGTGCAAAAAGCGAGGACGTTGTTTGCAACGTCTGCAAGCAGAAGCACCTGACAAACACCAGAGCTTCCGGCTCGGACGATGCGCTTCGCCTTGTTCCCCCGACGATTCTCAGCCTTGAACAGTGCATGGAATTCATCAAGGACGACGAGCTTCTTGAAGTTACCCCCGTTTCGCTCAGACTCAGAAAGGTTATCCTTTCAAAAGAGCAGAGAATGAAGCAGCAGTTCAAAAAGTAAGTTTAAAAAGTTAAGGTTACGGTTCACGTTTTTCGTGAGTCGTAACCTTTTTTTATTTTAAGTATTGACAAAACAATTTTTTTTGCGGATAATTAAAATATCAAATTTTTCGTATATCCGAAGCCCGTTTTGCTGCCGGAAAAAATCTGCGGCTTTTCGGCCGCCGCAAATTATTTTTTGAGGGAGATTTTGTATGTTAAAAAGAACGATTTCGCTTTTACTTGTTTTAACCGCAATATTTTCTGTGCTCCCCTGCGCCTCGTTTTCTTCGTTTGCAAAAGAAACTCAACTCGCCGAAGCCGAACAAAAAAGCATAAGCGTCAAAGCTCTCAAAATAAACGTCAAAAAAGAATTCACATACACCGGACAAAGAATAAAGCCGAGGGTTACTGTTTTCTATAAAGGCGAACAACTTTTTGAGGACATTGATTACACCGTAAAATATCAAAACAACAAACGCATCGGTCTTGCCTCGGTAACCGTCACTGCCATCGAAGGGAGCGGTTTTTCGGGTTCAAAAACCGTAAAATTCAAAATCGTTCCGAAAAGGGTTTCCGATTTCAAGGTTTTGAAAACTTCCTCAACCTCCGTCACCCTGATTTGGCAAAAGCGAGGAAAGGACATCCGCTTTCTTCTCTGCGAATACGACAAAGAATCAAAAAAATATCTTCCGATAAAAAGGCTCAAAACCAACACGGTCAAACTCAACAATCTTTCGCCGAAAAGCGTTCATCGCTATTTCGTCAAAGCATATAAAAACGTTGACGGAAAAAACTATTACTCCCCTCGCACAAAGGTTCTCAAAGTAAGAACCGCTCCCGCAAAATATTCCGAAAACGGTCGCCTTCTCGTTGACCTTGAAGGTCAGGACTGGAACCTTGTCGTTGTGAACTTCACAAGAGAATTTTCAAAAGATCACGAAACAAAAGTCAGCTATGTTTTAAACAGCGGAACAAGGCTCGACGAACGTGTTACACCGTTTTATATCAAAATGTACCGTGCGGCAAAAAAAGACGGCATTACCCTCACCCCGTATTCCGGCTACAGAAGCTATATTCATCAGGAATGGAACTATAACAATCTCACAAACGTTTATATGAATCAATACGGTTTAAGCCGAAAAGCCGCAGCCAAAAAAGCCGCCGAAGTTATTCTTCCTCCCGGAACGAGCGAACACAATCTCGGTCTTGCAATGGATATCTGCAATACGCTTGATTCCTTTGCATATTCAAAAGAATATGCGTGGCTGATGAAAAACGCTCAAAATTACGGCTTTATTCTGCGATATCCAAAAGACAAACAAAACGTCACCGGTGTGACATATGAGCCGTGGCACTGGCGTTTTGTCGGAATCAAAAACGCAAGACTCATCAAAAAAAGCGGCCTTTGCCTTGAGGAATGGCTGGACGCAAACAAAATCATTTATTGAAAAACAACCGGCAGATTGCAATGCAGTCTGCCGGTTCGTTGATTTTAAACTTGTTTTTACTCCTCTTCGCTTTCTTCTTCCTGTTCGGAAAGCTTGAGAATTTCGGTCTGATTTGAGAAGAACAAAAGCTCGTCGATGTTCTTGTTGTATATCTTTTTGCATGAGGCACTCATGAGCGGCATCATTTTTGATTCGACAACGGTGTTGATTGAAGCAAAGTCGATGAGAACCCTGATCTGATTTTTGAAGAAATCAACGTCCTTGTCTTCAAAAAAGCTGTCGTCAACGTCACCGATCACAACGCCGGAAAGCTCCATGTCTTTTTCATAAAGCGCACCGTTTTTTTCAAAGCATTTCTGCATGAGTGACTTCATGAGTTCAACGTCTCCGCCTTTGAGAGCGTTTTGAAGCGAGGTTGCTTTAAGCTTGAATTTGAAAGAGGTTTTTGTCGCTTTGATGATTGAGTTTGAAAGTCTTGTGAGCTCCGGATTGATGCTTTCCGGAATGAAAACTTCGCCGTTCTTGAGATAAAACTTGCTCATTTATTGTTCCTCCGATATGATTGAATTTTTCGTCAGTTATTTTATCACAATCTTTCCGAAAATTCAACAGTTAAAATCACTTTCCTTCATTGACACAACCGTTCATTGCTGATATAATATCAAGCGTATTTTGTTTTACGAGGTGTAATTATGTCTTGCTATATTCCGGAAAATTACTGCTCTCACCTTTCCCTTCGTGAGACCGAGCAGGCAATCAAAAAGGTCAAAGATTTTTTTGAACGCGACCTTGCAATCGAGCTCAACCTCACCCGTGTTTCAGCTCCACTTTTCGTTGACGCAAAAAGCGGAATGAACGACAACCTCAACGGTACGGAAAGGCCCGTTTCCTTTGACGTTTTCAGCGGAGAAAAATTTGAAATTGTTCACTCTCTCGCAAAATGGAAAAGATATGCCCTCAAGATGTACGGTTTTGAGGAAAACGAAGGGCTTTATACCGACATGAACGCAATCCGCCGCGACGAGGACACCGACAACATCCATTCGATTTTAGTCGATCAGTGGGACTGGGAAAAAATTATTCCGAAGGAACAGCGCAACGAGCATACGCTCAAAAAAACCGTTAAGCTCATATACTCCGCCCTTCGCCACACGGAATACTACATCACAAAAGAATATAATTTCATAGGAAGTCTCCTTCCTGAAAAAATACACTTTATTTCCTCTTTTGAGCTTGAAGAACAGTATCCGAACCTTTCGGGTAAAGAACGTGAATATGCCGCCGCAAAAGAATACGGCGCAATTTTCCTCATGAAAATCGGCGGTGCTCTCAAGGACGGAAAGCCGCACGACTCAAGAGCGCCCGACTACGACGATTGGGATCTTAACGGTGACATTATCGTTTACTATCCCGTTCTTGACATTGCGTTTGAGCTTTCGTCAATGGGAATCAGAGTCGACGAAGAATCACTGGCACGCCAGCTGAAAATTGCCGGCTGTGAGGAAAGAAAGAAATTCCCGTTCCACAAAGCGCTTTTGAACGGTGAACTTCCCTGCACAATCGGCGGCGGAATCGGCCAGTCAAGAATGTGCATGTTCTTCCTTCGCAAAGCGCACATCGGCGAGGTTCAATCCTCATATTGGAGCGACGACGTTGTGAAGTATTGCAAAGAGCACGGCGCAAACCTTCTTTAATTCAAAAAAGCAAGAGCTGTTCATTCCGAATTTTCGGTGGACAGCTCTTTTTCTTTTACTTTTGTTTCAGATATTCGGCGTAATCGATTTTTATCAGCCTTTCGTCGTTCGACTGAAAGTATCTGATATGTCCGATGAAACCGACAAAGCTCAGCGTCTTATTCTTTTTCAGAGCATAAACGTTGTCTCTCGGTCTTTCGGTCGGCTTTACTCCGTCGCCGAACGTGAAACCTTCCTTTTCGGCGTCTTCAAGGAAACGCTTTGCGGTTTCGCTGTCTTTCAGCCCTACCCAAACGTCCTTTTTGTCTTTGATGAGTTTTAACAATTCTTCCATTTTTTTGCCTCCGTTCGTTTTTTAGAGGCATGAAAAATGCCTGCCGAAAACGACAGGCGAAATTTTTAAACCGTTCTCCCATCGTTCAAGCTTTAGCACCTTACCATTCGGGCAGGTTGCTGTGCGATCGGCGAGCTTGTCTCTCACGCACTCTTTATAGGATGGGAATATGATAACATCGGACTTGAATTTTGTCAACACTTTGCGGCCTTCAAAAGTCCAAAAAAGCGGACTTTGAAGCGTCTTGCTTCTTTTCAAAGAAAAAGTTTTTCGCCGCAACCGCCGCCGGACCGATGAAATTATGCTTTTCATCAAGCGGCGAAAGTCTGATATATCCCTTTTTAAAAGACGGATAAAGCCTTTTGCATTCCTTTTCAAAACGCTCAAAAATATCCGTTGTGAACATATATCCGAAAACGATTATCCTCTCCGGAGCAATTACGGCCGAAGCATTCGTCACCGCCTTTGAAAGAAGCTTTATTCTTTCGTCAATCATGTTTTCAATCGGTTCGTCATTTTGGGCGCAAAGGAGAATTTTTGAAATTTCAACGTTTTCCTTTTCACCGTCGCACTTTTCAAAAAGCTTCGGTGTTTTTTCTTTTGAAAAAAATTCTTTCACACTGCCTGCAATCGCATCGGCGGACACCACGGTTTCAAGACAGCCGCTTCGTCCGCAACGGCATTTTTCTCCGTCCGGAACGGCAATGTAATGACCGATTTCCGAAGAATCGCTGTCGGTTTTTCCGAGCACGGAACCGCCGATAACTATTGCCGAACCGACGCCCGGCCCCCATTTCACAAAAAGAATGTTGTCCTCAACGTTCTTTCTGTCAAAAATCAGCGAAGCAAGCGCAAAAGCCTTGACGTTGTTTTCAATCGCAACGGGCATTGAAAGCTCTTTTTCAAGAATCTCACGCACCGCAACGCCCGGATGCCAAACGCCGTAATTTCCGGCGGTTGTTCCTTTTTCCTTGTCCGCTCCGCCGACAATTCCGACGCCTGCGCCAATGATTTTTTCTTTTGGCACACCGCTTTTTTTCAAAAGCTCAAGGCTCTTTTTCCCGGCGAATGAAAGGCATTCTTCGGGTAAAGCGTCCTTTTCAAAAAGAAAGAGTCTGCCGCATTTTTCTTCGCCGTCAAGAGTACAGACCGACGCATAAAAGCCTTTTTTGTCAATGCTGAGCGCAAGAACAAAAATACCCTTGGAATTGAGTGAAAGAATGATTTTTTTTCTTCCGGCGCCGACCGAATCCTCTGTGCTTCCGATTTCCGAAATCGAGCCTTCGGAAATCAGTTCGGTGCAAATTTTGCTCACCGCAGCCGGGGTAAGGCCGAGCTTTTCGGCAATATCCTTTCGGCTGAGCTTTTCGTTACCGTTGAGAAGATACAGTACCGAAGCACGGTTTGCAGTTTTAATGCTGCTCATGTTGAAGCCCGTATAGTTCATTCTTTCTCCTCACTTTATAAAAAGCATTATTCCGGAAATTATAAGAAGGACATAGGTCACTTTCATAAAAACTTCGCGGCTCATTTTTTTGACAAGAATACTTCCGACGAACATCGCCGCAAAAAGCAAAACAACAGAAAAGCCGAAAATCAAAAGCAAATCTTTGTTCCAAAATCCGCTTCGCACGTCGTCAAAAAGAATGATTCCGTTGAGAACGATCCAGCAAGCCGAAAGCGTTGCTCTGAATTCATCCTTGTCCTTGACCCTGCCCGTCATGTACGAAACCAAAAGCGGTCCGCCGCAAACGAACATTCCGTGAGTCACGCCCGCTGAAGCAAGAAGCAAAAATGAAACCGCCTTGCCGTGTTCGGCGCTTTGTTCGCCCTTTTTGAAAAAGCTTTTGTATATTCCCGAAAGCGCAGTCAAAATCACAATCACGCCGAGAATGATATAAAGAACCGATGCCTTGTCCGCAAAAAGCGAACGCAACGCGATTCCGCCGATGATTCCTACTGACATTACGGCGATGATTTTCAAAAACTCTTTTTTGTTTACGCTTTTTCGCTTTTGCAAAACGATGTATACACCCGAAAGAAGGCCGAGAGCGTTGAGAATCGGTTTTGCCGTTTCAAAGCCGACAAGCATCACACTCGGCGGCATTGCGAGCATTGTCCCGGCAAAACCCGTAATTCCCTGAATGACGTTCGTCAAAAAGACGACAAGTAAGAACAGTATATTTTTTGCCATATCAGTATTCGCAAACCTCAACAGAAAGCATTTCTCCGAGCGCACGAAGCGAAGCGGAAACGTCCTTATAAATTACGGCGAAGTGCGGCTCCCAGCCGTCCTTGACGCTCTTTTTTATCAGAGCTTCCGCATCCCCGTTGATTTTTATGACGGTGCTCGTTCCGAAAAATTGCTTCGGTTTGTCGAGTGCACTGCCCTTTGCGATATAGAAGCGGAACGAACCGTCCTTCTTTTTGCCGACTCTGAAGATTGTTGCCTCATCGCTTTTTTTGCAGCCGAATTCCATTGTCGGACCGATCTTTCTGTTGCAGTGAACACCGACGCACGCACCCGTATCTTCACGCGCAAGCGAACATGCCGCCATTCCGCAATGCCAAAACGTCACGATGTTTTCCTTTTCATCGAGCGAAACGGGATCGCCAAAAAAGACGCTCTTTTTTGAAAGAAGCATTCCGATATACATCGAAAGTGCGCCGTAGGTATCGGCTTCACATGCGGCGGCAACGCCCATGTCATTGAGCATTGAAAGCACGGCGCAAACCGGAGTTCCGAACGAGACGAAAAAGTCCGGCCAGCAGCGGGAAGAAAGTGCGCCGATACCTGCGTTTTTGCAGTACTCGCCATAGGCTTTATAAATCCGAGCAAAGTCAAGCGTATTCTTTTCGGGCGTGTTTTCAAGTCCGTTCATTGCTTTTTCGGCTTTTTCAAGATACTCTTTTGCGTCCTCGTCGGAATATTCTTTTGCTTTTTCAATGAGCTCGCGCGCTTCGATTGATTCAAGCGTCACGCCGAAAGTTTTGAGCAGTTCGCCGTCAAGCGCTCTGCCGAAACCGAAGCCCTGCGGAGTATGACCGACGGACGCCATTTTGAGCGCCTTTAGGCTCTTTTTGACCTTTGCCGCTTCGATATAGGCGAAAGTTTCTTTAATCACTTTTTCTTCTTCGGGCGAGCCGAAAACATAGCCGAACGGTTCGGCTCTGAAGTACCTTACGGTGTTCGCCGCAGAGAATGCACCCGTGAGCGAATTGAGCCGCAGTCTTGTGCCGTCAATCGCCGGTTCACGGAGCGTCCAAAGAAGAAGCGGACACGAAAACCTTTTAAGTACTTCGGAAATATAAGCGGAATTCGCAAAAGTTACGTTTTGAAAAACGATCAAATCGGGATCAATCGAATCAAGAAACGCAGTCAGCTTTTCAAGCGAAAGCAGCATCTCATCGGGAAAAACAACGTTTTCGCAAAGCGAGGAAAGCATTTTTTTCGACTTTTCAAACTGTTCGTTTGCGCTGACGAGTTCAAACGTCGGAACACCGACCGGAACATATGCTAAAGTAAAATTTTCCATTTTTCCACCAACTTTTTTTAGTAAAACAACTCTTTGTTTTCGCCGATCACGCCGGGAAATGCGCCTTGTTTTATCAGCGGTTCACGTTCCGGGTGGGCAATCACCCACTTGTTTTTTTGCAAAAGGAGCTTCGCTTCCGGGTCGGCGAAAGCGGGCTTTTTTTCAAGCGGAGTGTTCGTCCCTTTCAGCAAAACAACAATATCTCGAAAGCCCTCGTCGCACGTTCTGCACGGAGAAAGATGAAGCGTTGTTTGAAACATTTCGATTGCCGTTCCTTTCGGAACAAAGAAAACGCTTGCGTTTTTGATGTCAAACGTGTTTTCTTTTATGTCCCAAACATGACCGAGAACAAGCATGAAGTCCGAAACGGCAACGTTAATTTCGGAACACTTGTGGTATTCAAAGCCGTTATAGGTTGTGTTTTTTCCGTTGCAGTAGCCTATTTGAATCAAAGCAGCCCCGTAAAGCACATTTTCAAGCTGTTCTTTGAGTTCGGTTTCTTCAAGCTCGGGAACGCTTGCGATATAGATGTTTCCGCTTTCGGGAATGTCGGTTTTTTCCTCCATATATTTTTGAAGGGCGGAAAAATCATAGCCGGAAAGAATGCGTCCGAATGTTTTGAATTTTTCGTCAAAGACCGAGAGAACCGGAACGTCGTTGACTTCGTTGAGCCTTTCAAGAATCTTATTCACCGGCAACCACCTTGTATGTTGCACGGAAGTCCTCTTTTCCGAGTCCTTTTTTCATTCCCTCGTCATAAACACGCTTTGCGTTTTCCATTCCGGGCATTGCAAAGCCGCTTTTTTTTGAAAGACGTTCGCAAATTCCAAGGTCCTTGTGCATATTTTCAAGCGAAAAAGCCGTTGTCCAGTTTTCGTTTTTGATGTTTTGCGCCTGACCGTCAAGATAAAAATTCTGTCCTCCGCCGTAAGAAATCGCCGCAGCAAAGTCGTCAACGGAAATTCCTTCTTTTCTTGCAAGGACAAGCGTTTCGTTAACGCCGTTTTGAATTTGCGCAACAAGGGTGTTGTGGCAAATTTTCATAACGAGTCCCATTCCGTTTTTTCCCATGCGGATGATATTGCTTCCCATGTATGCAAGAATCGGGCGGATTTTTTCAAAGGTATCCTCCTGTGAACCGACATAGATTCCGAGTGTTCCGCTTTCCGCCGCAGGTCGGGATTTGACAACGGGAGCGTCCGCAAAATCCGCACCGGTATTTTTGACAAGCCTTGAAATTTCAACCGAAACGTCGGGGTCGATTGTGCTCATATCAATGCAGATTTTTCCCTCTTTCAAAACGGGGAGAATCTCTTCGTACACCGTGCGTGAATGCTCAGACTTCGGAACCATTGTGATAATTACGTCCGACTTTTCCGCAAGGTCTTTGCTGTTTTCGGCAGGTACACCGCCGATGGCGGCGAGAGATTCAACCTTCTCTTTGCAAAGGTCAAAGAGAAAAACTTTTCCGTCATGCTTTTTAATGATGTTTCCGCACATGGCTTCGCCCATTATGCCGAGTCCGATAAAACCGATGTTCATCTTCTTCACCTCTTATTCCGTTACGGTGTGATCCCACGCATCGGTGAAAATTCCGAGTCCCTGAACGGTATAGGCGTGCTTGATGCTTTCAAGATATACGTCAAGGCCGCAGGTTACAATATCCGCCCCGGCGGTTGCGCAGTCAACAAACTGCTTCGGCGTTCTGATTGCGGCGCAGATAATCTGAGTTTTGCCGTAAAAGCCGTAATTTTTGTAAATCTTCACGATGTCGGCGATATATTGCCTGCAGTCCTCACCGTTTGCTTCCTTCCAGCCGATGAACGGAGAGACGAAAAGCGAACCGTTCTTTGCCGCCCAGATTGACTGTGCGGGCGAAAAGACAAGGGTAAGGTTTGTTCTGACGCCCGCTTTTTCAAGTCTTCTTGCGGCAGTTACACCGGCTTCGGTGCAGGGAATTTTGATGACAAAATTCGGTGACATTGCGGCAATTTTTTTGCCCTCTTTGACCATTTCGTCGGCGTTGTCGAGGTGAGGATTGATTTCAACCGAAATCGGAAACTTTTCATAGCCTTCGATTTTTTCTTCCTTTACCCATTCGGCAAGCTCCGCAATAACGGTGAGGAACGGCTTGCCGCTGTTCATGATGTGCTTCGGATTGGTTGTCACACCGTCGATTCCGAAGGTGTTATAGGCGAATTTTATTTCGTCAATTTTTGCGCTGTCAAGAAAATATTTCATTTTATAAGACTCCTTTAACGTATATTTTTATTCTTCGATCAAGCCGTCGGAACTGTGCATTTCCTCAAGCTTTTTCTTTGTGAGCGGATAAAGAATGCCGAGCGAAAGCGCCATAACAAGGCACATTGCGGCAGGCAAAGCGGTTGAAACCGTATAAAGCCTTTGAACGGCTTCGGCGGTAACAGCCTTTGCGTCATAGTTAATCATTGTGAGAACGCCCGTTCCGAGCACGCCGGCGATTGTTTGGCCGAGCTTTCTTGTGAAGGAGAAGAACGCATAGGACGTACCTTCGTCCCGCTGACCGGAAAGAATTTCCTGATAGTCGATTACGTCGGTTACAAGCGCCCAAATTTCAAGAACAAAGAACGTCATTCCGAGTCCCGAAAGGAAGCAGAGAACAAAGAATACAACAACGCTCTGTGTGTGGATAAGCCACAAAACAAGGTTTGCCGCAAAGGAAAGAACCATGCCGATTGCACAGACTTCCTTTTTTCCGAAACGGCGAACGATTTTTTGAAGCACCGGGAGCAAAAGCGCCATCGGAAGATAGGTAAACACCGTTACGAGCGAATAAAGCTGCGGCTTTTGGAAGTAGTTGAGGAAAAGATAGTTATAGGTTGTCTGGGTATACTGCTGAACGGCGATGAGGAGCATTGAAGCAAGGCAGAGCGCCAAAAACGGACGGTTTTTGAAAAGCGATTTGACCGTTTTGCCAACATTGACTTTTTTGGTCTTGTTCGGAATACTGACAACTCTTTCCGTCGTCATCTTATAGCAAAGCTGATAAACAATAATGCTGATTACGCCGAGGACGGCAACGCCGATGAGAAGCTTTTTTCCGTCAAGGACTCTTTCGCCCGTTGCGGCAACGGTTGAGTAAACAAAGACCGGAAGAAGAATCTGTCCGGGAAGGCCGCCGAAGCCAGCACCGATTGAGCGGAACATTGAAAGCGAAGAGCGTTCAAGCTCATCCGTTGTGATAACCGAAGCCATTGAGCCGTACGGAATGTTGACAACGGTATAAAGCATACCGTAGCCGATGTAGGTGATGTATGCGAAAATGAGATACTGCGTTTCGGTAAGACCGGGAATTTTGACGAACATCAAAACGCCGAAAAGTGCAAGCGGAGTTGAGAACCAGCGAAGGTACGGGCGAAACTTTCCGTTCTTTCCGCCGCCGCGGTGGTCAACAAAAGCGCCCCACATCGGGTCGTTGATTGCGTCCCAAATTCGTGCAACAAGGAAAAGGGTTGTAATCTTTTTCGGGTCAATGTAAAGAACGTTGGTATAAAACATCTGCAAAAACGAGCCGACAAGCGCAAAGGTCATAAGTCCCGCCGCGTCGCCGAGTGCGTAACCGACCTTGTCTTTAAACCCTATGCCATAGGTTTTGCCCTCATAGGGCAGTTGATTTGTTTCCTTCATGATAATTATTCCTCCATAATCTTTTTGAAAAGGTCTGTGTATTCGCTTCCTTTTCTATAAAAAACGGGGATTGTTCCGAGCGGCGCACTGATTTCGTGTTCTCCTTTGCCATACTCTTTTTCGTCCCAAACGTTTATCCATTTGTCGTTCGGAAGATATACCGTTCTTTTGCTTTTTCCCTCACGAAGAACGGGAGCAACAAGAAGATCTCTTCCGAGAAGATATTCGGTTGATTCGTTCTTTTCCTTTTCGCCGTCATAATAGAAAAACAGCGGACGCATTACGGGAACACCGCTTTTTGCGTTGAGGGCAACCGCGTCTTTAAGATACGGCTTCAAAAGCTTATGGATTCTCGAATACTTTGCGTGGTGGGAAAGAACCTCTTCGTTTTCGTCAAACTGCGCATTAAGGTCGGGGTTTGAGCCTTCGTGCGAACGCATGAGCGGACTGAACGCATTCATCTCTGCCCAGCGCATGAAAAGTTCGGGATTCCTGCGCATTTTTGCAAAGGTTGTGTATCCTCCGACATCACTGTGGCTGAGGCCGAAACCGCAGACGGCAAGCGAAAGATAAGCCGGAATAACCGACGGAAGACCGAAGTCGAACGTCCAGTCTGCGTGCTGATCGCCAGCCCACATGAGCGTTGAATACTTCACCGTTTCGGTATAGCCCGCACGGGTAAAGAAAAAGATTTTTCCGACGTTTCCTGTTTCTTCAAGTGCTTCACGGTTGACCTTTGCCCAGCGTGCAGGCCATGAGTTGTGAACTTTTTCAGGATCCTCGCCGCTGAAAAGCACGCAGTCGGTCGGAAGGTATTCGCCGAAGTCCGCCATCCAGCCGTCAAGTCCGAACTCAATCATGTTCTTTTTGATAACGCCTTTTATCCATTCGTAAGCTTCGGGGTTCGTGAGGTCAACCATCGCCGCCGGAAAAGTTGTAATCTTAACAAGATAATCGTTTCCGTCCTTGTCCTTGACGCAGTAATTCATCTTTGCCGCATAAGCGTAAAGCGGCTTTTCAATCGCAAGAAACGGGTTGATATAGCCGAGAAAGCGCACGCCGTTTTCTTTAAGCTCCCAAATTTTTTTGTCAAGTTCGGGATAGCGCTCACTGTCCCATTCCCAGTTCCACTGAAGCTGTTTTCCGAAGGCTGTGACTCGCCTGCCCTCCCAATCCTGACACCAAACGCCGGCAACGGCAGTGTCAAACTCTTTCACCTTTTCAAGTTTGTCATAAACGGTTTTTGTTCCGCCCTGAATACCGAGTATTGCGCCGTCATACGCCCAATCGGGAAGTTCCGGCTGAAAACCGAGAAGAGAGGAAAGCGTTTTCATCAAGCTTTCAAAATCTTCTCCGAAGCCGAAGTACACGGGGCAAAAATCGTTGACGGTAATTTCGTGGTACTCCTTGTTTTTGAAGTTAAACATGGCGTAATCGGTGGTGTCACAATGAACGAAATACTTTTCCGACGACATGAACGTCGGCTGTGCGTAATAGGTTTCGTAGTTTTTATAAGGCTGTTTGCGGTCAACCGCCTTGATTCCGAGCGATGATTTCACAATCTTTCGTGCAATCTGTCCGGCGTTGATGTGTTCCGCAACCCAAATGCGCTGCTTTTTTCCGCGAAGGTTGAATGCGGCAAAAGTTTCTCCGCCGCCGTAGACCGCTTCGTTCGGTTTTGCGGGAATTTTAAAGGTCATACGGTTAAAGTCCCGGTTTCCGATAAGTTTCGGCGTGAACTTCAAAAGGCTTTCGCTTTCAAAAGAAAGAGAAAGTTCCATCACGTCTTTTCCGGTATTTTCGGAAAGAGTGAGCAAAGCACCGCCCTCCGTTTCCTTCACCGAAGACAAAAAGAGTTTTTTCTCCGAAAGCGATTTTTGTTTGATTTTGAAACTGCCGCGGCTCATGCGGTAGCCCGCCTTGACTTTTCCGACAGATATAAACGATTCTTCGGGGAAAAAGACAAAGCGTTCTTTTTCGTTTTTGATAAGGCACAGGGATTTTTCCGAGAACCTCAGTTCCATTCGTATGCTCCTTTCATGACACGGTTAAAACAATTAATTAATCGTGTTAATTAATTACGCATATATTGTACTCCCATTTTGCACCGTTGTCAACAAAAGAGCGTTGAATTTTGCGGAAAAATGTGGTATAAAAGACAAAAGAAAATTTTTACGGGGAGACTTAAAAAATGAAAGCAACGGTTCTTGTTGACAACATAAAATGCGGCGACATCAAAGGCGAATGGGGTCTTTCAATCTATATTGAAAACAACGAAAAAAATATTCTTCTTGACGTTGGAGCTTCGCCTCTTTTTGCCGAAAACGCAAAGAAGCTCGGCCTTTCGATTGAAAAAGTTGACGCGGCGGTTCTTTCTCATGCGCACTATGACCATTCCGACGGAATGAAAAAGTTTTTTGAGGAAAACAAAGCCGCAAAGTTTTACCTTCGCAATTCTGCCAAAGAAAACTGCTACTTCAAAAAGTTCTTCATCAAAAAGTACATCGGTATTCCGAAAAAGATTCTCTCCGATTACGAAAACAGGTTCGTTTTTGAAAAAGGAGACGCGGAAATTTTTAACGGCGTTTGGCTGGTAGGACACAAAACTCCGAACCTTTCCTCAATCGGAAAGCGGGAAAATATGTATCGCAAAGAGGAAAGCGGCTGGGTACCCGACGATTTTTCGCACGAGCAAAGCCTTGTTATCGAAACGGAAAAGGGACTTGTTGTTTTCAACAGCTGTTCCCACGGCGGCGCAGTCAACATTATAAACGAGGTCAAAGAAACCTTTCCCGAAAAGAACGTCTATGCCCTCATCGGCGGCTTTCACCTTTTCAATAAATCGGCGGCAGAGGTTCGCGAAGTCGCAAAAGGTATTCTCAAAACGGGAATTCAATATGTCTGCACCGGTCACTGCACAAAAGAAAAAGCCTTTGCCGTTCTTAAAGAAGAACTCGGCGAAAGGCTTCATCAATTGAAAGTCGGAATGGTTATGGAGTTTTGATTTATTTCATGCTAAAACTGCACTCAACGTGCTGTCAATAGAAAAAACGAAAAAACTTTTTTTGAAAAAAATATCCGCCGTGCGAGTTTTGCACGGCGGATATTTTATCTGTCATTATACGGCGTGTCTTCCATTCCCTTTTCGTTGAGAGACTTTACTGCTTTGTCAAGCACACTGCGCCACATTTTTTTGAAAAGCTTTGTGTTTCCGAAGTATTTTACAACCGTCGGACTTATTGCATAATATGTTTTTATAAACGCTCTTCCGGGCTTTGATTTTGAAAGAACGCTGTCTCTGAACCTGCGAAGCGTCCAAACCTGCGGACAGTCATACGAACCGTAAACGCAGGTTGCAACGTAACATCCCTGCGAGCCGGAAGATGACGAACTTCCGCTGTTTCCCGAACTCACGGGTCCGTTTTCGGACATATTGTTGCTGTAGCTTCTGAAAAAGCCCGGGTCGGAAGATCCGATCTTCTTTCCGTTCCCGTCATAATGCGTGTAACCGCTGATGAACCCCGGGTCACTGCGACCTGTCTTGTGACCCTTGTTGTCATAATGCGTATAACCGCCGAAAAAACCGGGATCGCTGCGACCGACCTTATGCCCTTTTGCATCGTAATTGGTGTAACCGCCGAATAAGCCGGGTTCACTGCGCCCGATCTTTTTTCCGCGTTCGTCGTAATGAGTAACCGTTCCGAAAAGTCCGACTTCACTTCTGCCTTTTTTTGCCATATGAATTACCGTTACCTTTCCGGCCACATATTTATGAGCCGTCCCGTTCTGCTGTGGCCCAACGAAACGAGACCGCAATCATTCCGAAAAGTCAATTGTCTCTCGGAAGATTAAAAGTATTATATCACATTCATACTCCCAAAAAACGGACTTTGCTTTTAAAAAAAAGAAACCGCCGATGAAATTCATTCGGCGGCAGTATTTTATCTTTGGCAAACGAAAACAAAATGAGAAACAGCGTTCGTAATTTGCTCAATCCGTTTTTTTCCGACTGTAACCCCATAAATATTCAAAATTGAAACGGTTACTCCGAAACGCTGACCGTGCACGGAAATCCGTCTTTTTCAAGAGCTGAAACAATTCGCTTCGGAATATCCGTGTTTTCGATTGATTCTTCGTTTTCGCGGATAAAACCGTCAGCTCCGTAAACATAAATCGGAACGTCAGCCCCCGTGTGTCCGCCCGTTGTATAAACATACTCACCGTTTTTGAGCGTAATTCCGCCGGTCTCGTGGTCGGCGGTGACAACAACAAGAGTATGTCCGTCCTTCTTTGCGTAATCAAGAGCGGCTTTTACGGCATCGTTGAATGAAAGGAGTGCTTCTTTCATGCCTTCGCCATTGTTATTGTGACTGTTTTTGTCGATATGTGCGCCCTCAACCATAAGGAAAAATCCTTTTTCATTGCTGTCAAGAAGATCAATCGCCTTCGTCGTCATCTGAGTGAGAGTCGGCATATTTCCGCAGTCACTTTTCCAAAGATCCCCGGAAAACTGGCCGAATGACCGGCTGCCCTCGGCGAGTGCTTCCATCTCCGTGTAATCCGTAACATACTCAAAGCCCGCACTTTCCGCTTTGCTTCGGCTGCAGGTTGACGTTTTCACTCCCCAAATGAGGTCGAGGTTGCTTTGAAGCTGAAATTTTGTAATTTCCGAAGTGTTGCTGCGACTGCTTGTGTGAGCGGAAAATCCGCCCGGCGTTGCACCCCTTGTGCTGTCCGTTGTGACAATTCCGGCCGCCATGCCGTTTGATTTTGCAAATTCGCAAAGGTTCATCGGATAGCTCTTATCGGCGTTTACGTCATCCGGAAAAACGCCGACACAGCCGTTGTTCGTTTTTACGCCGCAGGCAAGCGCCGTTGCCCCGGCCGCACTGTCGGTAACACTGTTGTTCTCCGAAGCAGTTCGTGAAAGACTCTTCACGGGGAACGAATCAAAAACAAGCTCCTTTCCTGTTTCACTGCGCGTTTTTTCAATACTCATTACACCCATTCCGTCGCCGATGAGGAAAATCACGTTTTTGATTTTCCCGTCTTCGGGTCTTACTCCGATTCCGAAAAGGTTCATGAAAAACATGAATATCGCAACAATAAAGCTTCCGATTTTTTTGAAAAACTCAGACATAATATTTTCTCCTTTTCTTAATTTTCAATTTTATCTTATCACATATAAAGCAACATATAGTTATGATTTGGAAAGAACCAAATATGATTTTTCGTGAAATATAAAAAGCTCCGGAAAAAGCAGCTTTACAGCTTAATTCCGGAGTTTTGAAATTATCGGCTTTTTTTAAAATCAAGCCGAACGGTCAATGGCAGTTTCCGCCGCAACCGTGCTTGTTTTCGCCGCAAGTGTGGCCTTCGGCATGATCATGGCCGTGATGATTGCAACGAATGTTCGGATTGAAAACGAGCGTTCCGTCAAGGAAAGCGTTCACTGCCTCGTCCGCACTTCCGGAAACACCGCCGAAAAGTTTTATTCCTGCCGCAGAAAGAGCGTTTTGTGCGCCTGCACCGATTCCGCCGCAAATCAAAACGTCAACATCAAGCTTTGAAAGAAGACCGGCAAGAGCACCGTGACCGCTTCCGTTCGTTTCGGCAATCTCTGAATCCGTCACCTTTTTGTCTTTGATTTCATAAATTTTGAACTGTTCGGTATGACCGAAATGCTGAAAAACATTTCCGTTTTCATAAGTTACCGCAATTTTCATAATCTCTTTTTCCTTTCCTTTTTCATTCGGGTTTTTCCCCGAAAAATCAAATCTGCATCCGCATCTTTTTCCGCAATACTTCGCGGCTGAACCGTTGCACAATGCGTAATTTCCGCCGACGATTCTGAGTTCTTTTCCGTTGACAATACAATCGGCGATTTTTCCACGCGCACGCTCATAAATTTCTGTGACGGTTGTTCGTGAAATATCCATTTGCTTTCCGCATTGTTCATGGGTTTTCTTTTCATAATCAATCAGTCTGATTGCCTCAAATTCGTCAACCGTCAAAAGAACCTGCCCTGCGCTTTTTATTCCGCACGGCGAAAAACCGTCAATTTCCGGTTCGGCGCAGATTCTTCGGCATCGGCTCGGTCTTGGCATATTCGCACCTCCGTTTCCGACATATGACGGATATATTATAACTCTTATATTTTTAAAAATCAAGACTTCTGTAAAAGATTACCGAAAATTATAAACAATTTTCGTTTGCAATCACCTCAAAATAAAAATTCTTTTGGTTATACTATAATCACAAAAAGCAGAAAAAGGAGTCTTTAAAATGCCGACATTAAAAATCGGAATATACAATTTTGAAAATGAAATCATGAAAAGTGAGAAAACCGTTCTTCTTGATTTTTTTGCCGGGCATTGCCCGTCCTGCAAAACAATTTCTCCGATTATTGAAAAAATTTCCGATGAGAATCCGCAGTATCTCATCGGAAAAGTCAACGTTGACGAAGAACCGGAGCTTACGCTTAAATTCGGAATTTCAAGCGTACCTACACTCGTTGCAATCAAAAACGGAAAAGTTCTTTCACGTTTCTCCGGTGTAAAGACAAAAGAAAAAATTCTTTCAATGCTCAAGGACTGATTTGAAAAACCGGCTTTCGTTTCGGTTCTTTCCGCCGTTTTCTTTGATATTTTTGAGCGTTGTTTCAAGAAAAACGTCTCCGACAACGAGCTTTTTGTCCTCGGTCACATCCTTAAAGGCAACGGGAACAACGTTCGGCTCATTTTCGCCGCAGATTGCAAAATCTCATATGTTTTTTGAAAGAAGCTTTTTTACGTTTTCATTCGGCATAAATATTAATGATTTTTCCAATATGATTCTTATTATATTCGTGCGGTTCAAATCTCAATATATCAGTTTTTTATTAGTCACCGATAAATTTTTCACGGTGTACAAAAAGGTCGCAACGAAACCTTTTGAGTTTCGTTGCGACCGAATTTATGTTTTTGTTTAATAGTGAAGTGCTCCGCAATCGCAGGTTTTTGCAATTCCGAACATCTTCCAGAAGAATCTCTGAATTGCATAAAAGAACTTCATTAAGAAGAATGTTTTGTGACAAATGCAGTTGCAGACAACTTTAACCTCTGCGCCGCAAACATCGCAAACTCCGTTTTTGTCGCTGTCCTTATGGCCTGTTGCGGGAACGGTTTCCTGAGCAACAAGAACTTCGTCGCAAACCGAACAATGCTTTCCTTCGGTGAGACCGGATTCGGTGCAGGTTGCGGGAACCGCCGCGTCTTTGACAACGGTGTGTGCCTTCTTTTCAAGAACAACGGATTCAACGGCATTCTTGCAGTTTTCATCGCTGAAATTCTTTGAGCAATCCGCACATGACCAATATTCGATTGATCCTTCGGCGGTGCAAGTCGGCTCAACCTTTTCGTGGTGAACCTTGTTCTTATGACCTGTTGCGGGAACAGTTTCCTGAGCAACAAGAACTTCGTTGCAAACCGAACAGTGCTTTCCTTCGGTGAGACCGGATTCGGTGCAGGTTGCGGGAACCGCTTCGTCAATCACTTCGGTGTGACCGACTTTTTCCGTTCTGTCGCTTACATATGAATCACCGCAAACCGAGCAGGTATAAGTCGTAAAGCCTTCGGTTGTGCAGGTCGGTGCGGTGACAACGGCAACATAGCTGTGTCCTCCGGCAGGAATTTCGGCCGTTTCGAGAACGGTGTGGCATACGGTGCATTCGGTGTGCTTCGTTCCGCCTTCGGTGCAGGATGCGTTCTTATCCGTTATCCATGCGGAAGGAGTGTGTTCAAGCTTTGAATCTTCATCGGTAATTGTCTTTGTTTCGTCGCAACGGTCACACTTTGCGGTTTTTGTTCCGTCGGCGGTGCAGGTTGCGTTGTTATCGGAAACATAATTCGTGAAGCTGTGACCGAGAGGAGCAACCTTTGAGTCGGTATAACTATCACCGCAAACCGAACAGGTATAAGTCGTAAAGCCTTCGGTTGTGCAGGTCGGTGCGGTGACAACGGCAACATAGCTGTGTCCTCCGGCAGGAATTTCGGCCGTTTCGAGAACGGTGTGGCATACGGTGCATTCGGTGTGCTTCGTTCCGCCTTCGGTGCAGGATGCGTTCTTATCCGTTATCCATGCGGAAGGAGTGTGTTCAAGCTTTGAATCTTCATCGGTAATTGTCTTTGTTTCGTCGCAACGGTCACACTTTGCGGTTTTTGTTCCGTCGGCGGTGCAGGTTGCGTTGTTATCGGAAACATAATTCGTGAAGCTGTGACCGAGAGAAGCAACCTTTGAGTCGGTATAACTATCGCCGCAAACCGAACAGGTATGAACGGTGTAACCTTCTTCGGTGCAGGTCGGCAAAACAACGTTTTCTTCATAGCTGTGAGCCGATTTATCGGTAGTTTTTCTTTCACGGCTGAGTTCGGTTTTGCAAACAGCGCAGTAAACAACTTCGTCATATGAGCCTTCGCTCGTGCAGGTTGATTCAGTCTTGTTTTCAATCACTGCCGGGGAAGCCGTGTGGCCCTTTGCGTCAATTTCAAGATTATCCGCTTCAACCGTGCAGCTTTCATCGGTGAACTTCTTTGAACAATCCGGGCAAAGCCAGTATTCCTTTGTTCCCTTTTCGGTGCAGGTCGGCTCAACTTTTGAAAAATGAACCTTGTTTTTGTGGTTCGTTGCAGGAATAACCTCCTGAGCGAGAAGAACTGCTTTGCAAACGGAACAATGCTTTCCTTCGGTGAGACCGGTTGAAGTGCAGGTTGCCGAAACAGCCTTGTCAATAACCTCCGTGTGACCGGTCGGTGCAATTGAAAGATCGTCTGCCTCAATTACGCAGCTTTCATCGCTGAAATTCTTTGAGCAATCCGGGCATGACCAATATTCAATCGTTCCTTCATCGGTGCAGGTCGGCTCAACTTTTTCGTGGTGAACTTTGTTCTTATGTCCGATTGCCGGAATAACTTCCTGAGCGAGAAGAACTTCTCCGCAAACGGAGCAACGCTTTCCTTCGGTGAGACCGGTTGAAGTGCAGGTTGCCGAAACAGCCTTGTCAATAACCTCGGTGTGACCGGTTGCCGGAACGGTTTCTCCGACATAAGTGCTTTCGCAGCGTGAGCAGGTGAACGTTGTGAATCCTTCGGTCGTGCAGGTCGGTGCGGTAACAACGCCCGAGTAATCATGGCCGAGAGGTTCGATTTCTTCTCTTGAAAGTTCTGTTTTGCAAACCGTGCAATTTTTATAGCGGGAGCCTTTTTCGGTGCAGGTTGCAGTCTTGTCAACAATCCATTCGGATACGGTATGCGGAAGTTTTGAACCGGTGTCGGCAATCGTGTTCTTTTCGTCGCAACGTTCGCACTTTGCGGTTTTCGTTCCGTCGGCGGTGCAGGTTGCGTTGTTGTCGGAAACATAATTTTTGAAGCTGTGACCGAGAGCGTCGATTTTTGCGCCTTCCTTAATCATTGCGTTGCAGTCTTTGCAAACAATGTCGCTTTCCTTTCCGGCTTCGGTGCAGGTCGGAGCCTTTGCGTTTCCGGCCGAAACTTCCGTGTGACCCTTCGGCGGGATTGCAAGTTCGATTCTATCGCCGCATCTTTTGCATTTCTGCGGCTGAATACCTTCACTTGTGCAGTCGGTATAAATTTTTTCTCCGTCGTCAACGTATTCGTGGCCGAGAGCGGAATCTGCAATTTCTCTCGTTTTCTTTTCTCCGCAGCCGTTGTCACATTCAGCGGTTTCGGTTGCGTTGTCCGTGCAGGTTGCGTTGTTGTTTGAAACGTAATTCGTGAAGCTGTGACCCTTCGCCGGAATAACGGTCTGAGCGGTGATTACCGCGTTGCAAACAGAGCAGACAATTCCTTCGGTGAGACCGGTTTCGGTACACGTTGCGGCAACTGCCGGAAGAATCTTCTGTGTGTGTCCGACGGCGGAAGTTGCTCTTGTTTCGGTAACGTCACATCCCTCACGGCGGCAATGTCTTTCCTCTGTTCCGCCTTCGGTGCAGGTTGCGTTCTTTGTTGCCGTCCAATCGCCGAAATCATGGCCGAGAGCCGAAATTTCATGGCCGTACTGAGTAACGGTGCCGCAAACGGTACACTTGTAATCGCCGCTGTAACCCTTTTCGGTGCAGGTTGCGGCAACAACGGTTGAAGCGTCAAGTTCGGAATTGACGTGACCCGTTGCATCAATTGTTTCGGTTTTCATTACCCTTTTGCAATCGGTGCAGGAAGTAACCTTTGAGCCGGTTGTTGTGCAGCCGGGTTCAACGGTTGTAACGGGTGCGCCTGCGTTATGGCTTGCCGTAACTTCGTATCCGCAAACCGAGCAGGTCTTTTTGTGAGACGATTCACCCGCGTCTTTCCAATCGCCGAAGGTGTGGTTTTCGCGTGCGTTTTCAACTTCTCCGATAACAACCTCGTCAACAACCTTTGAAACATAAGCGGAAGCGTCCCATTTATAGGTCTGATGCTGTGAATCGTTTCCGGAAATCTGCTTTACGGAATTCGACGGAGCGAGAGCGGCACAGTCAACGGCCGAATCATAATCATACGATGCAACCTTTACGTTGCTGCCGTCGATATTTCTGAAAATTACGTCATATTTCTGAATTTCGAGTTGACCTCTGTTGTTCCAGTTATAGACGGCTTGTTTTGCGGCCGAAGCATAGCCGGAATAATCGTTTTTCGTTGCGTTGACAAAATTATTCGGCTTTGCGGCAACGAGAGCCTTTGCGTAATTGACATATCTGAGAACGGATGTATTCGTATATTTTTTCGGGTTGGCCTTGATTTTTGCAAGCTCGGTTTTTGCTTCTTCAATCGCATTTTTATGCTGAGCATAGTTGATGATTGTCACATTGTTCGATGAGGTTACCGCCCTTGCGTAATAATTTGAGCCGTTACCGAACTGTGCGCCGTAACTCGGTTTGAAAGTTCTGACGTATTCATCGTTACCCATCGTTCCGGTGAAGCGCATGATATTTGCAATTCCGGTTGTTGAACCGACCTGAATCCAAGGATCGGTTTTTCCGTATGTATAGCAGGCTCTTGCGTTTGCGCTCGATGAATTCCATACCCACTGGAAGTCAAGATTTCCGCCGGCACCTACGCATGCACGCCAGTTTTCGGTGAAGTTGAAGCCTTTTCCGTCTCCTTCAATATAGAAATTCTGATGGTCGCAACGTACACCCCAAGTGCCGGTTTTTGTCGGGTCGGAATTGACCATAATGCCGAACCTCGGAAGATTTGAGGTGTCTCCGTCATAAAGGAGGGTAACATTCGGCTGATAATAATAAAGTGCAACGCTGTTTGAACCCGTTCCGCTTGAGCCGAGCTGAATTGTTCCCGTTGTTGCGCTGTGATTTGTTCCTGAAGAGGCAATTCCGCCCCAATAAAGAACATTATGATAAGTTTCATCGTAATTCGCATCGGTGAGATATGTGCTGTCTCCGGGGAACGAACCGTGAATTGTTGTCACGTCGGTGTTGAGGTTCTTGACGGAATTGACGTTTTTGACGTTTTCCTTTGCAATACCGGCCGCTTTTCCCTCGCCGAAATCGGTGTCGTCATACTGACAGGTAAGCCGTGCGGTACCGTAATAAACATCGATATCCGTCCAGCCGCCATTGGAACCTGTCAGACCGGCAACCGGCATAATAAACATAAGGCAAAGCGTTGTATATCCCTTGTTCTTCGCAAATTCAACGAGTGTTTTAACGTCGAAATTGTAGGTGCTTTGCGACTGAGAAAGGGACGAACCGCTGATTAAAACGCTCGGATCGCTTTCGGTGATTCTGAAATAATTCTTTGCCGTTTCATATGCTGCAGTGCCGTTAGCGGAAAAACTGTTTCCGAGAATATTTCTGAAATTCTCGCTGTTTGCACCGCTGACTGAAATTTTTGTCGGGTCAACGGCATAAATTTTTGCGTCGGTTATTTCGGTGTTGCGTCTGAGGTCAACCTTGAGGTTTGCGCTCTTTACCATTCCGGAAACTGCCGAAATATCAAAATAAAGGAAGCCTGCCGTTGTGTTTCCGGCCTCACCGTCACTTGCAACGGTGAGCTTTGAGCCGTCATATCTTGTTCCCGAGCCGTTATAAACAACTCCGCTTTTTGACGAAGAAGCGTTGAGCGTTCCGCCGGCTGAAGGATCATATGTGCATGAAATTGCGGCGTCGGAATGATTTACCCAGCAGTCGGACCAATCGGGTGAACCGTTGTTCTGCGACTTATGGTCAATGAACATAAGGCAAAGTTCCGTCTGACCGTTGAGCAAAGCTTTTTCAATCGCGCTCGTTAAAATTACGCTTTTCACCGTTGCCGTTGTCGAAAGGTCGCAAACCTTGAACTCGGCGAGAGGAGTTTCATTCAAAACGCCGAGAGTATTCTTAACGTTGTTAGGGTTCGCTTCGGAATTTGCTTGATACGTATTTCCGAACAAAGTTGTGAACTTGCTTGTGTCGGCTCCGTTGGCCTTGCTCGGAAGATTCCTGTTGCCCGGATCGACCGAGTAAACCTGAACCTTTGATTCAAGGCTCATACTGCTGCTGTTTTTACGCATCTTTACCGAAAGAATTGCGTTTTCAACAGAGCCGGAGATTCCGGAAATGTCGAACCACATAAAGCCGGCGGACATGTTTCCCGCAAGGCCGTCGTTGCAGACATTGATCGCTTCACTGTTGCTTCTTGAGTTTCCGTTTTCAACGACTGCCCACGCCGATTTTTTAACCGTTGCGCTTTCCGCCGCCGCAGGTATTGCCGCAAGAGGAATTGCGGTAATCACCATCAAAAGCGAAAGTAGCAAAGACAGTCCTTTCTTTCCAAAATGTTTTTTCATCAATGAAACCTCCGTTCCGGGCTTTTTTACTTGTTTTTCAAAAGTCCAACAGATAAGCCCATAATTATACATATTTATTCTATCATATATCAAAAATGTTATTCAATCGGTAATACCCACAAACAAAACAAAGTATTTATGTGTATTTTGGCAAAAAACCACATATATGTCTAAAAAACGGAAACGGTTCGGCATCTTCTCTTTATTATCCTTTTCCATATAAATTCCGCTTCATAAATTACACTTCGTTTTCACTCCCGTTCGGAAACAAAAATGAATTTTTTTAATTGTTTCACGGTGAAACCGTATTTCTCAAAAATTTTTCGTCTGCCTAACCTCCGATTTTTTAATTCTGTTGTTTCATTTTCTTGTTGACAGCTTCTTGGCATAAAAATTTCTCCTATGGCAGTTCCTTTAATTCTGCCATAGGAGGTTTCTTTTTGCTGTTGTCTTTTTTACGGAATGTTCGTTGACGTTTGCTCCGTTTTTTGAAAGCAACCTTGCAATTTTTGTGCCGTCCTGTGCAGGCGGACGAAGCCTTAGAAATGTTATTTTTCACGGCTTCCAAATCATCACGGATTGCCTCAAATATTTCAATATGGCTTGGTTTTGATGCTTTCACAGCCTTATGCCCATGGATCGGCCGCTTTAGGGGTACGCACACCTGTAAGCAGGTACTGCTCCCATAAGAACCATTTTCCGTCGCTTCCGCGTTGACGAAGTTTTATCGG
>CAKTFN010000011.1 GCA_934561055.1 uncultured Eubacteriales bacterium
GATTGCTATTATCCATAGCTACAGGGTAAGTGTTATCAACCCCGATAACAAACTGATAACATTAGCCCATATAGGCAGGATAATATGGATACATCAAATAATCAAAAGCGCCACGAATACGACAGAGAATAATCTCTAAGCAAAATTGATTAGGCTTTGTCGAGTGGGAATAAATTGAAAAAGTCTGAAACCCCGGCAATAACAAGGATTTCAAGGTTTTCAAAGAGCCCGTTGATAAGATTTTGATAAGATTCTGCTCGGTACACTTTATCGTGTGTATCGAGTGGTTTGTGAGTAAAAAGTAATATCTTGTGGCTCGCAAAAATACCATATAAAATATTAAAACCCGTACCACGGAAATGAACAGCACTCCATTTATTAGACAATGTGATAAAAGGTCTAATAAACGGGGTGCTGTTCATTCTGCATCAAGAGGGTTCTTTTTTCGAGAGCTTCAATATCAAGGGTTCAGACGAAAAAGTTAAAAACATTTTTATCGGTTCATCTGCGTGTTAATTTTAGCAATTAAGAAATTATAATCATTGGATTTTCTTCATGAATCCGTTTTTGCAGCTTCCAAACCATTATAAAACAAACCAAGCCGCCGCTTCGGCATCAGGTGTTTTTCATGATTACCGAGCCTACGCAGTTTCCGACGTGCTCGCAAGCATCGGCGCACGCCTCAAGACATTCGTAAATTTTTCGCCACGACATCAGTTCAAGAACATCTCCGCCCTCTTTCGTCAGATTTCTCATCGACTCAAGAAAAAGACGGTCGCACTCTTCTTCGGCGGAGTTGATTTCAATAATCAGCTCCCGGATTTTTTTTGACTTTTTGAAGGCTTTGAATTCGTCCATCATTTTTGAAACAAGGCCACAAACATCAACAAGCTTTTCCGCAAAAAGAATTGCATCGGGTCTTATTGTCTTAATATCATAGACATAAAATTTTTGAATGACTTCTTCAAGTTTGTCAGCAACGTCATCGAGCCTTACACTGAGAAGGTCAAGGTCTTCACGGTCAACCGGAGTGACAAAAGCTTTGATGAGCGCCTCGTTCATAGCATGATGCTTTTTATCTGCACTGTGTTCGAGTTCATGCATTTTTAAAAGCATTTTTTCAATTTTCGCCTCTTCAAAATTTTTGAGACATTCGGTGAGATACTCGGCCGCAGATTTCAAAATCAGCGAGGTTTCGTAAAAGTTTTCAAAATAAAATTTATCGCCTTTTGCCATTTTTTTATTCCTCCGTTACGCAAAAATTGCAACAAAAAGTTTTGTCATTAAAAATCCGACAAGGCCGCAGCCGGGAAAAGTCAAAATCCACGTCAGCACCATCTCTTTGACAACACCGAAATTGATTGCGGAAACCCGTCTGACGGCTCCGACTCCCATGATTGATGTTGTTTTTGAATGGGTTGTTGAAACGGGAAGACTGAAAACGGAACAAATGAGAAGAGCAAGTGCCGCTGCAATATCGGCCGAAAAGCCCTGATATTTTTCAAGTTTTACCATATCCATTCCAACGGACTTAATAATCTTTTTTCCGCCCATTGCCGTTCCGAGAGCCATGACAACAGAACAGATAGCCATGAGCCAAATCGGTATTGTGATATCCTGCGGAACCGCCTTTCCCTGCGACATATATACGCAAAGAAGAATTACCGCCATAAACTTTTGACCGTCCTGCGCACCGTGCATGAACGCCATTGCGCCGGCTCCCACAATTTGAGCGCCTTTGAAAAACGGCTCCGTTTTCGGTCGGTCGGCATTGTAAAAAATGAGAGTTACCGCCTTGCAGACAAGCCAGCCGAGTCCAAAGCCGAGAACGACCGAAATTACAATTCCGTAAAGAACCTTCACCCACTCTTCTCCGTTCACGGCGGAAGCACTTCCGTGAAGGGCAATTGCGCTTCCGGTGAGGCCGGCAATGAGTGCATGGCTTTCGCTTGTCGGTATTCCGAATACCCATGCGAGAACGGCCCAAAGAACGATTGCAAAAAGAGCCGCACTGAGCGAGATTATCGCAAGACGAGGATCATCTCCGAAGTCAACCATTTTCGTTATTGTTTCGGCAACGGTCGAGTTAATAAGCGTCATGACGAAAACACCGAAAAAGTTGAGAACGGCCGCCATGAGTATCGCAGAACGGGCAGACATACAACGGGTCACAACGCAGGTTGCGATTGCATTCGGCGCATCCGTCCAACCGTTGACGAGTATCACGCCGAGAGTCAGCACAACCGCAATGAACAAAAGCGGATTTGCGGTCATTTGCGACCAAAAAGTCATAATCGATTCCATTTTACGCCTCCTTTTTCTTCCATATTACGGATGATACATTAGCAGAACCTTAAAAGGGTTTTCTTTTTATTGCCGATTCCGTTTCAATAAAAAAATCCTTTTAATCCGAAAAAATTAAGTTATGCTGAGGTTATTCAAATAAAATTGTATTATTCATGCTTTTCTTTTCGCATCGGTAAGGCGTAAAAACGAACATTAATCCGCATGATTGATTTCGGATATATTCCGTTTGAATTTCCGAATTGTTTTTTGAAATTATAATTACCTTTTCAAAGTCTATGCCAAAACATTGAATATAAGCCCGGTCTTTCATGCGTCGAAAGGCAAGGCTTTATATAAAAAATCCACAACTCTTACCGCAGAAGTAAAAATTTTTTCAGCTATTATTATTTCTCAAAACGGCGCAATTATCAGCATTTTTACTTGACATTTCTGTTGCATCGTAGTACAATGTTAGCATATTAACATAGTAAAGTGCTTTGCATTGAAAATTCTCAAAAAGGAGAACGTTATGATTGACGAAAGACTTTTGAAAAATGAAGAAAAGGCGGTTTTCTGCCTTCGGTCGCTTTACGGAAAATACGGATATTCTCCGTTCAAAATGAGCAAATTCGAGGAATATGAGCTTTATGTCAAAAACAAAGAGTTCCTCGTCAGCGACCGGGCAATCACCTTCAACGACACGAACGGCCAACTTCTTGCACTCAAGCCGGACGTTACGCTTTCAATCATCAAAAGCGCCAGAGATATTCCCGGAGAAAAGCAAAAGGTTTATTACAACGAAAACGTTTATCGCGTTTCGGAAAGCACCCACCGCTACAAAGAAATTATGCAGGCCGGGCTTGAATGCATCGGTGACATTGACCTTTACGATATCTATGAGGTTGTTTCGCTTGCGGCGCAAAGTCTTGCGGCAATCGGCGACGAGTTTGTTCTTGAAATTTCAAATCTCGGCCTTCTTTCCGGAATTCTTGAAAGAACGTGTTCTTCCCGTGCGTTCTGCGAAAAAGCGATTGATTTCATCAAAGAAAAGAACAGCCACGATTTTTTGAGGCTCTGCAATGAATACGGAATCGAAAAGGAAAAAGCAGAAGTTCTCACGGTTTTCGTTTCGGCATACGGTGAAAGGAAAAAGGTAATATCCGAGCTCGAAAAGGTCTGCTCAAAGGAGGAGCTTTCCCCTCTTTCAAAGCTTTCCGACCTGCTTGATTCCTCCCCGTTTTCGGAAAGAATTGTTTTTGATTTTTCAGTCGTCAACAACATGAATTATTACAACGGTTTTGTTTTCAGAGGCTTTCTGAACGGTGTTTCCGAACGGCTTCTTGCCGGAGGACAATACGACAAAATGATGAAAAAGATGGGCAAACGCTCAGGCGCAATCGGTTTTGCGATTTATCTTGACATTCTCGAACAGCTTCAAAACGAGAACGAAAAAACGGATGTTGACGTCCTTTTGATTTATGACAACGACACAAAGCCCCGTGAAGTTGCAAAAAAAGTCAGCGAGTTGATTTCATGCGGTTTCACGGTCAGCGCCCAAAAAACCGACTCCGGAAAAATCAAGGCGAAAAAGGTCATCGACCTGAGGAAGGAGAAGAACAATGCTTAACATTGCGCTCCCAAAAGGACGGCTCGGCGAAAAGGTTTACTCAATGTTTGAAAAAGCCGGATTTGAATGTCCGTCAATCAAGGAAAACAACAGAAAACTCATTTTTGAAAACGAAGAAAAAGGTGTTCGGTATTTTTGGGTAAAACCGTCGGACGTTTCAATATACGTTGAGCGCGGCGCAGCAGACATCGGCGTTGCCGGAAAGGACATTTTGCTTGAATACCGGCCGGATATTTACGAGCTTCTTGACCTCGGAATCGGAAAATGCAGAATGGCCGTTGCCGGGAAGAAAGACTTCATCGACAACCCGGCAAAAACGCTGAGAGTTGCAACGAAATTCACGAACATCGCTTCGGAATATTACGCCGGAATCGGGCGGGACATCGACATGATAAAACTCAACGGTTCAATCGAACTTGCGCCGATTCTCGGTCTTTCGGACGTAATCGTCGATATCGTTGAAACCGGAACAACACTTAAAGAAAACAATCTTGAGGTCAAGGCGGAAATCCTTCCGATAAGCGCAAGGCTCATTGCCAATAAATCCGCCTTCAGATTTAAGAGCGGACAAATTGAGGAAATTCTCAAAAAAATGAAGGAGCAAATCAAAAATGATTAAGATATATAATTACGGCGAAGTTTCAAACAGCGAAATTTTTGCAAGGGAAAACATTTCCGCAAACGTCCGGGACATCGTTTCCGAAATCATTTCAAACGTCAGAAAAAACAAAGACAAGGCTCTTTTTGAATATTGCCTCAAATTTGACAAAGCAGAGCTTTCATCCCTTGAAGTTTCAGGCGAAGAAATCGACGAAGCGTTCTCTCTTGTTGAGCCGGAATTCATCGAAATTCTCAAAGAAGCCGCCGAAAACATCAGAGAGTTTCACAAACGTCAGGTTCGCACAAGCTTCATTATCAACGAAAAGCCGGGCGTTGTCATCGGACAGAAAGTTATTCCGATTGAAAAAGTCGGTCTTTATGTTCCTGGCGGAACAGCCGCCTATCCTTCAACGGTTCTCATGGACAGCATCCCGGCGAAGATTGCCGGCTGTTCTCAAATCGTGATGGTTACACCGCCGGGAAAGGACGGAAAGGTCAATCCCGTTATTCTTGCAGCGGCGAAGATTGCCGGAATCGACAGAATTTTCAAGGTCGGCGGGGCGCAGGCCGTTGCCGCACTCGCTTACGGAACGGAAAGTATTCCAAAGACGGACAAAATTGTCGGCCCCGGAAACGCTTTTGTTGCCGAAGCCAAAAAGCAGGTTTTCGGAACGGTTTCAATTGATATGATTGCAGGTCCGAGCGAAATTCTGGTTGTTGCCGATTCAACGTGCGAAGCAAAATTCGTTGCGGCGGACATGCTTTCTCAGGCCGAACACGACAAACTTGCAAGCGCAGTTCTTGTTACCGACAGCAAAGAATTTGCAAACAAGGTCCGCGACGAGCTTGAAAAGCAGATTCCGCTCCTTGAAAGAAGCGAAATTGCAAGAACTTCAATCGACAAAAACGGAAAAATCATCGTTGCCGAAAACAATCTTTCGCTCGCAATTGACATTGCGAACGAAATTGCGCCGGAGCATCTTGAACTTTGCGTTGACAATCCGTTTGATTACCTTGACAAAATCAAACACGCAGGCTCGATTTTTATGGGAAAGAACTGTCCCGAAGCACTCGGCGATTACTTTGCCGGCCCGAACCACACTCTTCCGACGAGCGGAACGGCAAGATTCTCCTCTCCCCTTTCGGTTGACGACTTCGTCAAAAAGTCACAATTTACATATTACTCCGCAGACGCACTCAAGGCGGTTTCTCAAAAGGTTTCATACTTTGCAAAAAAGGAGGGACTCGGCGCACACGCAAAAAGTGCAACGGTGCGCTTTGAAAAAGAATGAGCAGATTTTTTTCGGACAAATATTCAAATCTCACGCCCTATACTCCCGGCGAACAGCCGCAGGATAAAAAATATCTCAAATTAAACACGAACGAATCCCCTTTTCCGCCGTCTCCGAAAGTTCTGAAAGCGGTTGAAGAGGAAGCAGAAAAACTTGAGCTTTACTCCGACCCGGAATGCGAAAAACTACGTGAAAAGGGAGCGGAAATTTTCGCAGTGAATAAAAACCAAATTGTTTTTACAAACGGTTCGGACGAAGCACTGAATTTTGCGTTCATGGCTTTTGCGGATGAAAAAAGGCCTCTTGCCTTTCCGGACATCACATACGGTTTTTATCCCGTTTTTGCGCTTCTCAACAACATTCCGTTCACGGAAATACCGCTCAAAGACGACTTTTCGATTGACGTCAACGATTACATCGGAATAAACAAAACAATTGTCATTGCAAACCCGAACGCACCGACGGGGCTCTCTCTTTCACTCAAAGACATTGAAATGATTCTTCAAAGCAATCCAAACAACGTTGTAATCATTGACGAAGCATACGTTGACTTCGGCGCAGAAAGCGCGATAAAACTCATAAACGATTACGAGAACCTTCTTGTTACGGGGACTTTTTCAAAATCACGCTCAATGGCGGGTGCAAGACTCGGCTTTGCAATCGGACCGGAGAAGCTGATTAAAGACCTCAACACGATTCGCTTTTCGACGAATCCTTATAACATTAACCGCATGACCTCTGCCGCAGGCTTTGCGGCTTTTGAAGAAAACGATTATTACATGAACAATTGCAAGGTCATTGCGGAAAACCGAACGTTTTTAAAAAACGAACTTGAAAAGCTCGGCTTTTTTGTTCTTCCTTCAAAAGCAAACTTCCTTTTTGCAAAAAGCGAAAGGATCGACGGAGAAAAACTTTACTTAAAGCTCAAGGAAAAGGGCGTTCTTATTCGCCATTTTTCAAAAGAGCGCATCAAAAACTTCAACCGAATCACAATCGGAACGAAGGAACAGACAGAAAAATTCATCAAAGCAGTCAAGAGAATTTTTGAGGAGGAAGGAAAATGAGAACAGCAAAAATTGAAAGAGTGACTTTTGAAACGAACATCGCCCTTTTTTTGAACCTTGACGGAAGCGGAAAAAGCGAAATTTCGTCCGGTTGCGGCTTTCTTGACCATATGCTGACGCTTTTTTCACGCCACGCAAGATTTGACCTTTCGCTCAAATGCGTCGGAGACACTTTTGTTGACTTTCACCACACCGCCGAGGACATAGGAATCTGCCTCGGAAAAGCTTTTTCTCAGGCGCTCGGCAACAAAAAAGGGATTATCCGTTACGGAGATACGGCTCTTCCGATGGACGAAGCGTTGATTCTTTCGGCGGTTGACATTTCCGGAAGGGGCGAACTTTTCTTTGACCTTCCGATTCCGACGGAAAAGGTCGGCGATTTTGACACGGAGCTTTGCGAAGAGTTTTTCATTGCATTTTCAAGGAATGCCGGAATCACGCTCCATATCAAAGAACTTGCCGGCAAGAACTCTCACCATATTATTGAAGGCACATTCAAGTCGGTTGCAAGAAGTCTTAAAACGGCAGTTTCAATCGACAAAGACTTTTCGGAAGAAATTCCTTCAACGAAGGGAATGTTATAATGATTGCGATTATTGATTACGGAGTGGGCAACCTTTTTTCGCTCTCCTCCTCGCTCAAAGCAATAGGTGAAGAAGCGGTTGTTACAAACGACATAAAGCTCATTGAAAAAGCCGACAAGCTCATTCTTCCCGGAGTCGGTGCATTCGCCGACGCGGCAAAAAAGCTCAAAGAAAGCGGAATGGAAAAAGTCGTCAGAGCGGAAGCCGCAAAAGGAAAGGACATCATGGGAATTTGTCTCGGTATGCAGCTTCTTTTTGAAAAAAGCTTTGAATACGGCGAACACGAAGGGCTTGGCCTTCTCAAGGGTCAGGTTGTTTCAATGGAAGGCAGACTTCCGAAAGAGCTTAAAATTCCGCACATCGGCTGGAACGCACTGCATTTCAAAAAGGAAAGCGGCCTTTTCAAATACATTAACGAAAACGACTGCGTATACTTCGTCCATTCATATTATGCCGAGAACTGCAGCGAAAGCCTCATTGCGTCAACGGAATACGGAATCGAAATGACAGCCGCCGTTGAACTCGGAAACATCAAAGGCTGTCAGTTTCATCCCGAAAAAAGCGGAAACGTCGGGCTGAAAATTCTCAAAGCATTCTGTGAGGAGGAAAAAGCATGATTATTCTTCCGGCAATTGACCTCGTTCAAAAAAAAGCCGTTCGCCTTTTCAAAGGCGATTATGAAAAAATGACGGTTTACAGCGACTCCCCTCTCGAAGTTGCAAAAGACTTTGAAAAATGCAAAGCCGAATATATTCACATTGTTGACCTTGAAGGCGCAAAGAGCGGTGAAACACCGAACCTTGACGTCGTTTCACTCATTGCGAAAGAGACAAACCTTTTCGTTGAAGTCGGCGGAGGAATCAGAAACCTTGAAACCGTCAAGAAGTACTTTTCAAACGGCGTGAGCCGAGTCATCCTCGGAACGGCCGCAGTTTGCGACGAAAACTTTCTCAAAGAAGCGGTGAAACTTTACGGCGAAAAAATCGCAGTCGGCGCAGACGTGAAGGACGGTGCAATCGCAATCAAAGGCTGGCTTGAAAAATCGCAGTATACGCTTGATGACTTTTTCAAAAAGATGCAGGACATCGGCGTAAAAAACATCATTTGCACCGACATTTCGAGAGACGGCGCAATGAAGGGAACGAACAGAGAACTTTACAAAGAACTTTCAAAAAAATATTCGCTTGCCATCACTGCTTCCGGTGGCATTTCAGACATTTCCGACGTTAAGGCGCTTCGCGAAATGAATCTTTACGGTGCAATAATCGGAAAGGCGTATTACACAAAAGCAATTGATCTCAAAGAAGCAATCGAGGTGGCAAAATGATTACAAAAAGAATTATCCCCTGCCTTGACGTCAAAAACGGTAGAGTTGTCAAAGGGGTCAATTTCAAAGGACTTTCCGACGTCTCCTCTCCGACCGAACTTGCAAAATATTACAGCGACAACGGGGCGGACGAACTTGTTTTTTATGACATCACCGCTTCTTTTGAAGAACGAAAACTTTTTACGGATATTCTCAAAGAAGTCGCAAAACAGATTTTCATTCCGCTCACCGTCGGCGGAGGAATCAACACGATTGAAGATTTTGACCGCGTTCTCAAATGCGGTGCAGACAAAGTCAGCGTGAACTCCGGCGCAATCAAAAATCCGGACCTCATCCGTGAAGCTGCCGAAAAATACGGCAATCAGTGCGTTGTCATTTCGGCCGACATCAAAAGAAAAGACGGCGAATTCAGAGTTTTCTCAAAAGGCGGCCGTGAGGACACCGGAATTGAGGCAATCGGTTGGATCAAAAAGTGCGTTGAAAACGGTGCCGGCGAAGTTGTTGTCAATTCGATTGACACGGACGGGGTCAAAAACGGCTTTGACATTGAGATGCTCAAAGCGGTCTGCGAAGCGGTAAACGTTCCCGTCATTGCCTCGGGCGGAGCCGGAAGTACGAAAGATTTTATTGATCTTTTCAAAGAGATTCCTGACATCAGCGCGGGACTTGCGGCTTCGGTTTTCCACTTCGGAGAAATTGAGATTTCCGATTTAAAGAAGGAACTTGCGAAAAATAACATTATTGTGAGGGTTTGAAATGTTGGACATAAATGAACTTAAATTTGACGAAAAGGGACTAATTCCGGCGGTTGTTGTTGACGCTTTTTCAAAAAAGGTTCTCACCGTCGCTTATATGAACAAAGAGAGCCTCAAGATTTCAATGGAAAAGGGACTCACCTGCTTTTTCAGCCGTTCAAGGCAGAAACTTTGGCTCAAAGGCGAAACGAGCGGAAACTTTCAGCACATTGTGAGCATCACCGCAGACTGCGACAACGACGCACTCGTTGTTACGGTTGAAAAGGACGGTCCCGCCTGCCACACGGGAAGCGATTCATGCTTCACAAAGCCGGTTTTTCAAAGCGAAGAACTCCATGAATTCAGCCTTCAAGGTCTTTACGAGCTCCTTGAGGAAAGAAAAAAAGACAAGCCGGAAGGTTCATACACGACTTATCTTTTTGAAAAAGGAATTGACAAAATCCTTAAAAAGGTCGGCGAAGAGTCAACCGAGGTCATCATCGCCGCAAAAGCAGACGACAAAAGAGAAACGATTTACGAACTCGGCGACCTTGCCTATCACGCAATGGTTCTCATGGTTCAAATGGGAATCAACGTTGAGGACGTTATAAAAGAACTTGCCTCAAGGCACGTTATCGACCACAAGGTTAAACAGGAAAAAATGACATAAAAAACGGGCTGCGACGAAACTTTCAACCGTCGCAGCCCAAACTTTTTTAATTATTTGAGGTTATATTTTTTCATGTAATCATTGATTTTCTGAACGGGATCAAGGAAAACGCTTACGGATTCGTCATGGTTAAGGGTGTCAATAATGAAAGCGCAATACTTTGACATATCAACCATTCCGTGCCACTCTCTTTTGATGAGTTCATCGGGAGTATAAATAAGATTGGTTGTGAAAATCTTGTTGAAAAGACCTTCCTTATATGCTTCGTCAAAACGTTCAAGGCCGGAAGTGAAAAGACCGAAGGTTGAGAAAACGAAAATTCTCTTTGCCTTGAGTCCTTTGAGCTGACGGCAAACGTCAATCATGCTGTCACCGCTTGAAATCATATCGTCAACAACGATTACATCTTTTCCTTCAACGTTGTCTCCGAGAAATTCGTGAGCAAGAATCGGGTTGCGGCCGTTGACGACTTTTGAATAGTCACGACGCTTATAGAACATTCCGAGTTCGATTCCGAGAACCTGAGAATAATATACGCAACGGCTCATTCCGCCTTCGTCGGGTGAAATCATCATTGTTTTTTCCGGAAGGAACTTGATGTCGTTATTAACGCTCTTTGCAAGAGCCTTAATCATCTGATAAGTCGGTGAAACGCTTTCAAAGCTGATTCTGATTGCGTTTTGAACTCTCGGGTCGTGAGCGTCGAAAGTGATTACGTTTGAAACGCCCATACTTTCAAGCTCCTGCAAAGCAAGAGCGCAGTCAAGCGATTCTCTTGCGGAACGCTTATGTTGCCTTCCTTCATAAAGCATCGGCATAATTACGGTGATTCTTCTTGCTTTTCCCGCGCAAGCGGAGATGATTCTCTTGAGGTCGGCAAAATGATCGTCCGGACTCATGGGAATGTTGAGGGGCTTTCCGTCGGCGTCCTTGATGTCATACATCGGATAAGTTACGCTGTAATTAAAGCAGTCGGCAATAATAAAAAGGTCATATCCTCTGACTGTTTCACAAACAACGCCTTTTCCCTCGCCGGTTGAAAAACGGGGAAGTGAAACATCAATGAGATATGAATCCTTCTGATAGCCCTCGAAATGGATTGAATTTTTGTGTTCGTATTTGAGATCCTTGCGGCAACCAACAATATAATCATTGATCTTCTGAGCAAGAGCCTCACTGCCTCTTAAAGCAATAATGCCAAGACGACCCTGCGGAACGCTGGTGACTTCTTCTCTGTTCAAAGCTGACATTTGAAAAATACCCCCTGAAAAAACTCTCTGCGGAATTGAAAATTCCTTTGTTTTAAAAAAACGAGCGAAAATCCGCTTCGTTAACATACAAATTCATTGTACTGTTTTATTCGGATATTGGCAATACATAAGTCGAAAGTTGTCGCTAAAAATAAAATTACATATAGGAATTTAATTAGTACAATCTGACAGGCGCAATTATTTTAAAAGACAAATGGCGATTAACGCTGTGCTTTCGGAAAGTTCACCGAACACAGAATAAAGTGGCTCGCCTCTTTTGCCGAAGGCTGCCAAGAAAACCGCCGTAACAAACTCTGCGGTTCATTACGGCGATTTTGATTATTTCATCATACTGTGAAAGCCGTCTTCGTCAAGAAGAACAATTCCGGCATCTTTGAGAACCTTCGTTGCGCTTTCATTGTCGTTAACCCTGAGAATGACATACGCTTTCTTTGTGTCACGGGAAATGAAAGCATACATATACTCAACGTCGATGTGAGCGTCTGCAAGAATTCTCATCGGCTTTGAAAATCCGCCGGGAACGTCATCGATTCCGACCGCAATTACATTCGTCACCGAAACGGTGAAACCGGCCTTTTTGAGAACCTTTTCCGTTTCGTGCGGCTTGTCAACGATGAGGCGGAGAATTCCAAAATCGGTCGTGTCCGCAATCGAAAGGGCACGGATGTCAACGCCGGCTTTTGCGATTGTTTCGGTAATTTCGGCAAGTCTTCCTTCTTTGTTTTCAACGAAAACTGAAATCTGTTTGATAAGCATCTTCTCTTTCTCCTTTTTTCTATAGTATTTTTATCAGAACGTAACTTCCGTTCTCTTATCAATAACTCTTTTTGCTTTTCCTTCCGAGCGTGCAAGGCTGCCCGGCTCAAGGAGCCTGACTTTTGCGTGGATGTTAAGCGTTGACTGAAGTGCGCCTTCAATATGCTTTTCGGTGGCTTCAAGTCCTTTAACGGTATCGGAGAACATTTCCGGAAGCATTTCAACCTGAACTTCCATCGTGTCAAGATTGTTCTTTCTGTCAACGATGATGAGATAGTTTGCCGTAAGTCCAAGCTTAAGAAGGACGTGTTCAACTTGCGACGGGAAAACGTTGACGCCGCGGATGATGAGCATATCGTCACTTCTTCCCTTCGGCTTGCTCATTCTTACGGTTGTTCTTCCGCAAGCACACTTTTCGTGTGTGATTGAAGCAATGTCACGGGTTCTGTATCTGATGAGCGGAAGCGCTTCCTTTCCGATGCAGGTGAAAACAAGTTCGCCGTATTCACCGTCCGGAAGAACTTCAAGCGTTTCGGGATCGATAACTTCGGGATAGAAATAATCTTCGCAAACATGAAGGCCGTTCTGACATTCGCAGTTATACGCAACACCCGGTCCGGCAATTTCGGAAAGACCGTAAATATCGTAAGCCTTGATGTCAAGAAGTTTTTCAATCTCTTTTCTCATGTTGTCCGTCCACGGTTCGGCACCGAAAATTCCCGCACGAACCTTGAGGGTTTTCGGGTCAATTCCCATGTCACGGACGGTTTCGCCGATGAACATTGCATAAGACGGAGTGCAGCAAATGATGTCCGAGCCAAAGTCCTGAAGAATTTGAACCTGTCTTTTCGTATTGCCCGATGAAACGGGAATTGTTGTTGCGCCCATATATTCGGCACCGTAATGAATTCCGAGGCCGCCGGTGAAAAGGCCGTAACCGTAAGAAACGTGAATTTTGTCGTTTTTCGTTCCGCCTGCGGCAGTGATTGCTCTTGCCGCACCGTCCGACCAAGCTTCGATGTCATTTTTGGTATAGCCGACAACGGTCTGCTTTCCGGTTGTTCCCGAAGAGGCATGAATTCTTGCAAGTTTATCCTCTTTGACAGCAAAAAGACCAAACGGATAGTTGTCGCGAAGATCCTGCTTCACGGTAAAGGGAAGCTTAACAATGTCGTCAATTGAGTGAATGTCTTCGGGTGCAACGCCGTGATCGTCCAAAAGTTTTTTATAAAAAGGAACGTTGTCATAGGCATTTTTGACCATTTTTATGAGTCTTGCTGATTGAAGAGCACGAAGATAATCTCTTGATGCACATTCAATTTCGGGCTTGAAAATTCCCATAGTTTTTACACTCCTTGAAAAAAATTGCTGTTAAATATCTGTTGTTTGAAACAAGAAGCATGAGACACAAGGTTTTAAAAGTAACTTTATGTCGCAGGTGCCTCGCAAAACGTCAATGCGAAATTATCCTTAAACGGCTTCATTTTCGCACCAAGACGAATCACTCCGTTTCGTATCCGTAATCAAACGCTTTGAGGTTTGCTTCAACGGTTTTCGGCGGAACGGAAGTTTTTACGATTTCGGAAAAGCTTTCCTTTTCGATTCCGAGGAAGCGTACCGCCGCTCCGAGCAAAACAACGTTTGCACTTTTTGCGCTTCCGGCTTTGAGAGCAAGGCCGAGAGCGTCAACCGGAACAACCTTGATTTCGTTTTCTTTGAGCTTTTCGATAACGCCGTCAGGATACTTCGCCTTTCCCATAATTACGGGCATCGGGTCGATCTTCTGAGTACCCGTGATGAGGACGCCGCCTTTTTTGATATACGGCAGCCATCTTGCCGATTCAAGCTGTTCAAAGGAAAGAATGACGTCCGCTTCGCCCTTTTCGATTACCGAGGAGAAAACTTTGTCGCCGTAGCGTACATAAGTCACAACGCTTCCGCCGCGCTGGCTCATTCCGTGAACCTCGCTGACTTTTACATCGTATCCTTTTTCGGTGAAATATTTACCCATGAGTTTTGAGGCAAGGAGAGTTCCCTGTCCGCCGACTCCGACGATAAGAATGTTTTTTGTTTCCATTATTCCTCTCCCCCTTTCTCAATTGCGCCGAGTTTGCAGGCCGCTGTGCAAACGCCGCAACCTACGCACTGATTTTCGTCAATAAGCGCTTTGTTCTTTCCGTCGACAACCGCATGGGAAAGTGCCGGACAACCGACCGAAAGGCAGGCTTTGCAGCCGACGCACTTTTCAAGATTGACTTTAAGCGGCTTTTCGTGCTTTACGGTTTTAAGAAGAGCACACGGGCGACGGGAGATAACGAGCGACGGCTCTTTTTTTGCAAGTTCTTCTTCGATTACTGCTTTTGTTGTTTTAACGTCAAACGGATCGACAACCCGGACGGAATCTATTCCGATTGCGTGTGCGAGTGCTTCAAGGTTAACGGCAACGGTCGGGTCGTTTCTGATTGTGAGACCGTTCGCCGGATTGTTCTGATGGCCGGTCATGCCGGTGATTGAGTTATCAAGAACGATTACGGTTGAAATTCCTTTGTTATATGCAATGTCAATAAGTCCGGTGATTCCCGAATGAATGAACGTTGAATCGCCGATTACGGCAACGCTCTTTGCTGCCTGGGCTTCACCCCTTGCGGTATTGAAACCGTGAAGTGCGCTGACCGATGCACCCATGCAGACACAGCTATCCATCATTGAAAGCGGAGCCTGAGCACCGAGAGTATAGCAACCGATGTCGCCGCTGACATAAAGCTTGAGTCCCTTAAGGGCGTAATAAAGTCCTCTGTGCGGACAGCCGGCGCAAAGCACCGGAGGACGGGGAGGAATTTCGTCCGGGAAGGAAAGAACATCCGCCTCTTCACCAAGAAGAGCTTTTTTAACGGTTGCTTGAGAAAATTCGCCGAGGCGCGAGAAAATGCTCTTGCCTTCGACTTCAACGCCGATTGTTTTGCAATGGGTTTCAATAATCGGGTCAAGTTCTTCGATTACGACAACACGGTCAACGTTCTTTGCAAATTCTTTGATAAGCTTCACGGGGAGCGGATTGACCATTCCGAGCTTTAAAAAGCTTGCTTTTTCGCCGAGTGCTTCACGCGCATAGGTATATGTTGTGCCGGCGGCGATTACGCCGAGCTTTTTGTCAAAATATTCGACAGTGTTTACGCCGAGCTTTACCGCTTCGGTGTCCGCCCATTCGGTGAGGGCGGCGGTGCGGTTTTCGACTCTGACGTGCGCACCCTTTGCCATTGCCGGCATCATGACATTTTTCATGACGTCTTTTTTATATTCTTTGAGTTCTCTTTCCTCACGCGGAGAAAGCGTGACAAGCGAACGGGAGTGCGAAACCCTTGTTGAAAGTCTGAGCAAAAACGGAGAATCGAACTTTTCCGAAAGTTCATACGCAAGTTTTGCAAAATTGAGACATTCACTGCTGTCGGAAGGCTCAAGCATCGGCGTTTTTGAAGCGATTGCGTGGTGACGCGAATCCTGCTCGTTTTGAGAAGAATGCATTCCGGGATCGTCTGCAACGGCACAGACCATTCCTCCGTTTACACCGATGTAAGAAGCGGTATAAAGCGGATCGGCGGCAACGTTGAGGCCGACGTGTTTCATTGCGCAAAAGCTTCTTGCTCCGCCGAGCGACGCACCGAAAGCCGCTTCAAAGGCGACCTTTTCGTTCGGCGCCCATTCGCAGTACATTTCGTCATACTTAGCCGCAGCTTCGGTAATTTCCGTGCTGGGCGTTCCGGGATAGGCGGAAACAAAATTTACTCCGGCTTCAAAAAGACCGCGGGCAACTGCTTCGTTTCCGAGTAGAAGAGTTTTCTTGTCCATTTGTTTTAACCTCTTTTTTAAATATCTGTTGTCTGATTGTCTTTTATTTTACTTGCTTTCGCCTCTCAAGTCAAGGACTCTCTTTGCTTTTCCGGTGAAGCGCTCAAGTGTTTTCGGCTCAACAAGGCTGACCTTGATTTCAATGCCGAGAATTGTTTTGATTTTGTCATGAATTGTTCTGCGAAGCTTTTCAAGTTCAGAGTAGATTTCAAGCAGCGACGCGTCAATAAGTTCAACGCGAACTTCAAGTGTATCCGCAAAGCCTTCTCTGCGAACAACAAGCTGATAATGCGGTCCGATTGAGGTGATTCCGATGAGTGCGCTTTCAATCTGAGACGGGAAAACGTTGACTCCGCGGATTTTGAGCATATCGTCGCTTCTGCCGATAATTTTGCTCATTCGTGCGGTTGTTCTTCCGCATTCGCAAGGCTCATAGTTTATGTTCGTGATGTCTCTTGTGCGATATCTTATCATCGGAATTCCGCGCTTTGTGAGGTTCGTCACAACAAGTTCGCCGGTGCTTCCCGGTTCAAGAACGTCACCGGTTTGAGAATTGATAACTTCGCAAAGGAAGTGGTCTTCATTGATGTGAAGTCCGTCTCGCATATAGCATTCTCCGCTCATTCCGGGACCGTTGAGTTCGCTCATGCCGTAGTTATCCGTGCAGAAAAATCCGTTACCCCAACGCTCTTCGATTTGAGCCCTCATTTCGGGCGTACAGCCTTCGGAACCGAGAAGGCCGAGCTTGAGGTTATAGTTGTCCATCGGGAATTCATTCGCTTTTTCTCTTGCGGATTCCGCAAGATACAAACAATATGACGGCGTTGCAACAATTGCATCGGTTCCGAAATCCCGCATGAATTTAAGCTGCTTTTCGGTATTGCCCGAAGAAGTCGGAACAACGGTTGCGCCGATTTTTTCAAGTCCGTAATGAAGACCCAATGCACCGGTAAACATTCCGTATCCGAAACAAATTTGAACGATTGTTTCCTCGTTTGCGCCGGCGGCGGTGACAAGGCGGGCAACCTGCTCGCTCCAGTTTTCCAGGTCTTCTCTCGTATAACCGACAACAGTCGGATTTCCCGTCGTTCCGGAAGAAGCGTGGATTCTCACAAGTTCCTTTTTCGGAACGGCAAAAAGACCGAACGGGTAATTGTCACGAAGGTCGGTTTTGGTCGTGTAGGGAATATATTGAATATCCGAAAGAGTTTTGATTCTGTCGGCGGTGATGTTGTTCTTTTCAAATCTGTCGTGATAAAATTTTACATTTTTGTCGCAATAATCGATGAGTGCTTTGAGCCTTTCAAGCTGAAGTTTTTCAAGATCGGCACGCTTCATGCATTCCATCTCTTTGTTCCAAATTCTGCGTTCCATTTTTTTGAAGCATCCTTTCAGAATTATAATGATAAGTGATTGCTCACTTTTACAATTTAAATCATTATAGCAACAAAATCAAAGTATTTATATTTATTTTAGAAAAATAGCAACTTTATTTTTTCCGTTGCTTATATAACAATCCGGTTCGCACGATTGCATGAGAAAGAGAAGAACAGAAGGCGTTTTTTAATAATTCATGTGCTAAAAAGATAATCTTCGTGAGTTCGGTGAAAAAACAGCTTTACTTTTCTTAAAGCACGGGCAAAAAAAAGGCCGCCGCAGTTTTTGCGACAGCCTTTTTTGTTATCTGTAAGTTACGTTGAGCGTCTGAGTGTTTGTACCGCTCATCACAATGTTGAAGATGAACATATTCATGTTCATGCTCATCGGCGCTTTGACCGAAAGCTTTGTGAGCTTTCCTTTTGCGTTTGCGGTGGCTTCAATGACCGTTCCGGTCAGCGAAAGCTTCATTTCGATTCCTTCAACGCCGTCCATGCCCATGTCAAAGTTGCTCAGTGTTTCGGAAACGGAAGCGTTGCCCGGAGTTGCGGAGAACTTCTTTCCGTCAAACTTTGAGCTTTCGGGCTTCAGAACAATCGTAAGCTTATATCCGCCGTCTGAGGTCTTAACGGTTTTTGCTGACTTGATATAGTTCGCTTTGAGTGCGGCGGTTTTGCTTTCCGGCGGAACAAACTCGTTGAGAGTCATGAACTTTTCGCCGCCGAGAGGAGCCTTTCCGTTCGTGAAGACAAGAGTTTCAGAAGAATTCTCTTTGATTCCTTCCTTCATTTCCTTTAGCTCGTCTTTTGCGATGGTGTCAAGAATTTTCGGATATTCCGTCAGCTTCATGTTGAGCGCAACGGCCTTTTTAATCGTTACATTCTTCTCTTTTTTGAGGTTGTTGATGAGAGCATTGTAACGTGTTGCGGCAGCCGCATTGATCTGGGCGGTATTGTTCGTCTTCGCCTTGACGGTGACCGTGCAAACATAAGACATTCCGCCGACTCTTGCGGTGATTTTCACCGTTCCGGCTCTGAGCGTTTTGACAACACCCTTTTGATTAACCTTTGCAATCTTTTTGTTTGAAGTGTACCACTTAACGGTGCGCTTCGTTCCGTACAGTTTGAGCGCAAAGCTTGTTCCTGCGGTAACGGTTTTTTTCGTTGCCGAAAGTTTCGGTGCGTCAACACCGACGGCGCATTTATATGTTTTCTTTCCGACTTTTGCGGTGATTACGGCCTTTCCTTTTCCGACGGCCTTAACAACACCTTTTCTCGTGACTATTGCAACCTTTTTGTTTGAAGTTGCCCATTTCACGGTCTTCTTTGTCCCACTCAGTTTCAATGCATAGGTTTGACCGACGGCAAGAACAATTTTCGTCCTGTTCAGTTTCACCGATGCGGCCGATGCCTGAAACGCGGGAATGAGGAGCGTCACCGTCAGGACAACGGCAGAGATAACAGCCATAAGTCTTTGTGCGATTGATTTCATATTATCATCCTTTCTTCGCATTTTTTCAGCGGCCGGAAAACCGACCCGACTGTTGATTCGATTATATATCCGAAAGAAAGGTTTGTCAATGAAAGCGGGATAATTTCAATTGTTAAAATTATCCTTAAAAATCAAAAGAAGAAAGTTCTTACGGTTTGCAGCGTTTGCAGGGCTGATATCCCCTTGCTCTTGCGTTGCTCCTTGAAATTGCGATTTTTGACTTTCTGAGACTTGAGCAGGTTCCTCTGTGATATTTTTCGCCTGTTCTCGTGATATAAACCGTGTCGGAAGTTGTGTTTCCGTAACTTCCGCCGAAACCGTTTGAAGAGGATGAAGGCTTTGCGGTGACGGTGACTTTGCAATTGATTCGTTTTCCGCCGATTTTTGCGGTGATGAAAGCCGTTCCGGCCTTATACGTTTTGACAACGCCGCTTTGACTGACCCTTGCAACGCTCGTATTGCTCGAATACCACTTCACATCTCGCTTTGTTCCGCTGACTTTAAGAGTAAACGACGTTCCGGCTCTGACGCTTTTTTTCGTTGCCGAAAGTTTCGGATTGTCAACGGTCACGGCGCACTTATATTCTTTTTTTCCGACCGTTGCGCTGACGGTTGCTTTTCCGGTTCTGACGCCTTTGACAACGCCGCTTTTTGAAACGGCGGCAATTTTTCCGTTCGACGTTTTCCATTTCACCGTTTCATCCGTTCCGGTAATTTTCAGCGTATAGGTTTTTCCGACCGCAACCGTGATTGTTTTTCTTGAAATTTTAACCGTTGCCGCCGATGCTTCAAATGCCGGAAGAAAAGCCGTTGCCGAAAGAATCAGAGCAAAAACAAGCGACAAAAACTTTTTTGAAAATGACCGGGTTTTGGTTTCCATTAAAATCTCCCCTTTGTTTTATTATTGCTTTTCAGTTTTTCTTTGTTAAAAAATTTCACTTTATTATAATTCCAAAATTAAAGGAAGTCAAGAAAAAAATGAAAAAAATCACCGCCTTCAGTTGGAAAGCGGCGATTCATTTTTTCGGATATGGCGAAGGAACGTTCGTCCGACCGAGAAGATAATCGGTACTTGTGTCATAAAAATCGGCAATCGCAATCAAAGTTTGAGTCGGAATGTCACGTTGGCCGAGTTCGTAATTGCTGTATACCTGTTGAGAACAATTCAAAGCGCAGGCAAGCTGCTTTTGAGTGAGATCCTTGTCCTCCCTCAGGTCTCTTATTCTCCTATACATCACCCATCACCCGAAAATATTATAGCAAACCGCAAATTGCGGTATTGACTTTTAATGCATTTTGCGGTAAAATTAAGCTCAGGTATTAAAAATCAAGCGTTTCGCTCTTTTATAATGGGCAGAAAAAAACGGAAAAATACCTCTTCAAAAATTCGGTTGCCGCCGCCCGAACACCCTTCCGGCGTTCCTTTGCGGTAACATACACACCCCCAAAAAGGATTGCCAGGCAAAAGCCTTCGGCAATCCTTTTTGTTTTTCCTTTCGGCGAACCGCGAAGTGTGCCTGCGGCGGATGACGTTTTAAAAGCTGTTTGGCGTTCTCACATCGGACATTCTTCAACGTATTTTTTAATTTCTGCGGCACGCTCCTCAAGCTCGCTTTTTTCTTCGTAAAGGACGCATAAAATTGAATTGAGCCGTTTCACCTCGCTTTGATTTGCCTTTGCAATCGCCCTCGAAAGGAGCCTTCTGTAATGGGCAATTGTGTTTTTCTGAACGGCAATGGAATTGTTGTAATCTTCGTAAAGCTCTCCGAATGTTCTCAACCGGCGTCCCCCTTTCAAATTGCAACAAGAGTCGGTTTTCCGGTCACTCTGTCACGAAGGATACGCTCTTTTCCGAAAACGATATAATCACTCGTAACCCTGAAAAAGGCGGCGAGCTTTTTCAGTTCAATCATTGTGAGCTCCTTTCCGCTTTTTTCAATCGCCGAAAGTCTTTCCGTGCTTATTCCCGTCAGAGACGAAACCTCATTTCTTGAAAGATACTGTTCCCTTCTCAGCCGTTCGACTCTTTCTCCGATGCTTTCGAGTGCGGAATTTCCCGGCTTTGCGGAAACGTCCTTTTTAATGAGCAAAATCGCCTTCGTCGAAAACTCGTCGCCGTAGCGGTATTCGAGAGCATATTTCAGCTTTTCATAAATAATCGAATTGATTTTTTCAAAGCGTCTGAAAACCGTTGAGCGGTCAACACCGATGATTTCGGCAATTTCGTCTTTTGTTTTTCCCTGATACCAATGAAGAGAAATCAGCAGTCTGTCCCTTTCGCAAAGCTCGTTTTTGATTACTTTTCGGACAAGGCGGTTCAATTCGTCCTTCCGTTTTCTGAGAATATAATCATCAATTTCTCCGTTTTCGTCCGCTTGCCAAAGAGCAAACGCTTCCTTTGCTTTAATTCGGTCAAATTTTTCAAAACTGCTTTCCGACAATATTTTTTCCTTCTTTCTTTTTTTGATTTTGCCGAATGCCGCGGTGCACGAAAGAAGGAGAGGTTTTTTCTTTTTTCGTGCTTTTCGTCCGGTCTTTTGGATATGAAAGCTCCAATTTCTCCGAACATTTGTTCGGTTATGCTTTTAATTTTAGGCACAAAACAAAAACTTGTCAAGCGTTTACGAAAAAATCCGGCGGTATTTTTTTCCGTTTTTATCAAATATGTTATATTTTTTCACTAACTCCCAAAAATCGGACTTTAGTCAAAACGACCGGATATATAAAAAAGCCGCAACGGAAAACCGAAGCGGCAAAAAATATTCTCAAAACTTTTCAGTTGTTTTCAATCAGGCAAACGGCATGGGCGGCAATTCCCTCGCCCTTTCCCGTAAAGCCGAGCCCCTCCTCGGTCGTTGCCTTCACGCTGACGGCCGAAACGGAAAGCGAACACGCACGGGCGATATTTTTTCTCATTTCATCAATGTGCGGTCTGAGTTTCGGTGCCTGACAAAGAACCGTTGCGTCAATGTTGACAATGCGAAAGCCCTCTTTTCCAAGCCTCGAATATACTTTTTCCAAAAGGACGAGACTGTCTGCGCCCTCATATTCCGGGTCGTTGTCAGGAAAAAGCTTTCCGATGTCGCCGAGTGCGGCCGCACCGAGAAGTGCGTCCGAAATTGCATGAAGAAGAACGTCCGCATCGGAATGGCCGAGAAGACCCTTTTCAAACGGAATTTCAACTCCGCCGAGGATGAGTTTTCTGTTTTCGGTGAGTTTGTGGACATCGTAGCCGTGACCGATTCTCATCAAATCAGCTCCTTTACTGTTTTTTCAAATTCTTCAAATGTAACGAATGTGTTGAGTATTTTAATGAGCGAGGAAGAAGAAAGGTGCTCCGGAAGGGAAAGTTTTTTCAAAAGCTTTTTCCTTTTTTCGGCGCTGTTCGGCCGTCCGGAAAGTCCGTTTTCAAAAAGGTCAAGCGGCGTAATCAGTCGCCGTTTTTCATTTGTGAGCGAAGCCGTCACCCCGGCTTTTTCAAAGGCTTCAAGGAGGACGGATTCTTTGATTCCCTCAACTCCGAGCTTTCCTTCGGCCGAAGCTTCGGCTTTTCTTTTTTCTTTTCCGAAAACGTCCGGAATGTAAACGTGAGTAATTTTATCCGCCGGAACGATTGAAGAAATGAAGTTTCGGATAACAAAGCCCGCGCCGTCACTGTCGGTGAGAACGATGATTCCCTTTTCCCTTGCAAGCGAACGAAGGAGTTTTTGCTTTTCCTTGTTTTTGAAAATTCCGAAACCGTCGGTTTTGATGATGATTCCGTCGATTATGTTTGAAAGTTTTATCACGTCGTATTTTCCTTCGACTATTACCGGTCTGTCAAGTTTAATCATACCTTTTCTCCGTTCGCAATGAGAAGAAGTTTGACCATAAGCTGTTCAATGATGAGCCTTTGCGACGTTCCCGTGCTTTTGAGCTTCAAATCGGCGCGCGAAAGCTCGTCAAGACAGGCACGAAGCGCCGAAATGCTCAACTTTGAAGCGTCCCGTGCGGCATAGCTGAGTGCAAACTCACGGCCTTTATAATTAAAAAGCGAGGCGAGAGGCTGAGCCGTTCCCGTGCTTTCGCACGAAACTTTCGCACGGTACATATCGACATACGTTCCGATTATTGAGCCGAGAATATAATTCGGTTCAACCTTCAACGTGAGGAGCGAATCGAGAATGTCATATGCCTTTTCAAAATTTCCGCCGAGGAGCGAACGGGTCAGCGAGCTGACCTTTGCGTCAACGGTCTTGACGGCAACGGCATCGATATGTTCCTTTGTGACTTCTCCGCTTCCGGCAAAATTGCAAACCTTTGAAAGTTCATTGATGAGAACATTAAAATCGTCTCCGACGCAGGAAACGAGATACTGCGCCATTGCCGGAGAAAGGGTTACCCCCTGCTTTGCGGCGGAAGAAACGAGCGGCTTGATGAGGTCGCTTCCCTTTCGGCGGTTCAGTTCGCATACTGCGCCGAACTTTTCAAAAAGAGCAATCGCTTTTTTTCCGTTCTTTTTGTTGAAAGAATCCGAAGTTTGAAAAAAGATGAGAACCGTGCTTTCGCTTAAGGATTCAAAAGCCGCAAGAAGGGCTTTTCCGTCTTTCTCCGTGAGCGACTCAAGCTTGAAATCTTCAACAATCACACAGCGCCTTTCGCTGAGCATCGGCAAAGTCATAGCGCGGTCAAGAATCGTTTTGAGATCCGTGCTTTTTCCGTCAAAGCGATCAAGATTCAAACTTTCAAATGCTTTGTTGTCAACCGCCGCTTCCGAAAGAAGCGTAACATAATGCCCCTTTAAATAGCTTTCATCGCCGAAAACAAGGTAAAGAGGGAGGAGGTTCTTTTCTCTGATATGTTTTTTCAGTTGTTTTTCATCGAATACTGCCATACTTTTCCTCTTGAAATGTCTGTTGTCTTTGCGTTATCATAAGATTATACAAAACTTTTTTCTCTTAATCAAGACTTCGGATGAATTCTTTCCTTTTCGTTTTTTGCGAGGGAAAGAAGAGCTTTTCTTTCATTTTCGGCCTTTTTTTCAATCACGGCTTCAACGAGAAAATCAAGAATTTTTCCGATTTCTTTTCCGCAAAAGCCGAGCGTAATCATATCGTTTCCGTTCACGCAAAGCGAACGAAGGGAAAAACATTCGTTTTCCTTCAAAACCTTTTTTGCGGTTTTTTCAAGGTAATCGAAATTTTCCTGTCTGAAACAAAACTCCTCGCTTTGAGCGAGATTATCGGCACGCTGAAGCTCAACAAGGTCAAAAAACGTTTCTTCACCGAGGCGGCAAAGCTTTTTCTTCACCGTGATTTCATTGCATTCAATCGGAGAATCGTGAATTTTTATGAGCCTTACGGCTCTTTCGATTGTTTCTCCGTCAAATCGAAGCGCACGAAGGGAATCTTTCGCAATAACGGCTCCCCTCGGGGCATGAGAATAAAAATGCCCCTCGCCTTTTTCATCGAGCGAAAAAGTCAGCGGCTTTGCACAGTCGTGAAAAAGGGCGGCAAGGCGCATATACAAAACCGGCCGAACGTTTTTCACAACATTCACCGTGTGTTCAAAAACGTCAAAACGGTGATGACGGTTATGCTGGCAAAAGCCGACCATCGGTTCGATTTCCGGAATCACAACGGCGAAAACCTCCGGAAAGGAAAGCATTACCCGAGCCGCACCGTCACTGCAAAGAAAACGCGAAAGCTCGGACGAAACACGTTCCGGCGAAAGATTTTTGAGAAGATCTTTACATTTTCTCACCGCATCGGCCGTTTTTTTCTCAATTTCAAAACCGAGCACGGCGGAAAAACGAAGTGCACGGAGAATCCGCAAGGCGTCCTCACGAAAGCGTGTTTCTGCGTCTCCGACAGAACGCACAAGCTTTTTTTCGATGTCTTTCCTTCCGCCGAAAGGGTCAACGAGGACGCCGTTTTCGTCCCTGGCGATTGCATTCATGGTAAAATCACGGCGTGAAAGATCATCCTCAATCCTTTTTGAAAACTCAACCTTGTCCGGATGGCGGTTATCGGAATATCCTTTTTCCGTACGAAAAGTTGTGATTTCAACCGGTGTTTTTCCGAAAATGACGGTCACTGTTCCGTGTTTCAGTCCGGTCGGAATCACGGTTTTTTCGCTGAAGGCTTCTATGATTTCATCGGGGGTTGCGGAAGTTGTTATGTCAACGTCGTGAACCGGACGGTTCATAATACTGTCCCTCACCGAGCCGCCGACAAGAAAGGCCGAAAAGCCCCGTTTTTTAAGCTTTGAAATTGCTTCGGCGGATATTTTTTCATATTCTTCCATTTGTTCACCCGTTTTCAAAAAAGTTTTCAGCTCTTATTATAATGATTATGATAATTTTTTCAAGAGTGGTTGAAACAATGCTCGTTTTATGATATCATATACTTAAATTATTGTAATCTGTTTTTAGAGATATTTTAAGATTTGAGGGATGTATAATGAGTACCGACCGCCTTTTCAGAAACTCCGTTTTTGGCGGATTCAACAAAGACGATGTTATTGACTACATTGAAAACATGAAAAACGAATTTTTTGAGTACCGCTCACAGGTTGAACAAACAGTGAGAGAACTCAACAACAAAATCGTTTCGCTCGAAGAAGAGCTTGCGGGCGAAAAGCTGAAGCTCTCAAAAGCCGAGCGTGAAGTTAAGGAAGCCGGAAAGCGTGCCGCCGAAGCGATTGAAAATTCCGAAGCAGCCGCTGCCGAAAAGGCCGCAGCAGCCGAAAAAGCCGCAATGGAGAAATTTGCAAAAGAAAAAGCCGCCCTTGAAGCGAAAAAAATCGAAGGCAATCCTCTCGGCGAAATCAATCTTGCAACGGATCGCCTCAAAAAGGTTGCGGACGAAATCTGCGACAATCTTTCAAGCTTCATCGAAAAAATTTCGGAAAGCAGTTTTTCCGTGACGATTGCTCAGCCCGAACCCGCTCCCGCTCCGGAAGTTAAACAGGCGCCGAAAGCCGAAGCAAAAAAAGACGACGCTCCTTCGGGAACGGACGCCGCAAGCATTCTTTCCTTCATTGACGGACTCCTTTCTTCAACGTCAGCCGAAGAGAAGAAGCCAGAAGAAGAAAAAAAAGAGGACGAGAAGTCCTGTCTTGACGGCCTTCTTCCGAGCGGTCTTTTCAACTGATTTAAAAATTTTTTCTTTTTATTTTAGAAGAACCAATCACGTCGGCTATAATTTACGTCAGAGATATTTGCTGATTTTGTATTTTATAGCCGTTCTTTTTCCCACACCCTTCAGAACGCTTCACCGTTAAAGGAACGAAAACTTTGAGCCGTTCCTTTCAAAACAGCACGAGGAGGTCTCGACACAAAATGAAACGAAGTCAAAAACTCATTTCGTTCATTCTTTGCATTGTTCTTTCGGCTCTTGCTCTTCCGCTTTCTTCACTTGCGGCAGACGCCGAATTTGAAAAATCGCTTTCCGCTTTTCCGAAAAGCTACCACGCAGATTTAAGAAAGCTTCATGAACTTCATCCGAACTGGTCGTTCAACGCTTTTCAGACCGGCCTTGACTGGAACACCGCCGTCGATTACGAAATGACCGGTGGAAGGAGCCTTTTTCCGAGTTCCTGCGCAAGCCTTTTCAAAAGCGTCAAAGACGGCGATTACAACTACTCGTCCGGCTCTTACATTCAAAAGGATTACGGCTTTGTTACGGCAAACAGACTTGCCGTTTCATATTACATGGATCCGAGAAACTTCCTCAACGAATACAGCATTTTTCAGTTTGAGGACCTTTCGTACGACGAAAGCTTTGACGAAAAAGCGGTTGAATATGTTCTTCGCGGAACGTTCATGTATAACACAAAAATTTCCTATTACGACACCAACGGAAAGCTTGTCAAAACGAACGAAAAATATTCGTCGGTAATCTGTCAGGCCGGAAAAAAAGCAAACATCAATCCATGCTACCTTGCGGCGAAAATCCGCGGCGAAGTCGGAAGCGGAACAAGCGCAACAAGCGGAAAAAATTCAACTTATCCCGGAATTTACAACTTCTACAACATCGGTGCAACCGACGGAGCCGGTGCGATTGAAAGAGGACTTTACTGGGCAAAGAACGGAACAACCTATTCAAGGCCGTGGACATCTCCGAAAAAATCAATCATCGGCGGAGCTCAGTTCGTTTCAAGCTCTTATATTGCCCAAGGACAGTTCACAGCCTACCTTCAAAAATTCAACGTCAATCCTCAAAGCTCTTACGGCGTTTACAATCATCAGTATATGACGAACGTTTGCGCCGCCGCATTGCAGGCTTACTTTTCCTTTGACTCCTACGATTCGGCAAACCTTCTTGAAAACCGCTTTTCCTTTTCGATTCCCGTTTTCAAAAACATGGACGACGCAAACGGAACGAGCGGAAAAACAACTCTTTCCGATGCTTCCGGTCTTTCGGGAATCATTGACACCGACGGAAGCATAAACGTCAGAAAAGGCCCTTCGACAAACAACGAACGGCTTGATTTTCAGCTTCCGTCCGGAACAAGCGTCACGATTCTTGACATTGTCGAAACCGACGCACTTTACTATCTGAACGTTCTGAATTATCCGTTCTGGTATAAAATCAGCTTCACTTACCAATCGAAAAAATACACGGGCTTTGTTCCGAAAAGCTTTGTTTCAATCACGTCCTCGGTCGGAGTCGCTCCGGGCGAATACGAACCTTCATTCAACGGAAAAGGAAAACTTCATCTCCTTTCCTTCAACGAAAAGGTTGCAAAAATCGACGGAGATATAATCGAATTTTTGAAAGAAGGAACGGTTGAAATCGCCGCATACGATTCAACGGGAAAATTTTCAATCACAAAATATACCGTTACCGATACGGGCGCACCTGCACCCGTGACCGGCCTTCGGCAAAGCGCAACAACCGCCTCGTCGTTCACTTTGAGCTGGAACAAGGTTTCAGACGCAACGGGCTACACCGTTTACAAATACAACAACTCGACAAAAGCCTTTGTTCCCTTAAAAACAACAAGGGCAACGAAACTCACCGTTTCTCCCGGTTCGTCCGGAAACAGGGCGGTTTACGCCGTTAAAACAAGAAAAAAAGTCGGCGATGCCGTTTTCATGTCCGACTTTTCAAAGAATATTACCGCCGCAACCCTTCCGGCAGTTCCCGAAGGGCTTTCTCAATCGAACACGGTCTGCGACGGCTTCACCCTTTCATGGCAAAAGGTTGACGGCGCATACGGCTATGTGGTTTACAAGCTTGACGAAAGTAGCGGAAGATTTTTAAAAATTGCGGCAACGAGAGCAAATTCCTTTGAGGTTTTTGTTTCAAAGCCCTTGACAACGGAAAAATTTAAGGTCCGAGCATACCTCAAGGCGAGCGCCGGCAACCTTTACGGCGCATACTCAAAAGAGTTTTCCGCCGTTTCCGCTCCGCCCGCAGTTCAAAGCGTGAGCCTTTCTGCCGTTGTCAAAAACGGCTATACCCTCTCATGGTCGTCCGTTAACAGAGCGGAAGGCTACGCCGTTTTCAGATTTTCTCCGTCAAAGGGAAAGTTTGAGCATATCGCAACAACCCAAAAAAACTCTTATACCGTTAAAAATCAAAAAACCGGAAGCAGTGCAATCTATTGCATAAAAGCCTTCATTAAAAAGGACGGACTTGAGATTTACTCCCCCTCCTCCCGTGAGATTTCCGCCGCAACCCTTCCGGAAACCGTCGGAAAACTCAGACAGAAGAAAACCGCCGCAACCGGTTACACCCTCTCTTGGGCAAAGGTTGCCGGAGCCGACGGATACAGAGTTTTCAAATATGACAACGCAAAAAAGCGTTATGTCTTTTTGAAGGATACCGAGGAAAATTCCCTCAAAATCGGTGGCCTTAAAGCCGCAAGTACGGCAAAATACAAGGTTCGTTCCTTTGTAAAAATCGGGAACAGAAGGTATTACGCCGCATATTCACCTGAATTTGAAGCAATAACCGCACCGGTTGCGGTCGGAACGGTAAAAGCGAAGGTTCTCAATTCTTCGTCATACAAGCTCAGTTGGAACAAAGTCAGCAAAGCTTACGGCTACCGCATTTTCAGATATGACGCAAAGACAAAGTCTTACGTCAAAGTTGCAACAATCAGAGGAAACTCTTATAACGTTAAGGCTCTCAAAGGCGCAAAGGAAGAAAAGCTCATCGTCCGTGCATTCATAAGGCACGGCGGAAATTACTTCGGAAAAGCCTCAAAGCCTGTCACGGTCAAATTAAAATAAAATCAACGAAAGAGAGATGGCACCCAAACCATGAACAAAGGAAAGTTTTACATCACAACGGCTATCGCCTATACCTCAAGAAAGCCGCACATCGGAAACAGCTATGAAATTGTTCTCACCGACGCAATCGCACGCTACAAGCGTCTTTGCGGCTACGATGTTTTCATGCTCACCGGAACCGATGAGCACGGTCAAAAAATCGAAGAATACGCAAAAGCCGCCGGCGTAACGCCGAAAGAATACGTTGATAAGGTTGCAGGCGAAATCAAAGGAATCTGCGACACACTCAACACAACCTACGACAAATTCATCAGAACAACCGACGGTTACCACGAAAAAGTTGTTCAGAAAATTTTCAAAAAGCTGTACGATCAAGGCGACATTTACAAAAGCGAATACGAAGGTCTTTACTGCACCCCCTGCGAATCGTTCTGGACAGAGGCTCAGCTTGTTGACGGAAAATGTCCCGACTGCGGACGTGAGGTCAAAAAAGCAAAGGAAGAAGCATACTTCCTTCGCCTTTCAAAGTACCAAAAACAGCTCGAAAAATATATCGAAGAAAACGAGCATTTCATCTATCCCGAAAGCAGAAAGAAAGAGATGCTCAACAACTTCATCAAGCCGGGACTTCAAGACCTTTGCGTTTCACGAACCTCGTTCAAATGGGGTATCCCCGTAACATTTGACGACAAGCACGTAATTTACGTTTGGATCGATGCGCTTTCAAACTATATCACCGCTCTCGGCTATGACCCCGACGGCAGCGGCGAGCTTTACAAGAAGTACTGGCCGGCAGACGTTCACATCATAGGAAAGGATATTGTCCGCTTCCACACAATTTACTGGCCTATCATGCTCATGGCACTCGGCGAGCCGCTTCCGAAACAGGTTTACGGCCACCCGTGGCTCCTTTTCGGAACGGACAAAATGTCAAAATCGAAGGGCAACGTCATTTATGCCGACGACCTTGTTAAGCTCCTCGGTGTTGACGCTGTAAGATATTACCTTCTTGCCGAAATGCCCCACGCAAACGACGGCTCGATCTCTTACGAAACGATCATTGAAAGATATAACAGCGACCTTGCGAACACGCTCGGAAATCTCGTCAACCGCACAATTGCAATGACGAACAAGTACTTTGGCGGCGTTGTTCCCGCGCCGACCGCAGAAGAAGAGCTTGACAACGAACTCAAGACCGCAGCAGCAGCCGCAGTCAAGGCCGTTGACGAAAACATCAACAGCTACCATATGGCCGATGCGGTTGAAGCCGTCATGAACCTTGCAAAACGCTGCAACAAGTATATTGACGAGACCGCTCCGTGGGCGCTTGCAAAGGACGAAAGCAAAAAAGAAAGACTCGGAACCGTTCTTTATAATCTTCTTGAAGGAATCCGTTTCATCGGCGTTCTTGTTTCACCGTTCATGCCCGACACTTCAAAGGCGATTTTTGAGCAGATGTCCTGCGACGTTACCGATTACGACAGCCTTTCGGCTTTCGGTGCTTTCAAGCCCGGTACGGTCGTAAAGACACCGACTCCCCTCTTTGCAAGAATTGACGCAGAAAAAATGCTTTCCGAAATTGCCGAAAAGCAAAAGGAAGCCGCGGCAAAAGAAAAAACGATTGAAGAAATCGAAGGCGTTGCACAAATCGGAATTGACGATTTTGCAAAAGTTGACCTTCGTGTTGCAAAAATCACCGACTGCGTTCCCGTCAAGCGTGCAAAGAAGCTTTTGAAGCTCACCCTCAACGACGGAACAAACAAACCGAGAACCGTTGCTTCGGGCATTGCAAAATGGTATAAACCCGAGGATCTCATCGGCAAAAAGGTTATCGTTGTTTCCAACCTCAAGCCTGCCGTTCTTTGCGGCGTTGAAAGTGCGGGAATGATTCTTGCCGGTGACTGCGGTGAGGACGACGTAAAGGTTGTTTTCGTTGACGGTATGCCCGTCGGAGCAAAAATCAGATGAGCTATCGAAACATTTTTGACACACACTCTCACTTCGACGACGAAAAGTTCGATGAGGACAGAGAAGAACTTCTTCTTTCCCTTCATGAAAACGGTGTTTGCGGCGTAATCGACTGCGGCTGTGACATGGTCTCTTCGCATGAAGCTATCAAGCTTTCGGAAAAGTTTGATTTTGTTTTTGCCGCAATCGGCATTCACCCCCACGAAGCGGCAGACGCAAAAGAAAGCGACCTTGAAGAACTCAGGGCGCTCTATTCAAACGAAAAGGTCGTTGCCGTCGGTGAAATCGGACTTGACTATCACTACGACTTTTCGCCGCGCGAGGTTCAACTTGAATTTTTTGAAAAACAGATTATTCTTGCGAATGAACTCTCACTCCCTGTTATTGTTCATGACAGAGAAGCGCACGAAGACACGATGAACCTTCTTAAGAAGCACAAGCCTAAAGGCGTTGTTCACTGCTTTTCCGGCAGTGCCGAAATGGCGAAAGAGGTTTTGAAGCTCGGAATGTACATAGGTCTCGGCGGAGCGGTAACGTTCAAAAACGCAAGAAAGCCGCTTGAAGTTGCCGCAATCGTTCCGGAGGATAAACTTCTTCTTGAAACGGACTGCCCATACATGGCGCCGGTTCCGCTCAGAGGAACAAGATGTGACTCCTCAATGATTGCATACACGGCAGAAAAACTTTCCGAAGTTCGGAAAACAGATACTCAGAAGCTTATTGATAAGTGTTGCGAAAACGCAAAAGTGCTTTTCGGAATTTAAAAAAGCAACGAAAAAGCCGAAACGAACCGATTTGATTTGTTTCGGCTTTTTTTCGGTAATAAACCAAGACATTCCTTCATAATAATTAACAAAAGCAAAGCTCGGAGGAATGTTTATGACAAGCACTGATATTTACACTTCAATTTCATCCCGAACGCAGGGAGACATATACATCGGCGTTGTGGGTCCCGTCAGAACGGGAAAATCGTCGTTCATAAAAAGATTTATGGACGTTCTTGTTTTGCCGAACATCGACGAACAATCAAAACGTGACAGAGCAACAGACGAGCTTCCGCAGTCCTCTTCCGGAAGAACAATCATGACGACGGAGCCGAAATTCATTCCGGAAGACGCAGTTGAACTCACTCTTGAGGATAAGGCTCGCTTCAACGTCAGGCTCATTGACTGCGTCGGCTACATTGTTCCGAGCTCGCTCGGCTACATTGAAAACGAGCAGCCGAGAATGGTCAAAACACCGTGGTTTGAAGAGGAAATTCCTTTCAACATGGCCGCAGAGATCGGAACAAAAAAGGTTATTGACGAGCATTCGACAATCGGCCTTGTTGTCACAACCGACGGTTCGATCGGCGACATTCCCAGAGAAGAATATGCCGAAGCGGAAGAACGGGTAATAGACGAACTCAAGGAAATTCAAAAGCCTTTCGTCGTTCTTCTCAATTGCACAAACCCAAACAGCGAAAGCGCACGCTCTCTCGCCGCAGATCTTGAAAAAAAATATTCGGTCAGCGTTCTTCCGGTAAACTGCATTGACCTTTCAGAAAGCGAAATCACCGAAATTCTCCGTTCGCTCCTTTATGAATTCCCGCTGACTGAAATGAAAATCAACTTTGCTTCATGGATCTCCCGCCTTGAAAAAGGACATTGGCTGAGGACAGAGATTTACTCCTCGGTTTTTGAAGCGGCAAAAACAATGAAAAAAGTCAAAGATGCGGAAAAATTCTCCTCACGGGTCTCCGGTGCCGACGATATCACAGGAAGCAGAATCGAAAACATTGACCTTTCAAACGGAAGCGTGAATGTTTGCGTTTCGGTTAAACCGGAACTGTTTTACAAAATTCTCACAGAAAAAACCGGCCTTGAAATCAAAGACGAACAAGGTCTCATGAGCGATATCATTGAACTTTCAAAAGCAAAAAAAGAATTTGAGCATTTCAAAGGCGCAATTGAGGACTGCAAAAATACCGGATACGGAATCGTCATGCCAACAATGGACGAACTCACGCTTGAAGAACCGGAAATCATGAAACAAGGCGGAAGATACGGCGTTCGCCTTAAAGCGCAGGCACCGTCAATTCACATGATGCGCTGCGACATTGCAACCGAGGTTGCGCCGATTGTCGGAACCGAAAGTCAGTCTGAAGAACTGATTATGTATCTTCTCAAGGGTTTTGAGGAGGATCCTTCAAAAATTTGGGAGTCGAACATTTTCGGAAAATCGCTTAACAGTCTTGTCAACGAAGGTCTTCACAACAAGCTTTACAAAATGCCGACCGATGCACGGATGAAAATTCAGGAAACGCTTGAACGGGTAATCAACGAAGGTTGCAGCGGACTCATCTGCATCATTCTATAAGACAAAAAGCTGAAACGAAACAGGATTTGCTTCGTTTCAGCTTTTAATGTTTTTACTGTTAAATTATTTGAGAGCAACGGCCTTTCTTGCCTTTTCGGCGATATGCTTTGCGTCAAGGCCGAAAATTTTGAGAAGTTCAAGAGCCGGACCGGATTTTCCGAAAGTATCTTCAACACCGAGACGAAGAACCGGAACCGGACATTCCTCGGAAAGAACTTCTGCAACAGCCGAGCCGAGTCCTCCGATGATGCTGTGTTCTTCGGCAGTTACAATTACGCCGGTTTCCTTTGCGGCTTCGACAAGAATTTCTTTGTCAATCGGCTTAATCGTGTGGATATTGATTACTCTTGCGTCAATTCCTTCGGCTTTAAGTTCTTCGGCGGCAAGAAGTGCTTCGTTAACCATAAGACCGGTTGCAACAATCGTCACGTCTTTTCCGTCCTTGAGAGTTACACCCTTTCCGAGTTCAAACTTATAATCCTCCGAGTTCACTCTCGGAACGGCGAGGCGGCCGAAACGCATATAAACGGGGCCTTCGTAATCTGCGGCGGCGAGAACAGCCTGATAGGCTTCAACGTCATCGGCCGGGTTGATGATGACCATGTTCGGGATTGAGCGCATGAGTGCAATGTCTTCGCAGCACTGATGGCTCGCTCCGTCTTCACCGACGGAAATTCCGGCGTGAGTTGCGCCGATTTTAACGTTAAGCTTCGGATAAGCGATTGAGTTTCTGACCTGTTCAAAAGCACGGCCGGCGGCAAACATTGCAAATGAACTTGCAAAAACGGTATAGCCGACGGTTGAAAGTCCGGCGGCAATTCCCATCATGTTGCCCTCGGCAATTCCGCAATCGATGAACTTTTCGGGGAACTCCTTTTTGAAAGTGATTGTCTTTGTTGCCTTTGCAAGGTCGGCATCAAGAACAAGAACATTGTCCCTTTTTCCGAGTTCTTTGAGAGCTTTTCCGTAAGCGTCTCTTGTTGCACATTTAATTACGTCAGCCATAATCACACCTCCAATGCGGCGAGAGCTTCGCCGAGTTCTTTCATCGCCTGCTCATACTGTTCGGCATTGGGTGCGCTTCCGTGCCAATCGCACTGATTTTCCATGAAGGAAACGCCCTTGCCCTTTACGGTTTTTGCAACAATGCAGGTGGGTTTGCCTTTGCATTCCTTTGCCTTTTTGAACGCTTCGTCAATTTCGTCAAAGCAATGGCCGTTGATTACGATTACATTCCAACCGAAAGCGGCAAACTTTTCATCGATAGGACAAGGCGAGTTAACCTCGTCAAGCGAGCCGTCAATCTGAAGATTGTTGAAATCAACAACGGCAACGAGATTGTCAAGTTTGTGGTTTCCGGCGAACATTGCGGCCTCCCAAACCTGGCCTTCTTCGATTTCACCGTCACCGAGAACAGTGTAAACTCTAAAATCCTTGTTTTTGAGCTTTGCGCCGAGAGCCATTCCGACTGCGGCGGAAATTCCCTGACCGAGCGAACCTGTGCTCATGTCAACGCCGGGAGTATATCTCATGCTGGGGTGACCCTGAAGCATTGAATCCGGCTTTCTGAGGGTTTTGATGAGGTCGAACGGGAAAAATCCTTTGAGCGCAAGCGCGGAATAAAGAGCCGGAGCCGTGTGTCCCTTTGAAAGAACAAGGCGATCCCTATCTTCCCACGCAGGGTTCTTCGGGTCAACGTTCATTTCGTTGAAATAAAGATAGGTGATGATATCGGCGATTGAAAGCGAACCGCCCGGATGGCCGGACTTTGCGTTGAAGGTTCCTTCGATAACGCCCATTCTCACCTTGCATGCGAGCTTTTTAAGCTCAAGCTTTTTGGTGTTTTCCAATGTGGTTTCCTCCTTTAATTCAATTATCTTTTTTGCAATTGTTTTTGATGATGTATTCAATTAAATCCGCAACGGCTCCCTTGTTGCAATGGCATGTAACAAGTTTTGCAATGTCCTTCATGCCCTGCGGCGCCTGGCCGCAACAAGCCGGAAGACCGACCGCTTTGAGCATTTCGTAGTCATTGAAGTAATCTCCGATAGCCGCTGTTTTTTCCTTTTCAATGCCGAGAAGTTCTGCAACTTTCATAACGGCAACACCCTTGTTTGTTCCCTCATTGACAATTTCAAATGAGAACGGAGAAGTTCTCATAAGATTCGTTGTGACGTCGCTTTTTTCCTTTGCCGCGTTTTCAAGCCTTGTGATTACAAAGGGAAGGCCGGTAAAAATCGCTTTGCACCAATTTCCGGTTTCAAGGTCGTCAATGCTTTTGAAAAACTTAATCGGAAGCTTGCTTGTAAGGGCAAGAATATATGCGGAAAGGGTCGGCTTTACGATTTCGGCTTCATATGGCGTGATAATCTGAACCGTTGCAAAACGGAATTTTTTTGAAAGCCCTTTAATGAGTGCGGTAATTTTTTCGTTCACCGGACTCATCCAAAGAATTTTTTCGTTTTCATAGTCGTAAACGCCTGCTCCGTTAACGAAAACGGCATAGCCGCTGTTAAGTTTCAAATTTTTAAAATGCTTTCGCATTGATTCGATTGATCTTCCGGACGAGAGAATGAAATGTCCGCCGTATTCATAAACGAATTTCTGAATTGCATCAAAATTTCTTTTCGGAAGCTTTCTGTTTTTATCGTTCAATGTTCCGTCGATATCCGAAGCAACAAGCCAGTCGGAAAGCGGAAGCTTTTTATCTTTCATTTTCAAGTCTCCTTAAAAATTTTGTGAAGTATTCCGGAAGTTCGCTCACAATTTCAATGTGTTTTCCCGTTCGGGGATGTCTGAAACCGATGAGACCGGCGTGAAGACACTGCCCCTGAAGCTCGGTAATGACCTTTTTCGGGCCGTAAACCGGATCTCCTGCAACGGGATGACCGATATAAGCCATGTGAACTCTTATCTGATGGGTTCTTCCTGTTTCAAGGCGAACACGAAGATGGGTAAAGCCCTTATAACGTTCGACAACCTCATAATGAGTCACGGCATGTTTTGAATTTTTTTCGGTCACACACATCTTTTTGCGGTCAACGCTGTGGCGGCCGATCGGAGCGTCAACTGTTCCGTCATCGTTTTTGAATCCGCCGTAAACCACTGTTTGATATTCCCTTGAAAAAGAGTGAGCCTTAATCTGTTCGGCAAGCGAGATATGAGCAAAGTCATTCTTCGCAACAATCAAAAGCCCGCTCGTGTCTTTGTCAATTCTGTGAACGATTCCGGGACGAATCACTCCGTTGATTCCGGAAAGGCTGTCTTTACAGTGGTACAAAAGTGCATTGACAAGCGTTCCGTCGTAATTTCCGGCAGCGGGGTGAACGACCATTCCCTTAGGCTTGTTGACAACAAGAAGGTCATTGTCCTCATATCTGATGTCAAGTTCAATGTTTTCGGGCGTAAGTTCAAGTTCGCGCGGTTTCGGAATAACAAGAGAAATTTTATCTCCGGGCTTAACTTTATAATTCTTACTGACGGGTTTTCCGCCGACGCAAACCGCACCGCTTTCCATCATTTTCTGAACGCCCGAGCGCGTCAGTTCACCAAAAGAAGCGCAAATGACTTTATCGATTCTTTCACCGGCAAGCTCGGCGCTTACGGTGATTATCATTGCGTCAACCATTTTTCTTTTCCTTTTTTTCTTTTGTTTCTTTGATGATTTCGTAAATCTGACAGCCGATTATCAGAAATGCACCGACTGTCACAAGGCAATCGGCAAAATTGAAAACATAAAACTTCACAAAAAGGACGTCAATATAATCGATAACGTAGCCGAGCCTGAAGCGGTCGATAAGATTTCCTATCCCGCCGGCAATGATTGCGACAAAGCAGCAGTAATTGAAGCCGAATTTCAGTTTTTTTGAAAGCATCACGGCGAGCATTGCAATAATTATGACAACGGTGACAACCGTCATCACATTTGCTTTTCCGCCGAGCGTTCCCATCATTGCGCCGTCGTTTTCAACGTATGTGAGCCGAAGGACACCGGGAATGAGAAGCTTTTCGCCGATCGGCTTCAAATCGGCAACAACAAAATACTTGATGAGCTGGTCAACTGCGGCGAGCGCCGCAATGACAAGAAGAGAGATTATTTGAAGCATTTATTCACACACCTAAAAATCAGTCGTCATCGTCCGAAAAAATGTCCATATCGTCGGAAATGCTGAAACTCGTTTTGTTTCCGTTATAGCCTACGCCGGCGGCGGGCTTTTTCTTTTCCTCAAAAATGCTTTCATCTGTGTTCATGACGCTCTTGGGAATGTCGATTGTGTCAAAAATATGTTTGACATATTCATCGGCATCGGGAACATAAGCTTTTTTTTCTTCCTTCTTTTCTTTAATGACGGTGGTTCTGTCCTCGCCGATATCGGAAATATTGATTTGGGCGCCCTTGAAAACGGGAAGTTCCTCTTCCGGTTCGGGCTCTTCCGTCGGTACGGCGGCCGGGATCCCGTCATCCGGATTCTCGGTTTCAATTTCGATTTCGGGAATCGAAAGAGCTTCAAGCTTCGGAAGGAGAGTTTTCATGAGGTCAAGCGAATCGTTTTTGAAAGCCGTGATTTCATCCTTTACGGTTGAAAGTTCCTTTTTCGCTTCAAGGATAATTTCGTTCTTTTTGTCCTCTGCCTTTTTGGCGTCGCCGTAAGCATTCGCAACGATTTCTCCGGCTTTTTTGTTTGCATTTTCGATAATCTCTTTCGCCTTTGCGTTGATTTCCAAAACGTATTTTTCGGACTCGGCTTTGGTCTGCTCGGTAGCCTTTTGAAGCTCCGCCTTGACGCTTTCAAGGTAAGAATCCGCTTTTTTCTTGATTTCTTCGGCGTAGCCTTCGGCCTCTTTCGTCTTTTCGTCAACGAGAGCTTTTGCCTTTTTTTCGCCGTCGGCAATCATTGCGTCATAAGCGTTTTTTGCACTTTCAACAGTTTGGTCGGCAACAGTCTGCGCCTTCACAAGAGCGGTTGCGATTGCATTCTTTCCGGCGTTATATTCTTCGATAATATCACGAAGCGAGGCAAACTTCTTTTTAAGTTCTGCGTTTTCGTTGTAAAGCTCGTTATAACCTGCATAAATCCGCTGCATGAACGCATCAACCTCGTTCGACTTATACATTCCCCTTCCGGCGGGAGAAAAGCTTTGCATTTTGATTTGATTCGGAACCATCATTTTTTAATCTCTCCTTAAGATTGATATTCTCTTAAGCAGTCGGAAGAACAAGTCGTTCCGGCTTTAATTTTTATCTTCGGCGGCTGCGCCTTTTTCAATTAAAAGAAAGAGGGCTTGTCAACCTGGCCGAAAAAGTCGCCTGAAAGCTCTGCGGCTTCCGGAACAATGAGATAAATCTTTTCGGCAATGACTTCGATTTTTGACTTGCAAACATATTTTACGCCGTCAAGGAAGTCAAGAACACGGCGAACGCTTTCGGTCGGGAGCTTTGTCATATCCGCAAGGGTAACGACTCCCCTTTCGATCATGCAATCCGCAACGTTTCTTGCGTCGTCCATATCCTCAAGGACAAACAAGGTGACCTTGAGCTTTTTCTGCTGAGGCTTTGCGTCCATCTTGTAAAGATTTGCGGCAGCCTTCGGAGCACTCTTAAAGCCGTAAGAGGAAGAGCTTTCGGGGGAAGAGAACTTCCGGCTTTCGGAGCTGTATTCGGGCGGATTGTATGCGCTCGGAGTGCTTGACGGTGCCTTCGACTTAAAGGAGGAAGAAGCGGTTTTTTTCGGTTCCTTCACGGGTTCTTCTTCCTTATAGTAATCGTCCTCATCGTCAAAATCGTCGTCACCGTAGTTTTCATCATCGTCAAAATCGTCCTCATCGGAGAAGTTGACGGCCTTTTTGAATCCGTCCTTCAAATTATCAAAAAATTTCATTTTATGTTTCGTCCTTTCTTTATATATCGAAAATTATTAATACAGACGCGGGCCGAAAATTGACGAGCCGATGCGAACAAGGTTCGCCCCGCAGAGAATCGCTTTTTCATAATCGCCGGACATTCCCATTGAAAGAATCTCCATTCTTATATTATCTATATTTTGAACCTTAATGTCAACAAACAAATTGTGCATTTTTTCAAAATATTTACACAATTTTTCGTCATCTTCACAAATCGGGGGGATTGCCATGAGTCCTTTCACCCGAATCTGTCTCATTGAAGCGATTTCTTCAAGAAGAGAAGGCACAGAATCAAAGTCAATTCCGGTTTTGCTTTCCTCTTCTCCGACGTTGACTTCAATAAGGCAATCGGCGGTGATTTCAAGCTTTTCGGCCTGCTTTTCAATTTCCTTTGCAAGTTTAAGGCTGTCAACGGACTGAATCATGTCAACTCTTCCGAGAATTTGTTTGACCTTATTTGTTTGGAGATGGCCGATGAGATGAGCGCTGCAGTTTTCAAGTTTGAGATATTCCTCTTTTGAAAGGAACTCCTGAACTTTGTTTTCGCCGATGAGGTCAATACCCTGATCAATCGCATGATTGATGAAGATCGGCTCAACGGTTTTTGTGACCGCCATGAGCTTTACGTCTTTGCGTTCTCTTCCGCTTTTTTCTGCGGCTTCTTTAATTTTTTCGTTGATATATTCAAGGTTATGCTCAATATTCTGAAACCTTTCTTCAACCGATAACTTTTCCGTCACTTAAATTACGCCCCTTTGTAATTACTCTGTCGAACGCCTTAATTTCGGCGCTTGACGTTTTTTCATAATCTACGCTGCCGTCATCGTTATAATAAGTCACGGCAGAAGCGATAACATAATTATCGCCGTAATGAATAATGTTGACCGGCTTGAAAGCAACGCGCTTTCCGTTAAGGGTATAAACACCCTCGGTTCCGTTTTCGTCTGCGGTGAGCGCTTCGTTGCTGATTCTCAGTCCGGTATATGTTTTTACGGTTATCTGCGCTTTTTCTTTTCGCAACGAAGAAATCGCCTTGTTCATCGAAGTACACTTGAGAACGACGGCAATCACATCGCCGGCTCGGCTCGAAACGCTTTCAACCGACATATCAAGATCGTTGATTCCCTTGTCCGGAAAGCTGACCTTAACGTAATATCCCGTCTTAATCACCGACGCCTGAGCGAGGGGAATGTTGCAAACAAGATACCATGTGTGCTGACCGATAATTTTTCCGAAAGAGCCGTCGTGGCTTTGCGCCTTGCTGTTAAGGAGCTTTTCAACGCCTGCGGCATCAATTTTTCCTTTTGCAATTTCGTCATAGCTCGCCGTGCCTTCATAGCCGTCAACGGAGCTTACGAAATATCCGGCGTACTCGGTCGTTACGGCCTTTTTCGCTCCGACGGATTTGAGAAGGCTCTTCCTTTCTTTGCGATATTGTGAAATAAGCGGAGAAAAATCAAGCTTTGTTCCCGTTGCAATCTGTCTTGTTGTGATTTTATAGCTGATGTTTCTGACAGTCTCGTCAAGATTCGTGTAATCGCCGGATTCGATGACTTTCATATAGTCGTTGACAGAGGAGGAAATTTCGCTGTTGAGAGTCATAACGTTGATATGATTGAAATTTCCCTGATCCTGAAGCTGGTTGAGATGCTCGATTTTTTCGTTGAGAAGAAGCGCTTCGTTATATGCCTTCGCTTCGCTTTCGCTCGAAAAAGAAAGGGCAATCGTCTCCCCTTTCGCAACGCTCGCACTGTCCGAAACAATCGGAACATAGACTCCGGAGTCGTTCTTTTCGAGGATTGAAATATTTTCTTTTTTTTCGGTTCTGTTTTCGTCTCTGACAACAAACGAGTCAACCGAAACAACCTGCTTGTCCGAAGTTTCAAAAATATACTCTGTCTGCACGGAACCGGTGTAGCTGAAATATATTCCCTGAACAACATAAGCAAGCACAATCGCCGCCGCAACGGCAAGAATAATTACTGTTGTTTTAAAGTTCTTTGACCTTTTCATCAAGTTCACCTTTAAAGTTTTCGATTATTTCAAGGCTTTTTTGAAGCAGCGTTTCTTCGCTTTCTTCGTCAATATTAAGCCAATTGATTTTTTCGTTTCGTCTGAACCACGAGAGCTGACGCTTTGCGTACCTTCGGGTTTCGCGCTTTAGGTTTTCCGTCGCTTCTTCAAGCGATATTTTGCCGTCAAGGAAGGGTTTCAGTTCCTTATAGCCGATTGCCTGCTTTGCGGTTTGAGAATGTTCGTTTTCAAAAAATGCTTTCGTCTCCTCAAGAAGTCCGTTTTGAAGCATAACGTCAACACGGCGGTTGATTCGGTCATAAAGAAACTGTCTGTCCTTTGCGGTAAGCCCGATTATACAAAAAGAAAATTCACTTTCTTCAAGGTGAGAAAGTTCTCTTTGTTCGCTCATTGTCTTTCCTGTTGTTTTAAAAAGTTCAAGAGCACGGACAATTCGCTTTCTGTCGTTTTTATGAATTTTCAAAGCGCTCTTTTCGTCAACCGAGAAAAGCTCGTTCCAAAGGCTTTCAAGACCTTCTTCATCGGCCCTTTTGAGAAGTTCTTCCCTCGTTTCGTTTTTTTCGTAATCAAGAAAGCTCGTGTTGTTGATTACGGTATCGACATAAAAACCCGTTCCGCCGGCGAGGACGGGAGTTTTTCCGCGTGAAAAAATCTCATGCATTTTTGAAACGGCAAGTTCCTTGAATTCGGCAACGGAAAAGCTTTCCCACGGTTCGACAAAATCAATGAGATGATGGGGAATGCCGTCCGCTTCTTCTTCGGTAACTTTTGCGGTTGCAATATCCATACGTTTATAAATCTGCATTGAATCGGCGGAAACAACTTCGCCGTTTTCTTTTTTCGCAACGGCAACTGCAAGCGAGCTTTTTCCGCTTGCGGTCGGGCCGACAATAACAATGCAAAGAGGCTTTTTCACAGTTTGTTCTCCTAAAATTACTGTATTCGTCCGAACTGCTTTTCAAGGTCGTAACGGCTCATTTCAATGAGTACCGGGCGGCCGTGGGGACAGTACCGGACGTCGTCGTTATAAAGAACTCTTTCGGCAAGAGTTTTAAGTTCGTCGGCCGAGTTTTTGAAACCGGCTTTGATTGCCGCCTTGCATGCGGCAGTGTGATAAATACGGTCGATTTTTTCCGCCTGAACGTCGGTTTTGTTGAGCATAAGGTTGTTCGCAATTTCCAAAATCACGTCCTGAACGTCGCCCTCTTCAAGAAGCATCGGGCATTCACGGACGATCACCGCACCGTTTCCGAAGTCTTCGACAAGGAAGCCGCATTTTGAAAAAACGTCAAGATTTTCAAGAACGGTGCTGTATTCGTTTTTGTTCAGCGTGACCGTCACCGGTGAAAGAAGAAGTTGAGACGAAGGTTCCTTCTTTTCCCGCTCCGCTTTCATTCGGTTGAAAATCACCCGTTCGTGGGCGGCATGCTTGTCAATGATGCAAACCTTTCCGTCATATTCGCAAATGATATATGTTTTGAAAGCTTCACCGAGGAGTCGAAGCGTCTTCGGCGGCCGGGTTTCCGTGATTGAAACCGTGCTTTTAAAAGCCGAAGGTTCCGATTCCGGTTCTTTTTTCGGTTCGGTCTTTTCAACGTTTTCATTCTTTCGGAAATCGGGGGTATTCTGCGGTTTTGTGGGAATTTCTTTCCCGTTTTTCAAGGCAAAGCTTTCGTTTGCCTTTTTTGTTTTAAACGCCGCAACCAAATCCGGTTCATTTTCTTCCTTTCGGTGGGAAAGTCGGTCATTTTCCGGTGAAAAAAGTTCGGTTGTCTTTTTAAAGTTTTCCGAAGGCATTGACTGCCAAAAATCCTTTTTCGGAAAAGGTCTTTGCGGTTCGGGCGGACGTGCGAAAACCTTTTGCGGTTCCGGTGTTTTAACTTTAACGGGTTCTTCCTCGACCATATAGAACTGAGCGTTTTCGGGCTTTGTTTTTTGTGCAACCTTTGCAAGGTCGATCTGAAGCCGTGTGTCATACTCGGAAAGAGCGTTTTTCACGGCGTAGTATATTGCGGAAGACACCCTTCTTTCATCGCTGAAACGAACCTCGGTCTTTGCCGGGTGAACGTTGACGTCAACGGTATGCGGCGGAACGGTAATGTTCAGCACGCAGGACGGAAATTTTCCGACCATAATCGAATTTTTGTATGCATTTTCCATTGAAGCGGCGCAACCGCGCGACTTGATGAAACGGCCGTTCAAAAAGAAATACTGCATTGTCCTTGACGGACGGGCGGAAGTCGGCTTGCAAACAAAGCCGGAAACGCCGATTCTGTCAAGCTCATAGTTCGTTTCAATCATTCCTTCGGCGAAAGTTCTTCCGAAAATTGAGTAGATTACAGAAAGGAGCTTTCCGTCGCCGGGGGTGATGAGGGTTTGCTTTCCGTCCCGGATAAAGCGGAAGCTGATTTCCGGGTGGGAAAGAGCAACTTTATCAACAACATCGGCAACGGCATTCGCTTCGCTGACGTCCTTTTTGAGGAACTTCATCCTCGCCGGAGTGTTATAGAAAAGGTCACGGACAACGATTGTTGTTCCGTCCGGGCAGCCGGCGGTTTCGTTTTTTGTTTCCGTTCCGCCCTCGATTGAGTAAAATGTTCCGTTTTCTTCGCTGACCGTTTTGGTGAAAAGTTCGATTTTTGAAACTGCGGCGATTGAAGCGAGCGCCTCGCCGCGAAAACCGAGGGTGAAAATGCTGTCAAGGTCGGAAGCGGATTTGATTTTGCTCGTTGCGTGGCTGACAAAAGCCTTTTGAACGTCGTCACGGAAAATTCCGCTGCCGTTATCGGTGATTCTGATATATGTTATTCCGCCGTTGCGGATTTCAATGGTGACAGCCGTTGCACCGGCGTCAATTGAGTTTTCGCAAAGCTCTTTCACAACCGAAGCGGGTCTTTCAACAACCTCTCCGGCGGCGATAAGCTCGGCAATATTTTTCGGCAAAACATTGATTCTTCCCACATTTTCACCTTCCTTTTTTTAAACTTTTGATATTCTTATTCGATGATTTCTTCATTTTTCATGACTATGAAGAACTTTTTATCTTCTCTAAACGAATTTTTGAGATAGTTATATAAATCCTTTTCGTTTTCAAAAACCGAGTACTGATAAGGCTTGACGAACGAAAGCTTTTCCAAAAAGCAGAGCTTTCCGTTTCCGTTAAAAAGCAAGCCTGCATGAACGGGTTCAAGATGATATTCAGGGTAATCGTCCTCGGTATAGACCGTTATAAGCTTGATTTCGTCGCTTTCGTCAAACGTAACGCCGTATTCGTTCCATGCGTTTTTGATTATTTCAACACATTCCTGTTGGGACATTGACTCTTTTATTTTTGGAGTCCGGTACAGCGTACCAAAGAGGTCACTGTCAGCTTTTGAAAAATGGGTTTGAGCTTTTTCCGGAGAAAGGGTGAAAAGCATACTCATTTCATTTTCCGATTCCGATACGACAGAATTTGACCGAACAAAGCTTTTATAAAGAAAGAACGCAGTCAGCTTGCAGTTATAGCCCATAAAAACGGGAAATTTTTTGTTCCAAAGCTCGCTGAGTTTATCTTCGTCATAGGTGACGGGAGAAAGGTCAAAAACTTTGTATCCCGATTGAACGAGCGTTGTATTTTCAACGGTTTCGTGATATTCGTTGACGTCTTTTAAAAAGATATCGACTGCGTTTTGGGGTACGCCGCACGAAAGCAGAGTTTCTTTCAATTCGCTTTGAACGCCCGGATCAACAAGATTTGAATACTCTGCGGTGTTTCCACTTTCGGGCAAATCTGCTTTTTGGCAGGATACAAGAAGCATAAAGACAAAAACAAGTATTATTGAAACGAATTTTTTCATAGGAAAATCTCCCGGTATATTCTTACATACCCTTAGCTTTTTGGGCAAGCTTATAAAGCGTTGTGAGCGCTTCAAGCGGTGTGAGAGTATCTGCATCAATGTTTTTTAGTTCGTCGATTATTTCGTCGTCACGCTCGCTTTGAAGCGAAATTTGAAGCGGCATTTCTTCCTGTTCGTCATTCTTTTCAAAGTCGGGTCTTGCGGCGGCGTGAAGCTTTCTGTCCTCGCTTTCAAGCTCAAAAAGAATCTCTCTTGCCCGGTTGACAACGCCCGACGGTACGCCCGCAAGCTTTGCAACCTCAATGCCGTAGCTTCCGTCCGCAGGACCTCTGACAATTCGGCGAAGGAAGGTTATCGTACTTCCGCGTTTTTTGACGGAGATGTTGTAATTTTTAACGCCGTCAAGCTTTCCCTCAAGCTCGGTAAGCTCGTGGTAATGAGTTGAAAAAAGAGTTTTTGCACCGATTTTGCGCTTGTCCGAAATATATTCAAGCACCGCCCTTGCAATGCTCATTCCGTCAAAGGTTGAGGTTCCCCTTCCGACTTCGTCAAGAATAATCAGGCTGTTCTTTCCGGCGGATTTGAGAATCGAGGCAACCTCGTTCATTTCGACCATAAACGTTGACTGGCCGGAGGCAAGGTCGTCCGATGCACCGACACGGGTGAAAATGCTGTCGATTATCGAAAGATCCGCACGCTTCGCCGGAACAAAAGAACCGATCTGCGCCATAAGACAAATCAGTGCAACCTGGCGCATATAGGTCGATTTACCGGCCATGTTGGGTCCCGTGATGATTGAGCAACGGCTGTCACCGCAGTCAAGATAGGTATCATTCGGAACAAAGGGGCTGTCGGAAAGTACCTTTTCAACAACCGGGTGGCGGCCGTCAACAATTTCGATAACGGAGTTATCATGCATCGTCGGGCAAACGTAGTTGTTTTCGATTGCAGTTGCGGCAAGCGAAGCAATAACGTCTGCGGCGGCGATTGCGGAAGCGGTCTGCTGAATCCGGTTATATTCTTTTGCAACGGCTTTTCTTATCTGGCAAAAGATTTCATATTCGAGTTTTACGCTGCGCTCCTGAGCGCCGAGCACCTTGCTTTCAAGGTCTTTAAGCTCCTGAGTGATATATCTTTCGCAGTTTGAAAGCGTTTGCTTTCTGATGTATGTTTCGGGAACAAGGGATTTATAGGAATTTGTAACTTCAATGTAATAGCCGAAAACACGGTTATAGCCGATTCTGAGTTTCGGAATACCCGTTTTTTCCTTTTCGGCGGTTTCGATATCTGTGATATACTGCTTTCCGTTCTTCTCGATATAGCGAAGCGAATCAAGTTCCTCGTTAAAGCCGTCTTTAATCATTCCGCCTTCACGGACGGAAAACGGCGCGTCGGGGTCAATTGCGGAATCAATCAGCTCATGGACATCCTCAAGAAGGTCGGTCAGCGAGCAAAGCTGTTTGAGATAAGTACAGTTCATTTTTGAAAGCGCAGCTTTGACGAGCGGAAGCTGTTCAAGCGTCTGCTTGAGAGAATTGAGCTCCTTTGCGTTCGCCGTTTCGTAAACAACTCTTGTGATAAGCCGCTCAATGTCAAAAATGTTCGTCAGCGCAAACTGAAGTTCCGAAAGGCCGACGCCGTTTGAAACAAGTTCTTCAACCGCATTTTGGCGCTTAGTAATCACCGCATAGCTGATGAGCGGTTTTTCAAGCCATGTGCGAAGAAGTCTTTTTCCCATTGAAGTTTTTGTTTTGTCAAGTACCCAAAGAAGTGAGCCTTTCTTTTCTCGGCCTCGCATTGTTTCGGTAATTTCAAGATTGCGCTTTGTTGAAAAATCAATTTTCATGTACTGATTTTCCGAGTAGAAATTGATGTCGGTAATGTTCGCAACGTCGTTTTTTTGAACGTCTTTGAGGTATTTTATCGCTGCACCGACGGCAATGAGAGCTTCCGGGCTTTCTTTAATGCCGGAGGACGAAAGCTTATCTTCGGAAAAATGATTTTCACATTCCGAAAGGCAGCCTTCATAGGAAAAGCTTTCTTCGGGATAAACTTCGCATGAAGCTTCCATGCGTTTTGTGATGAAAGATGAAATTGCTTTGTTTTCGGCGCACTTTTTGTTGAGTACGATTTCGCTCGGAGAGAAAACGCCGAGTTCATTGATAAGCTTGGTTTCCGTTCCTTTTCCCTGGAATGATGTAACATTCAAAACACCGGTTGAAACGTCGGTAAAGCATATTCCTCCGCCGTTTTCCGAAAGGAAAACGCAGGTCAGATAGTTGTTCTTTGCGTCATCAAGCATACTGTTTTCAATAACGCTGCCCTTTGTAACAATACGGATAACGTCTCGGCTGACGAGCCCTTTTGCCGTTGCCGGATCCTCCGTCTGTTCGCAGATTGCAACTTTATATCCCTTTGAAACAAGCTTTGCAATATAGCCGTCAGCACTGTGGAACGGAACGCCGCACATCGGCGCACGCTCTTCAAGGCCGCAGCTTTTTCCGGTCAGGGTCAGTTCAAGCTCTCTTGACGCGGTTTTTGCGTCATCAAAAAACATTTCGTAAAAATCGCCGAGACGGAAAAACAAAATAGTATCCGGGTATTGCTTTTTAATTTCAAGATATTGTTTCATCATCGGGGTCATTTCGCCCATTTTGCTTTTCCCTCTTTCGTTTTTTACTTCTTTCCGACCGCCGACCGAAAAAAATCGGCCGGCGATTCGGTTCTTTTTTTAGTGGCAGCAGTCCGAAGAACAGCTTTCGCAATCGCAACCGCAACTGTGTTCATCTTGCTTTTCCGGCTCGCAGGTTGCGGGGTCTGCGCCGTTGACGCAAAGGCCGAGAATCTGCATGATATAATTCATCATATCGTCGATTTCTTTTCTTGCCGCTTCATAAGCCTTCATTCTTTCGTTGCCCATGAACTTGTCATAAACGGCGTTGAATTCACGCTCATAGCCGGCCATTTTTTCGGAATCGGGATTTTCCTGTGCGGCTTCACGCTGATAATTCATCTGAACGAGCTGAATCTGACCCATGAGGTCAAGAAGCTCCTGATCTTTTTCATTCTCTTCTCTTGCTTTTGCAAAAGCGAGATATCTTTCGTCCTGCTGGATTGCCGCGCCGAGTTCGCGCGCGAGTTTGATTACGTCCATGTAAAGTACTCCTTGTGAAAAAATAATATATTGATAGTCGTGCCTTTCGGCACGTTTTATCCTTGAGAAACAAGCTTGCCCTTGAGAATCCATGTTTTAGGTTCTGTGACTTCGACCGTGACGAACGAACCGATAAGTCCGTCCTTTCCGTCAAATTCGATAATCACGTTTCCTTCGGTTCTTGCGGAAAGAAGACCCGTGTTTTCGTTCCTTTCTTCAACGAGAACGCGGTAATGCTTTCCTTTCATTGCGGCGGTACGCTTTGAAGCAATTTCCTCCTGAAGGGTGGTAAGCTCTGAAAACCACCGTGACTTTTCCTTCTTCGGAACTTCGTCCGGCATTGAAGCGGCCTTTGTTCCGGGTCTCGGTGAAAAGATAAAAGTGAAAAGCGAGGTGTAGTTGACCTCTCGAAGAAGTGAGAGCGTATCGCAAAATTCCTCATACGTTTCACCAGGGAAGCCGACAATGATGTCGCTCGTTATCGAAAGGTCGGGTATCAATTCATAAGCATATTTTATAAGGCTTAGATATTTTTCGCGATTATAATGGCGGTTCATCTCTTTGAGCACCCGGTCATTGCCCGACTGAACGGGAAGATGAAGGTGCTTTGCAACTTTTTTGCACTGAGCCATTGTTTCAAGCAGCTCTTTTGTGCAGTCGCGCGGATGGGAAGTCATGAAACGGATTATGAAGTCGCCGTCAATGTCGTTGATTGCACGAAGAAGCGCCGGAAAGCGGTATTCTTCGGAAAGGTCTTTGTTATAAGAATTGACGTTTTGACCGAGGAGGGTAATTTCCTTGTACCCTGCGGCGGCAAGTTGCCTTGCTTCTTCAACAATCGTTTCAAAATTCCGGCTTCTTTCACGGCCGCGGACATAAGGAACAACGCAGTATGAACAAAAGTTGTTACAGCCGTACATAATCGGAATCCAAGCCTTGAACGCCCCGTCACGGTGAAGCGGAAGCCCTTCAACAATGTTTCCGTCGCCGCCGGAAAGGTCAAAAACTCTTTTTCCGGAGCAGAGACAGCGGTGAATGAATTCCGGAAGTTTGTGAAGAACATGCGTTCCGAAAACGAGGTCAACATAGCGGAAACTGTTTTTGATTCTTTCGGCAACATATTCCTGTTGCATCATGCAGCCGCAAAGGGCAATAATCATGTCTGGCTTTGCTGTTTTATATTTTTTTAGTGCGCCGACATTTCCGAAAACACGGTCCTGTGCGTGTTCCCGAATGGCGCAGGTGTTATAAAGAACAAGGTCGGCTTCTTCAACACTGTCCGTCAGTTCGTAACCGAGCGAACAGAGAATGCCTTTGATTTTTTCGCCGTCGGAGACGTTTCCCTGACAGCCGTAAGTATGCACAAAAGCTTTCGGTGCACTCTGCGGAAAGCGGGAAGAAAGCACAACCGAAACAAGCTTTGCATATTCTTTTTGCTTTTCAAGTTCCTCTTCGGGAACAGTGAAATTTCTTTTGTTATCCAATATTTTGGCCCTCCGTGGGAGTCTTTTGAGTTTCTTCTTCGCATTTTTTTGCAAAGGCAAGAAGTTTTTTTATTCTGTGATTGACGGCCGAGCGAGAAAGCGGCGGAGAAAACATTTCTCCGAATTCCCGAAGGCTTGCGTCCGGATTTTCAATTCTGAGAGCGGCAAATTCCCGAAGATCTTCCGGAAGCTCGCAAAATCTGTTTCCGTCAATGATTTTTTGAATCTGTTCAACCTGGGCAACGGCGGCAACAGCCGTTCTGGCAAGGTTTGCACTGTCAAAATTCGCCCGGCGGTTTGAAACGTTTCGAAAATCCTTGTAAATTTTGATGTTCATAATTTCAAACGCAGCCGTTTGCGCGCCCATGATGTTGAGAAGGTCTTCAATGCTTTCGCTGTCTTTAATGTAGATGATGTTGACGTATCGGCGCACCATGTGCTTTGCCTTGAGCCCGTATTCCGAAAGCATTTTCATAAGGTCAAGGCTCAACGTCCGAAACGGAACAACAAATTCAAGGTGATAACCCTTGTTCGGGTTGCTCACCGTTCCGCAGGAAAGGAAAGCACCTTTGAAAAACGAAGCGTTGCAGCAATTGAGAATTTCGCTTTCACTGCTGCTTTCGTTGAGAAGATTTCCGCGGTTGATTCGTGTGAAGGATTCGTTTCCGCTCGTTGAAAAAGCCGAAAGAACCTCTTCAATCTCTTTTTTTCTTTTGACGCAAACGGTATACTTTCCGGCTTCGGAAACGGAAAAGTTCGCTTTTACGCCGGTCTCCTTTTCAAGCAGTTCGGCATAGGTTCTTGCAACAATTTCATGTTCGGTCATTATCGAAATTCCGCCGGAGCTGAACTCCCGTCCGAAAAGGAGCATTCCGTAAGTCATTGCGTGACGGCAGCACGGCGCAAGGTTTTCGATTTTTGAAATCTCCTCTTTTACTTTTAACGAAAACGACATCGTGCATACCCCACTGAAAAATTCATCGTCTTATCTTTTAAAAAATCATTTTAAAATATCTCTGTGACTGACGGAAGAAGAAAAGCCTTTTTCCCTGAAATGATTATATAAAATTTCGGCAAAAGTTACCGATCGGTGGTGGCCGCCGGTGCAGCCGACCGCAATGATAAGCTGGCTTCTTCCCTCCTTCACGCAAAGCGGAAGCGAGCAATCAAGAAGCGAAATCAGCTTTTTTTCAAAATCCTTCGATTCGTCAAAACTCATGACGTAATCGCTGACCGCTTTGTCAAGTCCGGTAAGATGTTTGAGTTCCGGAATATAAAACGGATTCGGAAGAAAACGGACGTCAAAAACAAAGTCTGCGTCGTTTGGAATTCCGTGCTTGAAGCCAAATGACATGCAGTGAATGTGCATTGACTTGTCGCCTGAGCCGGAAAACATTGAAGCAACTCTCACACGGCACTGAATTGCGGAAAGATTGCTGGTTTCAAGAAGAAAATCGGCGTTTGCCTTTGCTTTTGAAAGCATTTTTCTTTCCCGTGCGATTGCGTTTTCAACGGAGTCATATGTTCCCTGAACAAGAGGATGCTTTCGCCTTGTCTCCTTGAAGCGATTGAGAAGAACGTCGTCGCTTGCGTCAATGAACATAAGTTTATACTCAATCTGGCGCTCGTTGAGTTCGTCAAGAGCGTCAAAAAGTTCCGAAAACGATTCGCCGGCACGAACGTCGGTAACAACCGCAACGCGGTCGTGTTCCTTTGAACCTTTCAAAAGTTCGGCAAAAACAGGGATAAGTTTTGCCGGAAGATTGTCAACACAGAAAAAGCCGACGTCTTCAAGCGAGTTCACAACGCAGGATTTTCCCGCTCCGCTCATGCCCGTGATAATTACAAGTTCCAATTTTTCTCACCGTCAAATCATTTTAATTTCCGTTTCAAGTTTTACTCCAAAGTTATCAAAAACCGTCTTTTGGCAATATTCAATGAGGTCTTTCACGTCTTTGCACGTTGCAGAACCGATGTTTACGATGAACCCGGCGTGCTTTTCGCTGACCTGTGCGCCGCCGACAGTCTTTCCTTTAAGTCCGCTTTGCTCAATGAGTGCACCGGCAAAGTAGCCCTCGGGGCGCTTGAAAACGCTGCCTGCACTCGGAAAAGAGAGCGGCTGCTTTCCTTTTCTTCGGCTCAAAAGGTCGTTCATTTTTTCTTCAATTGCACCTTTTTCGCCCTTTTGAAGCTTGAAAGTAACTCCCGTCACAACAAATCCGTTTTCGCCGTAAACACTTTTTCGATAAGAAAAACCGAGTTGTTCTTTTGAAAAGACGCCGGTGTTTCCCTCCCGGTCAATATGCGAACAGGAAAGAACAACGTCTTTCATCTCTCCGCCGTAAGCTCCGGCATTCATAAACGCCGCACCGCCGACCGACCCGGGTATTCCGAAAGCAAATTCAAGCCCGGAAAGCGAATTTTCAAGAGCAAACCGGCAAAGCGAACCGAGCGAAGCGCCCGCCCCGGCTTTTACCGTTGTTTCGTCAAGAAGTTCAATTTTTTCAAAGTCACCGGAAAGTCTGATTACCGCCTTTGAAATTCCGTCGTCGGAAACAAGAAGATTGCTGCCGTTTCCGATAATTATATATTCGGTTTTACTTTCGCGGCATTTTTTAAGAACGGCTGAAAGTTCCTTTTCGGTTTTGGGTTCGATGAAAAGTTCTGCCGGCCCGCCGATGCGAAAGGACGTATGGTTTTTCATCGGTTCGTTTTCCGAAAACTTTATTCCGCTTTCGGAAAGAAATGATAATAAGTCTTTCAAAACAAGACCTCCGTCGGTTTAATAGCTGACAAGCGCCGCACCGATGATTCCGGCGTCATTTCCGAGCTTTGCGCGGCAAAGTTCCGTCTGCTTGTCGCAGTATCTGCTGTAGCGTTCGGACTCAACATATTTGCGAAGCGGAGCAAGAAGAGTTTCGCCCTCATTGCAAATTCCGCCGCCAAAGCAAATCATCTCCGGTTGGAAGATATTGATGATGTTGACCGTTCCGACGCCGACATATTTGATATACTTTTCAACAACTTCGGTTCCCCACTTGTCTCCGGCACGCATTGCGTCGAAAGCGGTTTTTCCGCCGACATTGTCAAGTGAGCCTCCGGCAATTTCCCACATTTTGCTTTCTTTATGGACCTTCATTGCCTCCCTTGTCTGTCTTACGAGAGCCGAGGCCGAAGCATAAGCTTCCCAACAGCCGACTCTTCCGCAGTTGCAGGGAATTCCGTCCATGTTTATTACGGTGTGGCCGAGTTCGCCGCCGGCTTCGTTGCAACCGGCCATAACTTTTCCGTCGTTGATGATTCCGCCGCCGACGCCCGTTCCGAGCGTGATTGCGATAAAGAGCTTTTTGCCCTTTCCGACGCCTGCGATTGCTTCACCGAGAGCGGCGCAGTTTGCGTCGTTTTCAAGATATACTTTTGCGTCAATGAGTTCGCCGAGCATTTGAACGGCCGGAACATGGTCGAACGCAAGGTTGTTTGCATATTCGATATAGCCCGTTTCTTTGTTGACGCTTCCGGGTGTTCCGATTCCGATGCTTTCAATGTCGTCAACGGTTAGTTTTGCGTCCGCAACGGCAAGCTTCACCGCTTTTACGATGTCTTCCATAATTTCTTTTGCCGGACGCGGGGCGTTCGTTTTGAGCTTTCCCCTTCCGATAATTTCGTAGTTTTCGTCAATAACGCCGACTGCAATGTTTGTACCGCCGAGGTCAACACCGACTCTGAATTTTTTACTCATTCTTTTCACTCCTTAAAAATCGCTCCAAAGTTCAATTTCATCTTCCTGCGGAATCACGTCTTCAACCATTCCAAGGTTATGCATAAGCTCTCTTGCAGCGTTATAGCCCATTTTCTTTTGTCTGTTGTTCATTGCGGCAACCTCGATGATGATTGCAAGGTTACGGCCGGGTTTGACGGGAACCGTCGTTAAAGGAATGCTCACGCCGAGAATCTCCTTGCTTTCGCTGTCGAGTCCCATGCGGTCATAAACCTTTTCAGAATCCCACGGTTCAAGTTCGATAATCATATCGATTTTTTCCGAAAGTTTGACTGCGCCCATACCGAAAATTCTTCGGGCATTGATAAGTCCTATACCGCGAAGCTCGATGAAATGGCGGATATTGTCCGGAGCGGAGCCGACAAGGGTTTTCTTTCCGGTTTTTTTGATTTCAACGGCGTCGTCGGCAATAAGACGGTGGCCGCGCTTGATGAGTTCAACGGCTGTTTCGCTTTTTCCGACTCCGCTGTCACCGAGCATGAGAACGCCTTCGCCGTATACTTCGACGAAAACGCCGTGGCGTGTGATTCTTTCGGCGAGTTCAACGTTGAGATACGCAATGACGTTCGCCATCGTGTTTGAAGTTGAATCGTTGGTTGCAAGAACGGGAACGAAATATTTTTTTGCAAGCTCCAAAACGTCGTCCGGACACTGGATCGAGCGGGTATAAACCAAGGCAATCGGAGACTTTGAAATGAAGTTTTCAAGTCTTTTTGCCCTTTGTTCCGGCGAACGGCTGTTTATGTACTCAACCTCGGAGCGACCGAGGAAGTTGATCCGTCCGGGATCAAAAAATGTGTCGTAACCGGCAAGGATGAGCCCCGGACGGTTAACGTCGGGCGTTTCGATGAAAATATCTTCTGCCGGTTTCGGAAGATATACGGTTTCAAAGGACATTTCCTTTATGATTTTTGAAAGCGGAACCGAATATTTTTGCGGCATACTGACCCTCCTCGGACATAGATATACTCATATATTATATAATAAATATTTCTATATGCCAAGAGTTTTTGAAAGTTTTTTTGAAAACTTTTTTGACAAATTTTCTTTACCGTACCCGGCCGTGAAGAAACGGACAAATATGATAAAAACAAGTATGCCTTTTCTCGGACTTGTTCCGATTCTTAGAAAATTATTTCAATCCGGCGATTGAGATTGCGTTTTTCAAAACCGCTGCCGTAATTTTAAGCTTTAAGTTCTTTACACGTTCCAAATTTCTTTTGCGTATTCTTTCACGGTTCTGTCCGAAGAGAAAAACGCACTCGAAGCGGTGTTTATGAGTGACTTTTTGAAATAAGCCTTTTTGTCTTTGTAATCTTCCGCCGCAGCAACCACAGTTTGAACGAAAGATTCAAAATCCGCAAGAACCATATATCTGTCGTTTTCGAGAAGAAGTTTTTGAACTTTTGAAAAACATTCTTCCGAACAAAACGGTTCTTCCGAAAGGAAATCAATCGTCTCTTTCACAACGTCCGATGACTCGTAAATCTCTTTCGAGTCATAGAATTCCTTTGCCCGGCTCACCTCTTCTTCGCGAAGGCCGAAAATATAATTGTTTTCCTCTCCGGCAAGGTTCACGATTTCAATGTTTGCTCCGTCGAAGGTTCCGACCGTGGGTGCGCCGTTGAGCATGAATTTCATGTTTCCCGTTCCGCTCGCTTCCGTTCCGGCGAGAGAAAGTTGCAACGAGTAATCTGCTGCGGGAATCAGCTTTTCGGCTTTTGAAACGTTATAATCGCTGACGAAGGCAACCTTGAGCCGCCCTTCGATTGAATTGTCGGCGTTGATTATTTTTGAAAGCCTGACAATAAATTCAATCGAGAGTTTTGCTTCCTTATAACCGGAAGCGGCTTTTCCGGCGAAGACAAACGAAATTTTCGGAAGAGATGAAAGCTCTCCCATTTTTAACTTTTCATAAAGATAAAGGCAGCAAAGTGCGCCGAGAAGTTGGCGCTTGTATTCATGAATGCGTTTGATTTGAACGAAGAAAACGCTTTCCTTTTCAAGACTTATCCCGTCGTTTTTGCGGATATATTCGCAAAGCTTTTCCTTGTTTCTTTGGCGGATTTCAAAAAGTTTTTCCAAAACTTTTTCGTCGTTTTCAAACGCACGAAGCTTTTCAATCGCCTCAACGTCAATCGCAACGTCCGCCTTTACGAGCGAACAGACATAATTATAAAGTTCCTCATTCGCAAGAGCGAGCCAGCGCCGTTCGGTGATTCCGTTCGTCTTGTTTGAAAACCTTGAGGGAAAAAGCTCATGCCATTGCGAAAGCGTGTTTTTCGCAATAATATCGCTGTGAATTTTTGCAACGCCGTTTATATGCAGGCAAACGTAGCACGCAAGATTTGCCATATGAATCAATCCGTCTTTGACAATCAAGCAATCCTCAAGACGTTCGGTTTTCTTTTTAAGGTCGGCGATGAGTTTCAAATTGAGCTTTTCAATCACGTCATACACTTCCGGCAAAAGAGCGGAGAACATTTTTGCGTCCCATTTTTCGAGAGCTTCGCTCATTACGGTGTGGTTCGTATAAGAAAAAATTCTCTGAGCCGCCGAAAAAGCGAAGTCAAAGCTTTTTCCCTTTTTCATTATCAATCGGATAAATTCCGCAATCGCAACCGTCGGATGAGTATCGTTGAGCTGAATCGCAATTCGGTTTGGAAGGTCTTCAAAATGCTTTTCGTCATAAATTTCAGAAAGTATATTTTGAAGTGCGGCGGAAGTGAAAAAATATTGCTGACGGAGTCTGAGCTTTTTTCCCTCTTCGGTTGAATCGTTCGGATAAAGGAATGCGGTTATTGCTTTTGCGTTGTTTTCTTTTTCAAATGCTTTTGCCGTGTCGCAATTTTCAAAGGCTTTAAAACTGACCTTTTCTTCGCTTTCGCAGTCATAAAGGCGGAGTCGGTTGACTTTTTCGTTTTTATATCCCGGAACAAAATAATCGTACGCAACGGCATACACCGTCATATCGGAAAAATTGATTTCGACTTTTTCTTCAGCCTTTTTCACACCGAAAAAATCCGGAAACGTTTCCCAATCATCGGGATATTCACTCTGCATTGAATCCTCGATTTTTTGGCGGAAAAGGCCGTAATTATAACGGATTCCGTAACCGTCAAGGTTAATTTTGACTGTTGCTCCGCTTTCAAGAAAACACGCCGCAAGCCGCCCGAGGCCGCCGTTTCCGAAGGCATAATCCGGAACGAAAGAGAACTCTTCAAAACTTCGGCCGTTCTTTTCAAAAAGAGTTTTCGCCTCATCAAGAACACCGAGATTTTGAAGATTTGACTTGAGAAGCGAACCGATTAAAAACTCCGCCGAAAAATATGCCGCGCGTTTTGAACGCTCATGGCGAAACTCATACTTTCTCGCAAGAGCATTCGCCGCAGAAGCGGTTACGTCATAAAGTTCCCGAACCGAAAGTTCTTTCATCGGCTTGTCATATTTTTCATTTAAAATATCTTTAAAAATACTGCTGAAAGTTTTTTTCATTGCGGTCACCGTTTACCTTTCCCTGTTAAAGAAAATCGTTTTCCGAAATATTGTTACCTAAAAAGAGAAAAATATGAAAAAAAGATTTTTCGTGCATAGAAAATCCGCCGCAACTTTTTCGTTGCGACGGAGATATTCATTTTCAGGAATTGAAAACAATGCTGTTTTTATCATTGCCGCAGAGAGTAAACTTCATCATTTCGTTTTTATCGATTGCAGCAAAAAATCCCGTTTTTTCAAATTCGTTTTTGTATCTTTTTTCAATTATTTTAACCAGTTCCCGAAGCTGAAAAAGTACCGCAAATTCATGCTTGCATTTTCCGGCACAAAAGCATGAACATGTAAGATTTCCGATGTTCCCGTCTTCATATTCAAATTCAACTTCGTAAGTATGATATCCTTTTACTATCGCATAGCCGCATCCGTTTTCAACACTGAGATAAACCACTCGGTTCTGAGCGAAACATAAGACTCCGCTGCTGCAAACTTCCGAAGAAAAGCCGGCCGTTTCAAATTCATTGATATAGATTTTGCAGTCATCATATCCGCTGACAAAATCATCTTCATCGCTTTTCGGCGGAAAGAACCAGTTTTTAACCTTTTTTGAGGGAAGCGAAAGCGGATCAAATGAAACAAACTTTGAATTTTCAACGAAGAACCGACCGTTAATTTTTGTGTCGACAAACGAAATTACACGCTTATAATAACTGAGATTAATTTTGAAATTATAATTCACTTCGGTAACGCGGCCCAAAAGACCTTCAAGTTTTCCGTCAACATATACCAAATCGCCTTTTTTCAAATCAAAGCGGTCATTATAATAAGCATATGCCCTGTCCCTGTCGGGAAAGTATACCTCAACAACGGATTTTTTCGGTTCCGGTGCGGTTTCGGTTTCACGAATAATTTTGCTTTCCTTTTTTCAACTTCGCTTTCAGCGGAAAAACCGATTCTGAACTTCATAATGTACTCCTTTCGTGTCTCTTGTTTTTTACTGAGTACATTATATCATAAGTTTCGCATTTTGCGACAGTAAATTTTGTGTTCTGCAATTGATGTCACGATTTTATGACAGTAACAGTTTCCGCACGCTTTTTATATTCGTTAACAACGCTTTCCGGAGAAAGGACTTTCATTTCGCCGGAGAACTGAAAAAGCCAACCGAAAAAGACGGGACTGACTTGAACTTTTACTGTTGCTAGACACCTGTTTTCTCCGACAGGCATCATTTTTGTATGTTCGCCGAATTTATCAAAAACAACACCGATAAGCTTTCGGTCAAATTCAAGAACAACGTCCTCATTTCTTCCGCCGTACATTTTAAAAACATGTTCGGAATAACCTTCAACGGTTTTTCTCAATTCGTTGCACATTTTTGAAACAGGCTCATCCGTAATTTCAACCCTGTCCATTCGGTCAATGCGATAATTCGTCGTGCTGTCATGCTTTTTGCTGTAAGCAATAAGATAGTAGTTATCTTCATTGAACACGAGCGAAACCGGTTCGGTCAAATAGCTTTCGCCGTTTTTTCGGTACACCTTTTCGCGGTTTTCGTCAAGGTCAAAGTAACAAAAACGTACCGTTTTTTTCTCGGCTATCGCTTCTTCAAGAAAGCCGACATTATAATACACAGCCTCGTTGCTGTGCTTGCTTGTATTGAAACAGACAAGATTGCTTTTTAAAATCTCCGCTCTGTGGCTTCCGCCGAGGTTTGCGATTTTTTCAATCAGCTTTGACGTTTTCTTATTCGTGATAAAGCTCGCCGCCTGAACCGCATCAATCAAAATTTTCAGTTCCGGAACGGAGAAATCTCTGTCTTCTATGTAATATCCGTTTTCTTTTCCGAGGCGTGTTTGCATCACCTCAAAGCCTTCGTCATTGAGAAGCGCAATATCCTTTGAAAGAGTTCTCCTGTCGCACGAAATCTCCATTAATGAAAGCTTCTCGCAAAGTTTTCTCGTTGAAAGCGGGTGTTCTTCGTCGGTTTCATTCCGGAGGAGTTCAATCAGTTTTAGAAGTTTTATTTTTTGTCGGTTTTCTCCTGCCATAATTTTCCCTCCGGAAATCAAATTTTCAAAAGTTCTTCTCTGTGCATATTGATGTGCAGCATGATGTGACCGATATTACCCTCACCGGCGAATTTTGTGCAGTCAAAAAAGTCTTTATCGGGAGTAATCCAAACAAGTTCGTTTTCACTGCCGAAAACTTCAACCTCTTTATTGAGCCTTCCGACATAAGTTTCAAGACAGCAGTTGTCATAATAATAGGTGAAATCCATTAAATGAGAAAGTCCGATATCGTTTTCGGTGATTCCCGTTTCCTCAAAAAGTTCGCGGTAAGCAGCGGAAAATCCGTCTTCACCCTCTTTGATTTTTCCGCCGACAAAATTAAGCAGACCTTTATACGGATTCTTGCGCCTTTTGCACATCAAAATCAGTTCGCTTTTATTGTCAAAAACAGCGATAATATTATACTTTTTCATTTTTTGTCTCTCCTGCGTTTTTATCAATAATATCACAAAGCCTGCCCGTTTTCAACAAAAAAATCCGCCGCAACTTTTTCGTTGCGACGGATGAGATCATTTTTTCCAGTAATTCAGCTTTGGAAGTTGCTCTTTGAGGTACGCTTTGACCTGTTCGGGCGAAAAGCTTTCGTTCGCCATGTGACCGGCGCAAAAATCAATCAGCGTGTCAAGGTCGGTATAAGCGAACTTTCCGTCGGTATAGCACCATTTGCAGTATTCTTCGTTATACGTTCCGTCCGGTTCACGGCTTATCAGCGAGTCTTCAAGCGGCATTCCGCAACATTGGCAAATCAATGTTCTCGGCGAACCCAAAAGGGTATTAATTGAAACGTCGAAAAGCTTTGAAAGAAGTTTGAGCGTTTCGGTGTTCGGAACGGTGTCTCCGTTTTCCCAGCGTGAAACCGCCTGTCTTGTTACAAAAACTTTTTCGGCAAGTTCGTCCTGCGAAAGATTGTTGTCGGTGCGAAGTTTTAAAATTACGTCTTTTGTTTCCATATCGGATCATCTCCTTTGAGAAAACTATAGCAGTTTTTTTAAAAAAGTCAAGCAACCGTCTGTTGCATCCTTATCGGTTTTCAACAGGTGAGATTACCGGCTTCCCGTCCGAACCGAGAAGGACTGTCATTCCGCCCGAATTTCCGCTGAAGTGATAAAAATAATTCACGCCTGTTTCTTTGTCAACAATAATTTCAAAGCCTTCGAGTGTTCCCTGAGCGTATACTTTTTCAAATCTTTTTTCGTCTTTTGCGGTTTTGTCTTTTCTCATGGCCGTTTTTCCTTTACAATTGATTATATTTAGGATTTTAGCAAAACGACTTTCGTTTTGCAAGAGCTTTCTTTCAAAAAACGGCGAAGAAGCTTTTCGCTTCCTCGCCGAAAAACGGTGGTTTTAAACTTTTAATAATGCTTTTTTCCGCAGGCGCAAACTTTCTGAACTCCGAAAATTTTGATGAAGAAAAGTTTGATTTTCCAAAGGAAAGAAATAAAGCCGTTCGTTGAATGGCAGCCGCAAGAGCAGCTCTTTGAAAGATCTTCGCCGCAGACATCACAGATTCCGTCGTTATCCGAATCGCTGTGGCCAAGCTTTTCAACCGTCTTTCTTTCCGTGCCGGAGCAACGCGTGCAAATTCTCGTCATTACGCCATCTTCGGTGCAGGTTGCGTCCTTTTCGATTTTCCATTCACCGTAGGTGTGTGCCTTCATCGCAACGGTCTGCTGTTCTTCAAGGACTTCACCGCAGACGGAGCATTTCTTTCCGGCGGTGAG
>CAKTFN010000012.1 GCA_934561055.1 uncultured Eubacteriales bacterium
GGGTATAGCTCAGTTGGTAGAGCAGCGGTCTCCAAAACCGCGTGCCGAGGGTTCAAGTCCTTCTGCCCCTGCCAAGCTGAAAAGCCCGTAAACCTTTGTTATACAACGGTTTACGGGCTTTTTGCTATCCGGTTTTTAGGGTTAAAAGCAGGAAAAATCAGCACTATTTTGGCTGTTTTGACACACCAAGGTGTGTCAAAAATTCGTCAACTTTTCAGCCGAAAAAGAGTACAAAAAACAATTCAGCCCCGGAGTTGTTCAAAATTTTTTACATTCTCGGCTTTTATTTTTACCCTTTTCCGGGTCTTCGTTTATAAAGAAGAGCAAAGGCCAAAAAGAGAATCATCACAAGAAAGCATATTCCGTAAACGGCAAGGTTTTTGAAATTCAAAGACGATGTGCTGTTTTGTCCGTTGCCGGGAAAGCCACCCTGTCCCATGCCGAGAAAATTGTTGTCCGATCTTTCCCCGAACGGGTTGGTGTTGCTTTGTGAGTTCTGTGTTTCCGATGTTTTGCTTTCGGCTGAAGATGAATCTGAACTTTCGGTGTTTTCGGATTGTGCGGAAGAAGTTTCGCTCTGAGTTTTTTGAGTTGAACTTTCATTTCCTGAATCCGAAGCACCTTTGTTTATATCCGGCGGAGTTCCGCCGGGAAAAGCACCCGAAGGTTGCTCCCCGTTAGGCATTGACGCAGGCGGTGAACCGTTTTGCCCTGCCGTATCTTCCGAGCCGTTTTGAGCTTGAGGCGGATTTTCGGCCGAAGCTTCTTTTGACGGGGTACTTGCGTCGCTTGACGAATCGTTGTTGTTTTCAAAAACCGAAGAAGAATTTTCATCTTTTGAAACGTTCGTGTTCATGAAAATTTTTCCGCCTTTGTTTCCGTTGTTCATTCCGCCGAGGACGCTGAGGTCAAGGCTTGAAGCGTCAACAAGAGTGCTTGAATTGTTTTGAAGCTCCTGAGTGGACGGAATTGTTCCCGAAAGTTGTTTTTCAATCGATTCTCCGCGGAGCTTTACGAGTTTATAAAGCGTTTCTGCCGCTTCGTTGTATTCGTCATAGCTGTAAAAAGCGTTCGGATCGGTTTTCACAAGTTCGTCAATTTGATTTCTCACCCGATTATAAAACTTTTCAAATTCACCGCCGTTTATATATTTGACAACCTTTTCGAGATTTTCATAGTACATTGCGTTGTATTCATCGTTCGCGGTCAGAGTGTCAAAAAAATTCGTTGCCGAAAAGGCATTGTCAATTGCATCGTTGACAACCGAGGTTGCGTTGCCTTTTCCGCCCATTCCGCCGAAAGCAAGGTTGTAATCCCACGGGATGAGGTTCAGTTTTCCGTTGTATTCATAAAGATAATAGTTATGTGCCATGGTTCCGGAAAGGCTGTCGTCGTTGACGGAAAAAACGTGAACGGCCATATATTTCACAAGATTGTCAATGTCCATGCAGTTTTCAAGGTCTGTTCCTTCGGAAATATTTTTGAGTGCGGTGACGACACGCTTTTTGTCGCTCTTTTTTGCGCCGTTGATTTCTCCGTCCCAAATTGTTGAGTAACTGTCAAGTTCATCATCGGTGTAATTAAGGTCTGCGCCGTTTCCGCCCATTGAGAATCCGCCGTTCGGTTCGGGCTTGGTTTCGGGTTCTGAATTTTGAGCTTTTGCGGCAGAAGTTTCCGTGCTTTCTTCACCGCTTTTTGAGATTGAAAGAACCGAAACGTTTTCGCTGCTTTTTGAAGAGTTTTCGTTTTGACTTTCGGTTGTCCCGGTTTCATTCCCGGCTTCGGGCGGCGTCATGTTTTCATTCTCTTTTTTGCCCTGTCCGCCTTGTCCGCCGCCGATTCCCATGCTTTCCGGCTTATAAAGTTTTCCGTTTTGAACGCCGTAGTTGCGAAGAAGAAAGCTGTCTTCAACCGCTTCAAGCGCAAGATAGATTCCCCAGTATTCGCTGTTGACGGAGATTTTTGCGTAATTGCAAAGTGATGCGTCGGTGCCGACGGATTTAAACATTCGTAAATCAAAGCTTCCTTCATGTTTGTTGCGTCGGCATAATTATTGTTGAGAACGAGCTTGTCAAGCCCGAAACACGTTTGGCCGTCAATATATTTGTCAAATTCAAGCTTGAAACTGTAGCGGTCGGTTGTGGGATCGGAAGCGATTGAAGAAAGGCTTGTGTTTCCCTTCGGGCGGATTCCGACGCGGTAAAAGGTTGTTCCGTTGATTTCAACGGTGCATTCTTTGTATTCTTCCGAAATTGCGTTGTCAAGCATGTCCGACCAATCGGAGCTGTCCATGATGATGTTAACTTCAATCGGCGATTCGGACGAAAAAAGTTCTGATTCATATTCCTGACTGATTCCGGAAGAGCCCGCAACGGTTTTGATTTTTTCGGAGAATGCTGCCGCACATAAGCACAAACAAACCGAAAGAACCATGATGACCGAAACAATTTTTGTAATATGTTTATGCGCAATCATTGCTTACCACTCCTTATGCCATATATTCGCCGTTATAGCTGACGAGGGTTGCGCTTTCAATTCCTTCAAGCTGAGAAATGCTGTTGACGAAGGCTGTTGAAGCGTCTTTTGTTCTCAGTTCTGTTGTCAGCTCGATTCCGGAGGCAGTGATTGTTTTTGATTTGACAATATAATGGTTTGTGTTCGCTTTGAGCGTTTCAAGTGCGGCGGCTTCGGTCTGTTCGTTCAAACAGGTGAGAACAAGAATATACGGGTTGTTTCTTATTTTTCTGTTAGCAAAAAGAAGAAGGATTACGCCGATTATTGCCGAACCGATGACCGCAAGAGGAATCATTCCGGCGCCGATTACAATTCCGACGGCGAGCGACCAGAAAAGGAAAACAATTTCGACCGGCTCTTTGATTGCCGTTCTGAAACGGACGATTGAAAGGGCGCCGACCATGCCGAGGGAGAGAACAACGTTTGATGTGACGGCCATGATTACAAGTGTTGTCACAAGCGAGAGACCAACGAGTGTCAGCGCAAAACCGCTTGAATACATTACGCCTGTCAGCGTTTTTTTGTAGATTAAGAAGATGAAAAGGCCGATAACGAGAGCCACGGCAAGACCGAGAACGGTGTCAAGAACCGAAAACTCGGTGATGTTTTCAAGAAAACTCGATTTAAAAATATCATTGAAAGTCATAGTAATTACTCCTTTTTTTAAAATCAGCCGAATCTTCGGCACGCACAGTATTTTGAAAAGGCCTGTTGCCTTGCATTGCCCGTTTGAATGAGGCGGGTAATTACGTCCGGAAGAAAGTCGTCGAACTTGACTTCAAGAATCATGTCGGTTGAGTTGTCCGTTACACCGATTCCGTTGAAGTCGGTTTTTAAAAATTCCCGTGTGAAAAGACTTGTTCTGATGTCGGAATCAAAAGTCACTCTGACGTTTCCCGGAGCATAGATATATGCTTCGCGGATGTAGGAGACAAGAACACGGGGACGAAGTTGCTGAAACTCCATTTTGCAGTAAAGTTCTTTGACGAGTTGCGAAGAATTTTCTTTTATTTGTTTTCTGTTGCCGGAAAGAACGGAAAAAAATTCTTCTTTTGAAAGGCTTGCGCTTTCCTTAATGCAAAGGTCGTTATACTTGACCTTTTTTTCAAGGGCAATAAAAGAAAAATCATTGTTGTAAAATCTGATTCTGAATTTTTCTCTTTTTTGAACTCCGTTGATTTTTTCAAGGAGAGCCTTGTCATAGATGTTATCAAAATAAATGCTGAAAATTCTGTATCGACCGTTTGCGTCCGCATGACTGTCCGTTTTCATTACCGGTTTTATCCGCTGACGGATTGAAAGATAATCCGCTGCCGAAATTTTATATTTCAGTTCATGACGGTATTTTTGGCCGAAGCGATATTTTATGTCGGATTCCATCGTTGTCCTCCTTTCGTGTTTTTTGATGGTGACTGAATTTTTGCACCTGTTCCCGAAATGTACCTGAAAAGCTTTTTGGTGTTGAAATTTTTTGAAAGAGTTCGGCGGCGGCAAATTTTCGTTTGCCGCCGCCTTACAGAAAGGAGATACATGAAAAAAACAATTGCTTGCTTCTTACCGAATATATGTGAACACCGGTTAAGGTGTTATTGTTTGCCTGCCTCTTTCCGGCGGGCAGCTGCCGTGGACTTTCGGCATCCATTGCCTTTGTCTTGTCCGTATTATCGACCTCTTTCCTGAAATGAACCCGAAAGAAAGGCTAAAAGTAAATTAAAATTTTCCTTTTGGTGTACTGCTTTGGGTGGGTTCTTTAACCGCACGTTTCATCTTTAATTTCAGCCGACAGCCAAAAGTACCCCCGGCACAGCGGGCGGGTATAAATTTGAAAGATGCAACGTGCGGTTTAAGAACAAACCAAGGCAGTACAAAAACACTCAAACTTTTTCAAAATTTTTTAGGCATATTTCAGCAATCGGGATTAAGCTGATAAAAAAGAAACCGGAGGGATTATAATGCGTATACTTATTGCGGAAGACGAAACAACAATTGCCCGGGCATTGAAAGTTATGCTCGAAAAAAATAAATTTTCCGTTGATACGGTCGATAACGGCCTTGACGCACTTGATTATGTCCGTGTGGCTCAGTATGACGCCGTCGTTCTTGACATCATGATGCCCGGAATGGACGGAATCGAAGTTCTCAAAAACATGAGAAAAGAAGGAATTATGACTCCGACCCTTTTCCTGACGGCAAAAGCTGAAATCGAAGACCGCGTTGCGGGTCTTGACGCCGGGGCGGATGATTATCTTCCGAAGCCGTTCGCTTCAAGCGAGTTCATTGCAAGAGTCAGGGCACTTTCAAGGCGAAGCAGTGCGTTTTCTCCGACTCTTCTTTCGCTCGGAAACACAACGCTTGACTGCGGCCAATATACGCTGAGCGTCAAAGAAAACAGCGTTCGGCTCAACAACAAAGAGTTTCAGCTCATGGAACTTTTTATGCGTAATCCGCTTCACGTTTTTTCAACCGATATTCTCATGGATAAAATTTGGGGATTTGATTCGGATGCCGGAATGGATGTCGTTTGGACGTACATCGGCTTTTTGAGAAGAAAACTTAAGGAGCTTTCTTCCGACGTTTCAATCAAAACAATCCGCGGCGTCGGTTACACTGTGGAGGTGGTCTGATGCTCAAAAAAATGCGTTGGCGCTTCATCGGCGCGGCGATGATTTCCTTTTCTGCGGTTATTTTAACTTTGCTTTGTGCAATCAATGTTTGGAATTATCGCAACGTTACAAATCAGCAGGACACCTCGCTTCAGCGTCTTTCGCTGTTCAGCCGGACGGGGGAATCCTTTCCGCCGGGGCCGGCCGACTCTCCTTTTGACGTCGGAAAAAGGTTTTCAAAAGAAGTTCAGTATATGATGCGGTTCTTTTCCGTTCAATATGATGAAGAAGGAAATCTTCTTCGGGTGAACAAGGATAACGTCGCTTCAATTTCTCAGGAGGACGCCGAAGCTTTTTCCGCCCATGTTTTGAACGGAAAAAAAACGAGCGGATATTACAACGGATATCGTTTTCTTGTTAAAGAAGACGCAAGCGGAAAAACAGTCCTTTTTCTTAACTCCGAACGGGAAATTCAATCTGTAACTTCGCTTCTTGTTTTGACGTTGACGATTGCGCTCCTTTGTCTTCTTGTTGTTTTTCTTCTTGTTCTTCTTTTTTCAAAGCGAGCAATTGCGCCTTACGTCAGAAACCTTGAAACGCAAAAGCAGTTTATCACGAATGCCGGTCACGAGCTGAAAACTCCGTTGACCGCAATTTCAACGAGTGCGGATGTTCTTGAAATGGAATATGAAAACGACGAATGGATTCAAAACATCAAGTTCCAATCAGGAAAACTCTCAAAACTCATTTCAAATCTTGTCACTCTTTCAAGACTTGACGAAGAAAACCCGTTTCCGGAAAAAAGCCGGTTTTCATTAAGTGACGCCGCATGGGAAATTTCCGAACCGTTTGAAAAACTTGCCGTTGCAAAGAATCTCAAATATGAAAGAGAAATCGAAAACGACCTTTCGATGACGGGAGACTGCGCTTCGGTTCAGCAGATGATTTCAATCCTTCTTGACAATGCGCTCAAATATACGAGTAAAAACGGAAAGATTTTTTTGAAGGTATATTCTTCCGGAAAGAAAAAGTTGATTGAAGTCGGAAACACCTGCAACACGGAAAACATTCCCGATCTTTCAAGACTTTTTGAGAGGTTTTATCGTCCGGACAATTCCCGTTCAAAGGAGACGGGCGGAACGGGAATCGGTCTTTCAATCGCAAAAGCAACGGCAGAAGCTCACGGCGGAACGATTAAAGCGGAAAAAACCGAAGGAGAAATCGTTTTCAAAATCAGATTTTAATTGAACCGGGTTCTCCGATGCATGAAAAACGTTTTTAAAACATCAAAAATCGTTTCAATATCGAATATTTCATGCTGCTTCGGAAGTTGTTTTGTATACTATTATATATAGGGGCGCAAACGAAGGCTGTCGTGAACCGCAAATTCGGAAAACGACAGCCCTTTTTCTATAAATAACTTTCGGACTTCTATCTGAAACATATTGATGAATATCGGTATATAAGTGTAAAGTGCCGATATCCGTCAATATATCCCATAGGACAAAACAGCAAAGGAAGAAGACTGCACGGCTTAGACAAGAGTTTACAGAGCTTTCAAAATTTTGACCGAAGAATATAAGTAAATCCTAGAAAAAAGAAAAAGGTTGTGAAGAACGTTTTTATTCTTCGCAACCTTTTTATGATTTTACTTTTCGACTTTCGGAAGTTTTGCAAAGGATTTTTCAAGTTCCTCGTCGGTCGGAATGTAATCGGACATCTCGCCGTTGTGATATTTTTCGTATGCGTACATATCAAAATAGCCCGTTCCGGTGAGACCGAAGACGATTGTTTTTTCTTCTCCGCTTTCTTTGCATTTGAGCGCTTCGTCAATCGCAACTTTGATTGCGTGAGAGCTTTCGGGCGCCGGAAGAATTCCTTCAACCCGTGCAAACTTTTCCGCCGCGGCGAAAACATCGGTCTGAACGGCCGAAACGGCTTTCATATAGCCGTCCTCATAAAGCTGAGAAAGGGTTGAACTCATTCCGTGATATCTCAGGCCGCCGGCGTGGTTGGGAGCGGGAATGAAGTCTGCGCCGAGGGTTTTCATCTTTGCAAGCGGGCAAACCATGCCTGTGTCGCAGAAGTCATAAGCAAACTTTCCCCTTGTGAACGACGGGCAGCTCGCAGGTTCAACGGCAATAATTTCATAATCCGCTTCGCCGCGGAGCTTTTCGCCCATGAACGGGGCAATAAGTCCGCCGAGGTTTGAACCGCCTCCGGCGCAGCCGATAATGATGTCCGGTTTGATGTTATATTTGTCAAGAGCAATTTTTGTTTCAAGGCCGATTACCGACTGATGAAGAAGAACCTGGTTCAAAACCGAACCGAGAACGTATCTGTAGCCGGGGGTTGAAGTTGCAACTTCAACCGCTTCGGAAATTGCACAGCCGAGCGAACCGGTTGTTCCCGGATGTTCGGCGTTGATTTTGCGGCCGATGTTCGTTTCCATTGAGGGAGAGGGAGTAACCGAAGCGCCGTAAGTTCTCATAACCTCGCGGCGGAACGGCTTTTGCTCGTATGAGCATTTAACCATGTATACCTTGCAGTCAAGGTCAAAGAACGAGCAAGCCATTGAAAGAGCCGTACCCCACTGACCGGCACCGGTTTCCGTTGTTACACCTTTGAGACCCTGCTTTTTTGCGTAGTATGCCTGAGCGAGAGCCGAATTGAGCTTGTGCGAGCCGGAGGTGTTGTTGCCTTCAAATTTATAATAAATCTTTGCCGGAGTTTTGAGCTGCTCTTCAAGGCGATAAGCTCTGATGAGCGGAGACGGACGATACATCTTATAAAATTCACGGATTTCTTCGGGAATTTCAAAAAACGGCGTTGTGTCGTCAAGTTCCTGCTTCACAAGGTCGTCGCAGAAAACAGGGGTGAGATCGTCAAAGGTCATCGGCTCAAGCGTTGCCGGGTTGAGGAGGGGAGCAGGCTTGTTTTTCATGTCGGCACGAAGGTTATACCATGCTTTCGGCATTTCGTTTTCTTCAAGATAAATTTTATACGGGATGTTGTTTTCCTTTTTCATAGCGGTACTCCTTAAAAAAATTTTTTGTTAATATGATTTTTGATTCAAAAATTTCGGCTTCGCCATCGTTTGGTTAACAAAAACATAAAGAAATCCTCCTTGAATAAAACAAAAACCTGCCCCAGCAAAACTGCTGGGACAGGAGAAATTACCTGCGGTGCCACCCGGCTTGACGAATAAACGTCCACTTAAAGCATACAATCATATGCAAGCTTTTTGTTCACGGGGAGCTTAAGCCCCGTCGCCCATACTCCGAAATAGAAATCGTTTCTGTTTGCCCTCTGAAGTCCATTCCGATTTTATCCGCATATCGCACTTTCACCGTCTGCGACTCTCTGAAATGCCGGAGAAAAACCGTACTCACTCTTCATCTTTGGTTTGAATTTTTTTAATTTGAGCTTATGATACATTAAAGCGTTAAAGTTGTCAAGAGCTTTTTGAAAAAATCTTTTCTTTTTTGCCAGAAGAGGGAATGAGGTGTTGCTTTTTAAAAGAAAAAAGATTGTTTTTAAGGACGGAAATTTTTGAAATTCATTGACTTTTAACCTCGTCTTAAGTATATTATAACTGTAAATTAACGTTTTAAAAACGGAACTTTATAATTTTTCAAAGGAGATTAAACGAACAATGAAAAGAATTTTCAAAAAATCACTTTCTCTTTTCCTTGCGGTTTTGATGATTTTCTCCGTCGGTGCTTTTGCGCTTGCCGAGGACGCACCGGAAGAAGAAAAGGAATCGGCCGCCTTCACCGATGATGATTTTCTCACGACGAAGGGCATGAAAGTCTATAATCAAAAGGGCGAGGAAATCAAGCTCAAGGGCGTGAATCTCGGCTCGTGGCTCATTTGGGAGGATTGGCTCACTCCGTATGACGGCGTTGAAAAAAATGCAGACGGCGTTACGGATCATATGCAGGTTGTTGAAAAGCTTACGGAACGCTTCGGCGAGGAAAAGGCTTATGAGCTTATGAACACCTATATGGACAACTGGATTACGGAAAAGGATCTTGACGAAATCAAGGCTCTCGGCTTTAACAGTGTCCGTGTTCCGTTCTGGTATCGCAATTTTTATTACGATGACAACGGAAGAAAAATCCTTGACAAGGACGGAAATTGGGATTTCTCCCGCCTTGATTGGGTTGTGAGCGAATGCTCAAAAAGAGGAATTTATGTTGTTCTTGATATGCACGGCGCAGTCGGCTATCAGAGTGACGCTCCCCACAACGGAAAACTTGACAGCTGCCATCTTTTCGACAAGACCGAGCAGGGCGAAAGATATCGTGAGTTGACCGCAGAGCTTTGGACTGCGATTGCCGAACGTTTCAGAGGCAACCCCGCCGTTGCAATGTATGACCTTCTCAATGAGCCGGGCTGCGAAGTTGAAAAACCCGGAATCACAAGAAGAATCAACAACGAAAGCGTTTATTCAATGCTTTATGACGCAGTTCGCAAGGTTGACCCGGAACATATCATCACCCTTGAATGCATCTGGACGGCCGCCGCTCTTCCCCACGCATGGGTAAAGGGCTGGAAGAACGTTGTTTATCAGGTTCATTTTTATCAGAACTCCGACTTCATTTTCACCGCTTTCTGCGTTTTGACAAGGATTTATCACTTCGGAACTCCGCTTATGATGGGTGAGTTTTATCCGCTGAAAAGGACAACATGGAAAAACTGCTTCAAAACGCTCAATGCGCTTGACTTCGGTTGGTTCCTTTGGACATACAAGGCGGCGAACCACGGAATGTGGGAATCCGACTGGTGCCTTCGAGGAATGAAGGACGGCTTTGAACGTGCAAACGTTTCGGAAGATTCCTATGAAGAAATCGCGCGCAAATGGGGCAGCGTTCTCCACACGGAAAACAGCTTCCAAGATACCGGACATTACGACAAAAACGTTAAAGATTTTCTTTGATTAAAAATCGGCCTTCGCATTCGGAAAAACGTTTGCGAAGGTCTTTTTTTGCACTCAAAAAAATTTTTTTAAAAAATTTCAAAAAAGTTGTGGTAAAATTCGTTTCTCAAACGTTTATATAGATGAACAACGAAAAAAGGAGGGAAAACGGATGAAAAAGCGTTTTTCGATTTTTGATTCGGGCTGAATTTTGCTCACGGAAAAAACCGTTCGGCGGCAGGCATAAAATTTCAAAAAACCTTTGTGACAAAGGCTCTTTCACTTGATTTTTTTCCGGATTTTTTGTATGATACCTGTTGGCAAACTTGATTGACTCAACCGTAGTCATAGTTTTGCCCGGTTTAAAGAACCAAAAAAAGATATCATGCACGGGTTCTCCGGAGGAAGAAAAAACAATGCCTGCATTTTATTTGTCGCTCGTCGAAAGTTCGTCGGACAAAGAAAAAGTTGAAACGGTTTACAAAAAATATTACGGACTAATGAAGCACGTCGCTCTCGGTTATTCTCAAAGTGAAGCGGATGACATTGTTCACGACGCAATGGTGAGAATCATCAAAAACATTGAAAAAGTTGACGTTTCAAACGAGAGAAAAACAATGGCGTTTTGCGTGACGATTGTCCGAAACAGGGCGATTGACGTCCTGAAAAAAAACGGAAAGGTCAGCGAAGAATTTGACGGCAATATTGCCGCCGAAGGCAGTTTTTCGCCCGATTTTTCCAAACCAGAAGAAATATATCAAATTCTTTTAAACGCGCTTGAAAATCTGAACGAGACTTATAAAACGGTCTGCACTCTGAAATACGTCAACGACCTTTCGGAGCGGGAGATTGCGGAAATTCTCGGCATCCCGGAAAAGACGGTGAACATGCGGATTTTCAGAGGGAAGCAGATTTTGAAAAAGGCGCTGAGAAAGGAGGATTTCTATGAATGAGGAATTGAACGAGGGCATTTTTGACGCGGCTTTGAAAAAGGCTTTTTGCGATTATACGGACAATCTCCTTGATTCTTTCCCCGACTGTGAAACGCTTTCGGAAAAATATCCTCTTTCAAAAAAAGAAGAGCGGTTCTTTGAACGCATTATGAAAGAAAAAAAATACGGAAAACCGCTCGCTTTGGTCTATCTTTCAAGGGCGGCGGTCATCTTTCTTTGCTTCGTTACTCTTGCGGCCGCAGTTATGCTTTCAAGTCCGACCGTTCGTGCGGCGGTCAAGAACGTTTTCATGCAGTGGTTTGAAAAATACACCCTTTTCACCTTCGTTCAAACCGAACCCGGAAAAGACGACTTCCAAAACGTTGAAGACGTCAAAATCGGTTATATTCCGGAGGGCTACGAACTTGGGTTTGAAGATAAAATGCCCATGGCTTTTACATATATTTATTATTCAAGAGACAATGATCCGGATAAAGATATAATGATTAATATTTTTAAAAATGAAACAACTGATTTATTCACCGACAATGAAAGGTCAGAATATACAAAAATGAATATAAACGGTCATGAATCTTGGCTGATCTATGATGAAGCCAATGTCGGAGGAACTATCATAATTGTCGGAAATAAGATTTCTGTCACGGTTGACGCAAATGTTGAAAAAGATGAATTGATTAAAATAGCGGAAAGCATCAAATAAAAAATTAAAATACAAAAAATATGTAGTAAAATGTCTTCCTTAATCGTTTAGATAAGTATAAAACGAAAGGAGGACATTTTTATGTCTAAAACAAACATCAGCAAAAAACTTTTTTCAATTCTTCTTGCGGCTTTGACCGCTCTGTCCGTCTTTCTTTTTCCGGTTGCGGCCGTTGAAGAAGAAAAAATTCCCGATCCTGTTGAAAACTCCGGGTTCAGCAGCATTGAACCGTGTTGGGATAATGTAAAAACGCCGCAACTTACTTTAAATTTCTCTAACAATAAGATTTATGCAAAGATTACTTTATCCGGAAATTCCGGCGTAAAGTATAAGTACGGAACGGTTCTCATTTCAAAGTACAGCGGCGGAAAATATGTTCCGGTCAAAAAGTGGACAGGGCTTTCTTCGGCAAGGACGAATTTTGTTTTCAGCAACAGCGAGCTTACGGCGGTTTCGGGTGTAAAATATAAGCTTTCAATCAAAATCACCGCTTACACTTCTTCAAAATCCGAAGTAGTTACCGCAAACAAGGTTGCAACCTGTCCGTAAAAAACTTTTTCAAAAAAATTTGAAAAAGTTGTGGTAAAAAGCCTTCTTCAAACGTTTATAAGTATGAACAACAAAAAAAGAAAGGTAGTTAAAAAAGATACAAAAAATTTTTTGAAAAATTTTTGAAAAAAATGTAGTAAAAAAGCTTTCTCAAACGTTTAGATATATGAGCAACGAAAAAAGTTGCTTAATATATAATTTTTTTTGAAGGAGGTGATACATATGAAAAAAACTAAGTCAAGAAAGAATCAAAGAAATTACACAAAAAAGAATTATTCAAAAACAAAGGAGGATTTATCCATGAAGAAATTTATTTCAACATTTTTGGTAATCATCATGCTTTTCGGAATCGGTTGCGGAACGAACCTTTTTGTTTTTGCAGAGGATTATCCTTATAATAATTCTAATACAATCAAAACTATTTTTGATGTACCCGATAACAGATACAATGGATATAATTCTACAAATCTGGGCGGTATTTCAGTCGGTACGGCGAACAACAGACTTTTCTGCGTAAAATCAAATGGATATGAGCAGATAGGAACACTTTATTATTATAATAATATTTATGATTCCAGATTCAAGAACGGAACAAAATCACCGAAAAAAATCGTTTTTACTGATGGTCTTCTCGGTCATGCAAACGCAATGGCAATTGACGACAGTTACGTTTATGTTACCATGGCTCAAAGGAACGGAACAGAGAAAACTGCAATTTTGAGAATTTCACGTCTTGCAATCAGTGCGTTGAAGGACGGCGAAGTTGTCAGCAAAACAAGAACTACCGTTAAAGATGACACAAGCGGAAATACAATTAAAATTTACACGGTTCTCAGACCCAAAACAACGAGCGGAGCAAATTACACAAAGAGCATTTCTTTCATCACAAGATATAAATCAAACAAGAATACCGGAGTTACAAAGTTCATCATCGGTTATCCCAACGGAAAGCAGAAGTTGGGATTCACCTTCGCAACCCTTTCCGGAGACAACTTCACCGTTTCGACGAGCAAGGACGATGTGTTTTATGTCAACAACCCGTATGCAAAATCTGCAAATGACACCGGTGTTGTTATTCAGGATATTTTCTATGATGCATATTATGGCTTTTTTGTTTCCATGTGGATGTATAAAGATAATAGCCCGAAGATCTCGGTCAACACTTTGAATTATGTGCTTCGTGCTAATATCAAAAATCTCAGTACAGCAAATAATCGTACTCTTGATCCTGTTGATAAAGTTATTATCAATAAACCGACGGATCATAATGGTACTTTAACAAAATTTGAAATTGAGTCAATAGCATGTGTTAAACGTGATGAAAGCAAAACAGATCTTGATAAATATGTATTTATTTTTTCATGTAATAAGGAGATTATTGTAAACGGCAACGCGGTTGGACGTGATTCAATTGAAGAGTTAGTCGGATTAGGTAGAGATATGGTAAAATTCAATTAATATTAGCTGACTTTTCAAAATCAGAATTTAAGTCCGATATTATCGTCAAAATCCCTTAATAATTTTTAATTTGTCTGCAATTTTGCAGAAAAAATCCGCAGTTCTGCATTTTGTATTGACAAAAAGGATGGTATTATTATAATTAAGCATGGGATGAGATAAAATAAAAATTCGGAAATTTTAAAAATTCCGGAGGTGATTCGGACAAAAATTCATCTCACACCCAAAGAAAAACATATTTGAAATTCACACCCAACACACCCACAAAATCACACCCAAAAGAAAAATTCACACCCAAAAATCACATCACAAAACACACCCTAAGAAAAAAACATTAAAAATCTAAGAAACTCATATTGATTGGAGGTTCCTAAATATGAAAAAAACATTAAGTTTGATTTTAAGCTTGCTCATGATTTTTTCGGCTTTCACAGTTTTGGCAGGAGCAAAAGCGGAAGCAAAAACCGATTTCACATATGACCTTTTGGAAGACGGAACGGTTAAAATCACAAAATACACCGGAACGGAAAAAGACGTTGTGATTCCCGAAACAATCGGCGGAAAAAAGGTCACCGAAATCGGCAGAAGAGCATTCGTCGGTCAAAAAACAATCACATCGGTAAAAATCCCGAACGGAGTCAAAAAAATCGGTTATGATGCTTTTTATGACGCACACGCTTTGAAAACGATTGAAATACCGGAAAGCGTTACCGAAATAGATGAAGGCGCATTCGGATATTGCAAATCTCTTAAAACAATCAAATTGCCGTCAACTCTTAAGAAAATACCGGATTATATGATGGCTCATTCTCCTGCGTTTGAAGCAATCGAAATTCCGGAGAGCGTTACCGAAATAGGTAGAGGCGCATTCATAAATTGTGAAGCCCTCAAGAGCATTAAGCTCCCTTCAAAGCTTAAAAAAATCAGCACTTATTCGTTCTTTGGTTCAGGCATTACGGAAATTGAAATCCCGGCCGGCGTAACCGTAATCGAACATTCCGCTTTCGGAAACAGCGAACTTTCCAAAATCACTCTTCCGAACGGACTCAAAACGCTTGAAAGCGCATGCCTCTTTTATACAAAGCTTTCGGAAATCACCATTCCGGATTCCGTGACTTCAATCGAAGGCTCTGCTTTTGAAGGCTGTAAGAACCTCAAAAGCATAAAAATTCCGGAAGGAATCAAAACGATTGAAAGTGAAACCTTTAAAGGATGTTCTTCGCTTGAAAATGTTGTTCTTCCGAAGTCACTTTCAAAAATTGAATACGAAGCTTTTTCGGAATGCACGGCTCTTTCAAAAATTTCGATTCCGAACAGCGTTAAGAGAATTGACTATTGCGCTTTTAATGGCTGCACCGCCCTTTCAAAAATCAGCCTCGGAAAGAAAATCAACTACATGGGCGCAGACGTATTCGCCGACACGCCTTTTGTTGCCGATTCAAAGAATTGGACGGGAAAAACGCTTTATATCAATAATAACCTTGTTGCCGTCAAGGAAGACATCGGCGGAAACCTGAAAATCAAGGAAGGCACCCGCACCGTTGCACACGCAACGTTTATGGACTGCAAAAACCTCACCGGAATTTACGTTCCCGCAAGCGTTGTAAGCCTCGGAAATTACGGCGGCTATTATGACGGCTGCACCTCGCTTTCAAAAATCAACGTTGCAAAGGACAACAGGTTCTACAGCTCTGTCGGCGGCGTTCTTTTTGACAAAGCACAAAAAACAATTTATCTTTATCCCGCAATGAAGCAGGGAAAAGTTTATAACATTCCGAAAGCCGTAAAATTAATCGTATATGCCGCTTTCGGAAACTGCAAGTATCTCACAACCGTAAACTTTGATAAAAACTCAAAGGCCTCTCTCAACGAGTGCGCTTTTTACAACTGCCTGAAAATCAAAACAATGACAATTCCGAAGGGCGTTTATATTTACAGCGACGGCCGCCCGACCGTCGGAGGATATTGGCCGAAGGGTCTTAAATACTACGACGGAAAAGTCGTCAAGGGCTTCACAATCAGAGGATACAGAGGAAGCTCTGCCGAGTATACCTGCGAAGTTTGGCCGTACAAGTTCGTTTCGCTTTGCAAAGACGGAACGGAAAAACACACCTATAAAAACGTGAAGGCAAAGAAACCGACTTATTTCAAGAACGGTTACACCGCCCATAAATACTGCACTGTTTGCGGAGACAGAAGCGGTTTCCAAAAGATTGATAAGCTTGAGCTTGACTATACATACATTTCGGTTGCCGGCGGAAAAGGCAAGATGAAGGTTAAGTACAATGCCGTTGAAGGCGCAACCGGTTTCCAGCTCAGATATGTTGACAGCAAAGGAAATATGGTCAAGAAAAATTATAAAACAACAAAATCCATGACAGTAACAATCAAAAACCTCGCCGCCGGTGAATACAAAGTTTATGCAAAAGCCTTTGTAATCAGCGGAAAGCAGGTTGCAACTTCCCGTTTCTGGAACATCAAAACCGTCACCGTTAAATAAATTTTTTCATATTACAGATTCTCCTTTTGTTTATTATATATTTCTTGACTTTGTTTTTTTTCACACCTCTTTATTAAGATATTTTTGATTCTTTCATTTTCACGCCAAAGGCTGCGGCGAGCGGAAAAATCCGCTCGCCGCGGTTCTTTTCTTGTTTAATGAAAAAAGCGGAGCGTTTTTTGGCTCTTTTGCCGGTATTTTTATGGCTTTTTTGAGCAATCTTTGTCAGCCTTCACAGTTGCGGAAAAGGCGGGTCGGTGTTATAATATACTCACGATTTAAATCACTAAAGTGTCATATCTTATATATTGTATTTTTATTTTGAAAGGTGATTGCAATGTTTTCAAAAGAGATGTATGAACTCGGCGCTCATTCGTCGGTTATCAGAGAAATTTTTGAGTACGCAAAAAAGCGTGCCGAAGTTGTCGGAAAAGAGAATATTTTTGATTTCAGCATCGGCAACCCAAGCGTTCCGGCGCCGGAAATCGTCAACGAAACAATCAAAAAACTCGTTGATACCGTTCCTTCAACCGAGCTTCACGGTTACACTTCCGCCGTCGGTGACAACTCCGTCAGAGAAGCAATTGCCGGCTATCTCAACAAAACCTACGGAACGTCATTCAGAAAAGAAAACTTTTATATGACCGTCGGTGCGGCGGCTTCGCTCACAATTACGCTCACCGCCCTTCATGAAGAAGGCGACGAAGTGATTATTCTTGCACCGTTCTTTCCGGAGTACCGTGTTTTTGCCGAAAAGGCCGGGATGAAACCCGTTATTGTTCTTTCCGACGAAAAAACGCTTCTTCCCGATTTTGCTGCGATTGAAAACGCAATAACCGAACACACCAAGGCGGTTATCATCAATTCTCCGAACAATCCGTCAGGCGTTGTTCTTGACGAAGAATGCGTTAAAACGCTTTCCGCCCTCCTTGAAAAAAAGCAAAAGGAATTCGGAAAACCGATTTTCATTATTTCGGACGAGCCTTACAGAGAGTTGGTTTACGGTAACGTTAAGGTTCCGTTCATGACGAAGTATTACGACAACACAATCGTTTGCTATTCGTTCAGCAAGTCTCTTTCGCTCCCCGGAGAAAGAATAGGATACATTCTTGTTCCGGACGAAGCCGCTTCTTCGGGCGAGCTTTTCAAAGCCGTTTGCGGCGCAGGCCGTGCGCTCGGCTATGTTTGCGCTCCGGCGCTTTTCCAGTTCGTAATCAAGGAGTGCCTCGGAAAGACATCGGACATTTCGGTCTACGAAAAAAACCGTGATCTTCTCATAAAGACCGCCGAAAGACTCGGCTTCTCCTGCGCAAAGCCCGACGGCGCATTTTATCTTTTCATGAAGTCGCCCGAAAAGGACGCCGCCGCTTTCTGCGAAAAGGCGAAGAAGTATGAACTTCTTTTTGTTCCGAGCGATTCGTTCGGATTCCCCGGTTACGTCAGAATCGCATACTGCGTTTCAACCGAGATGATTGAAAAAGCAATTCCCGCTTTTGAAAAGCTTTCAAAAGAATATTTTTAAGGAGTAAAAAATGGAAGATCTCAAAGCAACGAGAGAAAAAATCAACGAAGTTGACAAAAAGATGGCTGCCCTTTTTGAGGAGCGGATGAACCTTGTCGGTTCGGTTGCGGAATACAAAATGAAAAGGGGACTTCCGGTTTTTGACGGAAAAAGAGAGGCGGAAGTTATCAAGCGAAATGAAAACTTCGTTTCAAACGAAGAAATCCGCTCTTATTACGTCAATTTCCTCAAAAACACAATGGAAGTTTCAAAAAGATATCAGCACAGAATTTTTGAGGGAATGAAGGTTTCTTACAGCGGCGTCACGGGGGCATTCGCCCAGATTGCCGTTGACAAAATTTTTCCCGACGCAATTCCGGTTTCCTGCAAGGACTTCAAAGAAGCTTATGAAAAAACCGAAAAAGGGGAAACCGATTGCTGCGTTCTTCCGCTTGAAAACAGCAATGCAGGCGAAGTCGGTGCGGTTATTGACCTCATTTTTTCCGGTTCGCTTTTTGTCAATGAGGTTTATTCGCTTTCGATTCATCAGTGCCTTGTTGCTCTTCCTGAAAGCAACCTTTCGGACATCAAAACCGTAATCAGTCATCCTCAGGCTCTCGCTCAGTGCGATGAATATCTCAGAAAACTCGGAGTTGAAAAAAAGGAATGCGTCAATACCGCCGTTGCGGCAAAGACAGTCCTCAAAAACGGCGACAAAACCGTTGCGGCAATCGCAAGCTATGACACGGCTCGGCTTTACGGACTTAAAATTCTTAAAGAAAATATCAACGAAAGCGAAACGAACACAACGCGTTTTGCCGTTCTTTCAAGGGTTATGAACGAATCAAAAAGCGACGGTTCAATCGTCGTTTTCACCGTTCCGGACGAGGCCGGTTCGCTTGCACACGCAATCAACATCATCGGCAATCACGGCTTCAACATGCGTTCAATCAAAAGCCGCGCGATGAAAGACCTTATGTGGACTTATTATTTTTATGTTGAAATTGACGGCGACCTCAAATCGAGAAGCGGTTCGTTCATGCTTGCCGAACTTTCGGACTGCTGCGACAAGCTCAAGTTTGTAGGTTCGTTCAACAATGCAAAGGTTGTGAAATAATATGATTCTTCCCGTTTCCCTTCCCGGTCATTCATATGACGTTGTAATCGAAAAAGGCTCGCTCAGAAAAGCGGGCGAACTTCTGAATATTAAAGGGAAAGCCCTTGTCGTAACCGACAGCGGTGTTCCGAAAAGATACGCCGAAACGCTCATTTCTCAGCTTGAAAACGCCGTTTTGTTCACTTTTCCTCAGGGCGAGGAAAACAAAAATGTGAACACGCTCCTTTCGATATGCGAAAAATTACTTTCGGAAAACTTTACCCGTTCGGATTGCGTAATCGCTCTCGGCGGCGGTGTGACCGGAGACATGGCAGGTTTTGCTTCGGCAATTTATATGCGGGGCATTGATTTTTATAATATACCCACAACGCTCCTTTCGCAGGTTGATTCCTCCGTCGGCGGAAAAACGGCGGTTGATTTTGAAAAAGCGAAGAACCTTCTCGGCGCTTTCCATCAGCCGAAAAAGGTTATCATTGACCCCGAGCTTCTTTCAACGCTCTGTGAACGCCAAATTTCAAACGGCTTTGCCGAGGCGGTAAAAATCTCTGTCACAAACGACAAAGAACTTTTTGAGATTTTTGAAAACGGACAGGCGAAAGAAAAGCTTGAAGAAGTAATCTATCGAGCCGTTAAGGCAAAGCGTGACGTTGTTGAACAGGACGAAAAGGAAACCTCGCTTCGCCGGGTTCTCAATTTCGGCCATACGCTCGGCCACGCAATTGAAAGCAGTGCAGGACTTGATACGCTTCTTCACGGCGAATGCGTTGCGCTCGGAATGATTCCGATGTGCTCTGAAAATATCCGTGAAAGGGTCAAAAACGCACTTCATTCGGTCGGACTCAAAACAAAGTACGATTATGACAAAGAAAAGGTTAAGGAATTTTTGAAACACGACAAAAAGGCGAGCGGAAAAAACGTTTGCATTGTTCGCTCGGATGAAATCGGAACGTTCCGCTTTGAAAACGTGAGCCTTTCACAACTGGAGAAAATGCTATGAAAAATACATTCGGAAATTCATTTTCGGTAACTATTTTCGGCGAAAGCCACGGACAGGCTATCGGTGCCGTTCTTGACGGAGTGAAACCGGGCGAAGAGATTGACGAAGCAAAAATTTCCGCCCTTTTGAAAAGAAGAAAGGGCGAAGCCGCTTTTTCAACAAAGCGCAACGAAAAAGACGAATTCAAAATTGTCAGCGGATATTTTGACGGAAAAACAACCGGAACTCCGCTTGCGATCATTATTGAAAACAACGACACCAAAAGCCGCGATTATGAAAAAATGAAAAGCACCGCACGTCCTTCGCACGCCGATTACACCGCATTTTTAAAGTATCACGGCTATGAAGATTACCGTGGCGGCGGACATTTTTCAGGAAGAATCACAGCCGCACTCACCGCGGCGGGCGGCATTGCACTTCAGATTCTTGAAAAGCGAGGAATCAAAATTTCAACGCATATTCTTTCCTGCGGCGGAATTTCGGACAGACATTTTGAAAACTTTGAAGCGGATTTTGAAAAAATCGAAAACGCTTCAATGCCTGTTCTTGACGAAAACGCAAAAACGGCGATTGAAGAAAAAATCACCGAAGCGAGAAAGAACGGCGATTCCGTCGGCGGAATTCTCGAAACGGTTGTAACCGGTTTTCCGGCTTCTGTCGGCGAACCGTGGTTCGATACGGTTGAAGGCGTTATTTCCCATATGCTTTTCAGTGTGCCTGCGGTCAAGGGAGTTTCATTCGGAAGCGGCTTTGATTTTGGCAACATGTCAGGTTCGGAAGCGAACGACCCGATAAGAACCGAAGGCGGAAAGGTTTTTACCGAAACGAATAACAACGGCGGAATCAACGGCGGAATCACAAACGGGATGCCGATTGTGATAAGCTGCGCCGTGAAGCCCACGCCGTCGATTTATAAAACACAAAGAACCATTAATTTTGAAAAAAACGAAAACACCGAACTTCTTATCGAAGGCAGACACGACCCGGCGATTATTCACAAAGCCTCGGTTGTTGTTACGGCGGCAACTGCGCTTGCACTGCTTGACCTTCTTTCGGGAAGATTCGGAACGGATTTGAACGGTATAAACTGATGAGATACGGATTACTCGGAAAAACGCTTGCACACAGCTACTCAAAAACAATTCACGAAATGTTTGCACCTTATGAGTACGAACTGATTCCGCTTTCGGAAGATGAGCTTGATACGCTTTTGAAAGAAAAGAATTTTTCGGCGCTCAACGTCACAATTCCTTATAAGGAAACCGTGATGAAATATCTTGACTTCATTGATGAAGCGGCGAAAGAAATCGGCGCGGTGAACACAATCGTCAATAAAAACGGTGAGCTTTACGGCTACAACACCGACTTTTTCGGACTTCGCAGTCTGATTGAAAAAAACGGTTTTGATTTTCAGGGCAAAAAGGTTCTTGTTCTCGGCAGTGGCGGAACGTCAAAAACGGCAGTCACCGTTTCAAAGTCGCTCGGTGCGGGTGAAGTTATCGTTGTTTCGCGAAGCGGCAGTGTGAATTATCAAAACGTTCTTTCGCTTCACGGCGACGCTTCGTTTATTATCAACACAACGCCCTGCGGAATGTTCCCGAACAACAAAAACAAGGCGATGTCCCTTGACGGATTCGATAACCTTGAGGGCGTTGCGGACGTTATTTATAATCCGCTTCGCACAAACCTTTTGCTTGAAGCAAAAGAAAAGGGAATACCTTTTTGCGGCGGACTCTATATGCTTGTTCTTCAGGCGGTTAAGGCGAGCGAACTTTTCCTTTCAAAAGCATATCCGGAAAACACCGGAGAAGGAGTTTACAAAAAGCTCCTTTCGGAAAAAGAGAACGTTGTTCTCACCGGTATGCCCGGAAGCGGAAAGTCAACAATCGGTGCGCTCGTTTCAAAAAAGCTTTCCCGTCCCTTTGTCGATACCGACGAGCTTATTATAGAAAAAGCAAAAATGCCGATTTCGGAAATTTTTGAAAGCAAAGGCGAAAAGTATTTCCGAAACCTTGAAGCCGAGGTTATCGCCGAGGTTTCAAAAAAGACGGGGCTCGTTGTTGCAACGGGCGGCGGAGCTGTTCTGAGGCAGGAAAACATCAATAACCTTTCTCAAAACGGAAAAATCTTTTTCCTCGACCGTCCTCTTTCGCAGATTATTCCGACTTCCGACCGTCCGCTTTCAAGCGACGAAAGTGCACTCAAAAAGCGCTTTGAGGAACGGTATGATATTTACCGAAACACCTGCGACGTAAAAATAGACGTTGACGGAATTGCCGAACACGCAGCAAAAAAAATTACAGACACATTCAAATTTTAAATACCATCGAAAGGAAACAGTCATGAAAATTCTTGTTCTCAACGGACCGAATATCAATATGCTCGGCATAAGAGAGCCGAACCTTTACGGAACGGAAACTTATGAAACCCTGGTCGCAAAAATCAAAGCCTACTGCGGCGAAAAGAAAATTGACTGCGAGTTCTTTCAGTCCAATCATGAGGGCGACTTGGTTGACAAAATTCAGGAAGCCTACGGCAAGATTGACGCAATCGTGATGAATCCTGCCGCATATACGCACACAAGCGTTGCGATTCTTGACGCACTCAAGGCGGTTTCGATTCCCTGCGTTGAGGTTCATATTTCCGACGTTTCCTTGCGTGAAGATTTCAGACAGGTATCATATGTCCGTGCGGCGTGTTTTAAAACAATCAGCGGCCTCGGAACGGACGGATACCTTCGTGCCGTTGACGCAATTATTGACCTTTTGGGTGATAAAAAATGAAAGCACTGATTGAAAAAAGCAAAGCTTTTGGAGCTGTCACCGCGCCGCCTTCAAAAAGCGTTCTTCACAGAATGCTCATTTGCGCCGCCCTTTCTTCGGGCGAAAGCACAATTCAAAACGTTGATTACAATCAGGACGTTCTTGCAACGCTCGATTGCCTTGAAGCGCTCGGTGCAAAGGTTGAAAGAGGGGAAGGCACCGTAAAAATCGGCGGACTTGATCCCTTTGAAATCAATGAAAACGCCGTTTTACCCTGCCGTGAAAGCGGAAGCACACTTCGCTTTCTTATCCCGCTTGCCATGCTTTCGGGAAAAAGAGTAACCTTCAGGGGAAGTGAAAAGCTCCTTTCCCGACCGCTTTCGGTCTATGAAAAGATTGCAAAAGAAAACGGCTTCGGTTTTAAAAAAGAAAAAGACGCTCTGACCGTTTGCGGAAAGCTTAAAGCCGGTGAATACTTTGTTCCCGGAAACGTCAGCAGTCAGTTCATCACCGGTCTTTTGTTTGCCCTTCCTTTTTGCCCGGGTGAATCAAGAATAAATATCACGTCCGACCTTCAAAGCAAAAGCTATGTTGACATCACTCTTTGGGTGATGAAAAAGTTCGGCGTCTCGGCAACATGGCAAAACGCCGGAACGCTTTATTTAAGCTCAAAAGAAACTTTCAAATCTTTTGATTGCATTGCCGAGGGCGACTGCTCTGCCGCCGCTTTTCTCGACGCATTCAATCTTTTTGGCGGCTCTGTTTCCGTTTTCGGTCTTGACCGGAACACGCTTCAGGGAGACAGAGTTTACAGAGAGTTTTTTGAAAAGCTGAATGAAGGTTCGCCGGTACTCGATATTGCCGATTGTCCCGACCTTGCGCCGATACTGATGACCGTTGCCGCCGCCAAAAACGGCGTAACGCTCAAAAACACCGCAAGGCTCAAAATGAAAGAGAGTGACCGCGGCGAAACGATGAAAGAGGAGCTTTCCGCTTTCGGGGCGAAAATCGACGTTTTTGAAAATGAGATTGTTGTTCACAAAGCGCCGCTTCATGAACCCGACCGAATTCTTTGCGGCCACAACGACCACAGGGTCGTAATGTCGCTTGCAGTTCTTTCAAGCGTTTTTTCGGGCGAAATCGAAGGAGCAAAAGCGGTTTCAAAAAGCTTTCCAAATTTTTTTGAAGCAATAAAAAAATTAGGAATAAGAGTTGAATTATTATGATGATAGATAAAAAAACACGTTTTTTAATTGTGGGTCTCGGTCTTATGGGCGGAAGCTACGCAAGAGGACTTACTCAAAAAGGTTATCATGTTGACGCAATTGTCAACGATGAAAAGTCGAAGGACTTTGCGCTGAAACATGAAATCGTTCAAAAATGTTCCGACTTTGTTGACCTTGACCTTGTTGAAAATGCGGACGTGCTCATTTTTGCGCTTTATCCGCATACTTTCATCGACTGGATCAAAGAAAACGGTTCGCACATCAAAAAGGGCGCAATCATTACCGACGTAACCGGCGTAAAGGGCTGCATAGTCGATAAGGTTCAGTCGCTTCTTCCGGACGGGGTTGAGTTTATTGCGGCTCACCCTATGGCGGGACGTGAAGTTTACGGAGTTGAAAACAGCGACGAAAGAATGTTCTTCGGAGCAAACTATATTGTTGTTCCGACCGCAAAGAACACCGAAAACGGCATTGAATGCTGCAAACGTATTGCGGAAATTCTCGGTTTCGGAAGAATCGCCGAGCTTTCTCCCGAGGAGCACGATGATCTCATCGGTTTTGTTTCCCAGCTTACGCATTGCATTGCGGTTTCGCTCATGACGTGCTATGAAAACGAGCATCTTGAAAAGTATACGGCTGACTCATTCAGAGATCTTACCAGAATTGCAAACATCAACGAAACGCTTTGGAGCGAGCTTTTCTTCCTCAACAGAGAATCGCTTCTCCGTCAGATGGAACTTTTTGAGGCGCATTTTCATAAGCTTTACGAAAGCCTTAAAACCGGCGACAGAGACACGATGGTTGAAATGATGAAGGAATCAACCGAAAGAAGAAAACTTTTCAACAGATAAAGAAGGTGAAAAATTATGAATATGACTTTCAAATGCAAACTTCCGATTCCGATGGAAATCAAAAAGCAGTATCCTGCTTCGGAAAAGGCAATTAAAATAAAAGAAGAACGCGACGCAGAACTCAAAGCGATTTTTGAAGGGAAAGACAAGCGCCTCATCCTCGTCATCGGTCCTTGCTCCGCAGACAACGAAGACAGCGTGATTGATTATATCTCCCGCCTTGTTCCGGTTCAGGAAAAGGTTAAGGACAAAATTCTCATTGTTCCGAGAATTTATACCGGAAAACCGAGGACGACTGGCGACGGTTACAAGGGTATGCTCCATCAGCCGGATCCGAGCGAAGAAAGCAACCTTCTCAAGGGAATTGTCGCAATCAGAAAACTTCATATGCGTGCGCTCAACGAAACCGGTCTTTCCTGTGCGGACGAGATGCTCTATCCCGAAAATCACCGTTATCTCAACGACCTTCTTTCCTACGTTGCAATCGGCGCAAGATCGGTTGAAAACCAACAGCACCGCCTGACCGCAAGCGGTCTTGACATTCCCGTCGGAATGAAGAATCCGACAGGCGGAGACCTTTCGGTTATGATGAATTCAATCACGGCCGGTCAGCATCCGCACGAATTCATTTACAGAGGATGGGAAGTTCAGTCGCACGGAAACCCGTATACCCACGCAATCCTCAGAGGTTACGTCAACAAGAGAGGCGTCAGCCTTCCGAACTATCACTATGAGGATCTCATGAGAGTATGCGAGCTTTATGCCGAAACCAACCTCAAAAATCCGGCAATCATTGTTGACACCAACCACGCGAATTCAGGCAAAAAGTTCCTTGAACAGCCAAGAATCGCAAAGGAAGTTCTTCATTGCTGCCGCCACAGCAGCGAGATTGACTCCGTTGTCAAAGGCCTTATGATTGAAAGCTACATTGAAGACGGTTGCCAGAAAATCGGAGAGGGTGTTTACGGAAAGTCAATCACCGACCCGTGCCTCGGCTGGGAAAAGACCGAAAAGCTTATTTTTGAACTTGCCGACCTTTATTAATTTTAATTGAAGTTTTGAAAATTCTTCCCACGGAAAGTTTAGATTGTTCTTTCCGTGGGGATTTTCTCTTGTTTCGCCGGCACTTTGAAGGACTTTAATTTAATTTCTCTTGACCTCGGGAAGGTTTTAGCATATAATTAACTTGGTTCAGACTGTATGACGGCTGAGCCTGAAGAAAAGGTCGGTCAACTCGGACCGGCAGAATTGGGGGAATAAAGATGGTAGCAAATATCATTCCTATGCCGAACAAACTTTTTGAATACGGCGGAGAAAAGCATTTTCGTAAAAATGAATTTGTTTTTGAAAAAAAAGAAGGTCTTGACGAAGAAGGCTATGAACTTTTGATAAATGAGAACGGTATTTTCGTCTCATATTCAACCGAAAAAGGACGTTTTTACGCCGAAAAAACTCTCAGACAGCTTGATAACGACGGCGCATATCCTTTTTTGAGGATTGCCGATTCGCCGCGTTTTGCTTACCGTGCTTTCATGATTGACAGCGCAAGGCATATGCAAACGATTGACGAAATCAAAAAATACATCGAAGCCGCCGCACTTTACAAATTCAACGTTTTTCACTGGCACCTCAGCGACGACCAGGGTTGGAGAATCGAAATTGAAAAATATCCCGAACTCACAAAAGTCGGAGCGTTCAGAAACGGTCACGGCTTTACAAGCAAAAACAAGGCCGTTTACGGCGGATATTACACAAAGGAACAAATTAAGGAGATTGTCAGATTTTGCCGCGAACGCCATATTGAAGTTATTCCGGAAATCGATATGCCGGGTCATATGATTGCCGCAATTGCTTCTTATCCCGAGTTTTCATGCGAGGGAAAGAAAATTGACGTTGAACTCAACGCCGGAGTTCACAAAACAATTCTTTGCGCAGGAAACGAAAACGTTTTCAAATTCTGCTTTGATGTGATTGACGAGGTTTGCGAGCTGTTTCCGTGCAAATATTTCCACATCGGCGGAGACGAAGCGCCCAAAAAGCTTTGGGACAACTGCCCGAAATGCAAGGAGCGTATCCGTGAGGAGGGACTCAAAGACAGTGAGGAACTTCAGGGCTATTTCGTCAACAGAATCATTGAGCACCTTGAAGAAAAAGGAAAAGCTCCCGTTGTCTGGAATGAGAGTCTCAAGAGCGGAATGCTCAAAAAAAGTGCGCTTGTTGCCGATTGGATGGATAAGGAGAGCCTTTGCGAAGAATGGGCAAACAACGGCGGAAAGCTCATCATTGAAGATTTCTTCCATTATTACCTCGACTATAACTACGGAATCACTCCGTTGAGAAAGACTTATTCCTTCAACCCGATGCTCGAAAAGCTTGACATTGAGGGAAGGAAGAATGTTGTCGGCGTTGAAACGCCGATTTGGACGGAGTTCGTCGAAGATTTTGAAAAGCTCAGCTGGCTTTGCTTCCCGAGGATGATGGCTGTTGCCGAAACTGGCTGGACGAACTGGGGAAGAAGGAATTACCGTGATTTTGTAAAAAGAGCCGAGGCAAACCGCCCGATTCTTCTTTCGATGGGAATCAACATGGCGCCGAAAACGGATTGGGATCCGCTTCCGCTCGGAAGATTGAAGGGTCAGGTTTCCCATTACGGAAAGTTCCTCACAAGAGAGAATATCAGAAACTTCATCAAAGAAAAGCAGGAAAAGAGAGCCGAAAAAAAGGCAGAAAAATAAGAAATCGCCGCTTAACCGAAAAGTACGGCTTTAACGAAATATTTTTGTAAAAATTTATGCGCTGAATTAATCGGAGAATCAACAAATTTTCTTCTGTTTAACTTAACTTTAGCTTCGCAGAGATAATTTAATTAAAGACAGTGAAAAGCCGAAAGCTTTTTGTTTCGTTCTTTAAGCAGGAGGTAAAAGATTATGTATTGTAAAAATTGCAACGCTTATAATGACGACAACAGCCGTTTCTGCTGTCAGTGCGGCGCACAGCTTGAAAAAAGCGAAGGAAACGATTATTCCGCACCGCAGGGCGCAGAGGAAAACGGATTCAAAGATCAGTATTCCGCAGAGCCGCGGCAGGATTTTTATTCTTCCGAACAGAATCAAGGTTATTCTCAACCGCAGTATTCCCAGCCGAATTACGGCGTACCGACGAACGAGCCTACCGCACCGTTGAACAACACAATGGCGATTGTTTCAATCGTTCTCAACATTGTTTTTTTCAACGTTATCGGTCTTATCTTTGCAATTCTTTCTTTGACGAATTACAACAGCTATGAGTCTGCTCTCAGAGCGAGAAATTACGCTCTTTCCGAGCAGTTTAAGGCGAAGTCAAAAAAATATTCGAAGGTTTCAATCATTCTCGTAATCGTTATGGCTGTTCTTGCGGTTGTTTTGGGAATTCTTGCTTTTGTCTATGCTTTTGTAATCGGTTCAAGAGCCGTTGAGTCGGGATATTACACGGAAACGTTTCCGTTTGACTTTGAAAATTATATGATGATGGTAAGACCCTTTGTGGGATAAGTCAAACCGGTTGTTATTTCGCCGCAGTTCGTTCTGCGGCGGATTTTTTTGCTCATTTTAAGAATTTTCGGACTGAAAAAGACTAAGAAAACATTCTGCTTTTGTCACGGCAACATTTTGAAACAAAACATACAAAATCACTATGCTTGTCGGATTGCATACATTTTTACAATTTTTATAACGAAAGTTCGACGATTTAAAACCGACACGCTGTTGACAACTTGCAAGAAAATATGATAAAATTAACTAAATTATGCCGTTACGGCGGCGAACAAAAATTTAGAACGGAGGATTTAAAAATGCCTTTCTCAGATTTCGGAATTTTCCTCGGTGAAGTTTCGCTTACGGAGGAAGATTACTTCACAAAAGACCCGATGAAAGCACAGAACACTGTTCTTAAAAAAATTCTTCGCAGAAACAAAAACTGCGAATACGGCAAAAAGTATAACTTTGCCGACATCAAATCTTTCAGAGAATATCAGGATAAAGTTCCTCTTACAACTTATGCCGACTATGAGCCGTATGTTGACCGCATGATCAAAAATAAAGAAAACAACCTTATGTTCACCGGCGTGAACGTTCGTTATTGTTCTTCATCCGGAAGTCTCGGAAAGCCGAAGATTCTTCCGAAGTCGGTTAAGGATCTTTGGACAATGCAATGCATCGGTTTTTCGGCTTCCGTTGCAACCGCCGCTCGCTGGATTAAAAAGCACCAGAACAAGCGTATGCCGGCCTCAATCGGCCCTCTTGCTCTCGTTCTCACCGGTCACAGACTTGAGGACGGAAAGCAGTGCAACGGTGCAGGCCAGATTCCGCTTACATACCTCAAGGCGATTACACCGTTTTTCTGCACTTCTCCGCTTGAGCTCCTTTATCCCGAACACGAAGAACTTCTTGACACGGCATATCTTCAGACTTTCTTCGCCGTTAAGAACGAAAAAGTCAGCTATCTCGGTTCAATGGTAATCACCCTTCTCACAACAATGTTTGATTGTCTTGAAGAAAAATGGGAAATGATTTGTCATGACATTGAAACCGGAACGATTGACCCGAGCGTCAAAATTACTCCGGAACTTCGTGCAAAGTTCACAAGAAAGCTTAAGCCCGACCCCGAGCGCGCCGCTTTCCTCAGAAAAGAGTTTGAAAAGGGCTTTGACGATCCGATTGCTCCGAGAATTTGGCCGAATCTCACCTGGGCTTACGGAATGATCAACTCAACGCTCAGCGCATATGTTAAAAAGCTTAGAAGATATATCGGTCCGGACGTTCCGATTCACAACATGGGATACGCTGCAGCGGAAGGCTTCTTCGCAATGGCAACCGAACTCAATGTTACCGACGGTGTTCTTCTTCCGAACTTCATTCTCTTTGAGTTCCTTCCGATTAACGAAGGTGACGAGGAATCCGACCATAATATGCGTCCGCTTCTCATCAACGAACTTGAGGTCGGAAAAACATATGAACTCATCGTTTCAAACTTCTCCGGTCTGTACAGATACCGTATGGAGGACGTTGTCAAAGTTACCGGAATGTATAACAACACTCCGAGGGTTGAATTCCTTTACAGACTCGGTCTCAGCATGAACCTTGCGAATGAAAAGACAACCTCTCAGATGGTTGACTGGGCCGCTGAAGAAACCGCAAAGGAAATGGGCGACGAATTCGTCGGCCACAGCTTCAGCTATGATTATTCAACCAATCCGCCGCGCTATTGTATGCTTGCCGAAACGACTCACGACGTAAGCGAAGAGGACAGACAAAAATATATTGACATTCTTGACGAAAAGCTCAAGGGAGTCAACGAAAAGTATTTCAAGTACAGACGCTGGGGAATGATCAACCGTCCGGAGGTTCTCTTCCTCAAGTCCGGAACATATAACGATTATAAGGAAATGCTCCGTCAGAAGGGCGTTGTCCTCAATCAGATTAAGCCCGTAACCGTCATCAATACCGACGAAAGACGAGAGTTCTTCTTCTCTCACGTTGCAACACCGGGTGAACACAACATTGTTTCAAAACAATAAGTGTCAAAAAGATTGCCGCATTTTTTGCAGATTAAATAATAAAACCAAAACAGAAAAAGCTATAATTCACGTTGCCCGTGGATTATAGCTTTTGTTTTATTTATTGTTGACCGGATTTTAATCTTCTTTCGTCTCGGAGGTTTCGGCTTTTTCTCCGTTGTGCTTTGCACCGTTACGCTTGATTTTTTGCGTTGAGGTTTTTTCAAATTCGCGCCGTCTGATGCTGAAGCGGTGAATGCTTTTATAGGACGGAAGGCGCTTGTTTATGCCTTTGACAACATCCGAAACGGCGCCTTCAATGTCGTCGTGCGTCAGTTCGTCTTTTTGAAGCTTTTCTTTGATTGCGTCCTCATCTGGAACAACCTGGGCAACGACGGTTTCATCACCCCTTTTTTCCTCACCGAAAATCAGCGATTCAAGAACAACGGGGTCGCTGTTGAGATAAAACTCGATTTCTTCCGGATAAATATTCTTTCCGCCCTTGGTGACAATTACGTTTTTACTGCGGCCTGTGATGTGATAATTTCCGTTTTTGTCGCAGTATCCAAGGTCGCCCGTGTGGAAAACACTGCCTTTTTTGACGAGAGCGGTTGCTTTTTTATTCTTGTAATAGCCGAGCATGACCATAGGTCCGTCAACGCAGATTTCTCCGATTCCGTTGTCGTCGGCGTTTTCAATAGTAACCGTGCAATTCTCAAGAGGAGTGCCAACGCTGTCGGCAAGGGGAGAGGCGGCATTGTTGCAGATTACAATCGGGGAACATTCCGTCAAACCGTAGCCGATTATGACCGGAAGCCCGAAAGAAAAAAAGTCCGAAGCAACGTCAACGTTGAGTGCGGCCGCGCCGCAAATTATCATTCTCACGTTTCCGCCGAAGGCCTCGTGAATGACGTGATACATTCGTTTCCTGAGGTCCGGAGCATATTTTATCAGTGTTTGGGAAACTCGGCCGATTGTGAAAACACGTTTGATTCCGCTTTGGGAAGAAAGCTTTTTGAGAATCTTTGAATGCATTTTTTCAAGCATGAGCGGAACGGTAACAAAGACGGTCGGCTTGAAAAGAGAAAGCTCCTCGCTCATTCTTCTCAAAGACGCACAAAATGCGACCGAACCGCCGATATACAAAATTGCGAGCATGACAATCGTCTGATATGTGTGATGAAGGGGGAGAACGCAGAGTGTGCTGTCGGCGCAGGAAAGGTCGATTTTTGAAAGAACACCCTGAAGGTCGGAAACAAGGTTTTCGTGCGAGAGCATGACGGCTTTTGCGTTTCCTGTTGTTCCGGAAGTGAAGATGAGAAAACGCATTTTGTCTTTTTGAAGTTCCGTGTTTGTGTAATCCTGAATTCCGCTTTTCAAAAGGACTTCTCCTTTTTTTAAAAGCGAGGGGAGAGAAATGACTCCCGGAAAATCGGTTTCGGAAAAGCAGATGAGCCGAAATCCCCTCGGAAGGCGCTTCTTTGAGGAGAGGAGCTTTTCGCAAACGTGCTCGTCGCAGATTGCACCTTTGCAGGAGGAAAAGGAAATTGCGTTCCAAATTCCTTCGGCATCCATGTCTCTGTCAAGGGGAACGATCGCCGCGTTTCCGCAGGAAACGGAAAGATAGGAAACGCACCATTCATACGAGTTCTTTCCGCAAAGAGCAATGTTTTTTCCGGAAAGAGAAAGCTCTTTGAAAAGGGCGGTTCCGAGATAGTTGACGTGGCGAAGCAATTGCTTGTAAGAGACGGTTGAACCGTCGGAAAGAACGGCAGCCGTTCTGAGTCCGTAACGCATTGCGTTGTAATAAAGCATATCGCGAAGCGTTTCGATTTTCTTTTTCTCTTCCGTGGCGACCGCCTCCCTTAGGTTGAAAAGTTGTTATACTCTGAAATTAAAGGAGAAACATTAAATGAACTTCAATTTTCGGAATGTTATTTTTTGGTAGTTTCCTCCGATCCGTCTTCATTGAAGACGAAGTTTTTGAGAAGTTTGATGTTTTCGTCAAAGTCCATGTAAAGAACATCCCCGACGCCGCTGATCGTTTTGTTTGACCACGTTCCCGTTGCCGGAATACGGTGCTGAAGAATGTCGTAGCGCAAGTAGCCGACGGAGGATGCGGCGAGCGAAATCAGCTCGTTTCTCGAAATGCTCGTTTGAATCATGGGAAGAACTTCTTCCATGATTTTCATGAGCTTTACGGGGTTCGTTTTTGAAACGGTTTTGACGATTGCGGAAATGACTTTTCTCTGTCTTGCGGTGCGGTTAAAGTCGTCGTCAAGATAACGGATTCGGCAGTACCAAAGGGTGTGCCAACCGTTGAAATGGTTTGTTCCGGCTTTCGCTTTGATTTTGACTTCGTTGCGAAGATACTGCGCTTCTTCTTTGGTTACGCCTTCAATCGTGAGTCCGCCGAGAAGGTCGATGAATTTTTCAAATGCATCAAAGTCAACAAGAATATAGTCGTCGATTTTGACTCTGAAGTTATATTCGAGTGTGTCAATCGCAAGCTGAACTCCGCCGAAGCTGAAGGAGGCGTTGAGTTTGTTGTAATAGCCGCTTGACGGAATGCAAACGTATGAGTCGCGAAGAAAAGAAGTCAGCTTCAGCTTTTTGTGCTTTTTGTCGATTGAGCAAAGCATCATTGTGTCCGAACGCTGACCGCTGACGTCGCCGCGCGCATCGCTTCCGACGAAGAGAATGTTTTTGACATTTTCGCTTGAATAAAGCTTGCTTTCGCTGATATATTCGTTCTTGTCAATTATCTTTGTATCGTAGGAAACTTTTCCGAGAATTGAATAGCCGTAAGCAAAGAGTCCGCCGATGAGAAGAACAAGAACGGCAAAAATTATTCCGGCAATTTTTCCGCCTGAAAGTTTTTTCTTTTTTCTTTTGATATTTTTTGCCTTTTTTGAGTTTCCGTCCTTTGGCGGATCAAGCTGAACTTTTTGGGGTGTTCTCTGCTTTGAAGGAACGGTAACACGACTTTCGGCGGAAACTTTCGGCGCTTCGTTCTGTGCGCCTACCGGGCGTCCGGAGGGCGTTCTGCTTCTTTGCCCGTCGGAAAAAACCTCTGCGGTTGCTCTCGGCTTGTATTCCGGAACGTAAGGCTTGGCACCCGGTGCGGTTCTTTCTCCGTTTTGCGAAATCGGTCTTCCTTTCGGCGTTCTGTTTCTCGGAAAATCGTTTTCGTTTTCGGGAATATGAACGACGAAGTCGGGATCCTTTTTGCTCTCATCGCTCAGCCTTCCGCCCGGAGCAATCGGTGTTTCGTTTGAAAATCTGTCTGTTGCTCCCGCTTTTCGTTTATTGTTATGATTTTTTCTGTCGGAAAAATATATATCGTCCAAAGTTTTCACTCCCTGAAATAATTATATATGGTTGTTTTGTTTTTTCAAAGTTTTATCGGGTATTGAATTTTCATCCCTTGACTCAGTATACAAAAACATTTTACAATATACGGAAAAAAATCTCAAGGAGTTTTTGTGAAATTAACAAAAGTGTCAGAAAAAATTAAGAACTGAAACAAAATATATTTTACCGAACGGAGAAAACCGGGAAAAAACATACAAAAAAAAGGATCGCTTTTTGTGAGACTTTCTGAAAATTGCAAAATCCGCTTTAATATTTTTCCCCGATATTGTATACTAATATGAAAAGTTTTTTTGCCGTGGAAGGAAGTTTGTCCTTCGGCATAAATTAAAAGATTTGAAAAACACGGGGGTATTAAAAATGGCACGAAATCATGAAGTTACCGAAAGGCACAACCTTCTTAACCGAGACGGAACTCTTGCCGAACCCGGCTGGTCAAGAAGCCTTGTTCAAATTTATAACAGAGAGGCAATCAAAGCGCCGAAGTTCAGAATCAAAGAGTGGGATTATTATCTTATCCTTTCCGACAAGCACGCAGTTGCGCTCACTCTTTCGGACGACGGTTACATAGGAATGCAGTCCGCTTCGCTCCTCGTTTTTGACGAAAAGAATCCGTGGGAAATCACGAACTCCGTTCTCAATGTTTTCCCGATGGGTAAATATAAACTTCCGAGGACTTCGGAAAAGGGTGACCTTCATTACCATGACAAAACTCTTGACATGGACTTTGTCAAAAACGGAAGAACGCGTCATATTGTCGGCGAATACCGAAACTTCAAAGACGGAAAAACGCTGAAGGTTGACGTCACGCTCGACCAGCCGCCGATGGACACAATGGTTATTGCAACTCCGTGGAAGGAGAACAAAAAGGCTTTCTATTATAATCAGAAAATCAACTGCATGAGAGCTTCCGGTTACGCCGAATTTGACGGGGTACGCTATGACTTCAATCCGGAAACCGACTTCGGAACCCTTGACTGGGGACGAGGTGTCTGGACTTATGACAACACATGGAACTGGGGCAGCGGAAACGGAATTGTCAACGGAAAGCCTTTCGGCTTCAATATCGGTTACGGTTTCGGTGACACCACTGCCGCTTCGGAAAACGTCATTTTCTATGACGGAAAAGCGCATAAGCTTGACGATGTCGCTTTCCATATTCCCTCCTCGGGATATACCGATCCGTGGAAGTTCACCTCAAGCGACGGACGTTTTGAAATGGACTTCAAACCCGTGATTGACCGAAACGCAAAAATCAGCGTGAAGGTCATTGAAACGGATCAGCATCAGGTTTTCGGAAAGCTCAGCGGAAAGGCCGTTCTTGACGACGGAACCGTTCTTGAAATTAAAGACCTCATGTGCTTTGCCGAAAGAGTACGCATGAAATATTGATTAACAAAGGAGAACCGAAAAATGAAAAAAACACTTCTTATCGGAGCCGGTGCAATCGGCGGAACGCTCGCAGTTCTTATGAAGGATGCCGGATATGACGTTTCGCTCCTTCTCAGAAACAGCGAGGCGAAAGCGAAAATCGAAAAGGACGGCTTTTCGCTCCACGGCGTAAAAGGCGACCGCAACGTTCGCTTCACTTGCTATTCTTCGGTTGAAGAGCTGAAAGACGAAAAGTTTGACGTTGTGATTATTGCAACGAAATATAAGGTGCTCAATTCTGTTGCCGAAAGTATTCTCGGAAATTTGAAAGACGATTCTCTCGTTGTCGGAATGCAAAACGGAATCCTCACCGAAAGTCTCGCTTCGGTTGTCGGAAAAGACCGTGCCGTCGGCGTAATGATCGGCTTCGGCGCAACAAGGAATGAACCGGGTGATGTCACAATGACATCTCTTGGCGAAATGTATATCGGAATGCTTGACGGCCGCCATCCGGGAAACCTTGATTATCTCAAAGAGATGCTTTCGGTTGTTCTTCCGACTAAAATTTCGGACGATATTTTTCGCCGTCAGTATTCAAAGCTCATCATTAATTCATGCATCAACGCAACGGCGGCCGTAACAGGTCTCACGCTCGGAAAAATGGTTGACGACAAGAGGGCAAGAACCCTTTATCTCGCAATTGCGAGAGAGGCAATGCGCGTTGCGAAAAAAATGGGAATCGACGTTCCGAAATACGGAAAGATGATGAATTACAAAATGCTTATGCTTGCGGACAATGCGGTTTACAATTCTTGCTGCCGTTACGTTGTTTGGCTCGTTTCAAAGCTTAAATATTCTTCGGTAAAACCCTCGACGCTCCAGTCGCTTGAAAAAGGGGAGACTACGGAGATTGACATCTTCAACGGCTACATCGCAAAGCTCGGAGAAGAAAACGGCGTTGAAACCCCGGTTAACAGCAAGCTTACCGCAATGATTCACGAGATTGAAAAGGGTGAAAGAAAGATTACTCCGGATAATCTCGAAGAGTTCAGAGGAATGCTTTTTTAATTGGCAAAAAAATCCGCACGGCTTTTGAAGTCGTGCGGAGAAGTATTTTCGTGTTGACGAATTATCTGAAAGTGAGTATAATATTAATGTAAAAAGGGCTTCGCAGTAAGCGGTTGTCCCTTTAAGTTTTGTTAATAGAAAATAACCGCATCAATTTGGACGTTGGGCGGTTATTTTTTATTATCTGTGTTTTTACTCGCCTCAATGTTTGCAACAGATGCAACAAGAATCAAGAACAGCATCACTAAGTACTCCATCAGCGACACCTCCCTCCGTTTTTTGTCCGGAGAGAAAGATAATGATAAAAAATCCCTGCGAAAAGGTAATATACTTTTTGGAGGAACAACCGCCTACCGTTTAGGCGAAGCCAACAGGATAATAACGTATTTATTGAAACTTGTCAAATCTTTGCAAAATCCGTCTTTGTAACCTTCAATAAAATTTAGTTCCGATATTGAAAAGTTTTCTACGGCGCTTTTCTCGTTTTTTTCTTTTTTCTGTTGACATTCACGCTTTAATTTGTTAAAATTCAACTAATCACTCGGACAGAGTGAAAACAAAATACCAACTAAATGCATTGACGGAATTATGCTTTTCTTATGAGCTTTCAGAGAGTCGGTATATGGTGCGAGCCGACAGTCAGACGAAAAAGCAGTCTCGTTCCCGAGCAGAGCCGCCCAACGTTTTTACTGTGTAAGCGGTTACGGATGCCCCGTTATCATGGCTAAAGACTTGTTTGAGTCTTGAAGAGAGGTCGCTTTTTAAAGCGGCAATCAAGGTGGTACCGCGAAGATTATTCGTCCTTGAAACAGCAAAGGCTGTTTCAGGGATTTTATTTTTTTCAGGAGGTTTTTAATGATGAAAAAGTTAAGAATTGCAGATTCGACGCTCAGACAGGCGGCAAAGAGCCGTTCGCATTCGCTGAGCTTTAAAGAAAAAATTGAGATTGCAAAGCTCCTTGACAAGCTTTCGGTCAATGTTATTGAGCTTGCTCCCATTGAGGACGCAAAGACCGACACTCTTCTTACAAAATCAATTTGCTCTTCGGTTGAAAACAGCGTTGTTGCCATTCCGTGCGAGCTTTCCGAAAACGGCGTCAAGAACGCATGGGAGGCCGTTTCAAAGGCGAAAAAGCCACGCCTTCAGCTCATCGTTCCGACCTCGACCGTTCAGATGGAATTTGTCTGCAAAAAGAAACCGCCGCTTGTTCTTGCAATGATCGGCGTCCTTGTTCCGGAAGCAAAAAAATATTGTTCCGACGTTGAGTTCGTTGCAAGAGACGCAACAAGAAGCGAACCGGAATTCCTTTTTGAAGCAATCAAAAATGCCGTTTCCTGCGGCGCAACATCGGTCACAATTTGTGACGACGCAGGAATTATGACGAGTGAAGAATTCTCGGTGTTCATCAAAAATATTTATGAAAACGTTCCTGAACTTAAAAATGTTGAGCTTGGAGCTCAGTGCAGTGATGAGTATTCGTTCGGCTGTGCGTGTGCCGTTTCGGCATCTTGCGCCGGAGCGACCGAAATCAAAACCGCAGTATGCGGCGAAAACACGGTTTCGGTTGAAGCTTTTTCTCACTTCCTTTCCGCAAGGGGAGCGGAGTTCTCGCTTTCAACGTCAATCAAAACAACAATACTTGAACGCATTGCCGGTCAGGTTTCAAGAATCGTCAACGCCGAAAAGAGCAAAACAACTCCGTTTGAAACCGGCGTTTCATCGTCGAACCAGAGCTTTGTTCTCAGTGAGTATGACACTCCGGAACAGGTTGCCGCCGCCGTTCAAAGCCTCGGCTATGACCTTTCGGAAGAGGAAAACGCAAACGTTTACGAAGCCTTTTCAAGAATCAGCGATAAGAAGAGCGTTACCGCAAAGGAACTTGACGTAATCGTTGCAACCGCCGCTCTTCAGGTACCGTCAACATATTTCCTTGAAAGCTACGTTATCAACATCGGAAACATCATTACTCCGACCGCTCACATCACCCTTTCAAGGGACGGAAAGAGCATCAGCGGCCTTTGCGACGGAGACGGACCGGTTGACGCCGCTTTCCTTGCGATTGAAAAAATCACCGGCCATCACTATGAACTTGACGACTTCCAGATTCAGGCGGTTACCGAGGGAAGAGAAGCAATGGGCAGTGCGCTCGTTCGTCTTCGTTCGGGCGGAAAGGTATACGCCGGAAACGGAATTTCAACCGACGTTGTCGGCGCAAGCATCAGAGCTTACGTCAATGCGCTCAACAAGATTGTTTATGAGGAGGAAGAAGAATGAGGCTTTCTTTTTCAACAAGAGGCTGGAAAGGCTATGAATGGCAGGACTTCGTTTCTGCGGCGGAAGAGCTCGGCTTTGAAGGAATCGAACTGAACAATTTTTCCGGCTCGGAGTTCACCGAAAAAAACGGCCCGTTCCATAAGTATAACTCGGCTTCAACAATGAGAAACCTTTTTGATAAGGGAATTTCGCTCGTTTGCTCGGACACCGGCGTTGACATTTCGTGCGATAATATTGACGAAACGATTGCAAAAATCGAAGAATATATTTTTCTCGCCTCCTCGCTTAAAATTTCTTATCTGCGCCTTTTTGCCACAGGGGACAGCGCAGAAAGCGACGAAAATGTCCGTGCCGTAATTTCGGGCGTACTGCCCGTTGCCGCAAGAAAGGGAATCACCCTTCTCGTCGAAACTTCCGGAATGTATTCGGACACAAAGAAGCTTCTCACGCTCCTTATGGAGTATGCCGACGATCATCTTGCCGCTTTGTGGGACGTATATTCACCTTATTACATCAATCACGAAGACTCTGAGGAAACAATCAAAAACCTCGGAGCATATGTCAGACACGTTCACATGAAGGACAGCTTCATTCAGAACGGAGAAAGGCATTATTGCCTCATCGGTGAGGGCGACCTTCCGATTGAAGAAATCATGAATGCGCTTTCCTGCATCAATTACGACGGCTTCATCTCGCTCGATTGGAATCCGCAGTGGATGCTTGAAATGACCGATATGGAAGTTGTTTTTGCCCACTTTGCTTCGTTCATGGAACGCTTCCAGACTCCTTCAAGAAAAAAAGCTTTTCTTTATTCAAACAAGGCCGGCACCGGAAAATTCGTTTGGAAGAAGGACCTTTTGATTGAAAAAACGTTTCCGCAGGTTCTTGACAAAATGGTTGAGGAATTCCCGGATCAGTACGCTTTCAAATACACAACCCTTGATTACACAAGAACTTATTCGCAGTTCAGAGACGACGTTGACGAATGTTGCCGCGCTCTCCTTTCGCTCGGAGTTAAGAAGGGAAGCCACGTTGCTTTGTGGGCAACGAATATTCCGCAGTGGTACATCACATTTTGGGCAACGACGAAAATCGGCGCTGTTCTTGTCACGATGAACACCGCTTATAAGATTCATGAAGCGGAGTATCTTCTTCGCCAGTCGGATACCCATACCCTTGTCATGATTGACGGTTACCGCGACTCAAATTATCAGGCAATCATCAATGAGCTTTGTCCCGAACTTAAAACAACCGAAACCGGAAAGCAGCTTCATTCAAAGCGCCTTCCTTTCCTTCGCAACGTCATCACCGTCGGCTTCAAACAGAAGGGTTGCCTTACATGGGAAGAAGCGTTGGACAGAGCGGAAAACGTTCCGCTTTCCGAAGTTAAACGCATTGCCGCAACGGTTGACCCGAACGACGTTTGCAACATGCAGTATACGTCGGGAACAACCGGTTTTCCGAAGGGCGTAATGCTCACGCATTACAACGTTGTCAACAACGGAAAGTGCATCGGAGACAGAATGGATCTTTCAACTGCTGACAGAATGATGATTCACGTTCCGATGTTCCATTGCTTCGGAATGGTTCTTGCGATGACCGCTTCAATGACCCACGGCGTTTCGCTTTATCCGATGCCGTATTTCACTCCGAAGCCGTCGCTTGCCTGCATCAACAGCGAAAAAATCACCTGTTTCCACGGCGTTCCGACAATGTTCATTGCAATGCTTGAACATCCGGATTTCCAAAAGACAGACTTTTCATATATGAGAACTGGAATCATGGCCGGTTCACCTTGCCCGATTTCGGTTATGCGTGACGTTGTTGAAAAAATGCATATGAGTGAAATTACGATTGTTTACGGTCAGACCGAATCTTCACCGGGTTGCACAATGAGCAGTACCGACGACCCGCTTGAAGTCCGGGTTTCAACCGTCGGCCGTGCGCTTCCCGAAATCGAATGCAGAATTGTTGATCCGGAAACCGGAGAGGAAATGCCCATCGGTGAAACCGGAGAATTCGTTGCAAGAGGCTATAATATCATGAAGGGATATTACAAGATGCCGAAGGCAACCGCAGCGGCGATTGATAAGGACGGCTGGCTTCATACCGGTGACCTTGCATGCAAAACGCCAGAGGGTAACTACAGAATTACGGGCCGACTTAAAGACATGATTATCCGCGGCGGTGAGAACATTTATCCGAAAGAAATCGAAGAGTTCATCTATACCCATGAAAAGGTAAAAGACGTTCAGGTTATCGGCGTTCCGGACGAGAGTCTCGGCGAAGAAATTATGGCCTGCATCATTCTTAAAGACGGTGAAGAGATGACTGCCGATGAGATGAGAAGCTATATTCGTGATCATATGGCGAAGCACAAGGTTCCCAAGTATATCGACTTTGTCGATTCGTTCCCGATGAACGTTGCCGGAAAGATTCTCAAATATAAGATGCGTGAAGACGCAATTGAAAAGTATAACCTTAAAAAGGCAAACTCGATTGAAACTGCGTAACCGGAGGCGAAAAAATGTATCCTATTATTGATTGCCATTGCCACATTTATCCGGATAAGATTGCGGTCAAGGCTTCAAAAAGTACCGGAGACTTTTATGACATGAACATGAACTATGACGGAAAACTTTCAACGCTCGGTCACCTTGACGAGGTCGGAAATATCAGTCATTCGGTCGTTTTCTCTGTTGCAACAACGCCGAAACAGGTTAAGTCAATCAATGAGTACATCGCTTCGGTTGTTGCCGGAAGCGGCGGAAAAATGACCGGTCTCGGAACGCTTCATCCGGACAGTGAGGATATTGCCGGAGACATCCGTCACCTTAAGGAACTCGGACTCAAGGGAGTTAAGCTCCATCCCGACATTCAGCGTTTCAAGCTTGACGATTACCGTTGCCTTAAAATTTATGAGCTTTGCGAAGGCGACCTCCCGGTTCTTGTTCATGCAGGCGACAAGAGGTACGATTACTCAAATCCTAACCGCCTTAAACCGATTCTTGAAATTTTTACGGGGCTTCAGGTGATTGCGGCTCATTTCGGAGGATGGTCAATTTGGGATGAGGCGAGCAAGGAACTTTGCGGTTATGACAACCTCATGGTTGATTGTTCTTCGTCTTTCCCGTGGCTGGAAAAGGAAACTTCAAAAAGTATTATTAAAAGATACGGTGCGGATAAAGTTCTTTTCGGAACCGATTATCCGATGTGGGATCCGAAAAGCGAGGTTGATTATTTTTTGAGTCTCGGCCTTTCGGACGAGGAAAACCGAAAGATTCTTTATCAAAACGCTCAGAAACTTTTCGGAATTGAATTATGATTAAAAAAAGCACTTCACTGCAAAGCGGAGTGCTTTTTTGTGCGTTTTTTCGGGGTACTGCTTTGAGCGGGTTCTTAAACCGCACGGGTTTCTTTTGAATTTACATCCGTCCGCTGTGCCTTGGGCAGTTTTGACTACTTTTGAAATACTCGAAGAATGAAAAATATTGCATCATCTTCTTTGGCTCCCTCCTGTGAGGGAGCTGTCGGCTCTGCCGACTGAGGGAGGGACTTCCTACGCTACGGCTTATTTTTTTAATGTTGTTCCTTTAACCGCACGTTTCATCTTTTAATTTACATCCGTCCGCTCCGCTGGGGGTACTTTTGTCGATTGATACAAAACAAAGCAATGTTTTTTCTTGTCTTTCTCTTTATGTTGTCGCTTTGATTTGCACCGTGTCTTATATCTTTTCATCCGTCCGCTCCGCTGGGGGTACTTTTGGCTGTCGTCCCAAAAGTACCCAAAAACACTCTTTTTGGTACGCCGCATTTGGAAACCGAATTTCCCTTTTGCGGGGAAAAAAGGAAAATATCGGCTTCCGATGCGGCTACAACGG
>CAKTFN010000013.1 GCA_934561055.1 uncultured Eubacteriales bacterium
CCCCAGCGGAGCGGACGGATAGAAAGATATAGTACACGGTGCAAATTAAAGCGACAACATAAAGAAATACACCATAGCGTAGAAAATCTCTCCCTCAGTCGTCAGAGCCGACAGCTCCCTCACAGGAGGGAGCCAAAGAACCCCGTGCGATTAAAGGAACAACACAAAAATAAGTCGTAGCGTAGGAAATCTCTCCCTCAGTCGTCAGAGCCGACAGCTCCCTCACAGGAGGGAGCCAAAGAAACCCGTCCGGTTAAAGAACCTACCCAAAGCAGTACAAAAAAAACAACCGCCGCATTTCGCGACGGATGAAATCAAAATTTAAAACTTTATTCTTCCGTGAATTCCGAATGATGAAAGAACTCTCGCACATTCGTTTATCGGAAGTCCCATGACGGTGAAATAATCACCGTCGATTTTTTTGACAAGAACACTTCCGAACCCTTGAATTCCGTAAGAACCGGCCTTGTCCGAAGGTTCGCCGGTTTCGATGTAAGACTCGATTGTTTCCTTTGAAAGGGGATAAAACCCGACTTTTGTGCAGGAAACGAAGCCCTTTTCCTTTTCTCCGTCGGTGATGAAAACCCCGGTGAAAACCTCATGCTCTTTTCCGGAAAGGGAGGAGAGCATTGAAAAAGCCTCGGCTCGATTTTTCGGCTTTCCGAGAATTTTTCCGCCGAGGGAAACGACTGTGTCGCAGCCGAGAACAACCGCACCGGGATTCTCTTTTGAAACCGAAAGAGCTTTTCGTTTTGAAAGCAGTGCAACAGCGTCCGAAGCGTGAATACCCTTCGGAAGAGTTTCGTCCGCTTCGGAGGGGATAATGTCAAAAGAATACCCCGCTGCGGAAAGAAGCTCCTTCCTTCTCGGTGAACCGGAAGCGACGATGAAGCGGCTCATATTTTTCCCTCCGCAAGAAGCTTTTCCGTTTTGAGAATGAGCGCAACGGTCTTGCTGTCCGAAATTTCTCCGTTCATGACGAGTTTTACGGCTTCTTTGAGCGGAATTTCTTCAACGGACAAAAATTCGCCGTCGTCAAGGTGCTGACGGGTCTTTGAAAGCCCCTGTGCGAGGAAAAGGTGAATGATTTCGGTGCAATATGCAACCGTGGGATAAACCGTTCCCATCGGAAAGACTTTTTCGGCAACAACACCGCATTCTTCCTCAAGTTCGCGCATTCCGGCCGAAAGCGGATCTTCGCCCTTTTCGAGCTTTCCTGCCGGAAGCTCAAGAAGAACTCTTCCGTAAGGATAACGGAATTGACGGACAAAAAGGAGGTTTCCTTCGTCCGTGAGTGCGGCAACGCAGACTCCGCCATGGTGCTCGACAAGTTCACGGTGGGTTTCCTTTCCGTTCGGAAGAAGAACCGTGTCGTTGTAAACGTTGATTATTTTTCCTTCGTAAATCACTTTTCGGTTGATTTTTTTCTCGGTCAATTCCATAAATTTATGTCTCCTTTCGGAATACTTCAAAGCTGAAGCCGAATATAAATTATCAGATGTTTTAAAAGGATGTGTTCGTATGACTGTTTATGAAAACGAAGCGGCTTTTGATTATGAAAAAAGCAAGCATATGATTGAAGATCTTTTGAAAAAATATCCGTTTCTTTCGGCCGATGTTGTCGGACGAACCTGCATCGGAAGGGGAATTTTTGCACTCTCGGTCGGAAACAGAAGAAACAGGGTTCTTCTTGCCGGCGGATTCCACGGTTCGGAATGGCTGACGTGCCTTGTTCTTTTCCGCTTCGCCGAAAGGCTTTGCTCATGCATCGAAAAAAAGGAGACGCTTTGCTCGGTTGACGTTTCAAGAGCGTTTTCCGAACTCGGCGCAGTGATTATTCCGTGCGTCAATCCGGACGGAACCGAAATTGCCGTTCACGGCCCGCAAGGCGCAAGGAGCGCACGAAGTTTTGTCGAATCGCTCGGCGTTTCGGATTACTCAAAGTGGAACGCAAACGCAATGGGCGTTGACATCAATCATAACTTCAACGCAGGTTGGGAAACGCTTCGCCGTATGGAGGAGGAAAAGGGGATAAGAGGCCCTTCCTCAAGGCAGTTCGGCGGTTTCCGTGCCGAAAGCGAGGCGGAAACAAAAGCACTGACAAGGCTTTGCCGGCTCATTCCGTTCCGACAGGTTATGGCCGTTCATTCTCAGGGCGAGGAGCTTTACTGGCAATACGGTGAGGACACTCCGCCTCAGGCGCACATGATGGCAAAAATTCTTGCCGATTCGTGTTCATACCGCCTTGTTGAAAACGCGGGGCTTGCATCGCACGGAGGGTTCAAAGATTGGTTCATCAAAGAATTTTTCCGCCCGGGATTCACGCTCGAAATCGGAAAAGGAGAAAATCCTCTTCCGTTTTCCGACCTTGACGCAATCTACGGCCGCATTGAAGAAGCGTTGACAATTTTTACGCTGATGTGATTAAAGAAGTTTGTCCTTTTCAACCGCAGCATTGACCGCTGCGGCAACGGCGGATTCAAAGCCGTTTTTCTGAAGTGAAAGAACACCCTCGATTGTTGTTCCGCCCGGTGAGCATACTCTGTCGGTAAGCTCCATCGGGTGTTCTTTGCTTTCAAGAATCATTTTTGCCGAACCGAGAACGGCTTGGGCGCAAATTTCGGTTGCCTGCGCTTTCGGCATTCCGTTTTTGACGGCGGCTCTTGCCATTGCGTCAATGAACATGTATGCAAAGGCGGGCGATGAACCGCCGATTACTCCGAAAAGAGGGAACATCGATTCCTGAAGTCTGACCGCCGAACCGAAAGATTTGCACATTTTTTCGGCGAAAGCGAGGTCTTCTTCGGTTGCGTTTTTGTTTCCGCAAAAAGCGCTGACCGCCTCGCCGACGGTTGCGTTGATGTTCGGCATGATGCGGATAAGGCGAACCGAATTGAAAAGGCGTTCCTCAAGGAAGGAAAGCGACTTTCCGGCGGCGATTGAAATTACGAGCGGTTCGGTTTCTTTTATAACGTCTTTAAGTTCCGAAAGGACGGAAGGCAAAATGTTCGGCTTTACCGAAAGGACAAGCCGTGAGCAGTTTTTTACAAGTTCTTTTGACGTTTCAAAAACCCTGAGTCCGAATTTTTCCGCGAGTGCGGAAGCTTTTTCGGCGTTCACGTCAAAAACGGCGATTTCCTCGCCTTTGAGAGTTTTTGACGAAACGAGTCCGCTGATCATTGCGGACGCCATGTTTCCTGTTCCGATGAATCCTGTCATTATTCTTCAACCTCTTTTTCTTCTTTTTTTTCTTCGTCTTTCGGAAGAGTTGACGTGCAGTTCGGGCAACGTGTTGCCTCGATGCTTATTTTGCTTTTGCAAAACGGACAAATTTTTGTTGTCGGGGCGTCGGCGGCTTCTTCTTTCTTTCCAAAGTCGGCAATTTTGTTGATTGCTTTGACGAGGAGGAAGATGATGAACGCCATGATGAGAAAATTGAGAACGGCGGTTATGAACGAGCCGTAATTAAGCGTTGCGTACCCCGCATTTTTCGCCGCTTCGGCGGTTGCAAAGTGTTCGTCGGTGATTGCAAGGACGATGAACTTGTCAGCAAAGTTGATTCCCTTTGTCGCAAGTGAAATTACCGGTGAAATTATGTCGCCGACGAGCGAATTGACGATTGCCTGAAAAGCACCGCCGATGATTACACCGACCGCAAGGTCAATGACGCTTCCGCGCATGATGAATTTTTTGAATTCATTGATGAATCCGAGACTTTTTTCTTTCATTTTTAATACTCACGTTTTTTAAAAAAATTTACTTTATTTTATCACAAAGCGTAGAAGCTTTCAATAAAAATCAAACGAAAAATCAAACGCCCGTAAGGTCAAAATCGGGAATATAATTCTTTTTTGCAGAGTCGAGATCCTGAACAAAAACGTTTTTGAAACCGAGTTCTTCGCAATATGAAAGAACTTTTTCATATTCCCTTTCGGTGATTCTTCTTTGAAGCTCCGGAAGGTTTTCAATTTCTCCGCAGGGTGTGTATTGCGCCATTAGACTTATGTATGTGTCTGTGCCGAGGGCTTCTTTGATCCAATCAAAGATAAGCTTTGACTGGTTGGTGTTCTTCGGAAGAATGAGGTGACGGATGATGAGTCCTTTTTTCATCAGACCGTTTTCGTCAAAAATATCCTCCGGCTGCTGACGGCGCATTTCGAGAATTGCCTTTGATGCGTTTTCAAAGTAATCTTCGGCCTTTGAATATTTCATTGCTCTTTCGGGGCTGATATATTTAAGGTCGGGGAGATAAATGTCGATAACTCCGTCAAGTTTTTTGAGCGTTTCCGCCTTTTCGTAACCCGAACTGTTATAAACAACGGGAACTTTTGAACGGTATTTTTGAAGCAGAAGCGAAAGCTTTTCCGCATAATGAGCCGCAGTCACGAGGTTCAGATTGTGAACGCCGGAAGAAATCAGTTCGTCGAAAATTTCCGTGAGCCTTTCTTCGGAAATTTCCTTTCCGGTTTTCGCCCTGCTGATTTCAAAGTTTTGACAAAAAGCGCACCGAAGATTGCACCCGGAAAAGAAAACCGTTCCCGAACCGTTTGTTCCGCTTATCGGCGGCTCTTCCCAAAAGTGTTTTGCCGCTCTCGCAACAACAAAATTTTCTTTTACGCCGCAAAAACCCCGGCTTTCGCTTCTGTCAATGCCGCAATTTCTCGGACATGCATTGCATATCATATAATCACCGCCTTCGGTTTCATATTTTACCACAATAAATTGACTTTTTCCACTGATTGGAATATAATTTATTCAGAGCTTCCTGATTTTGGAATGTCTTTTAGTTTTTGTAAAAAATAAGAATACAGTCGGAGGTCTTGAAAATGCTTTTGACAATTGATATCGGAAACACAAATATCACTCTCGGAGCTTATGAAAACGAAAAACTTGTTTTCGTTTCAAGAATGTATACCGCAAGACACAAAACGAGCGATGAGTTCGCCGTTGACTTTTTGAACCTTTTCAAGCTTTACAAAGTCAACGCAACGGACTTTTCGGGAGTTGTCATGAGCTGCGTTGTTCCGGAAATTGAAGAGAGCGTCATCAGAGCGCTGAAAACGATCACCGGAAAAGTTCCCGTTTCTGTCGGTGAACGGTACCACGGAAATTTTGAAATTGACGTTCTTCCCGTCGGAGCTGTCGGAGCCGACCTCATTTGCGCCGCCGTCGGAGCAAAGAAAAAGTATCCGCTTCCGTGCATCATCGTCGATCTCGGAACGGCAACGAAGGTTATTGTTGTTGACAAGGCCGGAAAATTTGTCGGTTGCACAATTTCTCCCGGCGTAAAAATTTCAATGGACGCCCTTGCAAAAACCGCCTCGCTTCTTCCGTCGGTAAGTTTTACCGTTCCGGAAAAAGCCGTCGGAACAAACACGACCGAATGCATTCAGTCCGGAATCGTTTACGGAACGGCCGCAATGCTCGACGGTCTTATTAAGCGGATGAAGAACGAGCTTTCGATTGACGAAGTTTCGGTCATTGCAACCGGAGGCTACAGCAAGGGAATCATTCCGTGCTGCGAAACGAAGATGATTTATGACGAAAATCTTCTTCTTGACGGTCTTGTCGAAATATATAACGAAAGTAATTTTTAATTTAATTAAAAGGAGGAAAAAACAATGAAAAATACGCTAAAAAAATCACTGTCCGTTCTGCTTGCACTTGTTCTTTTGTCCGTTTCAACGCTGCCTGTCGCTTTTGCGGAAAAGGAAGAAATTCCGATTATTTATGTCTGCGGAATGGGAAGCGTTCTTAAAGACGCAAACGGAAAAACAATTGAAGCCGCCGATGTTGACAAAGATTATATTATCAATGCGGCAAAGGGCGTTGTTTCAAAAATTCCCGTTGATCCGAACGGAAACTGGGACGAATACTGCGATGCGCTTTATGATTGCTTTGCACCCATTTACGACGAAATTCGTCTTGATAAAAACGGCGAAGCGTCCGACGGAAGCCATGTTGCGAGAACATGGAGCAAAAGCAGCATAAAAAAGAAGTATTCAAATTTCACTGCCGAAGACTATTACTATGCTTATGATTGGCGAATCGATCCTTTTGAAGTTGCGAAAGATCTCGGAAAATATATCGACGCCGTCCGTGAAGTTACCGGAAAAAGCAAGGTCACAATCATCGGACGCTGTCTCGGAGCATGTATTGTTACGGCATATCTTGTTCAGGAAGAAAACGTTTGGGAAAAGGTTCAAAACGTAATTTATTACGCTCCGTCCGTCGGCGGAATCGGCCTTCTCGGAGCGCTGTTTTCCGGCCGTATTGAGCTTGATGACGAATCGCTTGACCGTTATATAAACGCTTACTCGGAAAAGAATTCGCTCATTGAAGACAGCTCGCTTCAGGCTCTTGTTGTGTCGGCAATTTCTTTTGCGAGACATCTTAAACTTTTGGGCTTCGGAACAGATGTAATTATGGGAATATACGGCAAAGTATATAAAAATATCGTTCCGCGTCTTGCTCTCACGAGTTACGGCTCTTTTCCGTCTTTTTGGAGCATGATCGGCACCGAATATTATGAAGAAGCCCGTGATTTCGTCTTCAAAGGACAGGAAGAAGAATATTCAAAAATGATTGAAAAAACCGATCATTTTTATTACGATGTTACCGCAAAACTTCCGGAAATTATCAAAGAACTCAACGGCCGCGGCATAAACTTTGCATACATTGCAAAGTACAATTCCGATATTGTTCCCGTTTTTAAGGGCAGTAACGTTCAGGGCGACGGAGTTGTTGAGTTGACAACTCTTTCCGGCGGAGCAACAAGCGCAAAAATGGGCTCCTGCCTTCCGGAAGAATATATCAAAGCGGCAAAAGAGAACGGAACCGAAAAGTATATTTCGGCAGACAAAATTGTTGACGCTTCGACCTGCCTTTTTCCGGACACAACGTGGTTCATCAAAAACATTGATCATGTAGTCATGCCGGATTGCATCAACCCTCTTCTTGTCAATATTTCAAAAGGCAACGGAAGCTTCACGGTTTGGTCGAGCGAAGAGTTTCCGCAGTATATGACATACAGCGAAAGCGACGGTTCGGTTAGCCCGATTGTTCGGGAAAACGACAACCTTGAGCATACACCAAAAGATTTTATCAGTTCGATTTTCAGACTTTTTACAAATTTCTTTAAATTTTTGAAGTCCCTTTTCGACAAAAGAAAATAACGGAATAATAATATTTATTAAATTGTAATATCGTTTTTTTGGTTGCCTTTTCTTTCAAAAAGCGGTATACTTTTGTCGGTTTAAAAAATCTTAAAAAGCCGTTAGTTAAAAGAAAGGAAAGATAACATGAAAAGAGTTTTATCCGTGCTTCTTTGCATTGTCATGATTTTCGGCATTTCCTCTGTTGCTTTTTCCGCATACGAGGGAGAAAACAGACTTCCGATTTTGATGATTGAAGGACGCGGCCCGACATCGGAAATTTGGGATGGGGACGGAAACGTTCTTTATCCCTTTAACATCGACAAAAAGGGCGTTGCAAAAGCCGTTGCCCAGTGTGTTCCTCTGCTTAGCTACGCTCTTGCCACCGGAAATTACGACCCGTGGGTTGACCGTTTTGTTGAGGAGATGGGTCAGTATTACGCTCCAATCATCGCAGACAAGGACGGAACGCTTCCGCAGGGAACGTATCTCAAAGGAGAACGGAACGGCGAAAACGGCTTTCTCAATTACTTTCACGGAATAGATTATCTTTTCAGATACGACTGGAGACGCAGCCCGGTTGATATCGCCGGCGATCTTAATAAGTATATCAAGGCGATCAAGGCGGAAACCGGCGCTTCAAAAATCGGCGTTGTCGGAAGATGCATGGGTGCAAACGTTCTTTCGGCATATCTTGAGCAGTTCGGCTGCGACGATGTCGATACCGTGATTTATTACACCTCAACGGCCAACGGAACATACGCCGCAACGAATTCTTTCTGCGGAACGCTTTCGGTTGACGCCGAGGCTCTCGTTGACTATGTTGAAAAAAACGACCTTCTTGAGGACGCCGTTCTTTCGGAATTTATCCGTGCGCTCATCAATTCGGTTGACAGCATCGGCGGCGTCAACGGAATTACGGATTTTGCAACGAAGTTCCTTGAAAAGGTTTATCCTCATCTTTCGCCGAAGCTTCTTCTTTCAACATATGCCGCCTTCCCTTCGTTCTGGGCACTCGTTGATTCGGATAAGTTTGAGGACGCAAAGAAGTTTGTTTTTTCCGGACGTGAGGAGGAGTATAAAAACTATATCAAGCTCATCGACAAATATCATTACGATGTTCAGGAAAAACTTGAAACGATCCTTGACGAATGCGTTAAAAAGGGCGTGAGAGTTGCGTCGGTCACAAAATACGACACTGCTTCTTATCCGTTCTTCAAGAACGCAAAGGAGCTTGGAGACAACACCGTGACGGTCAAGGCGGCCGCCTTCGGAGGAACCTGCGCCGAATTCGGAAAGGTTCTCAGCGATGAATATCTTGCCTCGGCGGACATGAAGTACGTTTCTTCCGACCACATGATTGACGCTTCAACCTGTCATTTTAAGGACACAACGTGGTTTGTTAAGGACATAAACCACGGATATTATCCGTATTGCATTGACCAGCTCATGAGGGCGATTTGCAACAGCGAAAAGCCGATGACGGTTTTTGACAACGAAAACTATCCGCAGTTTTTGAAGTATGACGAAGCGAGCGAAACGATAGCTGCGCTCACCGACAAGCCGACGGATTCTTCCGAAGCAAAGCCGGGCTTTATTGCCTCGCTCAAGAAGCTTATCTCGGCGTTTGTCAAGCTCGTTCTCAAGCTTTTTGAAAAGCTCGGAAACAAAAAATAATACCCTTGCCGTGACGAAACAATTTTGTTTCGTCACGGCTTTTTTTTTACTAACGGCCGCCCTTTTCGGCAATAATATTTTCGGTGATGATTAAATGTTTTCCGAACTTTTCCGTGCGGCGAAAAAAAGCAATAAAGGTTCGTGGCTTTTTGCTCTTCTTTTGTTTTTTGCCGAAGTGTTGACCGCCGCTTTCTTTTTTGTCCTTCTGTTCAAAACCGCCCGGGGAGAGCTTTTTGAAAAATACCGACTGATGTTTTTGACCTTTCTTTTTTCGGCAATGCTTTTTATTCTCTGCGTTTTTCGTGCGGCGAATGTCCGATTCTTTTTGAAGAACGCTGAACCCCGAAAAAAAACATCGGTAAAAGGTTTTTTCGGTTCGGTTTTTCTCGAAACGCTTCTTTCCTTAATTAAAGCGGCGGCTTTTTTCGTCTGCTTTTTTCCTTCGGCGGCAATGGCTTTTTCTCTTTTTGTCTTTTCACAAAACGGGATGCCGCTGACGGCGGCTGCGGTTCTTTTTGCGTTTTTGGCTGCGATGCTTTATGTTTCGGCTTTCTTTTTTTCAAGAATAGTTTCGGCCTTTTTTCTCGTTCCGTATGTTTATGCTCTTGTTCCGTCATTCGGCGTTTTCGGCGCAATTCGTGAAGGGCTTTCAAAAAACAGAGGAATGGTTAAAAGCCTCAATCGTTTGAAACGGTGCTTTTCGGGATATATGCTTTTGAACCTTTTCGTTTTTCCGATTCCGTTCGTCTGGGCATTCAGAAAAAGATTGCTTGCATTTTTTGCATATGGCTTGATTTAAGCGAAACCGACGGCTATAATAATATGAAAAATGAGTCGGCGGTGGTTCGGAATATGAAAAAGAGAAGGACTTTCAGAATAATTACGGCGCTTCTTATTCTCGGTGTAATGACCGTGATTTTTATGCTTTCGTCACAGAAGGCGGTTGAATCGGACAAAACGAGTGACAGTTTCATTACCGTCCTTTGCAGGGCGGTTGTTTCAAAATTTGATTCGCTTTCTCCAGAGGAAAAAACCGAAAAAGTGAAAAGTCTCAGCTTTGTTGTGAGAAAAGCGGCTCACATGACGGAATTTGCCGTTCTCGGTTTTTTGTGTGCGGCTTTTGCGGCGAGTTACGGCGTGAGGCTGAGAGCTTTTGCACTCGCATTCGGCTTTTCCGTTTTTTACGCTGCGACCGATGAATTTCATCAGCTTTTTGTTGAGGGACGAAGCGGACAGCTTTCCGATGTCTGCGTTGATTCGGTCGGAATTCTGTTCGGAGTTGCTTTTGCGGGTTTGCTTTGTTTAATCATAAAAAGAAAAGAAAAAGTCAAAATTTTGTCCGCAGGGTAACTGCGGATATTTTTTTGCGCAATCAAGAAAAAAGAATTGTATAAAAAGCCGACAGTTTGTTGCTTTTTGGCGGTTTACAAACCTTAACCGTCTGTGATATAATAACATAAAATTCAGAATTTTTATAATGGGCGAAAAGAACGGTTTGTTGCACTTTTTTTGCAATAAAAAGCACTGCCGGAAAAAATTATGATGCCTGTTTTCTCTGATTTTTTCAAAACCGTTCTTTTTGATTTTCAAGCATTTACAACAATTTTATATTACTTTTCGATCATTTCTTAGCGATTGGACGATGAGGTCATGAATATTGCGGAAAAAGATTTTTTATCGGCGATTTCTGCTTATTTTAACGGAAACACCGATTTTTTTATGTCTGAGAAAACTTTTTCACAAATTGCGTTTCTTGCAAAAAAGCATAATGTTTTGCCGATAGTTTGCGAAACGCTTTCCGAAAAATACGGAAAAGAAAAGTTTTTTCAAAACGAAAAACTCCTGTCAATCGCGCGGTATTCTGCGCAGATACGAAAGACGGAAAAATTTTTGAAAGTCTATTGCGCTTTGTGCGAAAGCGGCGTCCGGGCAATCTGTGTGAAGGGGATAATTCTCCGTTCGCTTTACAAAAACGGAGAGCTTCGCCCTTCTTCGGATGAGGATATTTTGATAAAACCGGAAGATTTTCCGACTTTGGAAAAGGTTATGGAAGAAAACGGTTTTGAACTTTTGAATGAAGCGTCTAACGAAAAAACATATTTTGACAAAACGAGTAAGCTTATTATCGAAGCGCACGAAAAGCTGTTCTTTGAAGGAGGCGAGCTCGGAAAAACTCTTGACGGTTTCTTTGAGTCCCCGTTTTGCGGCTCGCATGAAGTGATTATAAGCGATATACCAGTTTTGACGCTTGACGTTCAAAGAGGACTGCTTTATCTCGTTTGTCATGCATTCAAGCATTTCATCCGTTGCGGAGTCGGAATCAGGCAGGTCTGCGACATTGCGGTATACATCAGAACATATAAAAACGAAATTGATTTTGATCGATTGAAAAACGACCTTTCAAAAATCAATGCCGAAAAATTCTTTGAAGGTCTTGTTAACATTGCCGTGAAGTATCTCGGCTTTGAGGACATTGCTTTTCTGCTGTCCGACAGGGAGAAAGACGACGAAGCGCTTCTTGACGATATCCTTCGCGCCGGAATTTACGGAAAAGGCGAAGAGGCAAGAATTCACAGTGCGGGCATTACGCTTTTTGCCGTGACGGATAAAAAAGAACACGGAAAAATCAAAAAAGTGCTTTTTCCGGAAAGAAGTGTTCTGTCGGCGGATCACCCGTCTTTGAAACGTTTTCCGCTTTTGTATCCGTGGTTTGCGTTTTTGAGAATCGAAAAATATGCTTTTTCGGTGGTCTTCAAAAAGGAAAACACCGGAACTCCCGGTGAAAGCATAAGAATTGCAAAAGAACGGATAAAGCTTTTTAAGCAGTATGAAATAACCGGAAAAAGACCGGAAGATCCGAAAGGAAGAGCAAACAAATGAAAAAAATGACCGGAGAAGAGGTTTCAAAAAAAATCGGAGACGACGGCCTTGTAAAAATCATTCTTTATAAACTTTCATGCGGCGAAAAGGTTGCGCTCACCGTGACCGGAAACAGTATGCTTCCGTTTCTTGCCGACGGAAGGGACAAGGTTATCCTTCAAAAAATCGAAAAACTTCCGAAAAAGGGCGACATAGTTTTTTACAGAAGAAAGAACGGAGCCTATGTTCTTCACCGTGTTGTCAAAAGAAGGGGAGAGCTGTTTTATTTTTCGGGCGACGCTCAGCTTCGTGTTGAAGGACCTGTCGGAAAAGGACAACTTCTTGCCGTTTGCAAAGAGGTTGAACGGGACGGAAAAACAATCAAAAGCGGCGACATTTCATGGCTTTCATATAAATTGCGCTTTTTTAAAGCAAAGAGAGATTATTAAGAAAAAAAGTGAAGGAAAAAGAAAAATGAAGGAAAGAAAAACCAATCTGAAAATGAAATCCGATTTCGGTCGAGTACTGTCGACCGTTGTCATGATGATTTTTGACGCCGCAATCGTGAATGCGGCCGGATTTCTCGCTTTGCTGGTTCGTTTTGAATTTGATTTTACAGAGCTTGCCGAAACGCATTTTCTCAAGGCGTTCATTAATGCGGCACCGGCAAGTACGGTTGCAACGATTGTGTTTTTCATGATTTTCGGGCTGTATTCCGTTGTTTGGGAGTATGCCGGTCTTAACGACATGATAAGGCTCCTTATTGCCTGCTTTCTTTCAACGGGGTTTGACTGGATATATATAAGAATATCGCCGTACACCGTTCCGAGGTCGTATTCGATTTTGCGTTTTCTTCTTCTTGTTGCGATTTTTGTGAGCATAAGACTTTCCGGAAGGCTTTCAAGGGGAATGTTCATGCTCTCTCAAAAAAGCTCGAAAAAGCGGACAATGCTCATCGGCGCCGGACAAAGTGGAGACATTGTTCTTCGTGAAATGCAGAACAGTACTCACGCAAAAAACAACATTGTCTGTATAATCGACGACGACAGAATGAAAGTCGGAAAACGGATTCGGGACGTGAGAATAATCGGAACAAGAGAAGACATTGTTTCGGCGGTGAAAAAATACCGAATCGAAGAGATTATTTTTGCAATTCCGTCGGCGACCGCCGAACAGAGGAGAACGCTCATTGAAATTTGTCAGCAGACCGATTGCAAGCTTCTCACCCTTCCGGCGATTTATCAGCTTGCAAACGGAGAAGTCAGCGTTCAGAAAATCAGAAGCGTTGACGTTCTTGACCTTCTCGGACGGGACGCAATCAAAATCAAGCTTGACGAAATCAGCGGATATCTCGGCGGAAAAACGGTCATCGTTACCGGCGGAGGCGGCTCAATCGGAAGTGAGATTTGCCGTCAGATTGCAAAGCACAACATAAAAAAACTTGTTATTTTTGACATATACGAAAACAGTGCATATTCGATTCAGCAGGAGCTTTTGAAAAATTATCCCGAACTTTCTCTTGAGGTTCTGATAGGTTCGGTCAGAGATCAAAAACGGGTTTTTGAAATTTTTGAAAAGTACAGACCCGACATCGTTTTTCATGCCGCGGCGCACAAACACGTTCCGCTCATGGAGGATTCTCCGGCCGAAGCAATCAAAAACAACGTTTTCGGAACATATAACGTTGCTCTTGCCGCCGACCGGTTCGGCGCAAAAAAGATGGTTCTCATTTCAACCGACAAAGCGGTCAATCCGACCAATGTCATGGGAGCTTCAAAGCGCATTTGCGAAATGATAATTGAGATGATGAGCAAAAAATCAAAAACCGTTTTTGCGGCCGTCCGTTTCGGAAATGTTCTCGGAAGCAACGGAAGCGTAATTCCGCTTTTCAAAAAGCAGATTGCAAACGGAGGTCCCGTAACGGTTACACATAAAGATATTATCCGTTATTTTATGACGATTCCGGAGGCTGTTTCCCTTGTTCTTCAGGCCGGTTCATACGCAAAGGACGGAGAAATTTTTGTTCTTGATATGGGCGAACCCGTGAGAATCGATGACCTTGCACGGAACATGATTCGCCTTTCGGGCTTTGAACCGGATGAGGACATCAAGATTAAATATACCGGCCTTCGTCCCGGAGAAAAGCTTTATGAAGAGCTTTTGCTTGACACCGAGGGGATTGAAAAGACCGAAAACGACCTCATCTTCATCGGCCACCCGGCCGACATTGACGAAAACAAACTTCTTTCCTGCCTTTCCGTTCTTGAAACCGCTCAGGATATGACGGGAGAAGAGCTGAGAAAAGAAATTTCGTCGGTTGTCAAAGAATATTCGTATGAGAGGAACTGAAATGAAATATCAGGCATTTAAACGTTTTCTTGATTTTATATTGTCGCTTCTTGCTTTTTGTGTTTTGAGTCCGCTTCTTGCGGCCGTTGCGGTTGCAGTAAAGCTTGATTCAAAAGGTTCGGTTTTCTTCAGGCAAAAAAGAGTCGGAAAAGACAAAACGCATTTTGAAATGCTCAAATTCAGAACAATGAGAACCGACACACCGAAGGATATGCCGACTCATCTTCTTGAAAATCCGGATGCATTTATAACGAAAGTCGGAGCCTTTTTGAGAAAAACGAGTCTTGACGAACTCCCTCAGCTCATCAACATTCTCAAGGGCGAAATGGCAATCGTCGGTCCGCGTCCGGCACTTTGGAATCAGTTTGACCTCATTGAAGAACGTGAAAAATACGGCGCAAATTCAATCCGTCCGGGGCTTACCGGCTGGGCGCAGGTCAACGGAAGAGACGAACTTGAAATTCCCGTCAAAGCAAAATTCGACGGAGAATATGTTCGGAAAATGAGCTTTCTTTTTGATTTGAAATGCATTCTCAAAACCGTTCTCGGCGTCCTCAGAGAGGACGGCGTCGTTGAAGGCGGAACGGGAGCGATGAAAGAGGAAAAAGGGGCGAAAATATGAAAATTCTCTTTTTGGTCAATCATGAGGTTACGCTTTATTATTTCCGCCTTGAGCTTTTGAAAGCACTCATTGATGAGGGCAATGAAGTTTTGATTTCGATGCCGAGAGCCGGGCACGCCGAAACGTTTGAAAAAATGGGCTGCAAGATTCTTGACACACCGATAACTCAGTACGGAATGAATCCGCTCAAAGAGCTGAAACTCATCAAAAAATATAAGAAGGCAATTGAAAGTTTTTCGCCGGATATTATTCTTACTTACACAATAAAGCCGGCGCTTTACGGCGGAATTGCCGCTACGGCGAAAAACGTTCCGTATATTTCGACAATTACCGGTCTCGGAGCGGCGTTTGAAAAAGGAAAGCTTTTTTCTTCGGTTATCGCTCTGTGGTACAGGTTTTCAACGAGAAAAATTTCTTGCATCTTCTTTCAGAACGAAGAACACTCGAAAAAGTTTTCCTCGCTTAAAATTGCGCCCGGAAAGCACAGACTTGTTTCCGGTTCGGGAGTGAACCTTGAAAAGCACAGGTTTGAAGAATATCCGCAAGAGGACGGAACAAACCTCCTTTTTATCGGAAGAATGATGAGAGACAAGGGTATTTTTGAACTTTGCGAAGCGGTGGAAAAGCTTTCAAAAAAGTATAAGCTTTCGCTTGACATCATCGGTTGGTGCGAAAAGGAGTGCGAAGAACTCAAAAATTCCTTTGAAGAGGGCGGAGCGATTCGTTATCTCGGCTGGCAGGAGGACGTTCATTCATTCGTCAAAAAGTGTCATGCCGTAATATTGCCTTCCTATCATGAGGGTATGGCGAACGGTCTTCTTGAGGCCGAGGCCGGCGGAAGACCCGTTCTTGCAAGCGATATCCCCGGTTGCCGTGAAACGTTTGACGACGGAGTTACGGGCTTCGGCTTTGAAGTGAAAAACGAGAAGAGCCTTGAATCGGCAATTGAAAAATTCTGCCTTTTAAGCAATGCCGAAAGGGCTGCGATGGGAAAGGCCGCAAGAAAAAAGGTTGAAAACGAATTTGACCGAAAAAACGTTGTCAAAGCATATCTTGATGCGATTCATGAATTCGGAGGACAGAAAAATGAGCAGCCTTTATGAAAAAATAATTGAAAGAAAAGAAAAAATCTCACTTGTCGGTCTCGGCTATGTCGGAATGCCGATTGCCGTTGCGTTCGCCGAAAAAGCGGACGTAATCGGTTTTGATTTGAACAGGGAAAAAATCGAAACATACAAAAGCGGAATCGACCCGACGAAAGAAGTCGGAGACGAAGCAATCAAAAAAACAACCGTTGAATTCACTTCGGACGAAAAAAAGCTCAAGGAAGCAAAGTTTCACATCGTTGCCGTTCCGACTCCTGTCAACACCGATCATACGCCCGACCTTCGTCCCGTTGAATCGGCGAGCGAAATTGTCGGAAGAAATCTCACAAAGGGGAGCGTTGTCGTTTACGAATCAACGGTATATCCCGGAGTGACGGAGGACGTTTGCGTTCCGATTCTCGAAAAGGAGTCCGGTCTTAAATGCGGAACCGATTTCAAAGTCGGCTACAGCCCCGAAAGAATCAATCCGGGCGACAAAGTTCACCGCCTTGAAACGATTGTAAAAATCGTTTCGGGTATGGACGAAGAAACGCTTGAAACCGTTGCGAAAATTTATTCCCTTGTTGCGCTTGCCGGCGTACATAAGGCCGAAAGCATCAAGGTTGCCGAAGCGGCAAAGGTTATTGAAAACAGCCAGCGTGACATCAACATCGCTTTCATGAACGAGCTTTCGATAATATTTCATAAGCTCGGGATCGACACAAAGTCGGTTCTTGAAGCGGCGGGAACAAAGTGGAACTTTTTGAAGTTTGCTCCCGGTCTTGTCGGCGGTCACTGCATCGGCGTTGACCCTTACTATCTCACATACAAAGCGGAAGAAATCGGCTATCACAGTGAGGTTATCCTTTCCGGAAGAAGAATCAACGATTCAATGGGTCGGTACGTCACGGAATCACTCATAAAAACCATGGCGAAAAGCGGCGTTCCGATAAGCGGCGCAAAGGTTGCCGTTCTCGGCCTGACTTTCAAAGAAAACTGTCCCGACACGAGAAACACGAGGGTGACAGACATTATCGAAGAGCTTCGCGAATACGGAATCGAGCCGATTATTTGCGACGGCGTTGCGGACAAAAACAGCGCAAAGCACGAATACGGAATTGAGCTTACCCCGCTCGAAAACGTAAAGGAGTGCGACGCGGTTATTCTTGCCGTTGCCCATGACGAATTCAAAAAGCTTTCGACAAAGGATTTTGACGCACTTTATAAAAACGAAAAGAAAATTTTGTTCGACGTGAAAGGTATTCTTGACAAAAAGACCTTTGAAAACGCCGGATATAAATACTGGAGACTTTGAGATGGGATACGCTGAAATAAACTTCCCGAAAGACACTGTTTTTCTTGTCACGGGGGGAGCGGGCTTTATCGGTTCAAACCTTTGCGAAGCAATACTTAAAAAAGGTTGCCGTGTCCGCTGCCTTGACAATCTTTCAACCGGAAAACAGGAAAACGTTGATCTTTTTCTTGACAACAAAAACTATACTTTCATCAAAGGCGACATTACCGACCTTGAAACGTGCATGAAGGCCTGCGAAGGCGTTGATTATGTACTCAATCAAGCCGCATGGGGCAGCGTACCCAGAAGCATCGAAATGCCGCTTTACTATGAGCAGGTGAACATCAAAGGTACGCTCAACATGATGGAGGCCGCACGGCAGAACAAAGTCAAACGCTTTGTTTATGCTTCAAGCTCCTCCGTTTACGGAGACGAGCCGACCCTTCCGAAAAAAGAGGGCAGGGAGGGAAACCTCCTTTCGCCTTATGCGCTGACGAAGCACGTTTGCGAGCTTTACGCAAAGCAGTATTCAATGCATTACGGTCTTGAAACAATCGGACTTCGGTATTTCAACGTTTTCGGAAAAAGGCAGGATCCGAACGGAGCGTATGCGGCGGTCATTCCGAAGTTTATCAAACAGCTTCTCGCCGGAGAACGCCCGACAATCAACGGCGACGGAAGGCAGAGCCGAGACTTCACATACGTTGAAAACGTCATTGAAGCAAACCTCAAGGCCTGCGTTGCAAAAAAAGAAGCCGTCGGCGAAGCGTTCAACGTCGCTTTCGGCGGAAGGGAATTTCTTATTGATATTTACTACATTTTGACAAAGGCGCTCTCAGTCAGCGTTGAACCGATTTTCGGTCCCGACAGAGCCGGAGACATCAAACACTCAAACGCAGACATTTCAAAGGCAAGGGCGCTTTTGGGCTATGACCCGTCATACAGCTTTGAAAGCGGAATAAAGCTTGCAATCGAGTGGTACAGGGAGAATCTTTAATGGTTGATTTTTATAAAAAAATTTTCAAAGACAGAGAAAAAAGGCTGAAGCTTGTCCGCCTGCTTTCCTTCATTCCGGACGAGCCGTACATTAAGCTTGTGTTCCGAATCAAAAGCGGGAAAAAATTAAATTTGAAAAATCCGCAGACGTTCAACGAAAAGCTCAATTGGCTCAAGATTCATAACAGAAGGGAAGAATACACCGACCTTGTTGACAAACTGAAAGTGAGGAAGTACATCACCGAAAAGCTTTCGGCGGATTACCTTTTTCCGCTCCTCGGAGAATGGGACAGCTTTGATGAAATTGATTTTGATTCTTTGCCCGATTCGTTTGTTTTAAAGTGCAACCATGACTCCGGAAGTGTAAAAATAATCAAAGACAAGGAAAAAGCAGACAAGGAAGAGCTTTCGAGGTTCTTTAAGGGCAGACTTTCAATAAATCCGTTCTGCCTCGGAAGGGAGTACCCGTATAAAAACGTGAAACCGAAAATCATTGCCGAAAAGCTTATGGAAAGCAGCGACGGAAAGGGCATAAGAGATTATAAATTCTTCTGCTTTGACGGTGAACCGAAAATGATGTTTGTGGCTTCCGACAGGGACACCGACGTTAAGTTTGACTTTTTCGACATGAACTTTAATCATCTTGATATATATAACACTCATCCGAACGCCGAAACCGTTCCCGAAAAGCCGAAAAACTTTGAAAAAATGAAGGAGCTTTGCCCTGTTTTGACGAAGGGAATTCCGTTTGTAAGGCTTGACCTTTACGAGATTGATTCAAAGATTTATTTCGGGGAGTTTACGTTCTTTCACTGCGGAGGCTTTTATGAGTTCTTCCCCGACGAGTGGAACAAAAAGCTCGGAGACTTGATTGAAATTTCAATTTGATTTATAAAGGTGAAATTTATGGAGCCGATAAGAATACTTCATGTTGCGACCTCGTTTGGTCGGGGCTGACTTGAGAATATGCTGATGAATTTTTATTTCCACCGTGTTTCGGATATATCGGAAGATTCGAGTGGAAATATCGACTTGTTATAAACAATTTTCTAAAGTGAAGTAAGGAAAACCAAATGATCGAATCTATAATGAAAAAAAATTACCGCAAGCTGATTAAAAGAACAGAAAAAAGACCTGAAAAAATCAGCCTTTTTAAAACAAGAATTGCGGAAAACTTTGCGATAATCCGGAAACGCAGGTTTTATAAAAACATAAATTGGACAAAAAAGCAACAAGCCGAATTCAATTCTTTTTGGATTTCGGTTTACGGAAAGAAAATCTCCGATAAATGGAACAGATTGTATGAGTCTTTTAACGGTATATATCGCGTGGATTATATTCCGGAAAAACTTTATTCGCTCGAAATTGAACCGGCATTTAACGATTATGTATATTCAAGAGTTTTTGAAGATAAGTCAGTTCTTGAAACGGTTTGCAGCGGTTGCGGCGTAACTTTTCCGGAAACGGTTTGCGTTTTCGGCGGTAAAAGGTTTTATGATAATAACCGCAGTCCAATAACGGAATGTGAAGCAATAAAACTTCTTGAATATGCCGATGATGTTGTTTTGAAGCCGTCTGTCGGAGGAAGCTCCGGAAAGGGAATTCTTTTTATTAAGAGTTTTTCTTCACTTTCTGCCGAAGAAAAGAAAAGTGCAATTGAGAACGCCGGAGAAGATTTTATTGCGCAAAAAAGGTTGAAAATTTCTCCTGTATATTCAGCCTTTAACCCTTCGTCTGTAAATACCGTGCGGGTAATCACCTATATTATCGGCGGAAAAGTTTTTCATGTTCCGCTTGTACTCAGAATGGGCAGAGACGGAAAGAACGTTGATAATATTCATTCGGGCGGTATTTCTGTTGGTATCAATGATGACGGAACGCTTTTAAAAGATGCTTACGAGTTGAACTACGGTGATAAAAAAGCGATATATTTGAAACATCCCGACAGTGAGGTTGTTTTTGAAGGCTACCGGCTTTCAAAAATCCCCGAGATCATCGAAAGTGCAGAAAAACTTCACGGCCGTTTTCCTCATCTCGGAATAATATCATGGGATTTTACCGTTGATGATGAAGATAATATCATTTTGATTGAGGCAAATATTGCCGGCCAGAGCATTTGGTTTCCGCAAATGCTTCATGGAAAAGGAGCTTTCGGTGAAAACACAAAAGCTGTTTTCGATGAAATGAAACGCTTGAAAGATCGGCGGAGGTACTAAATGGAAGATCCAATCAGAGTCTTATGCGTTTTCGGAACGCTTGATTGCGGCGGAGCGGAAACAATGTGTATGAATCTTTACAGAAAAATTGACCGAAATAAGGTTCAGTTTGATTTTGTAAAGCATTCCGAGAAAAAGGGTGTTTACGAGGATGAAATCATTTCTCTCGCAGGAAGAATTTTTGAGGCACCCGATTTAAAAAAGGTCGGTCTTTTTCATTATAAGAAATGGTGGCTGAACCACCTGATTGCTCATCCGGAACACATGATAATTCACGGACACTTCTTTACTGTTTCTAAAATTTATTTTTCTGTTGCAAAGTCTCTCGGAAGAATTACCGTCGGACATTGTCATTCTGTTAATTTTCGTCACGGACTTAAAGAATCTGCAAGAAGACTGTTTTATAAAGGAACGGAAAAGTATTGTGATTTTTGCCTTGCCTGTTCAGAGCAGAGCGGTAAGTTCTTCTTTCCGAACCGTGACGTTAAAATAATTAAAAACGGTATTGAAACGGAAAAATATAAATTCAACATTGAAACAGCCGGGGCTGTCAGAGAAGAATTCGGTTTAAACGGAGATTTTGTTGTCGGTGTTGTCGGAAGCATAACCGAAGTGAAAAATCCGTTTGAAACGATAAGAATTTTTAAAGAGGTTTTGAAAAGGGAACCGGAAGCAAAATTGTTGTGGCTCGGAACGGGAACGCTCAAAGAGCAACTTGAAGAAAAAATTCGCGAGGAACACTTGGAAGGTAAGGTTATTCTTGCCGGAATTCGCCTTGATGTGTACAGAGTTTTACAGGCTATGGATTGTTATATAATGCCATCTTTGATGGAAGGTCTTCCTGTTGCGCTGATTGAGGCGCAGGCGGCATCTCTTCCTTGTTTTTGCAGTGACATTATAACAAAAGAAGCCGATGTGACAGGACTTTGTGAGTATTTGCCACTTAAAAATGAGGAACTTTGGGCGGAAAGAATTCTTGCCGGAAAAGGAAAAGAAAGAAAAGATATGACAGAGAAAATTGAAGTTGCCGGTTATGACGTTTCAAAGAACGCAAGATGTTTTGAACACTTTTATCTTGAGGAGTGTCTTGGAAAATGAACGAACGACTGACAATTTTCACACCGGCTTTTAATCGGGCTCATACTTTGCCCCGTGCGTTTGAAGCGCTGAAAAAGCAGAGCGACAAGCGTTTTGTTTGGCTCATTGTTGACGACGGCTCAACCGACAATACGAAAGAAGTTGTTGAAGCCTTTCAAAAAGAAGACTGCGGGTTTGAAATCAAATATGTTTACAAAAAAAACGGCGGAATGCACACGGCGCATAATCTCGCCTATAAAATAATCGAAACCGAACTTAACACCTGCATTGATTCGGACGATATGCTCGGAGAGGAAGCGGTCAAAAAAATCCTTGATTTTTGGGATGAAAACGGCTGTGAAAGCTATGCCGGGATTGTCGGACTTGACAGCGATTTTGACGGGAATGTTCTCGGAAAAGGATTTCCGGAAGGTCTTAAAAAAACAACGCTTTCCGATTATTACGATAACGGCGGAAGCGGCGACAAAAAGCTTGTTTTGAGAACCGATGTCGTAAAAAAATATCCGCCTTATCCGGAGTATGAAGGTGAAAAACTCGTTCCGCTCGGAACGCTTTATACGCTCATTGACCAAGATTATGAGCTTCTTGTTCTTGATGAAAAGCTCTGTCTTGTCGAATACCAGCCGGACGGTTCCGGTGCAAGCATTATTCGCCAGTACCAACAAAGTCCCAAAGGGTTTTTGTATTCGAGAATTGTGTCGATGAGCAATTCAAAGAACAAAAAGAGAATTATGATGGCGGCAATTCACTATGTTTCGTCCTGCATTTTTGCAAAGGAAAAACATTTTTTGAAAAAATCGCCGAAAAAGCTTTTGACAATTCTGATGATACCGTTCGGTGTTCTTCTTAATATATATATCAGACTGAAAAACAGATAAGACGTTGAAAGGCGGTGGGAACGTATGGTTGTATATTGGACAATTCTTGCCTGGACAACTTTTGTCGGTCTCACCTGGAAAAAATGGTTTATTGTCAGGCGAAAAACGCTTCCCGGCGGAAGAGTTGAAATGCTGCCGACCGTTTTTTCACTCATGATAGCAATGATTCCGTTGATATTTATTATCGGAATGAGAACGGAGATTGCGGATACTTCGATTTATATTTCGGGTTTTAATGACCACAGCGATATAAGCATGAAGGCGTTTTTTAAATCGCTTGTTAATTTTGCTGAAAAAGACCCATGGTTTTCAAGCTTGAAAATTATTGTTAAAAGAATATATCCGAATGCAAACTTCTTTTTTACGGTTATTGCAACCATGCAGGTGCTGTTTATATGCATAACCGTCGGCAGATATTCCGCAATGCCCGGCGTCAGCTTGTTTTTGCTCATTGCTTCAACCGAAATTGCCTACATGTTTAACGGAATGCGTCAGTTCATTGCCGTAACAATGCTTTTTGCAGGATACAAGTTATTGGTTAATAAAAAATATATTCCGTACATTTTGCTTATAGCCATTGCGGCACAGTTTCACGGAACGGCATATGTTATGATAATCGGTTTGCTTTTTTCTTTCGTCAAACCCTGGAGCAAGCCAATGTATTTTATTATTGCGGGTTTGACCGTAACAATGGTTTTCATCGAACCGGTTCTTTCCGGAATGCAAATTTTCTTTGAGGATTCAAACTACCGAAAGGAAATGGCGGCACTGCTGAATTCCGAGGGCGTAAATATTATCCGAGCCTTCGTTGCCCTCGTTCCGTGCGTACTCGGCTTCTTTTTCAGAAAGAACAAAGCTCTGTTTTCAAAGCGTGAATATGCGGTTGCTTTTAATATGTCGGTTCTTAATGCGGTTTTTTTCATTGCCGCTTCAATCGTCGGCGGAAATCTCATGGCTCGTTTTGCCGAATATTTCACGATTTATCAGCTTCTGACCTATCCGGCGCTTTTCAAATGCTGTTTCAGAGAAGGAAAGGAACGGAATATAATCGTTATTGCTTTCGGCGTTTTGTATTGCATATGGTTCTGGTATCAGATGGATGTAAACTGGAAAATTAAATATATCAGTGATGTTCTCGGCTGGTATTTTTAAAAAGGAGGAAAAAATGAAAAAGCTTCTTTTTGTAATTCATACCCTCGGCGGCGGGGGAGCCGAAAAGGTTCTTGTGAACCTTGTGAACAATCTGAACCGGGAAAAGTACGAAATAACCGTTGCCGCGGTTTTTGACGGCGGAGTCAATAAACAGTTTTTGAAAGATGACATTGAATATCTTTGTCTTTATAAAAAGGTTTTCAGAGGAAACCGCCTTCTTTTCAAAACGCTTTCACCGGAGTCTGTTTATAAAAAGCTTGTCGGCGAAAGAAAGTTTGACGTTGTTGTTTCATACCTTGAAGGAATTACCGCACGCATTGTTTCCGGCTGTACTGACAAGAACACGAAAAAAGTCTGCTGGATTCACCGTGAACTTGACGATTCTTTTTATGCCGGCTGCTTCAAAAGCAAGGAGGAAGCCGACCGAATATATGCTTCGTATGACAGAATCGTCTGCGTTGCAAAGGGTCTTGTCGAAAATTTTTGCTCGTATAACGGCCTTTACAAAAAAACGCTTTGCCTTTATAATGTCAACGAAACGGAACCGATTATCAGAAAAGCAAAAGAAAAAGCCGATGAAGAGTATCTGTCCGACGACGCCGTGAAAATCTGTTTTGTCGGAAAAATCATTGAAAACAAAGGTGTTCTCCGCCTTCAAAAAGCTCATGAAAGATTGTGTGCGGAAAAAATCGGACATCGTTTTGTTCTCATCGGAACGGGACCGCTTCGGGAAAAAATCGAGTCCGAGCTTTCCTCAAAAGGTCTTGAAAAAGATTTTGTTTTTGCAGGATATCAGAACAATCCTTACAGAATCATGGCTCGCTGCGACATTTTTGCGCTGCCTTCATATTTTGAAGGCTTCAGCACGGCAACAACCGAGGCTCTGATTCTCAAAAAGCCGTGCGTTGTCACAAAATGCTCCGGAATGACTGAGCTTCTCGGAGAAAAGAATGAATACGGAATCGTTGCAGAAGACGAAGAAGAGTTTTATTCGGCGCTTAAAAGAATGATTACGGACGTTGACTTCAGAAAAAAATACGAACTCGCCGCAGAAGAGCGTGGAAAAGATTTCGGCATGAAAAAAGCGATTGAAGCGCACGAAAAATTTTTTGACGAACTTACGGAGGAAAAAGGATGACCGAAAAAATCAAAGCGGCTCTTGCAAAATTTTATCATTCGACTTTCGGTTCGGTGTTTTGCTTTTTTCATCATCTTTTTAATGACGGAAAGCATATTTCGCAAAGGACGGTTCTGTTCGTTGCTCATCCGGATGATGAAGTGCTTTTCTTTCATACCGTTCTAAAAAGCGAAAAGCCGTTCGTTGCGCTTATGACTTCGGGAACTTCGATTCGCAGAATGAAGGAATTCAAAAAATCTATGAAATATTACGGTCTTGATTACACATATTTTCCGCTTTCGACAAGAGACAAGAGGGAAGAGCTGCTTTTGAAAAAAATAAACCTCGTTTTGTCACGAGGAAGTTTTGAAAAAGCGTACACTCACGGAGAAACCGGAGAGTACGGCCATGAAATGCACATTCGGGTGAACAGGGCGGTTTTCGAGGCTTTTGGCGGAGAAATATACACAACGGTTTCGGAAAGCGAAAACGCTTCTTCTTCGGAATTATCCGCCGAAATTATTGCCGAAAAAGAGGATGTTTTCAAAAAGATTTATCCGAGCCAGCTTTTTGTTCTTGATATGTGGCAAAATTGGGTAAGACACGAAAAACACATAAAACATGAGGTGAGAAAATGAACATCGCTCTGCTTGCAAGCTATGCGGCTCCGTACCCCGGAAATTTCATTCCTTCGATTCTTCTTCTTGAAAAAAAGGTCAAACAAAACGGCGGAGAAATTGTTTTTGTTTTTCCGAATGAAGTGAAAGAACGTGAGTGGATAAAACGCTTTGAAGGAAAAAAGGTTTTCTTTCTTCCGTACGCTCCGTACAGTTTCAAAACGATAAAAACGCTCAAAAAGATTTTCAGAGATGAAAAAATCGATCTGATATATTCTCACTTCTGCGGTTGGGATATTTCATCGAGGCTTGCCGCACCGTTCATAAGGAACATCTGGCACTGCCGGATGAATGTCCGAAACGACACATTTTCAAGAAAAATCAAGTATTTCATAAAATACAGAATCATCGGGCTTTTTAAAACGTATTCAATCGGGGTTTCCCCGGCGGTCGGAGAAAAGCTTTCAAAAGTTGCCGGAAAGAAAAAATCCTGCACAATTTCCAACGGGGTTGATTTTTCACGTCTTCATATCAGAACCGATTATCCGGCCGAAAAAAAGAAGGTTCTCATCCTCGGCTGGGAACCGACGGTCAAAGGCTTTGACACTGCCTGCGATGCGTTTGAAAAAGGAGAAAACGGTCTTGAACTCACCGTTTCATGTCAGGACGCAACGAAGGAATTCATCAAAAACCGTTTCGGCGAAAAAACTCCGCAGTGGCTTTCAACCGTCGAACCGACATCGGACGTTGCTTCGCTTTATGACAATACGGATATTTTTGTGTCAGCAAGCATTACCGAGGGCTTTTCGATTGCACTTGCGGAAGCGCTGTATTCCGGCCTTCCCTGCGTGATTTCGGACATTGAGGGAACGAGCTGGGCGAGGGAGATGAAAAACGTTTTTGTTTTCAAAACCGGTGACCCGCAAAGCCTTAACGAAACCCTTCAAAAGTGTAAAGAAGCGGAAATTACTTTTGAAGACGCCGAATATAACAGAAAAATCCTCCTTGAAAAGTATTCGCTCGACTCATGGAGCGAAAAGGTTATGAACGTTTTGAAAAAGGAAAAAGTTTAAAGTGTAATAAGGAGTTCGTTGTTTAGAATGTCAAGAACAAAAAAAATGGCAATAAACAGTGTTGTCGGATTGATATGTACTATACTGAACAATCTGTTGAGCTTTGTTTTGCAGGCGGTTTTTATCCGTCTTCTCGGAATTGAATATTCGGGAATAAATGACCTTTTTACAAGTGTTTTGAGTATTCTTAATCTTGCCGAAGTCGGTTTCGGAAACGCAATAACTTTTCGCCTTTATAAAAGTATTGCCGATAAGGATGACAGAAAAACACGTTTGTATTTGGCTTCATACAGAAAGATTTGTTACGGACTTGCTGTTTTTATTTTTATTGCCGGAATGTGCTGCGTTCCGTTTTTGGATAATCTTGTCACAAGCGAAAAAACTTTTTCCGAACCTCTGTGGTCGCTGTTCGTTATAGTTATTGCAACAAGTTCTGCGAGTCATATTTTTGATTACAGGAAAAGTCTGATAGACGCAAAACAAGACAAATATATTAACATTATCATCAGCAACAGCTGTCTTTTTGCCTGCCATGGCTTGCAAATATTGGGCTTGATAGTATATAAAAACATATATCTTTATTTATCAATTAAACTTTTAACAACTTTTGTAAGCGGATTACTTTCCGGAATTGTTTCAAAGAAAAAATACGGAATTGATTGGAAGTCTGAGGATAAGCTTTCAAAAGAAGAAACGAAATCTTTTTCAAAAGACGTCGGAAGTTTGGCTTTTTATAAGTTCTGCCGCACTTTGGATGCTCAGATTGATACGTTTCTTATCAGTAAATTTGTTGATATTGCAACGACGGGAGTTTACGGAAGAATCAATATGATTCTTCAGGCAATAAATGACATACTCGGAAATTTTAACGACGGAATGACCGCCGGTATCGGTGACTTGTATGCAAGCGAATCAAACAAAAAGCACATTGAAAAGATTTTTTATCAAAGTATGCATTTTACGTTTTTTTTATACGGTGTTTGTATTGCCGTGCTGACACCGTTTATTTCGCCGTTTATGAAATGGTGGATTCATTACACGCTTGACAATAAGTGCATATATGTTATGATAGTGAATTTCTTTATGTACGGAATGAATATGAATGTTGCAACGTTCAGAAATTCGATGGGACTTTTTGTTAAAGGATGGAAACGACCGGCATTTACGGCTTTGGCAAACTTGGTTTTTTCTATTGTTCTTACCAAGAAGCTCGGCCTTATCGGAACGTTGCTCGGAACATTGATTGCAAGAGTAATCACTCAAATTTGGTATGATCCGTATCTTATTTGCAAGTATGGACTTAACACGAAACCGTATAAATATTATTTCAGATATGTTATTTATGCCGGATTGATTTTTATCGCTTCGATCGGAATGATTCAATTGAGCAATGTTTTGCCGGCAATGGACAGCTTTATCTCTCTTCTTTGGCACGGAGTTTTGTTTGCGTTTTGTGCTGTTGCGTTTTTCTTTGCGGTCGGATTCGTTTTTCCGGAGCAAAAGGATGTTCTCAATAAAATTTTCGGTCTTTTTAAACCTGTTTTCAATAAAATCATGAGAAAGGAAAAAAGCAATGGATAATGAAAAACTTATGGATAAGGAAAAGGCGAGAATATTGCTTATTTATTTACTGAAGCAATTGAACGGTGTTTGTGAAGAAGCGAAAATTCCTTGTTATGCAAGTGGCGGAACGTGTCTCGGTGCGGTGAGACACGGCGGTTTTATCCCTTGGGATGATGATATTGATTATATGATTCCGAGAAAATATTATGATTTGTTCGTTGAAACTTGCAAAAAGATGCTTAAAAAACCCGTAACAATCAGAACGAGAGAAAATGATGAGTTTTTTGTTCAGGAATATATAAAACTTTGTTTTGAAGATGATGAATTCGGTTTCAGTGATATTTCAATCGACGTTTTTTTTCTTGACGAAACCAACCCGAAAAGGAAAGCGTTCAGAGCCTTGCAAAACCGTTTTTTGAAATCGCTGTATTTTATAAAGTTATACAAAGTTTCAAAGCTTGGAAAAGGTATGGATTATACTCCGGGAAATCCACTGAAAAAGCTGTATTTATCGGTGATGTCGAATATGTCAATTGAAACAATTGATAAACTGCATAAGTTCTTGATGACAGCCGAAAAGTCAAAAGGCGAGTATTATGTAAATTGGGGTTCGTGTTATTCATATAAAAAAGCTACTTACAGGAAATCAGATCTCGGAACACCGAAAAAAATGAAGTTTGAAAATACATATATTTATATTGCGGAAAATCCGGAACAGATATTGACTCAGCTTTACGGCTCAAATTATATGACTCCTCCTCCGGAAGATAAGAGGACGGATCACGCAGTCAGAGAACTCAACTGTTCTTCTGTGAATTTTGAAAGTATAAAAAAAGAAGTTGGAGATTTTTAAATGATTGTCGGATATACACAGGGAACCTACGATATGTTTCACATCGGACATTTGAATTTAATCAAGCACGCAAAAGAACAATGTGACTATCTGATTGTCGGTGTTAATGCAGATGAACTTGTTCTGTCATATAAAAATAAAAGGGCTATTGTTCCGTTTTCGGAGCGTATCGAAATAATTTCATCACTTAAATATGTTGACAAGGTTATTCCTTGTCATACGCTTGATAAAAAGGAAGCTTATAAAGAAAACCGTTTTGACAGACTTTTTATCGGCTCGGATTGGAAAGGTAATCCTCGTTGGGAAGAGACGGAAAAAGAGATGGCGAAACTTGGAGTTGAACTGATTTATTTACCGTATACAAAAAACACCAGTTCAACAATGCTCAGAGAAAAGCTTTCTGATTATTAATATTAACTATAATTACGGTAACGACTTCCTGAAAAAGATTTTTTCAAAGCTGAAAACGAAAGAAGGCTGACGATATGGTTTGGCGGGATTGCCTTTTTCTTCTTGCTCTTTTTTTGTGTGTTGCGCTTTTTTCTGCTGTATATTACTTTTTGAAATCAAAGAGAAGGGAAAAGCTTCTTCGTGTTTTCGGTGCGGTTTTGGCCGTGATTTCATGTGCGGCATTTTTATTTCTTGCCGTCTTTTCAAGAAAACCGCATGACGTCGGAACCGAACTCGTCCCTTTTTGGTCATACGTCGCAAGCGTGAAGTATTATTATGCGCTCGACGTGTTCATGCAGATTCTTGAAAACATCGGAATTTTCGTTCCGATAGGCTTTCTTCTTCCGTTCCTTTTCGGAAAGAAAAGCGGCGCAAAAACAGTGATTTTGACTGCATTTTTTTTGAGCCTTTTTGCTGAAATTTGCCAGCTTGTTTTTTCGCTCGGAGTTTGCGAAACGGACGACCTTTTCAACAACACTCTCGGCGCCGTTGTCGGTTACGGCTTTTACAGCTCAATGGCTTCGTGCGAATTCAAAGAAAAAAGACTTTGCGTGACTGACGAAAAACGCTTTTTAAAAGGCTTTCTTCCCTTTTTGAGCGTTTATGAAATTATGGTTTTGATGCTTGCCTTGCGTGAGGCGGTTGCATGTTTGAATTAAGGAGAACTCAATGAAAAAGATTTTCAAAAAGTTTGAAAAATCCTCGGTTTCCGAGTTTTCCGCGGAGCTTCGGTGGATTTGGAAATACATTAAAAAATATAAGCGCAGAGTTGTTCTTTACGTTGTAATCGGCTTTTTTTCAAGCACTCTCACGATTGCCGGATCTGAGCTTTCAAGGCGGCTGATTAACGCCGTGACCGGTCACGACGATTCTTCGATTCTTCTTCTTGCGGCTTTGTTCGTTTCGTTCGGACTGACGAATATCGTCTTTTCTGCGGTGATGAGCCGAATTTCCGTCTCGTCAAACACAATGGTTACCCAAGACATAAGGGAGGATATCTATTCGGCTGTTCTTTTTTCAAAGTGGAAAAATCTTTACGGCTTCAGAAGCGGCGATATTCTCAACCGAATCAACAACGACGTTTCAACCGTTTCCTCGGCGGTACTTACATGGATTCCGACGTTTATCACAAAGTTTTTTCAGTTCTGCTGTGCGTTTTTTCTGCTTCTGCGCCATGACAAAACAATGGCGTTCATTGCTCTTGTCGGCTCTCCGGTCACGATTGTCGTTTCGGGCTTTTTCCTCGGAAAAATGAGAGAAAACTCAAAAACCGTCCGAAAAAAAACGAGCGACCTTGTTTCGTTTCTCGGCGAAAGTCTCGGAGAACTTCAAAACATCAAGGTCTTTGACCTTGTTTCCGATTTTTCCCTGCGCTTCAAAAGCGTTCAATCGCTTTTGAGCGAAGCGCTGATTTCTCAAAACCGTTTTTCCGTTTTCGGTTCGGCAGTGATTTCGCTGATGGGACTGCTTGTTTCCTATTCATGCTTCGGCTGGAGCGTTTACCGGCTTTGGTCGGGAAAGATTGATTTCGGAACGATGACAATGTTCATTCAACTTTCTTCGATGCTTTCCGCCGCATTCGGTTCGCTTGTTTCTCTCGTTCCGGGCGCGGTTTCCTCAACCGTTTGCGCAAGAAGACTCATTGAGCTTTCTCAGCTTGAAACGGAGGAGACGGAAAACTCCGACTTTGAAAAAAAGTTCATCGAAGAAAACGCCGAAGACGGTCTTTGCGTTGAACTTGAAAACGTAAACTTCGGTTACGGCGAAAAAAATACGGTTCTCAAAAACTTTGAAATGACCGCTTCCCCCGGAGAAATTGTTGCCTTGATTGGTGCTTCCGGTGCGGGAAAAACAACCGTAATAAAACTCCTTCTTGCCCTTGAGGAAGGAGCCGGAGACCTCTTTCTCAAAAACAAAAGGGGAGAGAAAATTGAAATTTCGCCGAAGACAAGGGCTGCGTTTTCTTTCGTTCCGCAGGGACATTCGCTTTTTGCCGGAACGATTGCGGAAAATCTCAGAATGATTAAGCCGTCCGCAACGGATGAAGAAATCGAAAATGCACTCAAAATTGCGTGCGCTTTTGACTTCGTGAGCCGGATGCCGGAGGGAATCAACTCGTCTCTCGGCGAAGACACGGCCGGCCTTTCAGAAGGTCAGGCTCAGCGAATTGCGATTGCAAGAGCCGTTTTGAAAGAAAGCCCCGTTCTTCTTCTTGACGAGGCAACGTCGGCGCTCGACAAAGAGACGGAAAGAAAACTCATTGAAAACCTTCTTTCCCTCAAAAAGAAACGAACGGTAATCATCACAACACACAGGGAAAGCCTTCTTTCCTGTTGCGACAGAATCTATGACGTTGCCGATTGAAGATTAGGTTGAAGCGTACAAAATTTTTGAAAAAAGAGACGTAATACGCAAAAAACTGTCAATTGACGAAAAACCGCGTTTTTGTTACAATAATAGAGTATTTTTTTATGGAGGTGCAAAATGGTCGATATTCATTCTCATATTGCACCGGCGCTTGATGACGGAGCGGATTCGCTTGACGAATCGCTTTCAATACTTGAGGCCGCTTACGAAAGCGGAACGACCCATATTGTAATCACTCCGCATTATCTCAATAAATCGCAATGCCGTTTTGACGTTCGAAAAAGCGACATTGAAAAAGCTTTTTCCGTTCTTTGCGAAGCAAAGGAAAAAGCAAAACTTCCGATTGAAATTTTTCTCGGAGCCGAGCATTTCGGCGTTACGGACATTTCACGCTACGCAGAAGAAGGAAAGCTCGTTCCGATTAACGGTTCACGGTATATTCTTGTTGAATTTGATTTTGCCGACGATATTCACAGGGTAGGTTTTGTTACGGGAGCACTTCAGTCGCACGGTTTTGTCCCGATAATCGCTCACCCGGAAAGATACTTCTTCCTTCAGAACGAACCTTCCGGCGCTTTCTCACTTCTTGAAAAAGGCTGCCTTTTTCAGGTGAACAAGGGAAGTCCTCTCGGAAGGTACGGTCCCGGGCCGCAGGCGCTTTCAAAGTGGTTTCTTGACAATCACCTTGCTCATTTCGTTGCGAGCGACTGTCATTCTCCGTACCAGAGAACGCCACGGATGAATCAGGCTCATGAAATGTTGACTTATCGCCTCGGACAGGCATATGTCGAGAGAATTTTTAACGAGAATCCGATGAAGGTTCTCAACGATCAACCGATAACTTACGGATAAGGAGGAATGAAAATGCGGCTGCTTCGTTCAATGGTGCTGCTTGTTTTTGTGCTCGTTTGCGCAGCGGCAGTGTTTTTTAATCTGAAAGTAAAACCGTCTCCGTCAAAACCGACGATTGTTTGCAGCGTCAAGGAAATCAAAGCAAAATGCAGTGTGACCGACGAAGAACTTTTGAGTTATGTTACGGCGAACGATGAAAAAGACGGCGAGCTCACTTCAAAAATTCTTGTCGAAAACGTCACTCAATTCATTGAAGAGGGCGTTTCAATGGTCAATTACTGCGTTGAGGACTCTGACAAAAACGTTTCCAAAAAAAGCGTAAGACTGGTTTATACCGATTATGAAAAGCCGGAATTCGTTTTGAAAGACGACCTTGTTTTTGCGAACGGAACTTCTCCGAATTTCACAGGTGCGGCGAAAGTTACCGATAAGTTTGACGGGGACATCACCGGAAGACTTTACACAATTTATGAAAACGAAAAAGCGAATACTGCGTCAAGCGTTCTTTTCAAGGTCACCAACAGCAAAGGATATACTTATGAATGGCGCTTCAAAACGGTGAGCATTCCGCCCGATGAAATCGGAAATATTTATAAAATCAAACTGAGCGAATATGTTATTCATCTTCCGCTCAACAGCCGGAAGCCGGATTTCAAAAGCTTTATCAAAGGCGCATATTACAACGAAAAGCCCATGAAAAACAGCAACATCGTTGTTGACGACTCGGAGCTGACAACCGGTTACAACGGAACGTACGACGTTTGGTTCCGCCTTTACGTCGGAAAAGGAAAGGCGAAAAAGCTCGTTGCGACGGAAAGGCTCATTGTTGTTTGCGGAGGTGACGAAGAATGAAAAAGTCTCAGGTTCCTCACCTCAATCTTTATATAATTTTGAGAGATCTCATATTAAACCTTTGGGTTGTCATTCTTGCGTTCCTCATCGGATTCGTCGGAATCGGAACATATTATGATTATGTTTATGTTCCGAAATACAGAAGTACAATGACGGTTGCCGTCAATGTTTCGGGTTCAAACGTCACTCAGAATATTTCAAAAACAATCGAAGTTGCGGGAATTTTTCAAAATGTTTTCCAAAGTGACGTGATGAAAAAAATCATCAATGAAAATGTTAAGGATTTCGATGTTGCAAAAATTTCGGCAACGATTGTCGAACAGACGAACCTTTTGACGATCAAGGCCGAGGGTGCCGACGCCGTTGACGCATACAAAACGTTGAAAGCGGTTTATGAAAACTATCAGAACGTTTTTTCGGAGAATCTTTTTGAGGACGTTTATATTGACGTTGTTACGCCCGCAAGCGTTCCGACTGCGCCGTACAACAGTGTAAGCTCGACAAAAAAAGCCGTTCTTGCCGGTGCAGGTCTTGCTTTTGCGTGCATTATTCTGATTGTTCTTTTTTCTTCTCTTCGTGAAACGGTGAAGCAGGAAAGCGACATCGAAAGGAACGTTGACGCTCAGAGTTTCGGCGTTGTTTACCATCAAAGCATCAGCCGTGCGATTTTTAAAAAGGCGAAAAAGGAAAAGAAAAAAGTCACCATCAACATTTTGAATCCGCTTATGGGATATGCCTTTTGCGAAAGTATCAACCGTGTTTCAACAAAAATCGAGTATCTCAAAAATTCACGCAACGCAAAAACATTTATCATCACGAGTGTTGACGAACACGAAGGAAAGACGACCATCTCGGTCAATATTGCAATGAATCTTGCTTCAAAGGGATATAAAACGCTTCTGATTGACGCCGACCTGAGAAGACCGGCCGTTTTCAGATTTTTTGACTCGGATCTTTTCAATTCCTACAGCGAGCTTGGCGATTATCTGCTCGGAAAGGTTGAGCTTGAGGACGTTCTTCGGAGCGATAAGAAGAGTAAAATTGACGTGATTGCCGGAAAAAACAGCTATCAGTTTGCTTTTGAGCTTCTCAGTTCCGAACGTTTCAAGGATCTTTTGAAGTTTCTTTATGATAAATATGATTATATCATCGTTGACACGCCGCCGACTTCATTGACGGCGGACACCGAAAGCGTTGCCGACAACGTTGACGTAACACTGCTCGTTATCCGTCAGGACAGTACACCGATTCCGCTCATTAATGACGCGGCGGACATTCTCTCCGGAACGCAGTCATATTTTGCAGGCTGCATTCTCAACGATTACCGTGACGTTTATTCATCCGTTTTCAAAGGAAGAATGAGTGACACACGTTCGTACGGCACCGATTATTATTACAACAAATATTGATGAAAAGAGGTGAGGCGCATGTCGGAAGAAAATGAAAACCGAAAATCTTCGGAAAAAGAGGACGGCCTTTATTTCGGAGATCTTGTAAAACTTGACGTTCTTGCCGTTGATTTTTGGAAGGGATTCAAAAAGCTTTGGTGGCTTTCGGTCATCATCATTACTGCGCTTTCACTTTTTGCTTATTACAATTGTAAAAAAAGCTATGTTCCGAAGTATACGGCGCAGGCGTCGTTTTCAATTTCAACAATGGGAACAAGCGGCGCAACGGGTGCTTCGACAATTCAGTCATATTACAATTCGGCTCTTGCAGAGCAGCTTTCAAAAACCTTCGGTTTCATCATCAACAGTTCGACAATGCGTCAGATTCTCATGGACAGGCTCGGCGTCAACGGGCTCAACGGAACGATTACCGCAAGCAACGACGTTCAGAACGCACCGCTTTTCACAATTACCGTGACGAGTACGTCGGCGCAGGATGCTTATGACATTCTTTGCGCCGTGATTGAAAACTATCCGAGGCTTGCTCAGTATGTTCTCGGCGAAACGTCGATGTCGATTTATTCACCGGCGCAACTTCCCGAAAAACCGTCGAACAAGTTTTCTTATAAGCGGGATGTTTTCATTGCGGCCGTTGCCGGAGTTTTTCTTTCGTGCGTGATTTTTGCGCTTTATGCAATTTCAAAAAATACGGTCAAAAAGCGTGACGACATAAAGGAAAAGCTCAATCTCAAATGCGTCGGCGAAGTTCCCTGGGTCGAGGTCAAAAAAAGAAAAAGACATTCCTCTTCGCTCGTCACGATTTCTCAGCGCAACGCAGATTTTTCCGAGAGCTTCCGATATCTCAAACGGCGCGTTCTCAAACAGCTTGAAAAGGATTCCGGAAAGGTAATTTCCGTAACGAGCGCAATGCCGGGAGAGGGAAAAACAACCGTTTCCTATAACCTTGCGCTGGCAATTTCACGCAGCGGAAAAAAAGTTGCGCTTCTTGACGCCGATTTTGCAAGAATGAGCGTTCAGAAGTATCTCGGAGTTACTCTTCTCAGTCGTGGCGTAATGGATTATATTGACGGCGACTGCGGACTTGAAAACCTTGCAACGAGGGGTGAAAACGAGAATTTTCACATTTTTTATGCCGGCTCAAAAAAGCTCAAAACAATTCCGAAAGAACCCCTTTTGCGCCTTTTTGATTATCTTCGGGAAAACTATGATTACGTTGTTGCCGACGCTCCTCCGTGCGGAATGGTTTCCGACGCGGCACAAATTATCAACCTCACCGACGAAACGCTTTTCGTCATAAGACAGGACTATACGCCCGTTTCAAAAATCAAGCGTGCGCTTCAGTATATCTATGACATCAACAAAGTTGTTTCGGGAGTTGTTTTCAATGCGGTTCAATCCGGTTTCTCCGGCTATAAGAGCGATTATTACGGCTACTCCGGAAAGTACGGCTATTACGGAAAACGCTACGGTTACTACGGAAAACGTTACGGATATTACGGAAACAGAAGATACGGCTATTCCGGAGACGGTTACGGTTACGGAGGACGAAAGCACGGCTACGGCGGCTATGATTCTTACGGCGGCTACGGTTACGGCTACTTTGCAGGCGGAAAGCGCATTACGGAAAATCCAAACGACAAAAAGGAGTAAAATCATGAACAGCGAGGTTATTGTTCCCCGCCTTGACTGGCTCATCGGCGGTTCAAGAATCGGCGGAACCTATAATAAATATTTCGGTTCGCTCGGAACCGATCCGCAGAAAGGCTGCTTTTCGGACGAACTTTTCAATTACGCAATCTTCATTGAAAAAGCCGACGAGGGCGGCGAGTATATCAAAGCATCCGTCTATCGCGGAACGAAAAGCTTTTCCTGCCGGAGCGAGGACGAAATTGAAAGCAAAACCTTTGAAGCCGAAGAAGAAAGTCTTCCGCTCATCAAAGAATGGATCGAAAGCAAACGATGAAGATTTTTTTGAAAAATTCAAAAAAATATCAAAAAAGACCTTGAAATAATTTGCCGGTTGTGCTAATATATTAAAGCATTTGTATCCGTCGCATTGCGGCGTGGTTTGATGCCGGCTGAATTCAGTCTGTAATATTAAAAGCGGTCCTCTGCTCTTTTTGAAGGGCACGAACGTGGCAGAATTTAGGAGGAAAAAACCAATGGACGCACTCAAACTTATCTCGGATCCCAGCCTTAAAGCTGAAGTACCCGAAATCAACATCGGTTCAACCGTTCGTGTTCACGTTAAAATCCGTGAAGGCGAAAGAGAAAGAATTCAGATGTTTGAAGGAACCGTAATTGCCAAGAGAGGCAGCGGAATTTCTTCAACCTTCACCGTTCGCCGTGTTGCTTACGGCGTTGGTGTTGAAAGAGTTTTCCCCGTTCACTCACCGAACGTTGTTGCCGTTGATGTTGTCAGAAACGGTAAAGTTCGCAGAAGCAAGCTTTATTATCTTCGTGACAGAGTCGGTAAGGCTGCTAAGGTTAAGGAAAAGCTCGGCTGATAAAGCGTTCAAAAGGGGAGAAGCTTTTATTGAGCTTTCTCCCTTTTCTCATTTTCTTTAAAAAGGGTGATCATTTGATGGATATCACAAGAAAAGAAAAAAACGAACTCACTTCCCGTGAAAAGGCGGTAATCAATCTTTACGACATGGCGTCGGTTCTTGCTTCGGCGATTGTTACGATTATGGTTATTTTCACGTTCTTTTTCCGTGTTGTCGGCGTTTCGGGTTCTTCAATGGTTCCGACTCTTCATGACGGAGATTGGCTCATCGTTTCGGCATACGACAGAAATCCGCAGTACGGCCAGGTTGTAATTGTCACTCAGCCGAACTGGTTCGACGAACCGATTGTTAAAAGAATAATCGCAACGGAAAACCAGGTTGTTGACATTGACTTTTCAACCGGAGAAGTTTCGGTTGACGGAAAGGTTCTTGACGAACCGTATATTAATAATCTCACGCTCAACAACGAAGGAGTTGATTTTCCGCTCACCGTTCCGGAGGGTCACGTCTTTGTAATGGGCGATAACCGTCAAGGTTCAACGGACAGCCGAAGCGACAAAATCGGTTTTATTGCCGAAGACTATATCATGGGTGTTGTCAAGCTCAAGCCGTTTTCGGTTGATGAAATGACGGGCTCACGCCTGAAGGTCAATCCGCTCAAAGAGTGGAAGGTTGAAAAAGCGGAACTTCAAACATCCGCAGAACAGTAAAAGATTCTCATGACAGCGTGTCTTTTTCCACGCTGTCAAATTTGTATTACGGAGGGTGCTTATCATGCCCGATTCACAAAAGCAGATTGTTCAGTGGTTTCCCGGCCATATGGCGAAAACAAGGCGACTCATCAAAGAGAGCCTTCCGCTCGTTGACTGCGTGACGGAACTTCTTGACGCAAGAATACCGCTTTCGAGCCGAAACCCGGAACTCGACGAACTGACTCAAAACAAGCCGCGAATCGTCCTTCTCAACAAGTGCGACATGGCTGACGAAAAAACAACCCGTGAATGGATTGAATATTTCAGAAGACACGGACAAACAGCAATCGCCGTTGACTGCCGAAGCGGAAAGGGACTTTCGCAGTATCATTCGCTTGTTCGCCGTGTTCTTGCCGATAAAATCAAAAGCAACGAAGAAAAGGGAATGCCGGGAAAAGCGCTTCGGGTGATGGTTGTCGGAATACCGAACACGGGAAAATCTTCGTTCATCAACCGAATGGCGAAAAAAAGCCGTGCTCAGGTTGCCGACAGACCCGGCGTTACACGTCATAATCAGTGGTTCGCAATCGGAAACGGAATTGAGCTTCTTGACACTCCGGGCGTGCTTTGGCCGAAGTTTGACGACCCGAAAGTCGGCGACAAGCTTTCATTCATCGGCTCGGTCAAAGACGACGTTGTTGACAGCGAGACAATGGCGATGCGCCTTCTTTCGGTTCTTTCCGCCGATTACGGAAAGCTTCTTTGCGAGCGGTATAAGCTCAAAGAGGAGGATCTCTCACTCGGAGAATATGAGCTTCTTGAACTCATCGGAAGAAAAAGAGGAATGCTCATCCGGGGCGGGGAAACCGATACCGAGCGTGCCTCGGTGATGATTCTTGACGAATACCGCAGCGGAAAGCTCGGAAAAATTTCGTTTGAAAAACCCGAATAAAAAATAAATCCGTTGCAAGGGCTTGTGCTCCGGTTGCAACGGATTTTTGAATAACACCGCAAAATGACTTTTATGTTGTTTTCTTAATAAAAAAAGCAGTCCGAAAGAACTGCTTTTTTGGTGCGGGGGATGGGACTTGAACCCACACAGTATTGCTACCACTGGAACCTGAATCCAGCGCGTCTGCCAATTCCGCCACCTCCGCGTAAATATTAAGTTGTAAAAATATTGCGGACTTGTCAGACGCACTCCGCGTGACACTTGCGGTTCCCAAAGTCTGTTCGGCTTTTCAAAAAAAGCCGTCATCCTTTGACCGCTGCGCCATACCGTCCTCGCTTCATCTGCCACCGGCAGCGCTCGACCGCTATGCTGCCAATTCCGCCACCTCCGCGTAAATATTAAGTTGTAAAAATATTGCGGACTTGTCAGACGCACTCCGCATGACACTTGCGGTTCCCAAAGTCTGTTCGGCTTTTAAAAAAAGCCTTCATCCTTTGACCGCTGCGCCATACCGCCCTCGCTTCATCTGCCACCGGCAGCGCTCGGCCGCTATGCTGCCAATTCCGCCACCTCCGCGTATAGATATTAAGTTGTAAAAATATTGCGGACTTGTCAGACGCACTCCGCGTGACACTTGCGGTTCCCAAAGTCTGTTCGGCTTTTCAAAAAAAGCCGTCATCCTTTGACCGCTGCGCCATACCGTCCTCGCTTCATCTGCCACCGGCAGCGCTCGACCGCTATGCTGCCAATTCCGCCACCTCCGCGTAAATATTAAGTTGTAAAAATATTGCGGACTTGTCAGACGCACTCCGCATGACACTTGCGGTTCCCAAAGTCTGTTCGGCTTTTAAAAAAAGCCTTCATCCTTTGACCGCTGCGCCATACCGCCCTCGCTTCATCTGCCACCGGCAGCGCTCGGCCGCTATGCTGCCAATTCCGCCACCTCCGCGTAAATATTAAGTTGTAAAAAAAGTTGTAAGAAAAAGAATTGTAAAAAAAAGACCTCAAATTTTTACACGGCGAGGCGACCGAGACGGAGCTATTTACAGCTTAATCCGTATATGGTGGAGATAAGCGGGATCGAACCGCTGACCTCTTGAATGCCATTCAAGCGCTCTCCCAGCTGAGCTATACCCC
>CAKTFN010000014.1 GCA_934561055.1 uncultured Eubacteriales bacterium
CCTTTTCATCGTTGTTTAATTTTCAAGGTTCAATTCGCTGTCCCTTCCGAAACAGCTCGCCTATTCTATCACATTTCTTACCCTCTTGTCAAGGGGTTTTTCAAACTTTTTTGAAAAGTTTTTTGTGTGATAGGTTTTAAGGTGTTTTGCTTTCTTCTCTCGAAGACAGCTTTGCTATTTTATCACATTTTTCAATCTTTGTCAACACTTTTTCAAAGTTTTTCAAAAAAGTTTTTCATGCGATAAAATCGCTTTCTCCTCACGAAGAGAGCTTTGATACTTTACCACAGTTTTAGACATTTGTCAACACTTTTCTCAAATTTTTCAATAAAAAAGGCAGTCTGTTTTCCCTTCCGAAAAAGAAAACGGTCTGCCTATATATATAGTATATTATTTATTTGTCGCTCTTTGCAAACGATGAAAGAAGCGGTCCGTAAGTTGCGATATCCATTGCCGAGATGTCCGTCTTTATTAGATTGACAAGCTCATTATACTTTCTTTCGAGTTCTTCCGCATTTCCGTCACCCAAAGAAAGTGCAAGATAGCGTGAAACGAGACCCGTGATATTCTCGTTCTCTTCGTACTGATTGTCACAAAGATAAGCAAAGTATTTTGCCAGATTGTCTGCGGAAATTTTCTGCTCACCGTCATTAATAATGAAACTGATTCCGTTGTATGTGTGGCGAACCTCATTCGGGATAATAATAACCTGCTCGCCGAAGACCTTAAAAATGTTCATAACATCCTTTTCGTCAATAATCACATACCGGTCAATCGCATTCCCGGTGCAGGCACGCACCGCCCAGATAAGTCCGTCCGAACCAGAGCGTTTGAAATGCTCCTCAATACTTCCCTCGGTTGAGTCAACCTTACACCTCCGGGAAGCCGGAATATACGAAATTTTGAAGCTGCCCCTGTCACTGTCAGCGTTAAGACAGGCAAGAAGGCTGATCTTTCGCTTGTCCTCACTGCAAACGGCAAGAAGAAAACTTGCCTTCAGTTCCTGCGGCGTACTGCTGTCAACCTCGCGCACCGAAGCGGAAAGCGTAAGAGGCTGCGTATCCGTCGGTTCATTACTCTTTTTTTCGCTTATGAGAGTAACAACCGAAACGGCGGCAATCAAAACGACAACAACGGCAAAAGCCGAAAGCAGAATTTTGTTCGTCAAAAAGCGTTTTATTTTATCGTCACGCCGCATTGAAGCGTGCGTGGTCTCCTGAAAATCAGAAAGTTTTTTCATTTCACACCCCTGCCGATATCGAAAATATCGGCCTTCAAAAAAATGATTCGGCAAAATTGCCTACCCAAGCTCTTTTTTCGGGTGTATCTTAACATATATTGACCAAATTGTCAAATTCGGTAAAATCAGTGCAAAAAAACTTCCGAAAAGAAAACAAAAACCACAGATTTTAGACCTGCGGTTTTCGTTGCTTTTTGCTTGTGCAAACTTATAATGTAATGTCCTCAAAAGGTGAAAGCGAACGTTCAAGTATTCCGTGCATCAATGCAATCGCAATTCCGTAATTCGTAATCGGAACTTTCGCGTTTTCCGCCCGGGCAATTCTCGACTTCATCTCCCTTTCGGTGAGCATACAGCCACCGCAATGAACAACGAGCGCATACTTTGAAAAATCCTCCGGAAATTCACCGCCGGACGTGAATTCAAAGGAAAGCTCCTTTTTAGTGTACCCTCTGATCCAATTCGGAAGCTTCACCGTTCCGATGTCGCCGCACTGCCTGTGGTGGGTGCAGCCTTCGGAAATCAGAACGCAATCTCCGTCTTTAAGCTTTGAAAGCGATTTTGCGCCGTTCACGAACGGTTCAAGTTCGCCTTTGTACCTTGCAAAAAGAATCGAGAAGGACGTCAGCGGTATGTCTTCCGGAACAACCTTGCTCACAAAACCGAAAGCCTGCGAATCGGTGATGACCATTCTCGGCTTTTTTGAAAGGACGGAAAGCGCCTGTTCAAGTTCCGTCTCTTTCGTAACAACGTTGATTCCGCCGCAATCGAGAACGTCACGAATCATCTGCTGCTGGGGAAGAATCATTCTTCCTTTCGGTGCGGCCGCATCAATCGGCGTAACGAGAACAACAACGTCGCCTTTTTTCAAAAGGTCGGAAACGAGCTTCTTTTTGTTCTCAGAAAGCTTTGCGGCTTTTGCAATAAGTTCTTTGAGTTCATAAACATTCGTTCCGTTTTTTGCACTGATGAAAATTTCGTTCTCTTTGCAGTCCGGTTTGTTTTCAAGAAGGTCGCTTTTGTTGAACGCAACAATGAAAGGTATGTTCTTCTCCTTAAACAAATCTTTCAACTCTTCGTCCGCCTTTTGAACGCCCTTTTCGCCGTCAACGACCAAAACGGCAACATCGGTTTTTGAAAGCGTCTGCTTTGCTCTCATCACTCTCATTTTTCCGAGTTCGCCCTCATCGTCAATTCCCGGTGTGTCGATAACAACAACCGGTCCGAGAGGAAGAAGCTCCATTGTTTTTGAAACCGGATCGGTTGTTGTTCCCTTGACTTCCGAAACGAGCGAAAGCTTTTGCCCCGTGACGGCATTGACAACGCTCGACTTTCCTGCGTTGCGAAGGCCGAAAAATCCGATGTGAAGCCGCTCGGCGGCGGGTCTGTCGTTAAGTCCCATTGCGTACCCTCCTTAAAATCTGAAATCTCTGCGGTTTGAGTTTTTGATATCTTCAATGTTCTTTTCGGCAATTTTGCGCACTTTTTCTTTCGGAATCTTTTGAAGTTCCTTTTCAATCAGTTCAAAGCCGACTTTTTTCGTTTCTTCCGAAGCGTAGTCAACAAGATATTCCGTGAGAGTCATGAGTGCGTTCGGGTGGCAGCAGTTGAGAATCTGGCCGCTTTTGCAAAGGCTCATAAATCTGTCTCCGGTTCTTCCCTCACGGTAGCAGGCGGTGCAGAACGACGGAATATGTTCCTTTTTCATCAGCCAGCAAACCACCTCATCGAGCGTTCTTTGGTCGGAAACGTCGAACTGTTCCGAATCGTGGGGTCTCTCCTCCTCGGTGTAGCCGCCGACGGAAGTTCTTGAAGCCCCGCTTATCTGTGAAATTCCGTATTCAAGCGCTTTTGCTCTGACTTCTTCGCTTTCACGGGTCGAAATAATCATTCCGGTATACGGAACGGCAATTCTGATACAGGCAATGAGCTTTGTGAAAAGTTCGTCCGAAATTCCGTTGTCGAATGCGTCCGGGTCAATGTCATCGGCTTTTTTAACTCTCGGAACGCTGATTGTGTGCGGGCCGACGCCGTGAACGGCTTCAAGGTGTTCTGCGTGCATAAGAAGGCCGGCGAATTCGTAATCATAACCTTCAAGGCCGAAAAGCACGCCGAGTCCGACGTCGTCGATTCCGCCCTCCATCGCTCTGTCCATCGCTTCGGTATGGTAATCGTAATCATGCTTCGGTCCCGTAGGATGAAGTTTGAGATAACTTTCTTTGTTATAAGTCTCCTGAAAAAGAATATATGTTCCGATTCCGGCCTCTTTGAGCTTTCGGTAGTTTTCAACCGTTGTTGCGGCAATGTTGACGTTGACACGTCTGATGTCTCCGTTTTTGTGGTGCACGGAATAGATTGTTTTGATGCACTCAAGAATATACTCAATCGGGTTCATCTTCGGGTCTTCTCCGGCCTCAATCGCAAGGCGCTTGTGACCCATGTCCTGAAGGGCGATAACCTCCGCCTTAACCTCCTCCGGGGTGAGCTTTTTGCGTGCAATGTGTTTATTCTTCATATGATACGGACAATAGACGCAACCGTTCACGCAGTAATTTGAAAGATAAAGCGGTGCAAACATTACGATTCTGTTTCCGTAAAAGGCAAGCTTGATTTCGTTCGCAAGTTCATACATTTTTTGAACCCTTTCTCCGTCCTCGCAGGCAAGGAGAACGGCCGCCTCACGGTGAGTGAGACCCCGACAGGTTACGCCGTTTCCGCTTTTCTTCGGCTTTGCCTTTTCAAGAAGTTCGTCAACAAGTTCAAGGTCGTTTTTGTGTTCCTTTGCGTAAGCAAGGGTTGCCCTGATTTCTTCGTCGCTGATGAATTCATCGGCTTTCATTGATTTCGGATTGTAGTTTGACATAAATATTTTCCTTTCCTTGCGGTCAGATTTCTCTTTCCGTCAGAAGTTTTTTAAAAAATTATCGTTCGGTTTTTCGACAACTTCTCATTTTGAAAAAGCGATCGCATCCCCTCTTGTGTATACTATATTATATCCGGCGTTTTTGACGGACTTTTTCAAAAGTTCAAGGCTTTGAGCCGATTCGGCGCCGGAGGAAAGCTTGTTGTCATAAAGCGCATACTTTTTCCTTTCCTCAAGCGGCGAAAGGTTCGGCATCACAACGTTCGCTCCGGCTTTGAGTCCTTCTTCCCTTCCGCCTTCGAGCGCCGTTCCGAGCGCAGTCGTTGCCGGAAGAAGAATTTCCGGATTTATCAGCCGAACAAGAGAAAGAAGAAAAATCGTTTTTTCGGCACTCCCGGCTTCGTATGAGCCAAAGGGGGTATCCCTTTGCGGAAGAAACGGACCGATTCCGCACATTTCCGGCCGAAACTCTTCAATGAACTTCAAGTCTTTTGCAATGCAGGAATCCGTCTGAAACGGAGAACCGACCATAAAGCCGCAGCCGACCTGAAAGCCGAGCTTTTTGAGGTCACGCAGGCACCTCATTCGGTTTTCAAGTTTCAGCTCTTTGGGATGGAGCTTTCTGTAATGTTCGCCGTCCGCAGTCTCATGTCTCAAAAGATATCTGTCCGCTCCGCTCTCTTTCATTCTTTTGTAATCCTCAAACGGGTATTCGCCGAGCGAAAGAGTCACGGCGCAATTCGGAAAAGAGCGTTTTATTTTTTCAACAGCCGAACAGATTTTTTCGGTCTGCATCACGCCTTCGCCGCCCTGGAGGACAAAAGTTCTGAAACCGAGCGAATAGCCTTCCTCACAGCAGGAAAGAATTTGCTTTTCCGAAAGGACATACCGTTCGCAGTTTTTGTTCGAGCGGCGGATTCCGCAGTAAAAGCAATCGTTCCGGCAGACGTTTCCGACTTCGATAAGTCCGCGGATATACACGTCCGTTCCGAAAACTTTTTTCCGTTCTTCGTCGGCATATTTTGCGGCGAGCGCAATTACCTCTTCGTCTTTCGTTCCGACAAGCTTTTCATAGTCGGGAAGAGAAAGTCGTCTTTCTTTTCTGAGCTTTTCAAGAAGCTCCTTTTCTTTATTCACCGATAACATTTGAATACGCCGTTTTTACGCTGAGACCTTCAATGTTTCCGAGCTTTCCCGCAAGGGAAGAAATTGTGTCCTGCGGTGCGTCGAGCGCAACGGAAACAATGTTGATTTTCTTTTTTCTGTAAGGAAGACCCATTCTTCCGATGATATATTCGCCGAATTCATGAAGAATCAAGTTGAGCTTTTCAACCGAGCCTTCGTTTTCAACGATGATTGACATGACGGCAACTCTTGTCTGCATATTATTTCCTCCGTTGCTTCTGATTTTTGAAATATAAAAGAAATCAAAAAACCGTACCCTTTCAAAAAAGGGTACGGCAAACAAAACACAAAAAGCTTCGTGTTTCAAAAAATCTTTCGTCGTTCCCTTTCGCTCAGAGAAAGCCTCTTCGGGTCAGGTTCTTTTTGCCTTTCGGCATTCTTTTTTACAGTATACCAAAACATCCGAAAAAAATCAACCGAAAATTGCTCGCTCTTCCGTGAGAAGGTCAGAATAGCCGGACTTTCGGATATAATCGGATAACGGATATTTTAAGCTTTTGCAATCACGCTTCACCCAAATACCAAACATTTTTGTTCCCAAAAACGAAAAAACACCGTTCTTCATGAGTGTAAAGTAAAAAAACTTTCCCAAAAATTATTGACAGAACGGGCGTTTCTGATATATAATGTCAAAATGCAGGTATAGGTGGCTTTGTCCGATTTTTTCGGACAGGCTCATTTAAAAATTTGCTTAAAACGGTCTTTGACCGTTAGATATCATTATTAAAAGGAGGTATATCTCAATGAAAAGGACTTATCAGCCCAAAAAGCGCCACAGAAAGATGGAGCACGGCTTCAGAAAGAGAATGGCAACGAAAAACGGCCGCAAGGTTCTCGCCCGCAGACGTTCAAAGGGTCGCAAACAGCTCACTTACTAATCAGCCGCCGATTTTTTTCGACGGCTTTCGCCCTCGGAAAACGGCAGATTAAAAGCGCCTTCGGCGCAATGCGTTGGGATTTGATTTTTTTGCAAAATTATGTTTCGTTAAATCTGAATAAAGACTTTCAACGGCTTTATTACCGGGGAAAGTCGGTTGCGAAACCTGCACTTGTCATCTATGCGATGAAAAACCGTGCGGGGATCTGTCGCATCGGAATAACAACGGGCAAAAAAATCGGCAATGCCGTTGAACGCAACCGCTCCCGTAGGATTATCAGAGCCGCTTTTCAGTCAGTTCTCAAGTCCGGCCGCATCAACGGAAACTGGGACATTGTTTTTGTTGCAAGAACAAGAACAAAGTTTCAAAAAAGCACTCAGATCGAGCGTGCAATGCTCGCCGCTTTTTCGGAACTTAAAATTACGGAGGAAAAGGAATGAAAAATCTTCTTCTTTCCGTAATCCGCTTTTATCGGAAGTATATTTCTCCCCATCTTCCGCCGATGTGTCGCTATTACCCGACGTGCTCGTGTTACGCAATCGAAGCGATTGAAACCCACGGCGCATTCAAGGGTTTTCTTCTTGCGCTCTGGCGCGTTCTTCGCTGCAATCCTTTTTCCCGCGGCGGATACGATCCCGTTCCGCCGAAGAGAGAAAAGAAAAAGCGTTGAACACGGAAAAAGCTTTCCGGAATTTCAGGCTCTTCAATGTCAGACGGAATAATTTTACGGAGGAAAACCAATGTTCGATTTTCTATACTCCATTTTCGGCTTCCTGTTCAGGATTCTTTATCAGTTCATCAATAACTACGGTCTTGCTCTGTTGATTTTCACTTTGTTTTTCCGTTTGATTTTGTTGCCTTCAACGATTCATCAGCAGAAAAGCACGGCAAAAACCGTCAGACTTCAGCCGAAGCTCAAAAGAATCAGAGAAAAATATCAGGATTATACTCCGGCCGAAAGAAACCAGAAAATTCAGGAAGAAACCAACGAACTTTATCAGCGTGAAGGCTATAACGCAATGACAAGCAGCTGCATGCCGCTTCTCTTTCAGCTTCCGATCCTTTGGGGTCTTTACGGCGTTGTCAGAGAACCGCTGAAATATGTTCTTGAAATTCCGAAGGATCTCGTCAACACCCTTGCAACCGTTGCAAAGACCACTCTCGGTCTCACCGGAAACAGTGCGGCCTATGCAGAATCCGCCGCAATTGCAAACCTTGACGAAATTCTCAAAAAAATTCCCGCAACGGCGGCAAAATATCCTGAAGCGATTGAAAAAATCAGGAATTTTGACTTCACCGTTTTCGGAATCGACCTCGGAGCAATTCCTCAGTTTTCAACCCTCAAAAACCTTGGCTCTGCCTCGACCGAAGCGAAAGTTTTACTCCTTATACCTCTTTTATCTTTCGCAACGTCAATGCTCACGAGCGTTCTGACTCAGGTCAGACAAAAGAAAAGCAATCCCGGCGGAATGGAAAACGCTCAGATGATGGGCTGCATGATGCTCTCAATGCCCCTCATGTCCCTCTGGTTCACGTTCCAGTTCCCGGCCGGAATGGGTATGTACTGGATCCTCTCAAACGTTCTCGCCTTCTTCCAGACTCTTATTCTCGGAAGAGTTTATGCGCCGAGAAAAACCATCGCAAGACTTATGGTTGACGAGACGATCGAAAGACGTGCATACGAAAAAACAATTACGTCCGTTTCAAAAACGGACGCCGAATAAGTGCGCTTATTCGTAAAATCGATTACTTAACCCAGATACGGTGGTGATAACAATGATTCACGAAGCAAAAGGACAGGGCGCAACGATTGAAGAAGCAATCGCAAACGCAAAGGCGGCGCTCAACGCTCCCGCCGGCGCAGACGTTCATTCCGAAATCGTCACTATGCCCACAAAAAAAGTTCTCGGTCTTTTCGGCGGAAAGAAAGCCGAAGCAAGGGCTTTTTATGAAGCTCCCGACGAAGTAAAGCCGGCTGAGAAAAAATCCGAGGTGAAAAACGGAACCGAAAAATCAGCTCCCTCGGCACCGAAAGCTCCGGCTCAGAAACCGCAGAAAAAAGCCGACCGACCCTCAAAGGAAAAGCCCGTGAACGAAACCGCAAAGGCTCCCGAAGAGCAAAAGGCTGCTCCCGAAGAAGCAAAACGTGAAGAAATTTCGCTTGAAACAAAGCCCGGCGCAAAAAAAGCCGCCGAATACCTTGTCAAAGTTGTCAAAGGTATGGGCGTTGAAAGCGTTGACATTAAGGCTTATCTTCTTGAAGAAGACGAAATTTTGCTTGAACTTGACTGTGCGGACGATTACGGAATCGTAATCGGAAGACGCGGAGAGACACTCGATTCAATTCAGTATCTTGCACGCCTCGTTGCAGGAAAGCACAAGACCGAAAACGAATATTCAAGAATTTCGATCAATGTCGGAAATTACAGAGAAAAAAGAAAAGCCGCTCTTTGCGCCCTTGCAAAGAAGAACGCTCAAAAAGTTCTCAAATACGGAAGAAACTTCACCTTTGAGCCGATGAACCCATATGAACGCCGGATCATTCACACGGCGATTCAGGAGGTTGAGGGCGTAACCTCATACTCCGTCGGTTCCGACCTCGGAAGAAGAGTCGTAATCAGCCTTGAAGAGGGCGTAAAGCCCACCCACCCGTCAAAGGGCGGATATAACAGAGGCGGCCGCGGCGGCCAGAGAGGCGGCAGACGTCCCTCCGGCGGTCCGAGAAGAAACAGCGGCGCACCGAAGTCCGACGCTCCGCAGAGAGCGCCGAAGACCGACGCCGGTGCAAAAGGCGTTTCGCTTTACGGAAAACTCAACTGATTTCAAAAGGAAACCGAAAAAAGCGGTTTCCTTTTTCTTTATATTTCGCCGCAATAAATTCGGTTTCGCTTTTTCAAAAACAAAAATCTCTTTCAAGGTCTTTGTGACCGAGAAAGAGATTTTTTTATTATTGAGCGTTTTGTCTTTCAAAAACGCTTCGTTTTATTTCACGGTAATTGCAACAATTTTTCCGACATCGGACCGAACCGTTCCCGCCTTCGGAAAACTCTTATATGAACGCACCGAAAAATAATATGTTCTTCCTTTTTGAAGGTTCTTCACGGCGAAAGAATTTTTATCTTTCACCGTACCGATTTTTTTAAAGCCTTTGTTCGGTTTTGCCGAAATATAGACGACATATCCGGTTACAAATTTTTGTTCCTTCCACGTAATTTTTACTGCGCCGCCTCCGGTTTTGACCGAAGTGATTTTCACTGCCGAAGGTTTCGTCAGGAACAGCGAGCTTGCGGAAAAAGTTGAAAAGAGCTTTTCTTTTCCGGATTTTTTGAACGCTCTGACAACAAGCTTATATTTTGCCCCTCTTGAAAGGTTCTTGAAGGCGACGGCTGTTTTTGTTGTGTCAATACCTTTCACAAAGTCTCCCTCTCTGAAAAGATAAACTCTGTAGCCGTCCGCTCCGGAAACCTTTTTCCATTTTGCGCTGACTGCGGTTTCCTTCAGCGTTGTTTTAAGAGCCGCCGTTTTTCCGGGAACAATGCTGAACGAAAGCGTAACCTTTCCCGAATAATCACCGATAAAAGTCACCGTTACGGGATATCTTCCGGTTTTCTTTCTTCCCGGGGAGTAAGCAACGGTATAATCCTTCTTGTTTTTCAGCGTTTTTCCGTCCGAATTTTTGACAATGACCGACGGTGTAAAAACCTTGTTTTCAAATGTATAAACCGTTTTTGAAAGATAAACGATGTTCGCTTTTTTAATCACCGTTTTTTTCAAAACTTTTTTGCAAACCGAACAGCGTTCAACCCGAAGTCCGTTTTCCTTTGCCGTTGCTTTTTTCGTAACGGCCGAAACAGGTGTGTGCGAAGCAAGGGGAAGCAAAACAGGTTCTTCCGTCACCATCCCGCAAAATTTGCAATGCTTTCCGCCAAAGCTTCCGCGGACGGTACAGGTTGATTCAACTGGTTCCGTTTCAACAATCGAGTGCTCGGTCACCGGAGCGGTTTCTCCTCCGCCGACGAATGAGGCACATTTTTCGCAAAAGACGCCGATTTTTCGTCCTTCTTCTTTGCAGGTCGGCGCTTTTTCCAAAGTTACAAAAAGTCCGTTTACATTGTGGCGACAGCTGATATTCACAAACAAAAAGCCGTTTTCCTCAGAAAAAGCTTTGACCGAAGTTTCGCTGTAACCGAAAATCACCGGAAGCGTTTCACCTTCGCCGTTTTCGCCGAAGGCTTTGCTTTGAACCGTCTCCGGCATTGCAGTCATGATTATTCCCGAAAGACCGCAGTCTTTGAAAGCGTTTTCTCCGATGAAAGAAACATCCGAAGGAATTTTTAGGGTTTTAACGGCGCAACCCGAGAAGGCCTCGGCTCCGATTGAAGAAAGTTCAGAAGAAAAAACAACAGTCTCAAGCGAAGAGCAACCGGAAAAAGCGCTGTTTTTAATTTCCTTAACACTCTTTGGAAAAACAACTTCCGTAATCTTTGTACAGTCCTCAAAAGCGTTTTCATCGATTGCAACAACAGGGAAAAGTCCGAGTCTTGAAGGAATTTCAATTTTTCCGGAAAGACTTTTGTCGGCTGAAGTTATGACCGCCGCCGCTGTCTCAAGCCTGTAATTATAAGCACCGGAAGACAAGGCGTTTGCGTTATCCTTCGCCGAGCAGAAAAATATTGAACCGAAAACAACGAAAGCAAGAATCACAAAGGCAAAATACGCAACAGGCTTTCGTTTATGCAGTCTCTTTTCGGACATTACTTGTTTTCCCCCTTTTATAGATATGAAATAAGTATAGCATACCGCCGAAAAAAAGTAAACGAAAAATCGCCGAGGAAGAAAAAGTTAATATTTTTATCCGATGATGAACAAAAGGAATTTTTCGGCTTTAATTTTTTGGGCGGCTTGATTTTTCTCGCTTCTTTGCTTGACTAATCGGGCGGATTATATTATTATGTAAGGTAGATATTTGTATGCGGTGAAAAGCAACAAAGGAAGTTTCAAACCGCTGCGAAAGGAGTAACCAATGAAAAACACAGAAAAATCAATGGAAAAACTCGTTGCTCTCTGCAAAGGCAGAGGCTTTGTATACGCCGGAAGTGAAATTTACGGCGGCCTTGCAAACACATGGGACTACGGCCCACTCGGCGTTGAGCTCAAAACGAACATCAAAAACGCCTGGCGCAAAAAGTTCATCCAGGAAAGCCCATACAACGTCGGACTTGACAGCGCAATCCTCATGAATCCTCAAACATGGGTTGCCTCAGGTCACCTCGGCGGTTTTTCGGATCCTCTCATGGACTGCCGTGAATGCAAAACCCGCCACAGAGCCGACAACCTCATTGAAGACTTTGACGGAACGAACGTTGCCGGCTGGTCAAACGAGGAAATGATGAACTATATCAACGAAAAGAACATCCCCTGCCCGAACTGCGGAAAGCACAACTTCACCGATATCCGTCAGTTCAACCTCATGTTCAAAACTTTCCAGGGCGTTACAGAGGACAGCAAGAACGAGCTTTATCTCCGTCCGGAAACGGCTCAGGGAATTTTCGTCAACTTTGCAAACATTCAGCGCACAACGAGAAAGAAAATTCCGTTCGGCGTTGCTCAGATCGGAAAGTCGTTCAGAAACGAAATCACTCCGGGCAACTTCATCTTCCGAGTCCGCGAATTTGAACAGATGGAACTTGAATTCTTCTGCAAGCCGGGAACCGACCTTGAATGGTTCGATTATTGGCGTTCATTCTGCCGTGACTGGCTTTATTCGCTCGGAATCACCGAGGAAAACCTTCGCCTTCGTGACCACGGAAAAGAAGAACTTTGCTTCTACTCAAAAGCAACGACCGACTTTGAATTCCTTTTCCCGTTCGGTTGGGGCGAGCTTTGGGGCGTTGCCGACAGAACCGACTACGACCTCACTCAGCACATCAAAACCAGCGGAAAGAGCCTTGATTATTTTGACCAAACAACGAACGAAAGATACGTTCCGTATGTCATTGAGCCGTCGCTCGGCGTTGAAAGACTTTTCCTTGCTCTTCTCACTCAGGCATACGACGAAGAGGTTGTTGACGCAGAAAAGAACGACACAAGAGTTGTCATGCACTTCCACCCGGCAATCGCTCCGTTCAAAGCAGCCGTTCTTCCGCTTTCAAAAAAGCTTTCCGAACAGGCTTCCGAAGTGCTTTCAATGCTTCAGAAAAAGTTCTACGTTGACTTTGACGACACCGGCTCAATCGGAAAAAGATATCGTCGCCAGGACGAAATCGGAACTCCGTTCTGCATCACATACGACTTTGACTCGGCCGAAGACGGCTGCGTAACCGTCCGTGACCGCGACAGCATGGAACAGATTCGTCTTCCGATTTCCGAACTTTGCGAATACATCGAAAAGAAGCTTGAATTCTGATTACGGTAAACAATATGCCACACCCCGTTCTGATTTTCCGAACGGGGTGTTTTTTTGCGTACTGTTTTAAGTTGACGATTAAACGTGCGGTTAATCGTCAAATTTACGTCCGACTGTTTTGGCTCACTCCTGCGAGAGAGCTGTCGGCTATGCCGACTGAGGGAGTGATTTCCTACGCTAAGGTGTATTTTTTATGTTGTCGCTTTGATTCGCACCGTGTTCTATTTCTTTTCATCCGTCCGCTCCGCTGGGGGCACTTTTGTCGATTGAAACAAAACAAAGCAATGGGCTTTCCTTTCTCCGTCTTTCTCTTTATGCTATCGTTTTAATTCGCACCGTGTACTATATCTTTACATCCGTCCGCTCCGCTGGGGGTACTTTTGTCGATTGATACAAAACAGCAATGCGTTCCTTTTTAATTCGTACCTTTTATGTTATCTCTTTGATTCGCGCCGTGTCTTATGTCTTTCTATCCGACCGCTCCGCTGGGGGCACTTTTGTCGATTGAAACAAAAGTACCCAAAAGTTCGCTTTTTTAGTACGCCGCATTTGGAAACCGAATTTCCCTTTTGCGGGGGAAAAAGGAAAATATCGGCTTCCGATGCGGCTTTAGCCGGGTTGTTCATATCCTTTCACAATTATACAGAAAGAAAAATCCGCCTGTAGTACAAAACCGTTAGTGCCCATTGTTTTAAAGCAAGGATTCAAGACAACAATACTCTTCTTTTCCTCGTGCGGATTTTAAGCGTGAACTTTTCTGCTTACGCTTACTTGAATGTTGAAAAATTTAAAAGAAGGGTAACCTTTTGCACCGTAAAGATTTATATGGTAAAAACGGTGAGGTTTAAACGGAAGTCTCACAAAATTCCACTACGAATGAAAAAATCAAGGCAGAACATATAAATCCACTGCAAGAAATCCGCGGAGAGAAGGAAAGCGAAATGGTTCTTTTTAGCTTCCTCTGACTGAAAACCATGACAGAGTGTGGTTTAAAGATAATAGCGGATTGGTGTTTTTAAAAAGTGAGATTAGCAGACGAAACCGTTGTAGCCGCATCGGAAGCCGATATTTTCCTTTTTCCCCCGCAAAAGGGAAATTCGGTTTCCAAATGCGGCGTACCGAAAAGCGATTTTTTGGGTACTTTTGTATCAATCGACAAAAGTACCCCCAGCGGAGCGGACGGATGGAAAGATATAAGACACGGTGCGATTAAAACGACAGCATAAAGAGAAAGATGAGAAAGAAAAAGCTTCAAGTACGAGCAAATATAAAAGCACAGAACCAAAAAATCCGCAACAAGCAAAAGAAAATTCCGTCCTTTCGTAAACTTGCTTTCGCACAATCTTAACCGAAAGTTTTGAATTCAAGCGGATTTTCTCTGACTTAAACGTGAGCGAAGAACCGCTTAACCTTAGCCGCATCGGTGGGCGATATTTTGATTTTCCCCCGCAAATCAAAATTCGCTCACCAAATGCGGCGTACTTAAAAGCGAACTTTTGGGTACTTTTGTTTCAATCGACAAAAGTGCCCCCAGCGGAGCGGACGGATAGAAAGATATAAGACACGGTGCGAATTAAAGAGATAACATAAAAGGTACGAATTAAAAAGGAACGCCGTGTTGTTTTGTATCAACCGACAAAAGTGCCCCCAGCGGAGCGGACGGATAAAAAGATATAGTACACGGTACGAATCAAAACGACAACATAAAAGCATAGAACAAAAAATCCCCCGTGCGAGGAAGGACAGCATAAATTTAAGAAACCGCCTTGCGGCGGCCGACAACAATGAAGCGATACCGAAAAAAAACCCACGGAAAAGACCGTCGAAATCTTTCCGTGGGGAGCTTTTATTCGCCCTTGATTTTTTTCCAATACTCCTTTGCAGCCTGCTCGTTTTTGTTTTCGCCAAAGGAGTAATATTTTTTGTTTTTGATTGCGTCCGGAAGATACTGCTGTTTCACATAATGGTTCGGAAAATCGTGCGGATAGTTGTAGAACTGTCCCTTGTTCCGGTTGTCCTCACCGTCGTAATGCTTGTTTTGAAGCGTTCTCGGAATCGGTCCGGAGTTGCCTTTTCTGATGTCGGCCGCCGCCGCATCATAAGCAAGGTATGCCGAATTTGACTTCGGGCTGTTACAAACGAGAACAACCGCATCCGCAAGCGGAATCCTCGCCTCCGGAAGACCGACCATGAACGCCGCATCAACCGCCGCTTTGACAATCGGTATAATCATCGGATAAGCAAGGCCGACGTCCTCGCACGCACAAACCATGAGCCGCCGTGTTGCGGAAGGAAGGTCGCCGGCTTCAAGAAGCCTTGCAAGATAATGAAGCGCCGCATCCGGGTCGGAACCGCGCATCGACTTCTGGAACGCCGAAAGAATGTCATAATGCTCGTCCGCATCCTTGTCATATTTCATTGAGCTTTTTTGGGTCAGTTCGTCCGCACGTTCGGCGGTGATTACGATTCTTCCGTTTTCGGGCGGAGTGCTCAGTACGCACAACTCTGCGGCATTCATTGCCTTCCTTACGTCTCCGCCGCAGGAAAAGGCAATCCTTTTGATTGCGCCGTCTTCGGCTTCAATCGGAACGCCGGAGTCCTCTTCAAGGAAAGAAAACGCACGTTTCACCGCAGGAATAATCTCTTCACCGCTGACGCTTTTAAATTCAAAAACGGTTGAACGGCTGAGAATTGCGTTATGAATATAAAAATACGGATTTTCGGTCGTTGAAGCAATGAGCGTGATTGAACCTCGCTCAATGTAATCAAGAAGCGTTTGCTGCTGTTTTTTGTTGAAATACTGAATTTCGTCGAGATAAAGTAAAATTCCGTTCGGCGCTTCAAAGGTATCAAGTTTTGCAACGAGGGCTTTGATGTCTGCGGTTGAAGCGACGGTTCCGTTGAGCTTGCAAAATTTTCGGTTCGTCTGAGTTGCGATGATTGAAGCAAGGGTTGTTTTTCCGATTCCCGACGGACCGTAAAAAACAAGGTTCGGAATTTCACCGCTTTCAATTATGCGGCGAAGAGCTTTTCCCGGCGCAAGAAGATGGCGCTGACCGACCATCTCGTCAATGCTTTTCGGTCGGAGCCTTTCGGCAAGAGGTGCTTTCATTTTTTCACCGTTCCTTTTTGTGAATACGCTCTTTTGATTTTATACGGGTATTATTATAGCTTTTACGGCGGCGGTAGTCAAGTTTTCGGAAGAATCGTGAAAAGAAAAACCCGCCGCAGGCGAAACAAAAGCCGGCGGCGGAGATGTTTTTGTTTTTTGATTATTCGTAAAGCGGATATTTCTTGCAAAGGGCGTTTACGCCTTTGAGAATTTCGTCCTTGCTGTTTTCAAAATCCTTTGCGGCAAGGGCAATGTAACGTCCGATTTCACGCATATCGTCCTCTTTGAGACCTCTCGTTGTGACTGCCGCCGAGCCGAGACGAACGCCGCTTGTGACCGACGGCTTTTGGGGGTCGTTCGGAACGGAGTTCTTATTCGTTGTGATGTTTACTGCGTCAAGACGTTCTTCGAGTTCTTTTCCCGTAACGCCGAGCGAACGAAGGTCAAGAAGGCAGAGATGGTTGTCCGTTCCGCCGGAAACGAGGTCAACGCCGTTTTTGAGAAGCTCGTCCGCAAGAGCGGCGCAGTTTTTGACGAGCTGCTTCTGATATTCCTTGAATTCATCCGTGAGAGCTTCGCCGAAGCAGACCGCCTTTGCGGCAATGACGTGCATGAGCGGGCCGCCCTGCGAGCCGGGGAAAACGGCCTTGTTGAGTGCCGGACCGTGTTCGGCTTTTGCAAGGATGAGTCCGCCTCTCGGTCCTCTGAGCGTTTTGTGGGTTGTTGTTGTGACAACGTCGGCGTAAGGCACGGGAGAAATATGGAGTCCTGCGGCAACAAGACCGGCAATGTGAGCCATGTCAACGAAGAAGATTGCACCGACTTTTTTTGCAATCTCGCCGATGCGCTTGAAGTCGATTTCTCTCGGATATGCCGATGCGCCGGCAACGATCATTTTCGGCTTGCAATCGAGCGCAATTTTTTCAAGTTCGTCATAGTCGATATAGCCGTTTTCGTCAACGCCGTAAGAGAAGAAATTATAAAGCTTTCCGCTGTTATTAACCTTTGAACCGTGAGTGAGGTGGCCGCCATCGGCAAGGCTCATTCCGAGAACGGTGTCGCCCGGCTTGAGGAAAGCCGAGTAAACGGCAAAGTTTGCCTGCGAACCCGAGTGCGGCTGAACGTTTGCATATTCGGCAGAGAAAAGTTCCTTCGCTCTTTCGATTGCAATGTTTTCAACGATGTCAACGCATTCGCATCCGCCGTAATATCTTCTTGAAGGGTAACCCTCGGCATATTTGTTTGTAAGAACGCTTCCCATTGCCGCCATGACTGCCGGTGAAACAATGTTTTCCGAAGCGATCAGTTCAAGTTTTTCACGCTGTCTTTTGAGTTCAAGAGCCATTGCGTCGGCAACGGCCGGGTCGGTCTCTTTGATGAGTGAGATGCTGTCGAGTAAGTTCTGATACATTTTGAAACCTCCGAGAATTTTTATATCTTTAAGCCTTTTGAAAAGCTTAATTTCTTTTTTGAGCCTTTTACTTTATAAAAACACAATTACGGTGGCACCCGAAAGGAGCGCCGCCGTAAAGACCCTCTTTGTTTATTTAATTACGTCCGTGCCCATGTATTCGCGAAGAACCTGCGGAACGGTTACGCTTCCATCGGCATTCTGATAGTTTTCAAGAATTGCCGCAACGGTTCTTCCGATTGCAACGCCCGAACCGTTGAGCGTGTGAACAAGTTTCGCCTTGCTCTTTGAGTCCTCTTTATAGCGGATTGACGCACGGCGAGCCTGAAAATCTTCAAAGTTTGAGCAAGAAGAAATTTCAACATATCTTCCGTAAGACGGCATCCAAACTTCAATGTCATATGTCTTTGCAGAGGAAAAGCCGATGTCACCGGTGCTGAGCGCAACAACTCTGTAAGGAAGACCGAGGAGCTGAAGAACCCTTTCGGCGTCGTTCGTGAGCTTTTCAAGCTCGGCATAACTTTCTTCGGGCTTTACGAATTTAACAAGCTCAACTTTGTTGAACTGGTGCTGTCTGATGAGACCTCTTGTGTCACGTCCCGCAGAACCGGCTTCGGCTCTGAAGCAGGCAGAATACGCACAGTATTTGATCGGAAGCTTGCTTCCGTCAAGAATTTCATCGCGGTGCATGTTGGTTACAGGAACTTCGGCGGTCGGGATGAGGAAGTAATCGTTTGTGAGTTTGAAAGCGTCGTCCTCAAACTTCGGAAGCTGACCCGTTCCCGTCATTGAAGCACGGTTAACCATGAACGGCGGAAAAATTTCGGTATAGCCGTTTGCGGTATGAGTGTTGAGGAAGAAGTTGATGATTGAGCGCTCAAGTCTTGCACCGAGACCCTTGTAAAAATGGAAACGTGCACCGGTAACCTTTGCGGCGGTTTCCGGGTCAAGAATTCCGAGTCTTGCGCCAATGTCCCAATGGGCTTCAGCGTCAAAGTCAAATTTTCTCGGCTCGCCCCAGCGGCGGATTTCAACGTTTTCGCTGTCATCCTTTCCGATGGGAGTTGTTTCGTTCGGAATATTCGGGAACTCATACATTGCGCTCTTCTGCTTGTTTTCAAGGGCGGTGAGTTCATCGTCATCGGCCTTGATTGCGTCCTTAACGGCGTTCATTTCGGCCATGAGTTCGCTTGTATCTTTGCCCTCTTTTTTGAGCTGAGGGATCATTTTTCCTGCGGCATTCTGACGTGCCTTGAGCTGATCTCTCTTTGCGGAGAGTTCACGGCGGCGGGCGTCAATTTCAAGAATTTCGTCAACAAGGGCGTCCATGTCCTTGTTTCTTGTTTTCATTGCTTTTTTAACAAAATCAGGATTCTCTCTGATAAGTTTAATGTCAAGCATAGTTCAAGTCTCCTTTGCGCTTGATTATCCTATTATTCTGTAAGTATATCACATTACTTTCTGTTTTTAAAGGGGTCAGAGAAAATTTATTAAAAATCGGCAAAAGGAAGAAAAAACGAACTCACTTTTCCTCGTTTTCTCTGCATATTTGACGAAGAAAAAAAACAATTCGATTTGACTTTTCTTCGGTTCGGTGATATACTTGTGTTAGCGTATTAGAGTGTCACCTTAGGAAAGTGAGGATTTGAACATGGGAAAGCTTCAAAACGAAGAAATCGACAATCTCTTTCAGGCAATTCTTTCGCTTGAAAGCGTTGATGAGTGCTACCGCTTTTTCGGCGATCTTTGCACGGAAAAGGAAATTATCGACATGTCTCAGCGGTTTGAGGTTGCGTCGCTTCTTCGCCGGAAGATGAATTACGTCGAAATCAGCAAAAAGACCGGTGCGAGCACAACAACGGTCAGCCGCGTCAACAAATGTCTGACTTACGGAAACGACGGATATCTTCTTGCGTTTGAACGGCTCGGAAAATAATTTCTTTAAGGAGAAAACGTTTTTATGAATGAGGAGAAAATTATCCCCGAAAACGAAGACGATCTTAAAATCATCGCAAACACCAGAAGACTCACAAGGGAATATCTTTTTTCGGATTATCTTGACACGGAAAAAAGGCAGAGCATTCTCAAAGAGCTTTTCGGTTCGGTCGGAGAAAACGTTGTTGTTGACACACCGATTCACTGCGATTACGGAAAGCATACTTTCATCGGAAACAACGTCATCATCAACATGAACTGCACCTTTGTTGACGACGCAAAAATCACAATCGGAAACAACGTTCTCATTGCCTCAAACGTTCAGTTTTATACGGGTACTCACGACACAGACCCGAAAAAACGAATGAACGAAAATTGGAAGGAAACAAAAAAGCAGTGGTTCAACACCCTTTGTGAACCGATAACCGTCAAAGACGGTGCTTGGCTCGGCGGAGGTGTGATTGTTCTTCCGGGCGTCACAATCGGAAAAAACAGTGTCATCGGAGCCGGAAGCGTTGTCACACGCTCAATTCCGGACAACTGCGTCGCCGTCGGAAACCCGTGCAGACCGATTCGCTTTCTTGACTGAAAAAAATTTTTATATATAGAAACACAAAAGCGGTTTTTATTGCAAAATTAAGTTATAAGTGATAAAATTACAAAGTTATTTCCGGAAAAAGGAAAAGAGAAAAAGTTTTATTTTTAAGGAGGAATTCTTTTGGACGATTTTGAAAAAAAAGACCTTCAAAACTCCGAAAATGAATCCGGTTCGGACGGGATCCGACCTGAAGAAGAAAAAAGCCCGACTCAGGTTGAAGACGACCTTGTGAAAGAGCTTGAAGGCATTCGTGACCTTCTTCAAAACGAGCTTGATTCGGCGAACGACGAAGCCGAAATCGCCGTCCGCCACGAAGAAGTTCTTGACGAAAACGGAGAACTGATTCAGGAACTTGACGAAATCGACGAGGAACACGACGGCGAAGAAACCGACGAACCGAAGGAAACACGCATTTGCGCCTGCTGCGGCGAAAACGAATGCGACGACTCTTTCGGCGAGGATTATCCGTACTGCACCGAATGCAGAAAGCTCATGACGGCAAGTCCCGTTCACGTCGGCGGAATTCTCATGGCGCTTGTCATGATTATCGTTGCCGGAGCTTCACTGTTCTTCTGTGCGAAAAACAGCAGCGGATATATGACGCTTATCGACGCTGAAACCGCATATTCGGAAAAAAAGCTCATCGACGCCGCAACGTCATACAATTCTTACCTTCAGTCCGTTTCTTCAAGCGACGACGTTTCGCTCAAGGCGGTCAAGAGCCTCATTGAAATTTTCTCAAGCATGGGATATTACAATGACGCTTCAACCCTCGTCACAACCTACGGCGAAAACAACCCGTCAATCGGAAAGAACGAAAAATATTCAAAAATTCCCGAAACCTATGCTTCGTTCCTTGCAACTTCTTCGGCAATCAATTCGGCAATCGGCGACGTCATCAATTCAAACGAAAAATTTGATTACGACGAAAAAGCCGCCGAACTTGACAAGCTCCTCAAAGAAGGAAAAGACAAGGAAGGAACCGCATACAGCGAAATTTTCATCGAGTATTACAAATACGTCCTTATGAGCCTTGCAAAAGTTGATTCAAGCAAACAGATTGAGCAGCTTCTGAAGGTTATGGAACTTGACAAGGGTGAAAATCCGTGGATTTATATGCCTAACCTTGTCAGCGTTTATGCAAACGAAGGCGACAGCGAAAATGCCGGCCGTTACTTTGAAGAATGCATGAAAGTCAACATTCAGGAGTCGGATCTTTATATGGTTTATGCCAACGCTTTCCGCTTCGGCGAAAAGGTTGACGCAGACAAGATTCTTGAAATTGCCGACCGTGCAAAGGCAAGCTGGCCGTCAAACGCCGCTCCCGGATATCAGCAGATTTATGCCGTTGCATATCTTCTCAAAGGCGACGGTGAAAACGCAATGAAAGCTATTGAAGAATATGTCGGCCAGGGCAATTACACCGTTTCGGCCTGCAACCTTTACGCTCTTTGCTCGCTTTATGTAAAGGATAACGACGGTTATCAGAAAATGGTTGACCTTTTCAAAAATTCCGGAAGTTCGATCGGAAAAACAATCGTAAAATACAAGAACGGAAAAATGACCCTCAAAGAGGTTCTTACCGATAATGGAGGTGACATCTGATGTCGGCAATTTATGCGATAACAAGATTTATCACTTTTCCCGGCGCTGCCGTCAGAGCAATGTGGGAACACTTGATTTGCAAAATCTGCGGCGTTCCCGTTGAGGACAACAGAACCTTCCGCTTTGACGAGATGTCGGGCCACATTGAGCATGAGCTTATGCCGAAGGCAACCGGCGCTTTTGCAATCGGTTTTGTTCCGGCGTTTTTGAACGGACTTCTTGCGCTCCTTCTTGCAATCGGTCCGGTTCTCGGCCTTTTCGTTTTTGAAATGAGCGGAACGGTCGGAAAAATCATCAACATTGCCGCTTACTATTTTGCTTTTTCGCTTTATGTCAACAGCTATCCTACAGTTGAGGATGCTCTCAACATGAAGGAAGCGATTTATAAGCACGGAAACATTGCGCAGAAAATTCTTTACGCTCCGGGCTTTCTCGGCTGCTACGTCGGCGCATACCTTGAAAAATACTGCGTTACATTCATTCTTGCCGCTGCAATGCTCGTTTTGTTCATCGTAAAATAAAGCAAAAGTTACAAACGGAGGCCTGCCGTCTGACAGCCTCCGTTTTTTGATTATATTTTTCTGAAAGGAAGCTGTTATGGAAAAGAAAAAACTCACACGCAAAGAGCTTGAATATTACGCAAAAATGGCGGCGGAAACCTATATGGACGACCCCGTCCATTCCTACGCAACAAAAAACGAAAGGCTCAGAAAAAAATTCCTTTATCATTTCATGATTGAACGCCTTTCAACCTCAAACGGCGAAGACTTCATCTATGAGGACGAAGAAAAAAGGGGACTTTGCGTTTGGCGTGACGCACACAATCCTTACACAATGATTGATTTTTTGAAGTGTCCGAACTGGGTCGGCCTCGGTTTTTACTGGGTTTCTCTTTTGAAAACGCTCACGGCTTACGCTCATCTTGACGAAAAAGTTTTTGAAAAGAACACTCTCATAATCTCTCCGGTTTTCGTCAGAGCAGACTGCAAGGGACAGGGAATCGGAACCGAACTCATTAAAAAAGGAATTGAAGATCTGGTTCCGCTCGGCTATAAGCTCGGCCTTGAAGCGCAAAATCCGAAGAACGTGAAGTTTTATGAAAAGCTCGGCTTCAAAACCGTGAAGCATGATTACTGGAAACGGGAAAAAATAGAAAATTGGTATATGGTTTACGAACCGTAAGAACCAAAGGAGGAGAAGGAAAATGTTCAAAAAATCAGTTTCGGTTATACTCGCAATTGCGATTCTTTTTTCGGTCGCTTCGTTTTCTGCCTTTGCGGCGGACGGAAAAAACAAAACCTTTTTCGTGAGCGAAAAACTCAAAAAGACCGTCAACGAAGCGGCCGCCGCACTCGTCGGAACAGAGAACGAAGTTTCCGTCAGCGACGCGCTTTTAAAAGCAGTTCTTGAAAAAGCCGGTTCAAAGGCAACCGAAGCTTCCGTTGAAGAAGCCATGAAAAGCTTTACGGTTCTCGATATCGGCGGCTTTCCCGAGGACATTCAAAAAATTGCCGAATCCGCAGAATTCCAAATCAGGAAAGGAAACGTTGTTTACATTGTGATTGAACTTGACAAGAACCCGGAGCTTCTTGACGTAATCACCCTTTGCCGGGCTTCTCAGGCTCTTTGCGAGCTTCAAAACGATTTCATTGCTGAAAGCGGAAGAGACGGCCTCAGAGCCAACACATATATTCATATACTCGGAGAGCTTGCACTCCATTGCGCGGTCTACTCTCTCACAAAATCGGTCGGTGCACAGAGCCGAAGGAACCCTCTTCATTTCATCTATGAACACGCAAGAAAAACCGAACTGAACCAGACCGAAATCAGAGGCTATCTTTCAATCCGCATTATCGGACTGATTCTTTCAAAATATTTCAATTCAAAAGTTTGATTCAATGAATATAAACGCACAGAAGCCGCAAACGGAATTCCGCTTGCGGCTTCTGTTATTGTAACATAAAAGGAGATACTTTTTAAAAATTTCGGATTAAAGGTTGTTCTTTGCCTTCATCTGAGCCATAACCTTTGAGGGAAGACCGTAAAGATTGATGAATCCGGTTGCGTCGGCCTGATTATAAACCTCGTCTTCATCGAAGGTTGCAATTTCCGGATCATAAAGTGAATACGGTGAAGTTACGCCTGCGTTAATCATGTTGCCCTTGTAAAGCTTGAGGGTAACGTCGCCGGTAACAGTCTTCTGAGTGGTCTTGACAAAGCTGAGGATTGCTTCCGTGAGCGGCGAGAACCACTGAGCGTTATAAAGGATTTCGCCGAGTTTCTGAGCAACGAGAGCCTTGTAATGAGCAGTCTCCTTGTCAAGGCAGAGAGTTTCAAGAACTTCGTGTGCCTTATAAAGAATTGTTCCGCCCGGAGTTTCGTAAACGCCACGGCACTTCATTCCGACAAGACGGTTTTCAACGATGTCAAGAAGGCCGATTCCGTTTGCTCCGCCGAGTTCATTGAGCTTTGAGACGAGTTCAACGGCGTCCATTTCTTTTCCGTCAACAGCGGTGGGAACGCCCTTTTCAAAGTGGATTGTGACATAAGTCGGCTTATCCGGAGCAGCTTCCGGAGAAACGCCCATTTCAAGGAAGCCTTTTTTATTATAAAGCGGCTCGTTCGCCGGATCTTCAAGGTCAAGACCTTCGTGAGAAAGATGCCAGATGTTCTTGTCCTTTGAGTAGTTCGTCTCACGGTTAATTTTGAGGGGAACGTTGTGAGCTTCGGCATACACGATTTCCTCTTCCCTTGACTTGATGCTCCATTCACGCCAGGGAGCAATGATTGTCATTTCGGGAGCGAGAGCCTTAATTGCAAGTTCAAAACGAACCTGGTCGTTGCCCTTTCCGGTGCAACCGTGGCAAATTGCGTCGGCGCCTTCGGCTTTTGCAATTTCAACAAGTCTTTTTGCGATGAACGGACGGGCAAAAGCCGTTCCGAGAAGATATTCTTCATATTTTGCGCCGGCCTGAACGCAGGGGAAAACGCAGTCTTCAAGCATTTCCTTTGTTACGTCTTCAACATAAAGCTTTGAAGCGCCGGTCTTGATTGCCTTTTCTTCAAGACCTTCAAGTTCGTCGGCCTGACCGACATTGCCGGAAACAGCGATGATTTCGGGATTGTTGTAATTTTCCTTGAGCCAGGGGATGATGATTGATGTGTCAAGTCCGCCCGAGTAAGCAAGGACGATTTTTTTGATGTTTTCCTTTTTCATAATACTTAAACCTCCACACAGCTTCTTTCGGTGAGCGGCTCACCTGCGCTGTAACTTTATTCATCTTGTGATTGATAATATACCACTTTTTGCATAAATATGCAAGCCTTTTTGAATATTTTTTTGAGGTTTATGCAGTTTAACAAAGAAGAGAAGGAATGTTAAAAAGCTTTTATTAAGTTTGAACAATCGCCTTCTTTCATTCATGCTTTTGCATATGAATTTATCCGGAAAAAGACAACTCCCCTCTTATGATTATTTTATTCATTCATATGTTTTTCCGCCGCTCCCCCGCCAAAGCTCTCAAAAAAAACGCCTCCCTTCACCGAAAGACAAAACAAAAGCTGTCGCCGGAAACCGACGACAGCATTTTTTGTTTTTGTTTTATTTTGCAAGATCTCCGACCATGAGAAGGAAACTGCCGATCTGTGCGCCGAATTCCGGAGCACCGTCCATGATGAGCTTTCCGCTCTTTGTGGACTCAAGCATATCGTCCGTTCCGAGGAGCGTTCCGAGAGCACTCTTGAACGAATCGAAACGAAGGGTGAAGAAAGGCATTGCTCTCTTATATTCACCTCTTCCGGCTCTTGTTTTGCCGGCCTTAACACGGATGTAAGCGGCAACTTCCGGATGATCGTTAACGGCAAAAGCATAAACACGGTCCGGGCTTTTGAGCGCCCAGTCGTGAATTTCCGGATGACCCATCTTGTTGAGCTGGCTGATACCGCTCGAAAGAAGATAGAAGAAGCACTTAACCATAAGCCTTTGCGTTTCTTCGTCTTCCGGTGCTTTGTTTGCGCCGAGCAGCGACGCCATTTTGAGAAGAACCTGAACAAAGGCAACGAGGGTTCCGGCCTTTTTGATTCCGTGGATCTTCGGGATTGCGCCAAGGGTGATGTTTCCCTTGAAGAAGCCGTTGAGGGCTTCAACGCTCTTGAACTCAAGCTCTATGTGAGGATCTTTTGTAAGGCAGGTGTGAACGAGCCATTCGCCGCTGTTGACAACAAAGTGCATTCCGACTTTTCCTTCCGGAACTTCGGGATTAAGGCAGCTTACCTGAATAACGGCGTGAGCGTGTTCAAACTTTTTTGCAAGCGACGGAACGTCCGTTGCAATAACCTTGACAAGAGGAAGAGCGGCGTTCAGAAAAATCTTGTTTGAATATAATGCTTCCTGAGGTATTGACATTATATTTGCTCTCCTTTCCTCTTAATTAAAATTCGTCGTCCCAGTTATCGTCTTCTTCAAAGTCCTTGTGCATAACTTCACGGACTGCGGAGATGATTCCGTTTGCGTCGATTCCGACTTCTGCCATGATGTCCTCGTGGAGACCGATCGGTGCGAACTTATCCGGGTGACCGAGCATCTTGAATGCGCAAGCCTTTCCGGCTTCAACAACAACTTCCGAAACTGCCGAGCCGAGGCCGCCGATGACGCTGTGGTCTTCAACGGTGATGATTCTTCTTGTGTCCATAACAGCCTTGATGATTGCTTCTTTGTCAATCGGCTTAATGGTGTGCATATTGAGAACGCGAACTTTGAGTCCATCTGCATTCTCAAGGAATTCTGCAGCCTGCTTTGCCTGGAATACGCATGAACCGCAAGCGATTACGGTGATGTCGGTTCCGGGGTTGATTTCAACAGCCTTGCCAACTTCAAAGCCGTAATCCATGTTCTGATAAAGAACGCGGTCGAAACCACGGTTGATTCTGATGTAGTAAGGTCCGAAGTTGTTGTATGCGGCGTTAACGGCGTTTGCGGTTTCCATTCCGTCTGCGGGAACGATAACGGTGAGGTTCGGCATTGCTCTTGTGATTGCAAGGTCAACGATTGCGTGGTGGGTTGAGCCCGCCTGACCGAAGGAAGTTCCTGCATGGGTAGCAATGATTTTTGCGTTAACGTTCTGATAGCAAATGTCGGTATGAAGCTGGTCGCAAGCTCTCATTGAAGTGAAAGCGGAGAAGCCCGAAAGGAACGGAATGCAGCCGGCTCTTGCCATACCTGCGGCAACACCGAACATATCCTGCTCTGCAATACCGACGTTGATTACTCTTTCGGGGCAAACCTTAAGAACGTCGCCGAGCTTTGTTGATTTTGCAAGGTCTGCGGTGATTGCAACAACCTTGGGGTCTTTGAGAATTATGTCAGCCAGAGCCTTACCGTAAATTTCAGCGGTTGCAACTTCTGTCTGGTCAATTGCGTTATAAACAAATCCGCCTGCCATAATTATTTAGCCTCCTTTTCTACGCGAGCAACACGCTCATTGTAATCTTCTTCAAGTTCCTTCATGTACTTGTCGAAGGTTGCGTCGTCAAGAGCCATGTAATGGCAATGATAGTCGCCTGCGATATCCTTGATGCCTGCGCCCTTCTTGGTGTCCATAATGATGCAGGTCGGAGCGCACTTTTCTTTTGAACGTTCGATTGCCATATCGATTGCGTCGCAAAGAGCGCCGATGTTGTTTCCGTCAATGGTAACGGTGTTGAATCCGAAAGCAACCATCTTGTCTGCAAGCGGTTCAAGCTTCATAACTTCTTCTGTCGGTCCGTCAATCATGCAATGGTTGCGGTCGATGAAAACGATGCAGTTTGAAAGCTGATAATGGTTGATGGTCATGAAACCTTCCCAGTTTGAGCCTTCGCCGAGTTCGCCGTCGCCGGTAACAACGTATGTAAGGTAATCTTTTCCGAGAATTCTTGCCGCAAGAGCGGTGCCGGCTGCGATTGAAACGCCGTGGCCGAGCGAGCCGGTTGAAGCGTCAACGCCGACAACTTTGTTTGAGTCAAGGTGCATACCCATCTTTGAACCGGAAAGATTGAAAGTTTTGAGCATTTCGGGGTCATTGAAGCCCTTGTCGCAAAGGACGGGAGCATAAGCGATTGCCGCGTGACCCTTTGAAAGGATAAAGCGGTCTCTGTCTTCCCACTGAGGCTCTTCGACTCTGATGTTGAGGTACTTATGATAAAGGACCGTAAGAAGGTCCATAACGCTCATACCGCCGCCGATATGACCGCTGCCTGCCCATGCTGTCGTGTTGAGACAAAGCTGACGAAGTTCGTAAGCTTTCTTTTCAAGGGCAAGCCATTCGCTTTTTGAAAGTGGCATAATTTTCTCCTCCGTTTAAAATTATAAGGTATATTCTCTTTTCAGAGCCTTCGGAAAAACAGAAGGCTCATGATTTACAAAAAATTGAATCAGAAAAGTTCCGGATGGTTCTTTGCAACAACCTTGAAGCATTCTTCGCCGACTTCGATTGTGTGCTTGATGTCCTTATCCGAAAGAGCGGCATTGATGAAGTGGTTGTGGTGGCTTGCCATGAAGATTCCGCGCTTAACCATTTCGGCAATCCATTCCTGATGAAGAACCATGCTGTCGTCGTTTGCGATTCTGATATAGAAGAGAGCCGGAGCACCGGAAACAACAAGGTCAAAACCGTGTTCCTTACCGGCGAGCTTGAGACCCTCGGTGAGCTTTGTTCCCTTTTCAAAGAACATCTTCGGGGTGTCGAGCTTCTTCATCTTGTTGATGCAGGCGATGCAGGCTGCGAACGGAACGGCGGAAAGCCAGTAAGAACCGGTGTAGGAAAGCGAGCTCATTGCGCTCTTGAGGAATTCCTTTCCGCAGATTGCGGACATATTATAGCCGTTTGCAAGAGCCTTGCAGAAGCAGATGAGGTCGGCTTCAAAGCCGAAGTAATGGTCCGAACCGGCAAGGTCAAGACGGAAGCCTGCGCGAACGTCGTCAATGATGAGGATGATTCCGTTCTTTGTGCAGATTTCTCTGACCTTCTTCCAGAAGCCTTCTGCCGGGAATGAGTTGTCATAGAAGTTTCCGTGGTCATACGGCTGAGCGATGAGGGCAGCAATCTGATCCTTGTTTTCTTCAATAACTCTTTCAAGTGCCGGAATGTCGTTCCAGGGGATGACGATATTGTTTGCAACGTCTTCTTCAAGAACGCCGGGATAGTCCTTCTTCATGCACCAGGGTGAAACGCCGTGATAGTAGCCGCGGAACATGATGATTTTCTTTCTGTGGGTATGCGCTCTGGCGCACATGATTGCACCCTGAGTTGCGTCGTTTCCGTTCTTTGCGAAGAAAGCCCAGTCGGCTGTATTAACCGTGTCAACAAGAACTTCGGCGCATTCGAGCATAACCTTTCCGGGGGTTGTTGTGCAGTTTCCGAGAGCAATCTGCTTCATTGCGGCCGCGTCAACATCTTCGTCGCAATATCCGAGAACGTTCGGACCGTAAGCGCACATATAGTCGATATATTTGTTTCCGTCAACGTCCCACATGTATGTTCCCTTTGCCTTTTCGGAAAAGAGGGGCCAGTTTGAAACGGGGATGAACTGACCTTCCGCCGGGCCGAGGTGACCGTAAATTCCGGAGGGAATGATGTGCGTTGCCCTCTGGAACATTTCTCTGCTTTTTTGATGATTTTCATAAACCGGAATATTCATTCTTTATACCCTCCTTATGCCAGGTAAAGTGCAACTCTGTCGAGTATTCTGTTGAGGTTATCGATCATATTGATGAGGCCGGACATCGTTACGGTGCCTTCGCCGATACAGGCAACGGCATTGACTTTTCCGTCAAAGAGGTCTCTTGCAAGCTTGATTGAGCCGAATTCCATCTTTGAGCGGTAGCTTTCGGGCTTCTGCTTAATGGTTACAAGATGATGATCCTTAACTCTGATTGTTGCGGAAACCGAGTCCTTGATGCTCATTTCGATGATTCCGTCGGGGATATAGCTTGCCGAGAAGCGGCCGATTTCATCGTTGTTTCCGATCTGAGCGAGTGCAACGGTAATCAAATAGAACATAAGCTTTGTGCTGGTTTCAAAGAACTTTTCGTCCTTGAGTGATTCCTCGTCCGCTCTGAGATACTTTGTGAGGATATCGGTAAGCTTTGTGAAATTATTGAGGAGGAAGCCGATTTTCGTAAAGCCCTTTACGGGAATAGGAGTGACGGTTCCGTCAATAAGTCCGTTGAATTTTTCGCATGATGAAAAAGGAAGAAGAACGTTGCAATCCGGAGCAACACCCTGTTCCATTCTGCATCTTCCGTTTTTAAAAGTAATTGTTGCGTCCGGGCCGTCCTTAACGCTGAAAGCGATTGAAATCGGCTTTTTGACGTTCGCAAGTTTGCTTGCCTCTTCGTCGAGTTCGCAAAGGTTTTCCAAAGCGCCGAGAATTCCGTAAAGATTGATGTACGCTAAGGTTTTTACATCTGTCATAAAAACTCCTCCTTAATTATTTATATGCACCAGGCCGAATAGAGCGTAGCACACTATTATAATTGTAAATATTTTACCAAAAAGATGTCAAAAAGTCAATGCCGTTTATTAAATATAACAAAATGTTTATATTTTTTCCTTACCCTTTGTTTCACCCGATAATCAGGAACAACGTCCGTCGACACGCTTTTGCCATTTGTTGATTTGAAAGTTCTTTTCTTCCGTTTTGAGCCTTTTTCGTTGATTAAAAAACGGTTTTGTGATATTATTTGACCGGAAGAACTTTTCGGAGGTGACCTTTCTTGCAAAAAGTCATATATATGGACGAAATCGGAGCTTATTCCGACTATATCGATCAGTCGATCATCGATTATATCAACGAAGGTCAGATTGAGACCTATGAAAGCTTTGACTCTTTTGACCTCATTGCTTTTGATTGGTATGACCTTTCTGTGCGTGATTCTCAACCGGCTCAAATTTTGATTTATCTTGACAAGGACGACATTTTTTACATTTGCGAAAACGAGATTTCCTTCGCCGTTTCAAAAAAGCTTTTCACTCCGGCCGAAACGAACGAACAGGCAATGTATCTCTTTTTCCGCAATCTTTTCAAAGGCAGCGGGGAACTTCTCGAAAAACTCGAAAACCGGGTTGCCGCCCTTGACGACAGCGTTTCAAACGGAGTAAACGAAAAACAGAAAAATCTGATTTCCGAACTTCGTTATGAAATTCTCCACGATAAAAAGTATTACGGTCAGCTTGAATTTATTTTTGACGAAATCTGCGACAACGACGACAATCTTATCAGTCGGGACTGCCTCAAATACTTTGAAATTCTTCACAACCGTTCGCTTCGCATTGTTTCGCAATTCACCGATCTTCGGGAATATATCACGCAGGTTAAAGAATCTTATCTCGAACAAATCAGCATTGAGCAAAACAACCTCATGAAAGTTTTCACAATGGTGACTTCGATTTTTCTTCCGCTGACTCTTATTGTCGGCTGGTACGGAATGAACGTTCAGATGCCCGAATTCGATTGGAAGTACGGTTACCCCTTCGTAATCATTCTTTCTCTCGTTGTCTGCATTGTTTGGCTCATCTGGTTCAAAAGGAAAAAGTGGCTTTAAGCATTATAACAGAAAGGATTGCGGTGTTTTTTCACCGCAATCCTTTTTTATTTGTTTTCCGAAATGGTCTTATATATTCCGTCAATAATTTTTTCGTTTCCGTCCGCTTTGTATTTTTCCGCAACCGAGGCGATTTTTCTTTCCACCCACGGCAGTTTGAGATATTCCAGAACTTCGCTTTCGTACCGTGCAAAAGCGTCCTCGTCACTCGTTGCGATTGTTTCACGCTCAATGAGATAAATCGTGCTTTCCCCTTCAACAACGGCCGCGCTTCCGTGAGGAATTTTGCTGACTTCTTCAAAAAAACCGTCGTCATACATGACGTCGTTCTTCTTCGCAAGGTTCACCTGAAGAGCCTGCGTTGCAACAAGGTTCTGCTTTTTGCAGTATTCCGCGTTGAGCGTGTCGATATCGGTTCCGTTGTTCAGACGCTTTGCCATCGACTCAAATTCCGCCCTGAGCGCTTCTTTTTCCTTTTCCGAAAGTTCAGTCGTTTCGCCCTTTGTGTTGATTTTTGAAAGCGGAGCTTCAATCGCTTTGAAGCCGACATAAAGTTCAACGAAGCTCTGCTTCAAATCGTCCTGAGAAACCTCGCTTTTTCCGCCCTTTCCGAAAAGGAAGGAAACGATCTGCTTTTTTTCGCTTTCGCAAAGGGTAACTTTCAAAAGATCGGCCTTGCAAACTCCGATGCGCTTGTAATACTCACCGAAGAACGACCAAAGTCCGTCCGTTTTTTCGTTGGCCTCGCTTTTTATGTACTGCTCCGGTTTGACGCCGAGTTTTTTGCAGTAATTTGTGAGTGCGGCATATTTTTTGCAAAGTTCTTCCGTTTTCAAAAGAATGCTCTCTCTGTTTCCCGCTTTTGCGCCGAACTTTTCCGGATTTGAAAAAACACGGTCAAGATAATAGGCATAAACACCCTTTGAAATTCCGACGCCTTCAATTTCAAGCGGATAAACCACCCTTTTTCCGCAGGACGCAAAAGCAAAAACGAGCAGCGAAAAGCAAAGGCAAACGCTCAAAAATTTTTTCATCATTCGGTGTCCTTTGCCGCCTTCATGTCGAAGCGATAGATTTCCTGGTCTTCGATGTCAATGTTCTGAACGATAATAGGCTTGATTCCGGCGTTCGCCGTGATTGTCGTCACAAGCGCCTTTGCAAGCGGGAAAAGCTCTTTGAACGTGTCAACGTGAACAAACTCCTTTTCAACCCCGCTTTTGATTTCAAAAATGCCCTTGACCTCAACGGTGATATTCAAAACGTCCGGATGATCCTTGTCAAGAACCTCGATTTTGAGCGTTGCTTCGCAAACGGATTTGTCGCTGTATTTCACGTTGTGCGAAACCTTGTTGTTGAGTTTGAGCTGAACCGTCGAATTGACGGCGTTGTTGAATGAAATTCTGCTGACCTTATATGCTTTAAGCTGAACATTCGTCATTTTTCGGTTTCTCCTTTTTCAAATTACTTTCATTTTTGACGGAACTTTTGTGTGCTTTCCGAGATATTCCCTGTAAAGAAGCGGAAAAACAAGTCCTTCGTAAACATAAAAAAGTGCTTTTCCCCTTTTCGGAGAGGGAGCCGGAACGCTTTGCGCCTCAACGCCGACGAGCGACGCAATCACGCCCGCCCTCATGAGATGGAACTCACTTGAAAGGAAGGCGATTTTCGGCTTTTCTCCGCCGGAGCGTGAATCAATGATTTTTTTTGCGTTGATGAAGTTTTCAAACGTTGTCTGCGACTTGTCTTCGAGCAAAATCCGCCCTTCCTCAACGCCCCTTTCAAGAAGGATATCCTTTATTGCCTGCGCTTCGCTTTTGATTTGGTTCTCATGAACAATTCCGCCGCAGCAAACGGCAACGGTGTTTTTATGGCCGAGCAAAAAATCGGCGGCGGCGTTCGCCCTGAGAGTGAGCATCTCATCAGGTTTATCGACAATCACACGGCAACCGAGAATCAAAAGATAATCCGGTTCGGCGGAAAGATTTCCGTTTTTCGCCGCTGCTTCGCAGGCGGCAAAGCCCGAAACCGCTCCGGCAAGGCCGGCAACCGCGGCGGCCAAAACAGCGTTTTTTATTTTCATAAAATTATTCAACTCCTCATCGCTTTCTTTTCTTCGTCAGTTCATTTTATCATAAAACCGCAGAGAATGGAACCTTTTCGGAAAAATCATTTGCGATTAAAAAATTTTTTAGCCTACCGTTTCGTTTTTTCGGGTAATTATGCATATTGATTCATGCAATCCTTGACATTTTGCATAATTGCTGTATAATAATCAGTATCTTTTACATAAAACATCGGAGGAAAGAAAAAATGCCGCTCTGGACAGGAAGATTCAAAAAACAGCTTGACAAAAAAACAAACGATTTCAATTCCTCAATTCCCTTTGACTGCCGAATGGCTTCGCAGGACATCAAAGGTTCAATCGCGCACGCAACCATGCTCGGAAAGCAGAACATCATTGAAAAAAGCGAAAGCGAAAAAATCGTTGCTTCGCTTAAAGATATCGCCGCCGACCTTGAAAGCGGCGCACTCAAAATCGACATGACCGCCGAGGATATCCACACCTTCGTTGAAGGCGAGCTTACAAAAAGGCTCGGAGACACCGGAAAGCGCCTTCACACCGCAAGAAGCAGAAACGACCAGGTTGCGCTTGACCTTCGGCTTTATCTTCTTGACGAAATCGAAAAGCTTGACCTTTCGCTCAAAGATTTCATTGACGTGATTCTCAAAAAGGCGAAGGAAAATTACGACGCCGTAATGCCCGGCTACACTCACCTTCAGCGTGCTCAGCCCGTAACCTTCGGCCATCATCTCATGGCCTACGCTTCAATGCTCCTTCGTGACAGAGACCGCCTCAAAGACTGCAAAAAAAGGACAGCCGTCTCTCCCCTCGGTTCGGGCGCTCTCGCCGGAACGACTTATCCGCTTGACAGGGAGTACGCCGCAGAGCTTCTCGGCCTTTCGGGCGTCTGCTCAAACAGCCTTGACGGCGTTTCCGACAGAGATTATGTCATCGAACTTCTCTCCTGCCTTTCAATCATTATGGTTCATCTTTCCCGGTTTGCGGAAGAAGTTGTAATGTGGTGTTCGTGGGAGTTCAAGTTCATCGAGCTTGACGACGCTTTTTCAACCGGAAGCAGCATCATGCCGCAAAAAAAGAACCCGGACATTGCAGAGCTTGTCAGAGGAAAATCCGGCCGTGTTTTCGGTTCGCTCATGACTCTTCTCACCGTTATGAAGGGTATTCCGCTTGCATATAACAAAGATATGCAGGAGGACAAGCAGGCGGTGTTCGATGCGGTTGACACGGTTCTCATCTGCAACGACACATTTTCCGCAATGCTCGACACGGCAAAGGTTCTCAAAGACAATATGCGTGCCGCCGCCGCAAAGGGCTTCATCAACGCAACCGACTGTGCTGACTACCTCGTAAAAAAAGGTCTTCCTTTCAGAGACGCATACAAGGCCGTCGGAGAAATCGTCGCCTTCTGCATTGAAAACGGCTTTACGCTTGAAACGCTTCCGCTTGAGGAATACAAGCGTGTTTGCGGCCTTTTCAAAAACGACGTTTTTGAAGCGATCAATCTTGACAACTGCGTAAAGGGCAGAACGGTCAAAGGCGGACCCGCTCCGAAATGTGTTCTTGAAGAAATCGAAAACGCAGAAAAGCTGAACAAGTAAAAAAGCAAAAACCGGATACGGCGAAAAAATTCGTCGCACCCGGTTCTTTTTTTATTCAACTGTGACCGATTTTGCAAGGTTTCTCGGTTTGTCAATGTCGCAGCCTCGGAAAAGAGCCGTGTAATAGCTCAAAAGCTGAAGAAAAACGACTTCGACCGAAGGCGAAAAATAACAATATGCTTCCGGAACGGTCACAACAAAATCAAGACCCGAACATGCGGCTTTGTTTTTTTCCGTTGTCACAACAAGAACCTTTGCGCCTCTGGAAACGACCTCTTTGATGTTGCTCATTGTTTTTGAAAAAAGTTTTTCGTCGCAGGCAAGGGCAATAACCGCCGTTCCTTCTTCGATAAGAGAGATTGTTCCGTGCTTGAGTTCCCCGGCGGCGTAAGCTTCGCTGTGAATATAGCTGATTTCCTTCAGCTTCAGCGAGCCTTCCGTTGCGGCGGCGTAATCAAGGCCGCGCCCGATGAAATACGAATGTTCAAGCGAAGAAAACTCTTTTCCGATTCTTTTTGCTTCGCCGCTCACGATTTCAATCGTTTCTTCGATTTTTTTCGGGACAGCATGAAGATTTGAAAGGTAAAGCGAAAGATCGTCCTTTGAAAAAGTTCCTTTCCTATCCGAAAAGTATGCGGCAAGAAGATACAAAACGGCAACCTGAGCGGAAAACGCCTTTGTTGTTGCAACGGCAATTTCGGGTCCGGCGGCGGTATATACCACGCTTTCGCTCTCGTTTGCAATCGTGCTTCCGACAACGTTTACGATTGAAAGTACCCTCGCGCCCTTTTCTTTTGCAAGTCGCAGTGCCGCAAGCGTGTCGGCCGTTTCGCCGCTTTGACTGATGATTATGACAAGCGTGTTTTTATTAAGAATTGGGTCACGGTAACGAAACTCGGACGCAATGTCAACCTCAACGGGGATTCTTGCCGCCTTTTCAATAACGTACTTTCCGATTATTCCGGCGTGATATGCCGAACCGCAGGCGGTAATGATTATTCGGTCAATCCCCTTCACTTCTTCCTCTGAAAGCGAAAAGTTTTCAAATTCAATTTTTCCGTTTCTGATGTGAGGGCTTATTGTCCGCTCAAAAACGGCCGGCTGTTCAAAAATTTCCTTGAGCATGAAGTGGGCGTAACCGTCCTTTTGTGCGTCCTGCGCACTCCAGGTGATGCGTTCGGGTTCTTTTTCGATTTTCTTTCCGTCAAAAGTCATAAAAGAAATTTTTTCCTTTCCGACAACCGCAAGTTCTCCGTCCGAAAGTTTATAAACGTCGGAAGTGTGTTTGAGAACGGCGGTGACATCGGAGGCGGCGAACCAACCGTCCTCTCCTTTTCCGAGCACAAGCGGACTCGACTTTCTTGCAAGAATGAGGCTGTCCGGAAAGTCCCTGCAAAGAATCGCAAGCGCATATGTTCCCTCAAGAAACGAAAGCGTTTTCAAAACGGTTGAAAGAAAATCACCATCATAGTTTTTTTCAAGCATTGCCGCAATGACTTCCGTGTCCGTTTGAGACGAAAAGTGAACTCCGCTTTCGGAAAGCGACTTTTTAAGTTCCGAATAATTTTCGATTATTCCGTTATGCACAACGGCAAAAACGCCGTTTTCGCTCAAATGGGGGTGAGCGTTTTCATCGGTCGGCGCGCCGTGTGTCGCCCAGCGGGTGTGGCCGATTCCGACCGTTGATTCGGACTCCTTTTTCGCTTTGAGTGCGTCTTCAAGAGCACTCAGACGTCCGCTCCTTTTTGTGACGTTCAGCTTTCCGTTTTCAAAAACGGCAATTCCCGCCGAATCATAACCTCTGTATTCAAGTTTTGAAAGTCCTTCAACAAGATACGGAACCGAATTTTTCGTTCCGACATATCCAACTATTCCGCACATCGCAAAATCTCCTTTTTGATTAAGTAACCCCCGATTGATTTTTCCGAGGCGAACGACCGGCGTTTTTAAAAGAAAAATTCTTTTTTCGTCGGTTTTGCCGGCAGGGTCAAAGCCGGTCAATATTATTCTAAGCCGAGGGTCATGGGTTTATGATAAAAAAGCTCCCGGAAATTCAAAAATAATACCTCGTGTTGTTAAAATTTCCTTAAATTGTATTTTTCTCTTTCACAACGGATTTTCAAAAATTATTCCCGTTTTGAAACGTAAAAAATCCGATAATGAACAATACCTAAATCATTATTCCTCTGTTGACACAAATGAATTTCCATGCTATAATTTTATGTATGCCGGGCGGTTCAAAAAAGCACCCTTCACGCCTTTTGACGAACCGGTTCCTCGCTTTTTTAAAATGTTCGGCGTTGCATACTCAAAACAACAAAATATGAAAGGAAATGTTGAAAAATGCAAAAAAAATCACACCTCAAAAATCTTCTTGCCGTTTTTCTTGAGGCGATGATGATTTTGTCCGCTGTTCCGCTTTCATTGGCCGGAGCCGAAGACCCTCTTGTATATGAGCTTTCAACGGACGGCGAATATTACTCGGTCATCGGTTGCGACAAAAACGCAGGCGAAGAAATCATCGTTCCGGCGACCCACCAAGGAAAGCCTGTCAAAAACATCGGCTCAAAAGCAATCAACGGCTGCGACAACGTCACTTCCGTAGTTATTTTATACGGTATTGAAAAAATTGAAAGTTTCGCAGTTTCCGACTGCAATAATCTCAAAAGCGTCTATATTCCCGAAAGCGTAACCGAAATTGCGGAAACAGCTGTCGGATACGAAAGCAATCTTGAAAAGCTTATCAACTGGTATCTGATCGTTTTCTGCAAGGAAGGCTCCGCTGCGGCAACCTATGCCAATGACCGTTATCTCAAAAAGAGCGCAGACTGCCCTCACAAAATAACCGATAAGAAAGAAGAAAATAAAATCGACGAAACCTGCGGAAAAGAAGGTTCTTACGACCTTGTAACATACTGCTCGGTATGCGGTGACGAACTCGGCCGTGAACCCGTAAAAACCGATAAACTCCCTCACACCGAAGAAATCCTTCCGGCTGTTGAAGCCACCTGCACCAAAACAGGTCTCACCGAAGGAAAGAAATGCTTGGTCTGCGGTGAAGTTCTTTTAGAGCAGAACACCATTCCGGCAATCGGACATAAGAACAAGGTTCACCATGAAAAGGTTGA
>CAKTFN010000015.1 GCA_934561055.1 uncultured Eubacteriales bacterium
AGCATTTCAGACGCAGTCAAGGCGGAAATACAGCGTAAAAGACCTTGTCAATTCGGCTTTTCATTGCTTTGTTTTGTATCAATCGACAAAAGTGCCCCCAGCGGAGCGGACGGATGAAAAAATAGAACACGGTGCGAATTCAAGCGACAACATAAAAAATACACCGTAGCGTAGGAAATCTCTCCCTCAGTCGGCAGAGCCGACAGCCCCCTCAAAGGAGGGCACAAAAAAAGCACGGCAACAATTTGTCTTGCCTTTAGTATTTCAGCCGACAGTCAAAAAGTTCCCGGCACATCGGACGGATGTAAATTCAATAGAAAACCGTGCGGTTAAAGAACACACTTAATCGGTGCCGTCTCAAAGAGAAACACCGAAACATAAAAAACTCTTCATGAAAAAGCGGAAAAGTCCGAATTTCATGAAGAGTTTTTTGTGAATATTATTTGCTTGCTTTTTTCAAAAGCGCTTTGATGTCTTCCGATGTGAAAACATATTTCTTGTCGCAGAAGCGGCAGCAAACCTCTGTTTTCTCATCTTCGGCCATGCTGAGAAGTTCGTCCTTTCCCGTGCTGATGAGCGCAGATTCAACCCGCTCTTTTGAACAGTTGCATTTATAAGCGGGAAAGGCGGTGTCAAGAACGTCAAGCTCAAATTCGGAAAGCGCATGGCGGCAAATTTCCTCCGGAGTCATGCCTTGTGTGATGAGCGTTGTTACCGGCTCAATGTTTTGAATCGAGCGTTCAACTTTTTCGATTGTGTCCTCCATTGCGGTCGGAAGAAGCTGAATGATGAAACCTCCCGCGGCCTTGATTGAAAGGTCCGGATTGACGAGAACGCCGAGGGCGCAGACGGTCGGAGTCTGTTCGCTGACGGCGAAATAAGACGTGATGTCTTCCGCAATTTCACCCGTAACAATCGGGGTCTGACCGATATACGGCTCTTTGAGACCGAGGTCTTTGATGACGGTGACGTAACCGTCCGTTCCGACTGCACCGGAAACATCAAGCTTTCCCTTTTTGTTGAGCGGAATTTCAACAATCGGATTTTGAACGCAGCCTCTGACGTTTCCGCTTGAGTCCGAAACAGCCATAACCGTTCCGGCAGGACCCTTTCCGTTGATTTTGAGAGTGAGCGAATCATCCTTTCCTTTGAGCGCGCTTCCCATGAGCGAAGCGGCGGTGAGAAGCCTTCCGAGTGCGGCCGATGTAACCGCCGACGTTTTGTGAATTCTTTCCGCTTCGCTCACAATGTCCGTTGAGTTGACGGCCATTACGGTAAGTGTTCCGTCCTGTGAAATGCATCTTACAAGATTGCCCATGATTTATACCGTTTTGCGGCAAAAGCCGCTTACCTTTCTTTGGATTTATGTAAATTGCGTTCCGTGCTTTTTGCACACGAAAACGGCACGCTCGCTGTCCTCTTTGACGGGATTTTTTGTCATATCGTCATAGATTCCGACAACTTCAAACCGAAACTCTTCGAGCATACTTTTGAGCGACGAAAGTTCGTATCCGCGCTCGCAGAATTCTTCGCTGTACCGGACATAGACATCTTCTTCGTCTTCGTCCTGCTCAAAAATGTCAAGATTTATGAGTGTTGTTTCGTTGTCTTCAAGAAGGGTGTTTTGCCAAACGCAAAAAACGTTTTCGGTTTCGTAAACAAAAGTATTGTCTGCAAGGATGTTGCGGTGTTTATAGAGCGTGTTGACGTCAAAAAGGAAAACTCCGCCGTCGTTCATGAAAAGGGCAACGCGCCTGAAAATTTCTCTGAGCGTTTCAGGGTCGGTAATATGATTGAGACTGTCTAATGTGCAGACGGCTGCGTCAATCGTTCCGAACATATCAAGTTCTTCCATTTTTTGGCAGAGAAAAAGAGCGTCAAAATTTTTTTCAAGCTTTTTTTCCTGTGCTCTTGAAAGCATTTCTTCCGAAGCGTCAACGCCGACAACGTCAAAGCCTTTTTTTGAAAACATTTCCGAAAGGGTTCCCGTTCCGCAGGCCATATCAAGCAAAATCCCCTCACCGATTCCGTTTTCGGCAAGGAGACCGATGATGTAGTCAAAACGGCTTTCATATTCCGCGTTTTTCATGAGCGAGTCATAAAAAAACGCAAAGTCCTTATAGCCGGCCATCACTGCACCTCATTTGTCAAGTTTTTCAAAAAGGGGCTGATAGCCGTCCTTTGTTCGGTTGACGCGGCTGATCGTTGCGGTGCTTGCGCCCGTTTCGGCAACAATGTCGCTGTAAACCTTTTTCTGATCAAGCATCCGTGCAACAACGGCACGCTGAGAAAGCGACGCAAGCTCGGTTTTTGTGCAAAGTGCGTCGAAAAGCGCAGAGCATTCCTCTTTCGTTTCAACGAGCATAATAAGATCGAACAAAAAGTCGATGTTCTCTTCTGTCGTTCTGGTCATTCGTAAAATCCTTTCTTACAGGCGGCGAATTTTGATTGCTTCAGAAATCCCCGGTGCCGCCTTCAATCACTGATATTTTAGCACATTAAATCAAAAAAGTAAAGAGCATTTTCAACAAAGGCAGACCTCTTATATTTGGGCATAATGACTGCGGTTGCTTATAGCAGAAATATAAACGGTTCGTGTTTTTTTACTATATGAAGAACAAATTGTTTTTTTGTTAATTTTAATGACTTGATATAATAAAAAGCGGCAGGGCTGTGAGCTTAGTCCGTACCGCTTGTTTTGTTTGATATCCGCTCACTCGGTGCATTTCGTGAGAGCGGGTACCGGTTTTAGTCGTCTTCGTCCGGCAACCGGTCTTCTGAAATCATTGCTTGTCTTACGAGTTGGGCTGCTTCTTCAACCGTCGTTGCTTTAGTTTCAATCAATATTGCAATCGCTTCAAGAAAAGCATTAAATTGCAAATCTGTCATTCCGTCCTTCATTTTCTCACGTCCTTTCTTGAATTATTTAAAAATAATTATACATTATTTTGCGGCATTTATATTTCTTTTAGGGATTTGCAATGTGTGGGTAATATGTGCTATAATATGTGTCGGGATTTTTGTCGGGACGAAATGTTGCTCCGACACAGAGGCTTTATAACCATATATTTGAAAGGATTGAAAAAAATGTTCAATTTACTCGCTCTGACTTATGCTCAGAAAACCGCAATTTCGGTCGTCGTGATTGTCCTTGCGGTCTTGGCTGTTCTTTTTCTCGCCCTCGGATTTCTTTTTTTTCATATTGCACTCGGTTCAAAGCGCCGTGAGGACGAAACCGTTCCTTGCAAAAACAGCCTTTTTGAACGCAACGCAAACAACAAAACGCTTCAGGACGGCTATAAGTGGTACGACGAGAATTACAAACAGGACGTCACAATCAAAAGCCGAAAAGGAATTGCCCTTCATGCAACGGAGTTTCGCAACCCGTCGAACAGCAATGTTTGGGCAATTTGCATCCACGGTTGGACGAACGTAAAGCGTGAGGTCGGAACATACGGAATTGAATATTACCGCAGAGGGTTCAACGTTCTCATTCCCGACCTTCGCGGCCACGATCACAGCGAAAGCAAGTATGTTACAATGGGTTGGCTTGACAGGCTTGACATTGTTGATTGGATCAACAGCCTTGTCAGAGAGAACCCGAAGGTAAAAATAATCATTCACGGCGTTTCAATGGGCTCGGCAACAACGATGATGACGACGGGCGAAGAGCTTCCGAAAAACGTTGTGCTTGCCGTTGCCGACTGCGGATACAGCGGAGTGAAGGATATTTTTGTTGATCAGTGCATCAGAAAGTATCATCTTCCGCCGAAAATCGTCATTCCTGCCGCAAGCTTTGTCAACAAGATTATGAACGGATTTTTCTTCGGCGAAGCCTCAACCGTTGAACAACTCAAAAAATCAAAAACACCGACCCTTTTCATTCACGGCGACAAAGACGAATTTGTCCTTCCGGAAAACCTTGACGTTGTTTATAACGCCTGTGCCGCTCCGAAGGAAAAGCACGTTATCCACGGTGCGGAACACGCCGTTTCGGCTCTTTGGTTCCCGGAGGAATACTGGAAAACGGTTGACGCCTTCCTTGAAAAATATCTTTATGAGTCTCCGGTCGCACGGAAAGATTAAAATGCATATGAAAAAAGAACCGTTTGCGTAAATGCAGACGGTTCTTGTTTTTTGTTACTGCCAAACAAAAGGAGCAACGGTGAAACCGAATGTTGCCGTTCCGGTTTGGTTGTTTGTGTAACCGCTCGTTTTGTAGCTCACCTTGATTTGATAATCGCCGGAAACGAGAGGAACGTCCTCCATTGTTTTCGGGTCGGCAAAAACAACGTGAAGAGTCGTTTTTTCGTTCGGATAAAGCTTATACTTGGTAATTCCTTCATTGATGTGCTGAACGAAGGGAACGTCAACCCATTCGCCGTTGTTTTCAATTGCTTTTCTTTGGATTGCGTCGATTGAAACGTCAATTTCAAGGCGGTAGCCGGTCTTGTTTTCAAAAACAAATTCGGCACTTGTTGCGCCTTCGCTGATTTCCTTTTCGGGCCAAACGTTGGCTTTGTCAATATTTCCGCCGAAAAAGAATGAGATGATGAACAAAATGATAGCAATGAGTCTCTGCATATGATTTCCTCCTTTGAAAAATAATAGAGTGCTATTGCTTTCCTTTATGTTATCATATTATAATAATTTTGTCAAATATAAACATCGAATTTTATAATTTAAAATATTTAATTCACATTTTAAAAGTTAAAAACCTCTTGACTTAAACCTAACTTCATAGTTAAAATAAATATAGAAAACATTCGACCGGATTTTCGGTCGAAAAAAGAAAAGGGGCAGTTATAATGCAAACTAACGTAAAAACAAAGGTTCTTCCGAAACTCTCGTTCAAAGCTCAGACGCTTGCGCTTTTTGCGGCTCTTGCTTCAGCCGTTGCGCTTCCGCAGATTTTCCATCTTATCGGTGCGGTTTCAAACCTCGGAACAACAATCGGCGCTTCGTTCCTTCCGATGCATCTTCCGATTATGATCGTCGGCTTCATCGCAGGTCCTTATGCCGGACTTGTTGCCGGTGCGCTCGCTCCGGTCGTCAGTTTTTTCCTTTCGGGAATGCCGACTCTTGCGATGCTTCCGCTCATGATTGCGGAAATTTCCGCATACGGACTTTTCTCCGGACTTCTTCGCAACGCAAAAATTCCGGCTTTCGGAAAACTTCTTTCCGTTCAGCTTCTCGGAAGGGCAGTCCGTGCCGTTGCAACGGTTGCGGTTGTTCTTTTCATTTCCGGAACGCCGATTACGCTTTCTTCGATTTATACGAGCATTCTTGCCGGTCTTCCCGGAATTATCATTCAGTGGGCAGTGCTTCCGCTTCTTCTTTATTTCGTCAACAACAGATTCGGAGAAGAAGTTTAAAAGAATGAAGACTTAAAAATTTTCATGAAAGGAGTTTTGAAAAATGCTTTTCAGAGAATTCAAAGGAAAGAAAATTTCCGCGCTCGGCTTTGGCTCAATGCGACTTCCCGTCATTGACAACGACGACTCAAAAATCGATGAGGAAAAGGCTGCCGCAATGGTTGGAAAAGCAATCAACGGCGGAATTAATTATTTTGACACCGCTTGGGGCTACCACGGCGGAAACAGCGAAATCGTGATGGGAAAGCTTCTTCAAAAGTATCCGAGAGAAAGCTTTTTCCTTGCAACGAAGTTTCCGGGTTATGACCTTTCAAACATTGACAAAGTTGAAACGATTTTTGAAAAACAGCTTGAAAAATGCCGAACGGATTATTTTGATTTTTATCTCTTCCATAATGTCTGCGAGATGAATATAGATGCATACCTCGACGAAAGCCACGGAATTTTTGCTTATCTCAAAAAACAGAAGGAAAACGGAAGAATTCGTCACCTCGGTTTTTCCGTTCACGGAAACATTGAAACCATGACACGCTTTCTTGAAAAATACGGAAACGACATGGAGTTTTGTCAGATTCAGCTCAATTACATTGATTATAATTTTCAGAACGCAAAAGCCAAGCTTGAACTTCTTGAAAAATATAAAATTCCGGTTTGGGTCATGGAGCCGCTCAGGGGCGGAAAACTTGCTTCGTTGAAGGACGGTTTCGGAGAAAAGGTCAAAGAAAAGCTCGGCGTTGCTCCGGTTGACGCCGCATTCGGGTTCCTTCTTTCATTCCCGCAGGTTACAACGGTTCTTTCCGGAATGAGTACGGAAGAACAACTTGAAGATAACCTCAGAATTTTCGATAACGCAAAACCGCTTGAAAAGGCGGAAGTTGATTTTATTCTTTCCGTTGCAGACGAAATGCTCAAGAAGAAAACCCTTCCGTGCACGGGTTGCCATTACTGCGTCAGCCATTGCCCCAAGGGGTTGGATATTCCGACTTTGATTGAGCTTTACAACGAGCATTGCTTCATGGAAGGCGGATTCATTGCGCCGATGTTTTTCGCCCGCTATCCGAAGGAAAAACAACCGTCTGCCTGCATAGGCTGCCGAAGTTGCGAAAAGGTCTGTCCTCAGCAGATCAAAATTTCCGAAGCCTTTTCGGATTTTTCCGCAAAGCTCGGTTCTTGAATTGAAAACAGAAAAACTCCGAAGATTTTTCGTCTTCGGAGTTTTATTTTTTTGTTTGGAGCGTTAACTTGCTTTCGCTTTGCTCTCAAAAAGACTGAGAAACACAAAAAGTGTAAGCCCGTAAATGCCTTTTGAAGAAAATTTGTGTTCAAAAAACGGTTCAAAGAGAAGTCCCCATGAACAGTAGCAGACGAACGGAACGATTTTTTTGATTTTTAATAGAAAATCTCTTTTCAAATTTTTCTCTTTTTGTCAGGATTAATATATATATCGGCACGAACAGTATAAAAAATTACGGGAGAAAGCAGTGAATAAGAAGAAAAAAATGCGGAAAAACAATAAGGAGAAAATTTTGACGGAGGCGAAAAATTTGAGAAAAAGCGGAATTCTTCTTTCTGTCTCGTCCCTTCCGTCCGAGTTCGGAATCGGAACAATCGGAAAAGGTGCGTTTGAGTTCGTTGACTTCCTTTCGTCTGCCGGTCAGTATTATTGGCAGATTCTTCCGATAAATCCTCCGGGTTTCGGAAATAGTCCGTATCAGGCACATTCGGCTTTTGCCGGAAACGTTTTTTTGATCGATCCGGCGCTTCTTGAAGAGGACGGTCTGCTTTCAAAAGGTGAAAAAGCTCTGCTCTTTTCGGAAAATACCGGAAGAGTGGATTACTCAAAGTTCGATGCTTCACGGTTGAAAATTCTGAAAGGCGCAGCCGAAAGAGTGGATGAAAACGACGAAAAATTCAAAAGCTTCGCCCTAAAAAATGCTTATTGGCTCGATGATTACTGCGAATACATGGCTTTGAAAGAAAAAAATAAAATGCTCGGCCTTTTTGATTGGGAAAACATTGACGGATTCCGTGACGAGAGAGAAGAACTCATTCAAAAAAAGCTTCAGTTCCTTTTTTTCAAGCAGTGGGAAAGCCTGAAAGCCTACGCAAACAGAAATTCGGTTAACATCATCGGAGACATTCCGATTTATGTTTCTCATGACAGCGCAGATTTTTTTGCACACAGAGAGCTTTTTCTTGTTGATGAGTGGGGAAAACCGTCCGAACTTTCCGGGTGTCCGCCGGATTCTTTTGCAAAAGAGGGACAACTGTGGGGAAATCCGATATATAATTGGCAAAAAATGGAGGAAAGTGGGTTTGATTGGTGGAAAGAACGCTTTTCTCTTTCTCAAAGAATGTTCGATGCGGTGAGAATTGACCATTTCCGTGGATTTTACGAGTATTACAGTGTTCCTTCGGGCAGTTTGAACGCAGTGAACGGAAAATGGAAAAAAGGTCCGGGGCTTTCCTTCGTTGAAAAAATCAAAGGTGAGTTTCCGGATTTAAAAATCATTGCGGAGGATCTCGGTTTTCTCACCGATGACACAAGGCTTTTTTTTAAAGAAAGCGGCTTTCCGGGAATGAAAATTCTTCAATTCGCTTTCGGTGAAAAAAACAGCGAATATCTTCCGCATAATTTTCCGAAAAACTGCGTTGCTTACACCGGGACGCATGACAATCCGACCGTTGTCGAATGGATTTGCTCGGTGGAAAAAAGCGAGCTTTCCTTTGCAATGGACTATCTCGGTGCGAAAAACGTTTCGCTTCTTTCCGATTTCTTCATCAGAGCAGTTCTTTCAAGCGTTGCCGAAACGGCAATTCTTCCGATTCAGGACTGGCTGAAAAAAGGAAAAGACGGACGAATGAACACGCCCTCAACGGTCAAGAATAATTGGGAATTCAGAATCCTGAAAGACGAGCTTTCTGCTTCTCTTTCAAAAAAGATTCTTTATTACACAAATCTTTTTGGCAGAAATCAACCAATGGAGGAAGAAAAATGAAAAAATTGGTTTCTCTTTTTCTCTCGCTTTCACTTCTTTTGGCGCTCGCCGCGTGCAAATCCGAAGGCGGAGACACAACGAATAACCCGAACGAAAACGCGCCGGCAGCCGCAACGGAAATTTACTTTTTGAACTTCAAGCCGGAAATTGCTTCCGTCTATGAAAAAATCGCAAAGGAATACAAAGAAAAAACCGGGGTAACCGTGAAGGTTGTCACCGCCGCCTCAAACAGTTATGAACAGACACTCACGTCAGAAATCGCAAAAAGCAATCCGCCGACAATTTTTCAGATTAACGGCCCCGTCGGTTACCGTTCCTGGTCGGATTATTGCGCCGATCTCAAAGATACCGCACTTTATTCATTCCTTTCGGATAAGTCGCTCGCAATCAAAGACGGGGACGGAGTTTACGGAATTCCGTACGTTGTCGAAGGTTACGGAATTATCTATAACGAAGAAATTACGGATAAATATTTTTCGCTCAAAGACAGAAAAACAGCGTTTTCTTCGATGGATGAAATCAATTCCTTTTCAAAGCTCAAAGACCTTGTCGAAGATATGCAAAGCAAGAAAAGCGAACTCGGAATTGAAGGCGTTTTTGCCTCAACGTCGTTTTCGAGCGGAAACTCATGGCGCTGGGATACCCATCTTGCGAACGTTCCGCTTTACTACGAATTCTCCGAAAACAAAAATTTTAACGATCCGACCCTCGCCGGACTCGGAACGGGCGATATATCCTTCACTTACAGCGACAATTTCAAAAACCTTTTTGACCTTTATATCAACAACTCCGGAACACCGAAAAACCTCATCGGAAGCAAAAGCGTCAACGATTCGATGGCAGAATTTGCCCTCGGAAAAGTTGCGATGGTTCAGAACGGAAACTGGGCTTATAAGGAAATTTCCGATGTTGACGGAAACGTTGTGAAGAAGGACAAAATAAAAATGCTTCCCGTTTATACAGGCGTGAAAGGCGAGGAAAACCAAGGCCTTTGCATAGGTACGGAAAACTACTTTGCAATCAATTCAAAGGTTTCAAAGGAAAAGCAAAAGGCGTCTGCCGATTTTCTCGAATGGCTCTTCTCGTCCGATGAAGGAAAGCGATATGTGACGGAAGAACTCGGTTTCATTTCTCCGTTCAATACCTTTGACGAAGACGAGCGCCCGGAAGATCCGCTTGCGAACGAAATTCTTGACTGGATGGAAAAGAAGGACATCAAAAGCGTTCCTTGGATTTTCACGTCCTTCCCGAGCGAGACGTTCAAACAGGACTTTTCAAATGCTCTTTTGCAATATGCACAAGGTTCGATTGATTGGGAAAAGGTTGTTTCAACCGTCCGAACATCATGGAAAAGCGAATTTCAGGCTCCGTAAAGAATAAAAAAAGAGGTGGTCACAGATGAGAAATAACCTGAAAAAATATTATCCGGTGTTCGTTTTGCCCACCTCTGTTGCGTTTTTCATTGCTTTTGTTTTTCCGTTTCTTGCCGGAATTGTTCTTTCTTTCACAAAGTTCACAACGGTAACAAACGCAAAATGGGTCGGGCTTGATAACTATATAAAAGCGTTTTCAAACGCAGATTTTCTCAATGCGCTTTGGTTCACGGTGAAGTTTACCGTGGTTTCGGTGATTACGATCAACGTGATTGCGTTCGCCCTTGCGCTTCTTCTCACCCGGTCAATCAAAGGAACAAATCTTTTCAGAACGGTCTTTTTCATGCCGAACCTCATCGGCGGAATCGTTCTCGGCTATATTTGGCTTCTTATCATCAACGGCGTTCTTCAGCTTTTCGGTGTAACGGTGACCTATGACGCAAGCTACGGATTTTGGGGGCTCGTTATCCTCACGAATTGGCAGCTAATCGGTTATATGATGATTATTTATATCGCCGGAATTCAGAACATTCCGACCGATCTCATCGATGCGGCAAAGGTTGACGGAGCAGGCTTTTGGGGAATTCTTCGCCATGTTATCATACCTATGGTTATGCCGTCGGTTACAATTTGCCTTTTTTTGACGATTACGAATTCGTTCAAGCTGTTTGACGCAAACCTTGCTCTTACCGACGGTGCACCCGGACGGGAAACGACGATGCTTGCACTTGATATTTATAAAACCTTTTATGCACGAACCGGCTGGCAGGGCGTCGGTCAGGCGAAGGCGGTCATTTTCTTCATTCTTCTTGCGGTGATTGCTCTCGTTCAGCTTGCGTTCACTCGGAAAAAGGAGGTTGAAGCATGACGAAAAAAAGAGAAAAGTTTTCCCGAACGGCGGTTTATTTCATTCTCATTTTGACGGCTGCGGTTTTTCTTGCCCCGATTTTCATCGTGCTTTTCAATTCCTTTAAGTCGAAGCTTTTTATTACGAGCGAGCCGTTCGTTTTTCCGAACAAAGAAACTTTTGCCGGCCTTGAAAACTATATCGGCGGCCTTTCAAAAACGGGCTTTTTCAGTGCTTTCGGCTGGTCGTTTTTCATCACGGTCGGTTCGGTTGCCGCAATCGTTTTTTTCACCTCAATGACGGCGTGGTATATCACGAGAGTAAAAAACAAATTCACCTCGTTTTTGTATTATGCCTTCGTTTTTTCAATGATTGTTCCGTTTCAGATGGTGATGTTCACCATGGTAAAAACCGCAAACGCACTGAAGCTCGACAATCCGCTCGGAATAATCCTCATCTATCTCGGCTTCGGTGCGGGACTCTCGGTTTTCATGTTCAGCGGCTTTGTGAAGGGCGTTCCGATTGAAATTGAAGAGGCGGCGATGATTGACGGCTGCGGACCGATAAGAACGTTTTTTCTCGTTGTTTTTCCGATTATGAAGCCGACTGCGATTACCGTTGCAATTCTCAACGCAATGTGGATTTGGAACGATTATCTTCTTCCGTACCTCGTAATCGGAACCGATTACAAAACGATTCCGATTGCGATCCAATATCTCAGGGGCGGCTACGGTTCAATCGACATGGGCGCAATGATGGCAATGCTCGTTCTTGCGATAATCCCGATTGTCATTTTTTATCTGTTTTGTCAGAAATATATAATCAAAGGTGTTGTTGCGGGAGCTGTCAAGGGATAATCCGCAGCGGAAAGGGCTTCAGCTATGGCAAGTATCACACTGAAAAATATTTTCAAAACCTATCCCGACGGTTTCACCGCCGTTAACAATCTCAGTCTTAAAATTGAAGACAGAGAGTTTGTTGTTCTTGTCGGTCCTTCCGGCTGCGGAAAGTCAACAACGCTTCGGATGATTGCCGGACTTGAAGAAATCTCGTCCGGCGAGATTTACATCGGCGAAAAACCCGTTAACTCCGTCGCTCCGAAGGACAGAGACATTGCAATGGTTTTTCAAAGCTATGCGCTTTATCCGGACAAAACCGTCTATAAAAACATAGCGTTCGGGCTTGAGAGGAGAAAGACTCCGAAAGCGGAAATTCAAAGGCGTGTTGCCGAAGCGGCAAAAATTCTTGACATTGAACATCTTCTTGACAGAAAACCGCGTGCGCTTTCCGGAGGTCAAAGACAGCGTGTTGCGCTCGGAAGGGCGATTGTCCGTTCTCCCTCGGTTTTTCTTTTTGATGAACCGCTTTCAAATCTTGACGCAAAGCTCAGAACGGCAATGCGCTCGGAAATCGCAAAGCTCCATAAAAACCTTGACGCAACGTTCATTTATGTTACCCACGACCAGACCGAGGCCATGACGATGGGTGACAGAATCGTCGTTATGCGTGACGGAGTTGTTCAACAGGTTGCGTCTCCCCGGGAACTTTATGAAAGACCGTGCAATATGTTTGTTGCCGGGTTCATCGGTTCGCCGCAGATGAATTTTATTGACGGCGTTTTCAAAAACAGCGAAACCGTCCTTCTCGGAAACAACGAAATCGGTCTCGGAAAGCTTTCATTCAAAGAAAAACCCGAAAGCGGAAAAAAAGTGAAGCTCGGCATAAGACCGGAAAATATTGTTACCGAAAAAAACCGCTTCAAAAATGATGAACCGATTCTCAAAGGGAAGGTCAGCATTTGCGAACTTATGGGCAGCGAGGTCATTTTGTACGTTGATTACATGGATACCGAGCTGACGGTCAGAGCACCGGCGTATAATGCACCGAAAGCGGATGAAACAATCGAATTTCAGTTTGAAAAAGAAAAAATCCGTCTCTTTGACGAAAAGACGGAAAAATCTTTGATTTAAGAAAGAAAATTCAAAACCCGGCTGTGGCTAATTCGATTAGTCACGGCCGGGTTTAATATCGATGCAATTTTGGATTTATACTCCCGAATAAGCGTTGAATCCGCCGTCAACGGCAATCGTTGTTCCGGTGATGAAACCTGAGTAGCTTTCGTCGCAAAGGAAAAGGAGGGCGCCTTCAAGCTCCTGCGGTTCTCCGAAGCGTTTCATCGGCGTTGCGGCAAGAATTTTTCCGGTTCTTGCGGTCGGGGTTCCGTCCTCGTTCCAAAGGAGTGACTTGTTCTGATTCGTTGAGAAAAAGCCCGGTGCAATTGCGTTGACTCTGATTCCGACGTCGGCAAAATGAACCGCCATGAACTGAGTGAAGTTCTGAACGGCAGCTTTTGCGGCCGAGTATGCCGGAATTTTCGTCAGCGGACGGTATGCGTTCATTGAGGTGATCATAACGATGCAGGTATTCTTTTTCTTTGCCATGTCCGGCGCAAAAACCTGAGTCGGAATGAGCGTTCCGAGAAAGTTAAGATTGAAAACGAAGGAGATTCCGTCAGCGTCAAGGTCAAAGAAAGTTTTGACGTCCGGGTCTTTGTTCACAAGGTCGCATTCTTCAAGAGTTTCTTTTGTTGTTGTGCCTTTGGGGTTGTTTCCGCCGGCACCGTTGAGAAGAATATCGCACGTTCCGTATTTTTCAAGTATACGGTCACGGACGTTTTGCATACTTTCTTTTTGAAGAACATTGCAGGAAAATGCGCTTGCCTCGCCGCCTTCGGCTCTGATTTCGTCGGCAACTTTTTGCGCCGCGGCTTCATTGATGTCAAGAACGGCAACTTTTGCGCCCTGGCGTGCAAGTGCTTTTGCAAAATCGGAGCAGAGAACTCCGCCGCCGCCGGTGACAACGGCAACTCTGCCTTTGAGATTTTCATGAATAAACATAATGTATCAAACCTTTCCGAAAAATTTTACTGATATTAAACGGCAATTTTCAGCCGAATAAAAACGTTACTGATTTTTGATTGCCTGCAAAACCTTGTTTGCGGCAGGAACGGCGTCGTTATAGCCGATTCCGCCGTTTTCAAGGCAGACAACGATTGCATAAGGAAAGCTCTTGTCGGCCGAAAAGCCGTAAAACCAGGCGTGGCTCTTTTTTCCTTCAACTTCAGCCGAGCCGGTTTTTCCGCAAAAAGTCAGCCCGGGGAAGCGGCTGTCACCGTAATAATTTTCAACGTTTGAACGAAGATATTTTTTCATCTTCGCCGCCGTTTCCGAACTTAAGGTGATGTTTTTGTTGACTGCGGCTTTGTTCGTCGGGATGAGAGAAGTCCGGGTCTCGACAATATAGGGAATAATTGCTTGGCCGCCGTTTGCGATTGCACCGGCAATCATCAGCATGTGGCAGGGATTTGCAAGGGTGGTATACTGTCCGATGCCCGCCCAGCCGAGATCGAGCTTTGTTGCTTTTGAAATGTCAAAATAGCTTTTTGCCGTGTTTGAACCGCTGACTTTGACAGATGTTCCGAAACCGAGCTGTTTTGCCGTCTCGGTCATTTTTTCAATTCCGAGCTTGTTCGCAAGATAGGCAAAAGCACTGTTGCAGGAGACGTTGAGAGCACGTTCAAAACTGATTTTTCCGTGAACGCCGTTGCAGATGACATATTGATTTTTTCCGCACTTATATTTTCCCGTGCAGTTGAACGTCATTTTACCGAGATTCGGAAGATTGTCAATCGCACAGATTGATGTGATGACTTTGAACGTTGAACCCGGGGTGAAAACGCCGGAAAGGAAGCGGTTGAGATATATTCCGTCGTATTTTCCGCTTGTGTCGGTGTCGATGTCGGTCGGCTTGTTTTCCGGGTCATAGGTCGGAGCGGAAACCATGCAAACCGTTTCGCCGGTTTGGTAGTTATAGGCGCAGATTGTTCCCTTGTTACCGCCGAGGGCTTCATAGGCCGCTTTTGAAACTTCCGCGTCAATTGTGAGCTTCAGGTCGTTGCCTTTGTTATTTTTAACGGCTTTGTAAACGCCGTCAACAAAGTTATAACCGATGAGATGGGAGCGAAAGATGTTCTGAACTCCGGTTGAAATATACCCTTGGGAATCGCCGACAACGTGGAGCGTTGAAAGGCGGGTTTCATAGTCGTCGCTGTAGGTTCTTGTTCCGTCCTTCGTTTGAACAAGAACTTCGCCGTCCCGGTCATAGATTGTTCCGGCTGTTGAAAGCTGGCGGTATTTATAGATGTGTTCGTTGAGTCTGCTTGACGCCCAATCGTCGGCGTTTGTAATGAAGGAATATGCCATGAAGCCGAGACCGACAAAGAAAGCGGCAATGAGTGCAAATAAAACATAGGCACGTTTTGTTGTGTTTTTCATTTCCGAACCTCCTTTAAGCCGTCTTGAAAACTTTCGGATATGTTCTGACGTCGGCGGCTTTGATGAACGCAAAAAGCGCCCAGGAGCAAATCATACTTGAGCCGCCCTGACTGACAAAGGGGAGTGTAACTCCCGTCAGCGGAAGAATGTCGGTGATTCCGAAAATGTTGAGACAGGTTTGGAAAAGAAGCATTGCTGCCGCCGAGCAGGCCGCAATCGAATAAAACGTTGACGGTGCGCTGCGTGAGGTCTTGATTGCATAGATCGTGATGATTGCAAAGGCAATTACAATCGCAAACGCAACGAGAATTCCGTATTCCTCGCAGACCATTCCGAAAATGAGGTCGGTTGTCGAAGCGGCAATATATCGAAGTCTTCCGTTTCCGACGCCGAGTCCTTTGAGACCTCCGGAAACCGAGTATATCAGTGTTCTTACCTGCTGATAGCCCGATGTGTCGTAATTATCCCAAACGTGGCGATAGACCGCAAAACGCTGGGCAACATAGGGCTTGAAGTAAATTATGAGTACCGCACCGAGAAGCGCTCCGGCACAGATGAAAAGAAGGGAGCGGATGTCTCCGGAGCGCATGAACGCAATGACGAGGAACGTGAAAAAGAAGATGAGCGCCGTTCCGAAGTCCTTCATCAGGAAAAGAACACCGATGCAGCCGATTGCAAAAGCAATGTAAAGATAGATATTTTTGCTTGTCAGAAGTTTGTCAAGCGATGCTGCGCCGACAAAAATGAAAGCGATTTTTACAAACTCCGACGGTTGGAGCGAAATTTTTCCGCCGCCGAAAACCAGCCAGTTGTATGCGCCGTTGATTGAACCGACGGCAAAGCGGATAAAAACGAATGAGCCGGCAAGAAAGCAGAGAGCAAAAATTGCAAGCGGCATACGCAAGGACATGACACGCTTGACGTCCTGCAAAAACCAGAGAAGAACGTCATAAACGATAATTCCGAGAATTACGGCGGCGAGCTGTTTGATGTGGGTCGATTTTGAAACGCTTGCGGTCAGCGTCATTCCGATTCCGGAAAGGAAGAACGCAATGAATTCAAGTTCAAAATTGACTTTTTTGAAGGCAAAGTGCATTACCGCAACGTATAGCCATTCAAAAACGGTGAAGCCCAAAAAGCAGAGAGCATTGACTGAATAAAATTTTCCTCCTTCAAAAACAACGGGAAGGGCGGAAAAAAACTGAAAAATACTGAGAAGGAGAAGGATGAAACCACGGTCAACGTAGCGATATTTCCTTCTTCTTTTGTCCTCACGGGAAAGAGTCGCTTCTTTTTTCATCTTGGTTCTTCACCTCCTTAATTTATGCCTTTTTTGCAGGAATAGAAAAGTTTTTCGTCTGCAAGGGTAATTATGTCGCCGTCAAAAAGAAGTTGCGGTTCGGTAACGCGGTTCCCGGAAAGGTATGTTCCGGCGGCGGAACCGCAGTCCTCAATTGCCCAACCGTCCTCATAAAGAATGAGCATTGCGTGTTTTCTTGAAACATTCGGTGAAGAAAGTTCAATGTCCGCTCCGCGTCCGCGACCGATGACAACGCGGTTTCCGGAAAGGACGAAGGTTTCGCCCGTTTTTCGGTTATAAAGCGTCGGACGGAGAATTGTGTATTTCTTTTCCTGCGGTGAGGAAGAGCGGTTCGGTGTGCTCACAATTTGAGCTCCCTCGTGAGAGCGGTCAACACGGTTTGAGTAAACGTCTTTTTTATCTTTCTCCGAAGTCATCTGAGTGAAGATGTTGTCCTGCTTCTTTTCAAAATGGAGCGTCGGACGGTGGTCGTCGTCATAATAATTCGTGCTGTATGTTGCGTTGCCTTGAGACGAAAGCTCATAGCCGTCAATATTATATGCTCCTTTTTCGCCGTCGAAATAAAGATTCGCTTCGGCGCCTTGCGGCGGCGTTTTTTGAACGGGTCTTTGAATTTGCGGTGCGGGACGTTCGGCATAGGAAATCGGCGGTTTTTGATTTTTGAGTTTTCCTTTTTTCTTTCCGACGAGCTGAACGGGATCGTCCGCAATTTCAAAGCGGTACTGTGCGTTCCCGAAGGTGAGGGTGTCGCCGCCTGAAATCATCGCTTTTTTTTCGATTTTTTCGCCGTTGACAAGAATGCCCGATTTTGAAAGAAGGTCATAGATGTACCAACCGTCGATTCTTCGGCTGATAACCGCCTGAAAGCGTGAAACGGTGTCGTATCCGATGACAATGTCGCAGGAGTTACTGCGACCGATTGACGTTTCCCACATATTGAGCGGATATCTTTCAGAGTCAACCGCGTCGATGATATAGCCGTAGGTTTTCTCCTTCGGGTGGCCGAAAAGGAGGGAGAGCATACATTTTATAAGAATGACAAAAGTCAGAAACGGCAAAAGATACCGTGAAATTCCGATTACAAGATCCATATTTTCCTCCGTTTATTATTACATGAAAAATTTGCAACTGCCCGTTTTTGAAATTATACCACATTTTTTATTTTGGTTCAGCATTTTTTAAATAAAAGTTGAAAAAAAGTGTGAACAGTTATATAATAAAAAAGATTAAAGCTTGAAATTGAAAGGCAGTTTTAAAGATGAAAAAAATTGAAATGATCGTTCCCTGCTATAATGAGAGTGATGTTCTCGAAATGTTTTATAAAGAGGTCACTCCCGTAATGCAGTCGCTTGAAGGACTTGATTACTCCTTTATTTTTGTCAACGACGGAAGCAAAGACAACACGCTTGAAATTCTCAAGTCCTTTGCCGAAAAGGACAGCCACGTCAAATATATCTCCTTTTCAAGGAACTTCGGAAAAGAGAGTGCAATGCTCGCCGGACTCAAAAACAGCACTGCGGACCTCGTCGGAATTCTTGACGCCGACCTTCAGCACAGCCCGACGCTTATTCCCGAAATGGTGAAGGCCGTCACCGAGGAAGGCTATGACGTTGCGGCGGCGAAGAGAAGCGACAGAAAGGGCGAAAGCGGTTTCAAAAGCTTTCTTTCAAACGCTTTTTACAAGGTTGCAAACAAGATGACCGAAGTTGCGATTGATCCGGGCGCCCAGGATTTCAGAATCATGAAGCGAAAGGTTGTTCTTTCAATCGTTTCAATGGCTGAACACAACCGTTTTACAAAGGGAATTTTCAGCTTCGTCGGGTTCAACACAAAGTGGTTTGCCCATGAAAACCGTGAGCGCGCCGCGGGCGAAACGAAGTGGAGCCTTTTCAAACTTCTCAGATATGCGCTTGACGGAATACTCGGCTTTTCAAACGTACCGCTCAGATTTTCTTTTTGGTCCGGTGCTCTGTTTTTCGCCTTCGGTTTCATTTACGGGTTGATTTTTGTTATCCGCCGCCTCATTGAACACGCAAGACTGATTTCCGTCAATATTATGATTGCGATGCTTTTCGTAATCGGCGGGCTTGTTCTTATTTGCCTCGGAATCATCGGAGAATATCTTGCAAGAATTTACACCGAGGTTAAAAACCGCCCGAATTACATTATCGACGAAACGAATATAAACGAGTAAGTTTATACCCGGCTTGATTTTCGGCTCTTCATGAAAGTGAAGAGCTTTTTTCGGACTTTCGCCGATGCGAAACTTCAAGGATATAAAAATAATCCTTAATGCGATTGAAAAAGCTGCAATTCACGCAACACCGTCTTTTGACGATGCCGGTGAATTACAGCTTCTTTTTGATTTTCTGTTTTGCCCGTGACGAAAGCCGCAGCCGTTTATTTTTTGAAACGGCTTATTCGATGAAGAAAGCAGAAAAACTTTTCTTTTGTGCCGTCTCCGTGGTCAAGTTCTCCGCCGCAACCGCAGCGAGAATCCGGAAGGTCGTCAATGTATCTTCTGGTGTAGGTTTTATAATGCGCTGTGTCGTTTTCGTCGAGTTCGATTACGCGGCAACCTCTGACTTTTCCGTTGCCGTAAGAATTAAACGTCATTCCGGCAGTTTGAATCAAATCGATTCCCCTGACGTTTCCGATGAACGAGTTGTTGTGATCGTGGCCGAAAACCGCACCGATAACCGAGCCGGATTCGCAAAAAGCGTCAAGTTCTCCGTCTTCAACGTACGGCGGGCAGGGGAGTTCAAGAAGCGTTCCGTTTGCTTTTTCGTTCAGTTCGAGATTATAACGTTTTTCGTTAACTTTGAATTTTCCGTTCGGGTTTTCTTCAAGAAGTTCAAAAACTTCGGGAACGATCATGTGCTGAAAAACAAGGGAATGTACCGGCTTTTCGGCTTCCTTTTTGAGCTTTTCGTTTTCGGTCTTGAACCAAAGGAGCTGGTCTTCATGAACGACATCGTAAAAACTTTCCTCGTTTTTGTAATACATATTTGAGTCAATCAGCCAAAGTGCGAAGGCGGTTTCCTTTTTGTCGTGTGTTTTGATTTTTATAACGCAGTTTCCGACTCCCGTGATTGAGTCGTCTGCATTGTAAGTCAGGCATTTTCCGAGTTTTGAAAACGATGAGAGCATATATTCCTTTGAAACTCCGTATTCCGCATCATGATTCCCGAAGCAGAAACAATACGGAACACCTCTGAGAATAAGCGGATTCAAAAGAAGCTTTGCTCCTTTTTCAAACTTTTCTTCACTGTTGCAAACAACGTTGTCGCCGAGAAAAACAACCAGGTCGGGTTTTTCCGTGTCAAGAAGAAAGTTGATATATTTAATCATTCTCAGGTTCGGCTTTTCATTGTCCTGACAATCGGCAAGAACAAGAATTTTGAATTTTCCGTTTGGGGCAAAAAAAAGTTCGGTTTTGTTTTCCATTCTTTATTCTCCTATAAAATAAAGCGAATTTTTATCTGTCCGTAAAAATTTATATAATTTCCGTTCCGCTTCTGACTGCGTCGCAAAGAAAGACCTGCTCAAACTTTTTTTTGAGCGAGTTACAACATTTTTCGGCATCCGCCGCATTCTTGAAAACGCCGAAAACCGAAGGTCCGCTTCCGCTCATGCAACAACAGGCGGCGCCGTGTTTTCTCATTTCCGCTTTTATGATGATTCTTTCCGGAACGTCGATGAATTGTTCAAAAACGTTTTCGACCCGGCTGTAAACTCCGTCCGAATCGCCGTTCACGGCTGAAAAGAGTATTCCGTCACGGTCAAGGTGGCGAACCCTTTCGGCGGTGTCGAAAGCTTTATAAGCTTCTCCTGTTGAAACGGACATTTCCGGTTTTACGATTATGATTTTTCCGAGATTTAAGTTCGGAAGATATGAAAGAACGGTTCCAGTATATTGAGCAAGCATTGTTCCGCCGAGGGCGCAGAACGGAACGTCCGAACCGACTTTTGCGCCGATTTTAATAATTTCTCTGTCGCCGAGAGAAGGCAAAAAGAGTGCTTTGAGCGCAATGATTGTTCCGGCGGCATCCGCACTTCCGCCCGCAAGGCCGGCCGCATGAGGAATACGCTTTTCAATGCTGATTGCCACACCGGGGTTTGCGATTTTCGTTTCATCGAAAAAGGCTTTTGCGGCTTTATATGCAATGTTTTTTTCTCCTGTCGGAATTTCGGGATTGTCACATTTGATTTCGATAAGACCGCTTTCGGTTGTTTCAACCGAGACGGTGTCAAAAAGGCTCACCGACTGCATCAGCATGAAAAGGTCGTGAAAACCGTTCGGTAATGTTTTGAGAATATCGAGCATAAGATTGATTTTTGCAAAGGCTTTAACAGTAACTTTCATCGGTGTTCCTTTCATATTAAACCTGCGATTTGTTATCTGAAATCTTTAAACCGGATTGCACATAACAAACAGCAGATAAATTTTTAATAACGGGCGGCTGGGTGAGCCGCCCGTTAAGGATTTTTGATTATTCGCCGATTTCGGCGTCTGCGGTTGCGTGCTGTCTCTTTTCAATGAGAGAAGCAAGAATTTTTTTGTTGTCGTCGTTGCTGAGCGGATATTTTCTCATTGGAATGATTGAAAGAAGAAGTCCGATCGCCGGCGGAATTGCACAAAGGAAGAACATCATCATTGCGTACTGCGGAAAATCGTCTTTGAACGATGCACCGGCATCAAGTGCTGCGTTGCATGCGGCAACTTTGTCGCCGGAGAAGCCGATGATTGCGAAAGCAACACCCTGAATGATTGAAGCAATACCCGAAGAAAGCTTTGTTGCAAACGACTGACCTGAGAAGAAAACGCCGTCCGGACGGATTCCGTGGTGATATTCTTCATAGTCAACCGCATCGGCAATGAGGATTGACTGCATAACGTTGAGAGCACCCATTCCTGCGCCGGCACCGCCGAAGAGGATGAAGTTGACAACAACCCAAAGCGGCTTGTCAAGGTCTGTCGGAGCGATGAGATAAACAACGAAGATGAGGGCAAATGCAACTGCGCTGACTGCGGTTGAAACGTTATAAACGGTTTTCTTTTCAAACTTTTCACAAAACTTCGGAGCGAGGGCGCTCATTGCAAACTGAGCGATGAAGATTGCGCCGCCGAGAACGATGAGATAAAGGGTATAGTCCTTATGTCCGAAGTTTCCGAAGTAGTAATTGAGAAGGGTCATTGCAACGCTCATGAGAAGCTGAATCGGGCTTCTGATAACGCTTGAAACAAGAACTTTTCTGAACGGTTCGTTGCTCCACATGAGCTTGAAGTTGTCCTTGATTGAGTTTTGCTGCTCTGTTTGGGCAACGCGTTCTCTTGTAAAAATTCCGACAAGCTGGAAAAGAGCACAACCCACAAAGGCAAAAGCAGCGGCAATAATGATAAAGCCGTACTGCATTGCGGATTCGGAATTTCCGACCTTAGGCGTGAGAGCTTTACCGACGCTTTGCGAAATCTGAATGATGCAAAGAAGAACAACTCCGGCACCGATTCCGCCGGCAATACGGGCAAGAGCAAGAATGTTTGAACGGTCCTTTTCGTCATCGGTCATGAGCGAGGTGATTCCCCAAAGAGGAATGTCGCCGACGGTGTAGGACATACCCCAAAGGATATATGAAATTGCCGCCCAGACGATGATGAGCACATTGGTTGCGGTTGAATTCGCTTCGGAATATCTTCCGTTAACGAAGCAGAGAACCGTGATGACAAAAATAACCGCCGGGCAGAAAAGAAGATACGGACGGCATTTGCCCCACTTGGTGTGTGTTTTGTCAACAAAGGTTCCCATCATGGGATCGTTGATTGCGTCCCAGACTCTTGCAATAGCCATGAAAATACTGATTGCCATTGCGGGAAGGAAGATAACGCTTTGATAGTAGAAATAAAGACCGGTACCGATAATGTTGTAGATCATGTTCTGACCTGCCATACCGATAAGGTACATATTCCGTTCCTTTTTGGTATATGTGTTTTTGTAAATGGGGGTTGACATTTGATCACTCCTGACCCGGTTCAAACGGTTTGAGCCGATTAATATATCAATTATAAACCCTCTTTCGGTGACCGTCAACCCGACGATTTTTTTTTGTAGGAAGTTACAAAAAACGCCCCTTTTTTTTGTAAGGGGCGAATATTGAATTTTAATTATTTCAGTTTTTCAAGGACGGAAAGGAGAAGCTTGAACGTTCTTTCCGCACTCTTTTTTGAAAGGCGCTCATCCGCTGAGTGTGCGCCGAAAATGTCCGGACCGAATGAAACGCAGTCAAGACCTTTGATTTTTCCGGAAAGAATTCCGCATTCAAGTCCGGCGTGAATTGCACTGACGGTCATTTCCTTTTTGTATTGCTTTTTAAAAGCTTCGCAGAAAACTTTCTGAAGAATGCTGTTTTCAAAGAATTCCCAGGCAGGGTAGCCGGAATGGAAAGCCGCCTTTGCGCCGAGTTTTTCCGCAAGAGACGAAAGGTTTTTTTCAAGTTCTTTTCTTTCGTCGTTGACCGAGGAACGAAGTGCGTGGCTGAGGGTGACGGAGTTTTCTTCGGTTTCGATTACACCGAGATTCAGTGACGTTTGAACAAGACCGGGAACGTTTTCGCTCATTGAAACGATTCCGTTTTGAACTTCGGTAATGTAGGAAAGAACGGCTGCACTGTCATTCTTTGAAAAAAGCCGGCTTTCCGCAGACGGCTCAAAAATCAGTTCTGCGTTTTTGTCGTCCTCACAGAAAGTTCTTTTTGATTCTTCAAAAAGAGATGAGATTTTTGCTTTTATGCCTTTGGTGTCCTCAATGAGCGCACAGGCGAAAAACGGAATTGCATTGTCTGCGTTTCCGGCCTTGATTTTTCCGATTCTTTCAACTCCGGCTTTTTTCAAAAGCGAGGCGAGGAGAACGGCTGCGTTTTGTCTGCCTTTGTCGATTTCTGTTCCGGAATGGCCGCCGGCGAGGGAGGTAAGCTTGACCGAAATGACGTTTTCGCTTTTTTCATTTTTTACGTCAAAGGTCACATCGGCTCTGATTCCTCCGGCGCAGCTTGTTAGAAGAATACCTTCGTCCTCGGAGTCGATATTTATAAGTCTTTTGCTTTTGAGAACGGAAACATCAAGCGCATTTGCGCCGTCCATTCCGGTTTCTTCGTCAATCGTGAGGACAACCTCAAGCGGCGGATGAGAAAGGTCGTTCCTTGAAAGAATTTCAAACGCATACGCAGGGGCAATTCCGTCGTCGCCTCCGAGGGTCGTTCCTTTTGCAAAGATGAAGTCTTCGTCCTCGCCGAGGGTAAGACCGTCGTTTTCAAAATCGATTTCGGTTTTTCCGTCCGTGACGCAGACCATGTCAAGGTGACCTTGAAGAATGACCGGCTCGCTTTTTTCAAAGCCCTTTGAGCCGTCCTTGAAAATAATTATGTTTCCGCAGTCCTCACGGATACAGCGAAGCGAATGTTCTTTCGCAAAGTTTTCGCAGTAGTCGCTGATTTTTTTCGTGTTCCCCGAACCGTGGGGGATTTTGCACAATTCTTTGAAATAATCAATATATGTTTTCATTTTTCGGCACTCCTTAATTGTTTTTTGCAAGTTCGTCAAATTCATCTCTGAACCAGACGTTTTTGATTTCAAATTCTTTTTTGTTGAGATATTCGAGTGAGCCCGCATCGGTTGTGAAATCGAACGCAAGCTTGTAAGAACAAAGGCACTGCTTTTTGAGACCGCTTTTTTTGTTGAGTGCGTTTGTTCCGTATTTTCCGTCGCCGAGAAGGGGATGACCGATTGAAGCAAAGTGCGCCCTGATTTGGTGCGTTCTTCCCGTCAAAAGTTCAACTTCGGTGAGCGAAAGGTTACCCTTGCTTTTAATCACACGGTACTTTGTTCTGATGAGCTTTGATTTGTCTTTTTGACCTTGTGAAATGAAAACCTTGTTTTTACTTTCGTTCTTTTCAAGGTATCCTTCAAGAATTCCTTCCTTTTTCTTCGGCGTTCCGTGAAGGATGCAGAGATAATACTTATGAATTTCACGATCCTTCATTTTTTGATTGAGAACACGAAGCGCTTCGGCTGTTTTTGCCGCAATCACAATTCCGCTCGTGTTTCGGTCAATGCGGTTGACAAGAGCCGGAGTAAAGGAAAGCTCGTCGTCCGGTTTAAATTCGCCTTTTTCAAAAAGATAACGTTTAACTCTTGTAATAAGCGTGTCGATATACTCGCTGTCGTCCGGGTGGGAGAGAAGACCGGCTTTTTTGTTGAGTAGCATTATGTTTTTGTCTTCATAGACAATGTCAAGATTTTTTGAAGCGGAAAGAAAGTCATATCTTGTTTCGCTTTTTTCAAAAAATTCGTCGTTGATATAAAGGTCGATAATGTCGCCTTCATGAAGGTGTGTGTTGATTTCCGCACGCTTTGAGTTGATTTTGATGCGCTTTTTTCTGATATATTTATACATCAGCGACTTCGGCAGATTCGGAAGGGCTTTTGAAAGGAAAGAATCAAGCCTTTTGTCGGCGTCGTTTTTCGTCACGGTGAAACTTTTCAAAATTTTTCCTGCTTTCTTTGTGAAAGTATCTTTTTTTAATATACCACAATTCGGCCGTTTGCACAAGTATTGTACCTCAAAAATGTTCAAAATCAACAAAATAAGAATTTTTGTTGACAATGAATCGTCACTCACTTATAATTAAATACAGTACTTTGAATTAAGCGAGGCGGAAATATGGGAAGAATAAAGACTTTTCTCGACTCAAAAATTATTAAGAACGATGTCGGTGAGGAAACATATCTTACCTGGCGCGAAACGCTCAGCTATGCACTCGGCCGCGGAGCGCAGGGTATGTGTTCCGGAATGACGAGTTCAAAATACGTCAATTTTTTCATTACGAACGTCCTTTTTAAGAACATTAAAAACGGAATGGGAGTTGCTTCGAGAATCCGCTTTTTCTGCGGAATCTTTGATGCAATCAACGACCCCGTCATGGGTGTAATCGTTGACCGGACGAATACCAAAAACGGAAAGATGAGGCCGTATATCAGATGGGCGCCGTTTTTTGTTTCGCTCGTCATGGTTCTTTTCTTCATCGGTTCGGCGAATGCTCCGGCGTGGTTTAATATTCTTTACACAACGATTCTTTTCATCGGTCTCGATGTGACTTACACCGCGTTTGACATTCCGATGGGTGCGCTCGCTTTTTCAATTACTCCGAGCGGCGTTGAAAGAACAAAGCTTTTCGGAATCAGCTCAATCCTCCGTTCCGTTCTCGGTGCGCTTCCTCAGGTTTTCGTTGCGGGTGCGGCGCTTTTGCCGTATTTCAAAACGCATACCGCTCAGTCGTATCTTACTTCTGCCTGCGTTTCGGCTGTTTTCATAATCATTTTCACAAGAATTACATACAGAAACACAAAGGAAAGAGCCGTTCATTCGGAAGATACTCCGTCCGTGAAGCAGTGTTTTTCGCTCCTTTTCAAAAATCAGCCTTTGTTCATGCTCTTCCTTTCAAACATCTTTTTTGTCCTTTGCAAAATTCCGGAGCAGGTTTCGGCTTATTTCGTTGCGGATTTGATGTTTGACAGAAGGTATAATATTTTCATTGACGTCATCAAGTTCCCGGGCTTCCTTCTTGCCGGGCTTGTCATTCCGATCATCGTTCAGAAGATGGGAAAAAATGCCGACTCAAGAAAAATCTATCGCCTTTGCTGTGCGATTGCAATCGGCGTCCATTGCCTTTTTGCTGTTGCTACATATAATGCTCTGATGAACAAGAGCGCGGATTCTCCGGTTTCGCTCGGTTTCGGAATTTTGATTGTTCTTTTCACCGGTCTTTCGGTCATTCCGCTTGAATTCAAAAACCTCATTCAAAAGGAAATGGAAGCCGAAACCGTTGACTATGTCGAATATAAAACAGGAAAGCGCGTTGAAGGAATCATGCTTTCAATCATGTCCTTCACCGGAAAAATCGAAAACACGTTTTCCGCTTCAATCGGCCTTTCAATCCTCGGAAAAACCGGCTATTTTGAACACGCCGAAGGCTCTGTTGCACAGAACGAAACAACAAGATGGGCGCTTTTCATTATGACCACGCTGGTTCCCGCTCTCGGCTATCTTCTCATGCTTGTTCCGATGCATTTTTATAAAATCACCGGCCGCAAGCACCGTGAGATGATGGAGGAAATTCTTGAAAGAAGAGCTGCAATCGCTCAGGCCGCAAACGATACGCAAACCGAAGAGGGTGCAATTTAAGGGATAAAAACTGCCGCCGAAATCCGTATAAACGGGTTTCGGCGGTTTTATGCTTTTAAGTTTTTTGTCAGTCGAGAAGATAAAGACCGGACTGAAGCCAGACGAATTCTCGTGAACCGATGTTGATATATTTATAAACTTTTTCGTTGAAAACCCTGTAATCTCTGACGGAGTTCGTCGTGATATTGAGCGTTCTGATTTTTTTTGAAGCTTGGTTGCAGATGTAAAGGGTACTTCCGATGAGAGAAAGCGAGCAGGGTCGCTCAAAGGCGGTTGTTTCCCCGCCGCCGACACGCAGAAGAATCCTTCCCTCCCGGGGAGAATACTTAATGATTGCGTTCTCGCCCGGAACGGCGCACCAAACGTATGAACCGTCAACGGCAATGTCGCAGACGGGGGAGCCGTGGTATGTCAAAAGAGAGGAAACGTTAACCGAACCGTCGGTGTTGAAAATGTTGTATTCGCCGTTCGGAAAAACGGCCATAATTTTGTTGTCGTTAAGAATTCCGACGTCGCAGGAAACGTAGTCGCCGAGCTGATTTGCAATCTCTTCATATTCAAAGCCGAACTTGACTTTGAGATATACGCTTTTTTTGATGTGGGTGAATTTGTCGTTTACGGCGTCATAGCCGTAAAAATTCGCAACGACTCTTCCGTTAGCCGACTGCCCCTTTGCGGCAAAAACAAAGCCTTTTTTGAACGGAGTGATATTAAGAATTTCGCCTGAAAAAACATTTTCCATAATATATTAAACCCTTTCAGAAAACAAAAGAATAAGTTAATTATCTTTAATATAATACAATATTCCGCTCGGAAGGTCAAGAATAAAAGAACACAATATTACGATTTGTGCAGTATGACGATTTTTATAAACTCAAAAAACAGCGAAAAACATAAAAAGCCGCAAGCCGTAAACGGAACTGCTCCGATTACAGCTTGCGGTAATTATTTATTTTTTATCCTGCGGCATAAAAAACCAAGAAAAAGCAAGTGAGTGCGAAAAGAATTGCACAAACAATAACGGCAAAAATTTTTTGCTTCTTTTTATTATTGACAACACAATCAATTCCCCAAAAAAGAGAAATTATAAAAGCCGCCGCAAATATAAACGGTGCAACATAAGTGTTGAATTTTTCCATACCCCACCTGTGCAGAAAAAATTTAAGTTCCAAACAAATTAAAATAAATCTTTTTAAAATAAATCTTTTTATAAACAATGATTTAATATTTAATCTTAAATTCAGTTTTTAATAAACTATTTTTACCATGTCCTAACATATCATTATATTAAGTGTTAATACCTATATATATAATAACATTTTAATATAAAATTTCAATATAAAAAATAAACAAAAATGCGTTTTTCTTTTTGTTAAAAATGCCGTTTATAATACTTTTATACTTTAAATGTTACCCGACCGTGTTGACAAAGCGGTAATTATAAGGTACAATCAGTTCATACATTGTTCATAAAGGAGAAAGTTTCATGAAAAAGGTGTTAATTTTTTTGCTCACCGTTGCGGCTCTCTTTGCGTGTCTTTGCTTTGCCGGTTCGGCCGTCAGCATCAACGACGGAATGGATGCGATGGTCAATCAGTTTGAAAACGGAAAAGCAAACCTTGATTACGTTTTTTATTCGCCGAAAAAAGGCGACGGCGACAAAACGAAATATCCGCTTGTTGTTTGGCTCCACGGAAATTCATCCGGAGACTATCCCGGCCATCAGGTCAGAAACAGCTGCATTTATAACTGGTCAAGCGAGGAGTACCAAAAGCGTTTTAAGAATACCGAGGGCGCATACCTCCTTCTTCCGCGTTGCCCGACGAAGAACGCTCCCATTGCCTGGGGCGTTGAAAAAAAGCTTCCGCTCAAAGGAACAATTGATTCTTTCATCTCTGAACACAAAGATTCGATTGACACCTCACGGATTTATATCGGCGGCTATTCGATGGGCGGAAAGATGACAATTCTTATGGCGAGCAGCTATCCGAAGTTTTTTGCCGCCGCTTTTCCGATGTCTCCGGTGTATATGCCTTCAAACAGCGAGCTTTCCTCGATGGGGAATATGCCCGTTTGGCTTTTTGTCAACAAAAACGACGAGTATATGTCGCTCGATTACAACAATGTTGTTAAGCCGAATTGGAGATATTTTTCAAGACATGCAAAATACCCCGAAAGATGCCGCTTAACCGTTTTTTCAACGTTTTATCACGCCGAGGGTGTTGAAAATCCCGGTGACGTTCATAATACATGGGACGCCGTAACCTATGATATGTTCATGAAAAGCGGCGAGGTTTATTATGCAAGCAAAACCGTTGACGGAAACGGAAAAGAAGTGAACCTTGCTTTTCCGAACGGTGTAATCTCATGGCTCTCTTCGCAGAGTTTGGAAAACGAGGAGAATAAAACTTCGCCGAATTTTTTCATGCGTCTGATAATCTTCATCAAGCGCCTGTTAAGCTTTATTTTTGTGGTCTGATCGGTCGTTTAGGTGAATTGAAAAACGGTAACGAAAAACAAGAAAACGCAGATACGAGCCGAAGCTCATATCTGCGTTTTTTGATTCATTGAATTATCCGAAAGATTTAATTCAGATTCTTGCAACGCCGCTGTCGATTGCTGCCTGAGCAACAGCCTTTGCAACTGCGTCTTTGACTCTGGGATCAAATGCTGCCGGAAGGATATACTCGCTGTTGAGTTCGTCGTCGCTTACAAGACCCGCAAGAGCGTATGCGGCGGCAACCTTCATCTTGTCGTTGATGTCGCTTGCGCGAACGTCAAGAGCACCGCGGAAAATTCCGGGGAAAGCAAGAACGTTGTTGACCTGGTTCGGGAAGTCGCTTCTGCCGGTTGAAACAACAGCTGCACCGCCTGCCTTTGCTTCGTCCGGGAAAATTTCCGGAGTCGGGTTTGCGCAGGCAAAGATGATCGGATCCTTAGCCATGGTCTGAACCATTTCCTTGGTGAGAGTTCCGGGAGCGGAAACACCGATGAATACGTCTGCGCCTTTGATAACGTCGGCGAGAGTACCCTTTTCGCAGTTGAGGTTCGTGATTTCAGCCATTTCCTGTTTGATCGGGTTGAGTCCTTCACGTCCCTTGTAGATTGCACCGGTACGATCCGTCATGATAACATTCTTGAGACCCATGCTCATGAGAAGCTTGATGATTGCGATACCTGCCGCACCTGCGCCGCTGGTAACAATCTTAACTTCGTCAATCTTTTTGCCAACGAGCTTAAGAGCATTGATAAGACCTGCAAGAGTGATGATTGCGGTTCCGTGCTGGTCGTCATGGAAGATGGGAATATCACAGCATTCCTTGAGCTTCTTTTCGATTTCAAAGCATCTCGGAGCGCTGATATCTTCAAGGTTTACTCCGCCGAACGAACCGGCGAGGAGAGAAACGGTCTTAACGATTTCGTCAACATCCTTTGAACGAACGCAAAGAGGAATTGCATCAACGTCGCCGAAGGCCTTGAAAAGAACGCATTTTCCTTCCATAACGGGCATACCTGCTTCCGGTCCGATGTCGCCGAGGCCGAGAACTGCGGTTCCGTCGGTAACAACGGCAACGGTATTCCAACGGCGGGTGAGTTCATAGGACTTGTTGACGTCCTTCTGAATCTCAAGGCAGGGCTGAGCAACGCCGGGAGTATATGCAAGAGAAAGGGCTTCCTTGCTGTCAACGGCAGCTCTGGGAGTAACCTCAAGCTTGCCTTTCCACTCATAGTGGAGTTTGAGGGATTCTTTTGCGTAATCCACTGTTTTCACTGACCTTTCTATATATCTGATTTAGAGGTGAACAGAAAAATAATTATTTCTCCCACGGGAAGGTGTAATCAAGTTTGAGGTCGTCACGAACCTTGCTCATTTCCTTCTGAACGGGGCCGCTGATGGGAACGCCGCTGTCTTTTCTTTCAAGCCATACGAGATATTCTTTTTCGCCTGCGGTATAAATTCTTTCTGCGCCCGGAGCTTTCTTTGAAGCACGGATTGAACGGAGAATTTCGCCTGCTTTATGTCTTGTGAATTCCTCGCCGAGGAAGTGGTTGGTGTCGATTGCGATGAAGAAGTGACCGAGATGATAAGGAACCTTGTTTCCGTTTTCGTCTTTTCCGTCAAGAGCTTTACCATAGTTGTTGTCCTGAAGAGCTGAGGAAAGAAGTTCAACAACCATTGCATAGCCGTAGCCCTTATATCCGCCGAGAGCTTCGCCGATTCCGCCGAGAGGAGCAAGAGCGGCTTCGCCGTTTCTGATCTTCTTGAGGGCAACGCCTGCGTCGCCGGTTACAGGCTCGCCGTCAATGCCGATAACAGTACCGGGATGAACGTCTTCACCGATTCTTTCATAGTATTCGATCTTACCGTTCTGTGTGATCGAAGTTGCGCAGTCGATAACGAAGTTGAAGTCTTCGTCGGTCGGAATGCCGATGGTGAGCGGGTTGGTTCCGAACATACCTTCAACGCCGAAGGTCGGAGCAACGGACGGACGGGCGTTCGTTCCGGTGATTCCGATGCAGCCCTGCTTTGCAGCCTGTGATGCATAGTAACCGGCGATACCGTAATGGCAGGAGTTGCGGACAACAACCATGCCCATGCCGTATTTCTTAGCCTTGTCAATAGCCATCTGCATTGACTTGTAACCGATAACCTGACCCATACCGTCGTGGCCGTCAACAACTGCGGTTGTTTCGGTTTCCTTAACGACTTCAAAGTTGGTTACGGGGTTCTGAATGCCGTCGTTGATTCTGTCGATGTAAATCGGCTTAAAACGGTTGCATCCGTGAGATTCGATTCCGCGCTTATCGGATTCAAGAAGGACGTCAACAACGATTTTTGCGTCCTCTTCCGGAACGCCTACACCGATGAATGCGTCACGAATGAAATTTTCGGCTGTTTTCCAGTCAAGTACTACTTTACCCATGAATTATCACTCCTGTAAATTATTTGTAATTTTATGTGAAAGGGCAAAAGCCCTTATCATCCTTTGTCTTATCAGTCTTTTTCGATCCAATCCATTGATCTGCCGACGGCCTTTTTCCAACCGGCATAGAGCTTGTTTCTTTCTTCAAGGCTCATTGTCGGCTCAAAAATCTTGTCAACTTCGCGGTTGGCTTCAATGTCTTCAAGGCTGTCCCAAACGCCAACTGCAAGTCCTGCAAGGTATGCGGCGCCGAGAGCGGTTGTTTCAACGGTTTTGGGTCTGTCAACCTTTGTCTGAGCCATGTTCGCCTGAATCTGAAGCATGATGTTGCTGACGGAAGCGCCGCCGTCAACACGAAGGTCGGCGATTTCGATTCCGGAGTCGTTGCTCATTGCTTCAAGAAGGTCGGTCATCTGGTATGTGATGCTCTCAAGAACCGCTCTTGCAATGTGGGCACGGTTGACGCCTCTTGTGAGGCCGACGATGCAACCTCTTGCATACATATCCCAGTACGGTGCGCCGAGACCTGTGAAGGCCGGAACAAGATAGCATCCGTTTGCGTCGGGAACGCTTTCGGCAAGCTCGTCGCAACGGCGCGGACTGTCAATGAGCTGAACTTCATCACGAAGCCACTTGATTACCGAGCCTGCGTTGAAGGCGCTGCCTTCGATTGAATATGTTGTTTTTCCGTCAAGGCTCCACGCAACGCCGGTGAGAAGATTGTTCTTTGACTCAACGCGCTTGTCTCCGGTGTTCATGAGAAGGAAGCAACCGGTTCCGTAGGTGTTTTTTGCCATTCCGGCCTTGAAGCAAGCCTGACCGAAAAGTGCGGACGGCTGGTCGCCGATTGCGCCGCAGATGGGAACGCCTTCAAGTTCTTCGATACCGATGATTCCGCCTGCAACCCAGCCGTAAACCTGACTTGAGGGAACGGGGGTCGGAAGAATATTCATCGGAATTCCGAGCTTTTCGCAAAGATATTCGTCCCAGCAAAGCTTGTCAACGTCAAAGAGCATTGTTCTTGAAGCGTTTGAATAGTCGGTGACGTGAACTCTTCCGCCGGTGAGATTCCAAATAAGCCATGTTTCAACGGTTCCGAAAAGGAGCTGGCCGGCTTCGGCAAGAGCCTTTACGCCGGGAACGTTGTCAATGATCCATTTGATTTTTGTTGCGGAGAAGTAAGCATCGATAATAAGACCGGTATGAGCGGTGATATAATCGCAAAGCTCCTTGTCTTTTTTGATTTTTTCACACATATCGGCGGTTCTTCTGCACTGCCAAACAATTGCGTTGTGAACCGGTTTTCCGGTTGCTCTGTCCCAAAGGATCGTTGTTTCGCGCTGGTTGGTGATGCCGATACCGGCAATGTCCTTTGCGTCAACGTCACCGGAATTGAGAATCGAGGTGATTGAAGTAATCTGGCTGTAAAGGATTTTGAGCGGATCATGCTCAACCCATCCGGCTTTCGGGTAGATCTGATCAAATTCGTTTTGAGCCTTTGCAATGATGTTTCCGTGCTTGTCAAAAACAATGGCTCTTGAGCTTGTTGTGCCCTGGTCAAGGGCAAGTACGTATTTTCCCGGCATTTTCGTATCCTCCTTAAAATTAACGGCTCTCAGCTTGAGCCTTGAAAGCAGACAACGTTTTCTCCGTCTGCATTTGATGAACCGGAGTTATATTAAGAAAAAAGAGAACAGAAAACACCACCGCCACCGAAGAAGGGTAAACCTTCCCCCTGCGGTGTACTGACGGGATCATCTCTATTCTCATATCTCCATAGATTATATCTCACAAAATTGTTCAGTTCATACAGCATTATTGTACTTCAATCGCTGCGTTTTGTCAACATTATCGGAAAGATTTTTAAGACAAATTTATCCGGCGCAAATGAAAAAAATATTCCGCACCGCCGGTTCAAAGAATTGTTTCGTTTGCTCTTGACTTGAAGTTTTTGCCGTATTATAATCAGAAAGCAAACCCGTAACGAAATGAGGAATAAAGAGTGCAGAAAACGAAAAAATGCACCGGAGAGGTTCTGAGTCTTGCGATGGATCTCGGAAAAAGCATGGTGAAATGCGGGGCGGAAATGAACCGCGTTGAAGAAACGATTATCCGCGTTTGCTATGCTTACGGAATGAAACGAGTTGAAGTTTTTTCAATTATTTCAATGATGACGGTTACCGCTTTTGACGACGAGGGGACGGATTACACCCAATCAAGGCGGATTTATGCCTATTCAAACAACCTCGGCCGCCTTGAACAGCTCAATGCGCTTTCAAGAAAAATCTGTTCTGAGCTTCCGGAAATTTCGGCGGCAAGGGACGAACTTGAAAAAATCAACAGCGAAGAAAAGCGTTTTCGACTTTCCGCCTGCATCGGAAACTGTATTGCCGCAGCGTCCTTTACCGTCTTTTTCGGCGGTTGTTGGCGTGATGCCCTTGCGGCGGTTCCGATTGCCGTGATGATATATCTCATGAACGCTTTCATCAAGGCGAAGGGAATCAACCGTCTCTTTTTCACGGCTCTTTGCTCTGCGCTTTCCGGTCTTTTTGCCCTTCTTTTTGTCCGAATCGGTTTTGCGGACAATGCCGATATGATAATGATCGGCGACATAATGCTGATTATTCCCGGTCTTATGCTCATCAACTCAATCCGTGAAATGCTTTGCGGCGACGTGATGAGCGGTCTTATGCGTTTGATTGAATCGCTTATTGTTGCCCTCTCAATTGCCTGCGGCTTTGCGGTTCCGATCCTTCTTTTGAAAGGAGTTTGAAAATGGAACTTAACGAAGCTTTGAGAATTGTTATTTCGGGTCTTGTCGGTTCGGGCGGATTTGCACTCTTTTTCCGTGTGAGAAAAAGCAGAATTCTTTGGGCAACTCTCGGCGGCGGACTCACTTGCGTGGTTTATGTAATCAGCATGAAATATTTTGACCACGAATTTTTTCAAAATCTCTTTCCGGCGCTTTTCGGTGCAATTTATTCCGAAGTCATGGCGAGAGTTACAAAATCGCCGAATACGACTTATCTTGCCTGCTCGATAATTCCGCTTGTTCCCGGAGGAAAGCTGTATTACATGATGTATTATTTCATCACCGGCGAAATGGAACTTTTTTCCGAGGCACTTAAGCAGACGGCAAGAATCTCCGCAGGTCTCGCCGTCGGAATTATCACGATTTCCGTCTTTGTTCATATTGTCAACCACGGAAAATTCAAGCAGATTTACGATATTGAGTAATTAAGCTTTTAATAAAAACAAGGCTTTGACGAACGGAAAACGCTTCGTCAAAGCCTTTTGTTTTCATGTTTCTCGGTTGTGTGCGTCTCAGTCTATTCTTTTTCCGCTCAAGGTGAATGTCTTGCCTGAGAAAACGGGAAGTTTTACCGAAGAAGTCATTCTGTCCCCGTTGAAGGTTGCTCTTGCCTCAATGACTTTTCCCGGAAGGAGAGAGACTTCGCCTTTTCCGCAAAGTGCGTTTCCTTCTTCGTGAAGGTCATAATATCTGAAACTGACGTTTTTGAATTTTTCCGGCGGAGTGAAGTCAATGTCATATTCTCCGTTTTTGTCTTTGATTTCAAAAACAATGTCTCCTTTGAAGAAGAGCGTGTTGACGCTTATTGTCCATTTTCCGATTCCGACCATTTTTATCTTTCCTTTCGGTTGTAAGGTGATTTCCTCTTTATCAATATTATAGTAGAGAGATAATGTGTCTTTGCTGTGAATAAAAAATTAACAATACTAAAGAGCGTAAGGCGGCTAAAGCGGTACTTAAACAAAACCCCGCCGAAATGAGTCGGCGGGGGTGCGTAGCGGTAACGTGCGGCCGGGTCTTTGAATATACGTTTCGGCTTTAATCAATAATTCTTCCGTCGGTTGAAATTGTGACAACCTGCCACGGGATAAATTTTCCGCTTGCTTTGAGTGCGTTTTTTACGGCGTTTTCAATTCCGCCGCAGCAGGGAACTTCCATTCTGACAACGGTTACGCTTTTGATGTTGTTGTTTGCGATTATTGCGGTGAGTTTTTCGGTGTAATCGACGCTGTCAAGCTTCGGACAACCGATGAGTGTAATTTTATTTCGGATGAACTTATTGTGAAAATTGCCGTAAGCATATGCCGTGCAGTCTGCGGCGACAAGAAGATTTGCGTTTTCAAAATAAGGTGCGTTGACGGGAACGAGCTTGATTTGAACCGGCCATTGCGAAAGTAGGCTTTGAATTTCGGCTGATTCTTTTTCGATTGTGTCGGAAAACTCTCTTTTGATTGCTTTTGACATTGTTCCGGGACAGCCGCAGGGAAGCGGTTCTTTTTTCTTTTTCGATTCGGCAACGGCGGCTTCGTTATATGCCGGAGCTTCGCGTTCTTCAAATTTGATTGCGCCCTTTGGACAGGCGGGGAGGCAGTCGCCGAGCCCGTCGCAGTAATCTTCACGGGTGAGTTTTGCTTTTCCGTCAATCATTTCGATTGCGCCTTCGTGGCAGGCTTTGGCGCAAAGACCGCAGCCGTTGCATTTTTCTTCATCGATCTTGATAATTTTTCTGATCATAAAAGTTACTCCTTTTCAATTTTAAAAATGTTTATAACGTCGCTGTCCGGACAGCAGAAGCGGATTTCTCCGCAACTTGATTTCGGCGGTTCGCCGCCGTAGCGGAGGATATCTATGAAAGGAAAGGCAGCGTGAAGAGCCATCGGGCAAAGTTTGCCTCTTTCCGTGTCGTAATCGAAGCTGTCACCGATTTGATGACCACGGTGACACGGAAAATTTCCTTTTCGGTCAACAAGAGAAATTTTGATTTTCGGCTTCAAAAAATCACCTTCCTTTGCGTCGCTTATTAAAGTCGCTTGACTTTACGGTGAAATTATAGTACATTAAGAAAAAGAAATCGGTTGTTTTTACAACGGAAAGCGGTTTGTATGGAAGAATATATTAGCATATTAAAAAATACAAAAATATTTTCCGGAGTGAACGGGGACGGGCTGAAGGCAATGCTCGGTTGCCTTTGTGCAAAAACGAAAAGGTACGGAAAAGGGGAGTATGTTCTTTTCAGAGGCGAAGAGCTTGAAAAAATACCGATTCTTGTTGAAGGAAAACTTCATATTCAAAACGAGGATTACTGGGGAAACCGAAGCATTCTCGGAAACATTTCGGTCGGAGAAATGTTCGGCGAAGCGTATGCCGTTCCGGAAAGCGGCCCCATGCTCAATGACGTTGTTGCCGTTGAAGAAAGCACGGTCATGTTTCTTGACGTGAAAAAACTCATGACAACTTGCTCTTCGGGGTGCCGATTTCATTCGCTCGTTATCCGAAATCTGTTTTATGAAATTTCTGACAAGAACAGAAAACTTGTTCAAAAGCTTAACCACATGTCAAAGCGTTCCACGCGCGAAAAGCTGATTTCATATTTGTCCGAGGAAGCAGAAAGGCAAAAAAACGCCGCTTTTGAAATTCCGTTTAACCGCCAGCAACTTGCGGATTTTCTTTCGGTTGACCGAAGCGCAATGTCTGCGGAACTTTGCAAAATGCGCGATGAGGGCATGATAAAGTTTCAAAAAAACCGCTTTGAACTGCTTTAAGGCTATGACTTTTAAAATTTAATTTTAAATTCAATAAAATTGTCAAAAAGGACTTGACAAAATTTGATTATTTTGGTATACTTCCAAAGTCAGCAAAACGACATGGGCCATTAGCTCAGTTGGTTAGAGCAACCGGCTCATAACCGGTCGGTCCGGGGTTCGAGTCCCTGATGGCCCACCA
>CAKTFN010000016.1 GCA_934561055.1 uncultured Eubacteriales bacterium
CACTCACATAAGTATCATTAACGCATTCCTCAGAATCTTCGTGATTATTTAGAATGTTATAGGCAATACTGTGGCAAAGTTTTCCGTACTTTGCATCCGTCTCCTTGATCGCCTGTTCATCTCTATTAAAATAGAGTTCTATGATTCTCAGATCATCCATGTTGTTCACCTCCCTCATTTGACCTAAAAGCGCTTTCACTTATTAAGTACGTTTTTTTCAGCGTTGGTCTTAAAAAGTAGCAAATTTTTTTAGAATTATATCATAAAAAATAAAGTTTTTCCACTATACGCAAAAATGGCGGCAGAGATTTCTCCCTGCCGCCATTTAACTGTTTTATTAACTTGAAAACCGCTTACAATCATTCCCACTCCACAGTCGCAGGGGGTTTACTCGTGATATCGTAGGCAACACGGTTGATTCCCTTGACCTCGTTTGTGATGCGGTTTGACGCCTTCGCAAGAAGCTCATACGGAATGTGTGCCCAGTCGGCAGTCATGAAGTTGTCCGTTGTTACGGCACGAAGCACGAGAAGTCTTTCGTAGGTTCTGTGGTCACCCATAACGCCGACGCTACGAACGTCTGTAATGACCGCAAAGTACTGCGAAAGTTTGTCCGAATAGGCGCCTTTTTCCATTTCTTCACGGAAAATTGCGTCTGCCTGCTGAAGAATTTCAATCTTCTCTTTGGTGATTGCCCCGATAATGCGGATTCCGAGACCGGGGCCGGGGAACGGCTGACGCCAAACGAGCTCCTTCGGAATGCCGAGTTTTTCTCCGACGCGGCGAACTTCGTCTTTGAAAAGACTCTTGAGCGGTTCGATAATGCCTTCAAACTTGATGTCGTCCGGCATCTTAACCTTGTTGTGATGCGTTTTTATCGTGTCGGCATCGCCCTTTCCGGACTCGATGCAGTCCGGATAAATCGTTCCCTGAGCAAAGAAGCCTTCATCGGCATTCTTCTTGATTTCGTCCCAGAATACTTTATAAAATTCCGTTCCGATAATCTTTCTCTTTTCCTCGGGATCGGTCACGTCCTTGAGCTTTTCAAGGAACACGTCGCCGCAGTTGACACGAACAAAGTTCATGTCAAAAAGCTTTACGAACGTGCTTTCAACTTCGTCGCCCTCGTTAAGTCTCATAAGACCGTGGTCAACGAATACGCAGGTTAACTGCTTTCCGACCGCCTTTGAAACGAGTGCGGCGGTAACTGCAGAGTCAACACCGCCGGAAAGTCCGAGAATGACCTTCTTGTTGCCGATCTGGCGGCGAAGTTCCTGAACCGTTGTGTCAATAAAGCTGTCCATTACCCAATCGCCGCTGCAGCCGCAAACCTCGTAAAGGAAGTTGTGAAGTATCCTTTGACCGAATTCGCAATGGGTAACCTCCGGGTGGAACTGAACCGCATAAATCTTCTTTTCCGTGTTCTGCATTGCGGCGCAGGGGCAGTCGTCGGTTTTTCCGATGACCTCGTAGCACGCCGGAGCTTTTGAAATATAGTCGGTGTGGCTCATCCAAACGGTGCTCTTTTCGTTGATACCCTTGAAAAGTGCATTCTCCGTTTTTGCCGTAAGCTCGATTTTTCCATATTCGCTGACCGGTGCGGTTGCAACTTCGCCCTTTTCCATGAATGCGATAAGCTGACAGCCGTAGCATATTCCGAGAACCGGAACGCCGAGACTCAAAATTTCCTCTGTGTAATGCGGCGACTTCGGGTCGTAAACGCTGTTCGGCCCGCCGGTGAAGATTATTCCTTTGTAGCCGCCCTCCTTGATTTTTTCGAGCGGTGCGGTGTACGGAAGAATTTCCGCATACACCTTTTCGTCTCTGACTCTTCGTGCGATGAGCTGATTGTACTGACCGCCGAAGTCAAGAACAAGAATTTTTTCGTTTGCCATTAAGCTGACCTCCGTAGGTTATCTTTTGATGATTTCTTCTCTCTTCGGACCGTTTGAAACGTATGAAATTTTTACACCGATTTCTTCTTCGATGAAGTTGACATACTGTTGAGCTTCCTTCGGAAGCTTTGAAAATTCACGGATTCCTCTGATGTCGCATTTCCAACCGTCAAGAGTAACAAGGACGGGCTTTGCACGCTTGAGAAGGGGAGTGACGGGGAAGTCCTTTGTAACTTTTCCGTCGATTTCATAGCCTACGCAAAGACTGATTTTGTCAAGATACGAAAGGCAGTCGAGAGCGGTGAGAACAACCTCGGTTGCGCCCTGAACGGCACAGCCGTATCTCGTTGCAACGCAGTCAAACCAGCCCATTCTTCTCGGTCTTCCGGTGGTTGCGCCGAATTCGCCCGCATCGCCGCCGTGAAGACGCATCTCCTGAGCCTCGTCACCGAAAATTTCGCTGACAAATTCGCCTGCGCCGACTGCACTTGAGTATGCCTTTGTGATTACGGTGATATCCTTGATTTCATACGGCGGAATACCTGCGCCGACTGCACCGTAGCCTGCAAGAGTGGAGGAGGAAGTAACCATCGGATAAATTCCGAAGTCGGGATCTTTGAGTGAACCGAGCTGACCTTCAAGAAGAATTTTCTTTCCGTTTTTAACGGCTTCTCTGATGAGCTTGCCCGTGTCGCAAACATAAGGAGCGATCATTTCACGGTATTCTTCAAGTTTTTTGAGAACTTCGTCAACGGAAAGCTCCGGCTTATGATAGATATTTTTGATAATGAGGTTTTTCACGGAAAGAATCTGAGTGAGCTTTTCTTTGAGATGCTCTTCGTCAAAAAGTTCGCAGATCTGGAAGCCGATTTTTGCATATTTGTCCGAGAAGAACGGGGCAATTCCGCTCTTTGTCGAACCGAATGCCTTTTCGGCAAGTCTTTCCTCTTCGTAGGTGTCAAGCAAAACGTGATACGGCATCATGATTTGGCATCTTTCGCTGACTTTGAGGTTGATTTCCGGAACTCCGCCGTCAAGGACGTGGCGGATTTCATCCATAAGCCTCGGAATGTCAAGCGCAACTCCGTTTGCAATTACATTTGTGATATGCGGAAAGCAAACTCCGCTCGGAAGCTGATGAAGCGCAAATTTTCCATAATCGTTGATGATCGTATGTCCGGCATTGGCTCCGCCCTGAAAACGAATTACCATGTCCGACTTCGCCGCAAACATATCGGTAACCTTTCCTTTTCCTTCGTCGCCCCAGTTTGCACCGACAATTGCTCTAACCATAATTATTTACCTCCGTAAACATTCATATTTTGCCCTTTTCAGATTTTTCGTCCAAAAAGCTTTTTGCAATCTATTATAATACAGCGGCAAAAAATAGTCAACTCTTAATACTGACGATTAAACCCTTTTAAGCGACGTGAAATATGGTTAATTTGTTCCATTTTTTGTTTTCTTTCTCGTCCTTTTTTCAATATGATTTCAAAAAGCGAATTTTGTCGGATATTTCCGATGCGTTTTATAACAATACTAAAGTCAAAAGATTTAAAATTGATTAAAAATAATCCATGTATATTGCAAAAATTTGGAAAACATGATTAAATATTAACATATTATTAACAAATGTCACTTTCAGGAGGAAAAAAACAGTGATCAAGAAAAAGTCTTTTAAATCTTTTATGAGCCTTCTCCTTTGCGCCGTTTTGCTTCTTATGAGCGCAATTCCCGCCTTTGCAAAAAGCGAAATAAAGTCTGATTATCCGTTCATTTATGTTCACGGAATGTGCGGCTGGGGCGAAGATTCGCCGCAGGAAAGCGCAAGACCTTATTGGGGCACTCAGCCCGAAAACAACGTTATCACCTTCCTTCGCTCTCAAGGATACACCGTTTATAATCCCGCAGTCGGCGGCTACAGCAGTGCCTGGGACAGAGCTTGCGAGCTGTATGCCCAGCTTGCCGGAACGGTTGTTGACTACGGCGAGGCACACTCGAAAGAGTTCGGCCATGCAAGATTCGGAAGAGATTACTCAAAAAATCCGACAATGGGTAAACCGTGGGATCTTGAAAGCCCGCTGAACTTTGTCGGCCACTCCTTTGGCGGAGAAACAATTCGACTTTTGGCGTCGCTTCTTGCGTACGGCGACGAAACCGAGATGAACGCCGCAAAGGACAATTGCTCCGAGCTTTTCAAGGGCGGCCACGAAAAGGGTATCCGCACCGTCGTAACCCTCTCTTCGCCGCACAACGGCTCAACGGTTTCAAATTATGTTTCGGATTTGAAGCTTCCGGCCTTCCTTATGATTGCCCTTCTCCACGCGCAATGCGTCACGGGTAAATCAAAGAACGACCTCATGCTTGACCAATGGGGAATCAGCAAAGACCCGGCAACGGGCGAAAAAGTAAAGTTCGATCCCGGCGCCTGCCTGAAGCTTGCTCTTTCAAACGACCACTGCGGCTATGACCTCACTGTTCAGGGTGCGGAAAAGCTCAACAAGAAAATTAAAACGGTCAAGTCGGCCTATTATTTCTCATACAGCGCCTGCATCACACAGGACGCAAAGTACGATTACACAAAGCTTAACCGTGATTACGACATTTTTACGCCGTTTTACATCTCTTCTCCCATGATCTCCGCTTCGGTCAATATGTTCATCGGCGGAAAATTCATTGACAAATCGTGGGGCGCAAACGACGGAATCGTTCCGCTCAAGAGCGCTCTTCATCCGGAAAACGAAGAGTTCGTTTATTATGACGAAACGAGGACGCTTATTCCCGGCGTTTGGAATGTTATGCCGACTCTTTACGGCGTTGACCATTACGATTTTTGCAATGCGGCGGACGAAAAGGCCTTCGGCTCATATCAGGGCTTTTTCGACTTCTATTCCAGCCTTTCCGCTCTCATTTGCGAGATTTGACAAACGTTTGAAGGCGAATAGAATTTTGACGGTTTTATAACGGTTTTTCCGCAGAAAAGGACAGTGTTCCTTTTCTGCGGATTATTAATGCTTTCGGTTCGGCAACACATGACGTATATATTAGTAAATTATTAAATGTTCACATTTTATTAACAAATTTAATTTTGTGCTATGCTATATTAATTTACAGAGTTTAACGATAAAAAATAAAAAAAGCAATCCTTAAAAGCAATGGAGGAACAGTCATGAAAAAGTTTTTATCCCTTCTTCTTTCGCTCATTCTTCTTTTTTCAATGACTTTGCCCGTTTTCGGTGCAGTCAATATGTTTGAAACAAGAAGCCAAATTCCCGTTGTTTTCATCTCCGGCGACGGAAACACAATCTACGACAAAAACGATCAGCCGCTTTCAAAGCTTTCAAAGCTTTTTAACAACAACGGCGGAAAGAGCGAAGACTCGGCCGTTGCGGAAATTGTCAAATCTGCCGGAGTCATGTATAAGGAATATCTTATGGAGGGCCTTTTGAAGGACAATTGGGATCCGTTTTACAGTGCGATTCGAACCGAAATTTCAAAGTATTTCGGTGATATTCTTCTTGATAACAACGGCGAAGCCACAAACGGAACCCACATCAGTCAGTGGCATCAGGATCAGGTTGAGTATTCAAAAACTCACGACCGCAAAGGTGACAAGGGCTTTTATGACAGAGGCGATTACTTCTTCTGGTACGATTGGCGGCTCGACCCGATGGAAATTGCGGATCAATTCAACGAGTTTATCAAAGCAATCAAAAAAACAACCGGCCACGAAAAGGTTTCAATAGTCTGCCGCTGTCTCGGAACAAACGTTGTTTGTGCCTATCTTACAAAATACGGAACGGACGATGTTTACGGCGTCGGCTTTGACGGAGCGGTTTGCATGGGTGCGGAACCGCTTAGCGAATCGCTCAGCGGAAAGTTCAAGGTTGACATGAGCTCAATCAAGCGAGTCATCATCGACGGAAATTACTACGGAACTTTCAGCCTTGATCCGCTTATTCTTGCCTGCGTTGAGCTTGTTGACAGAAGCGGTCTCGTTGACGGCTACGTTGCGCTCAAAAAAGCAACGCTTTATGAAAAGCTCGTCAAAGGCGTCACCTCGGCTCTCACGCTTTCAAGCATCGTTTCATTCCCTTGCTACTGGGCAAGCGTTACCCCCGAGGACTTTGACACGGCAGTTGAATACGTTTTCGGTGAGGAAGGAAGCGAAAAGAGAACGCAGTATGCCGGCCTCATTGAAAAAATCACGAATTACAACGAAAAAGTTAAAAAGAACATTCCGTCACTCCTTAAATCGCTCCCCGAAAAGGGCGTTAAAGTCGGCGTAATCGCAAAATACGGAACTCAGATGATTCCGACCAGCGAATCGGCAACAGTCATTGCAGACTCCTTCGTTTCAACCCATAGCTCGTCATTCGGCGCAACAACGGGAACGATTTATGAGCCGCTTTCGGACGAATATATTGCCGCTCAAACCGCAAAGGGACTCGGAAAGTACATTTCACCCGACAAACAGGTTGACGCTTCAACCTGCATTCTTCCCGATTATACATGGTTCGTCAAGGGTGTAAAGCACTCCGAATGGACATACGCCGAGGATATGCTTCTCATGACCGTTGTGACAAGTGAAAAACAGCTTTCAATCAATGATTTTGACGAAAGCCAGTTCATGGTTAAACATCCGACCGATTGGTGGGCAATGACCGCAATGACGGAAGATAACTGCCACACCGAAGCGTGGGTTGCCGACAAGGAAACCGATCATCCTTCAACTTTCACCGCAAAACTCAAACTTCTCATGAAAGCACTTGTAAACTTCTTCAAGGAACTTGTGCGATTTGTTAAGGAAAAGGTTGACACAACGACCGTTCCTTCCGAACAGAACCGATAACAAAAACAAGACCGAATTCGTGCTTCATCAAAACACGGATTCGGTCTTGTTTTTTTGTGTTTTTGTACCGAGGCATATAAGCCGAAGATAGAATATCCTGCCTGCCTTTTGATAAGCTTTCCGTTCGTTTGAACTTTTTATATGTAGCTTGATTCGGCAGTGATAACGGCGTAATAATTTTCGTTTTCACTTTGAATTTTTTCAATGAGCATCTCTTTGACTTGCTTTGCGGAGTATTTGAACCCAAAGGGAACAACAAGGTCAAAAATGAGGTTTGTGTGCGTCGAACCGTCAACAACTCTGAAGTCGTGAATGCTCAGCGACGGATCAATCTCACGGCAGTATGCGGTTACGAGAGATCTCAGTTCGTTAACTCTTTCGTCGTTGACAACGAGCGGATCAAGATGGACAACAAGTGCGATTCCGAACCTCTTTTGAACCTCGCGCTCAATGATGTCGGTGGTGTCGTGTGCTTTAAGAATGTCAATTGTTGACGGAACTTCAACGTGGACGGATGCAAAAGTTCTTGTTGCGCCGTATGAGTGAATAACAAGGTCGTGCATTCCGATGATTCCGTCGTAGCTAAGGATGAACTTTTTAAGTTCGTCAACAAGTTCCTTTGACGGCGGAGTTCCGAGAATGATTCCGATTGATTCTTTGAGAATTCCGTAACCCGAATACATGATGAACAATGCAACAACAATTCCGAAAATTCCGTCAACGGGGAGCGTTGTGAACTGAGAAAGAACCAACGCAATAAGCGTTGAAGCGGTTGCGGCCGTGTCGCTGATGCTGTCTGCAACAACCGCCGTCATTGCGGGCGAGTCGATTCTTTTTCCGAGATATCGATTGAAAAGAGCGAGCCAGATTTTTCCGGCCATTGATAAAAGAAGAACAATCACCGCAGCGGCGGAAAGAACGGAAGGTTCCGGGTTCTTGATTTTTTCAACCGAGGTTTTGATGAGTTCAATGCCCATGAGTTCAACGATGAAACCGACAATGAGGGCTGCAACGTATTCAATTCTTCCGTGACCGAAGGGGTGTTCCTTGTCCGGTTTTGCACCGGCCATTTTGAAGCCGACGAGGGTAACGACGTTTGAACCTGCGTCGGAAAGGTTGTTGAGTGCGTCGCCGGTGATTGCAATGCTGTGGCTGAGTGTTCCGATGAAAAACTTCGCCGCGGCAAGGATAACGTTGACGATGATTCCCGTAATGCCGCTGAGAATTCCGTAACGCTCACGAACAACGGAGCTTTTTGTGTTTTCACTGTCTTTGACGAAAAGTTTTACAAGGCCTTTAAACATAAGTTTTACCTCGCTTTGATTGATTTTATAAAAGTTCAGGCGCAGTTCCCGGAGAGCTTTTGAAAGTTCTCCGTTGCGCCTGAAAATTCTTTGTGACCGCTGTGATTATTTTTCGACAATGTGAACGTCAAGTTGATCAAAGGGAATGTTGATTTTGTTTTTGTCGAAGGCAATCTTGACTTCTTCTTCCATTGCAAAATAAACGTCCCAATAATCTGCGCTCTTGCACCAGAGTCTTGCCGAAAGTTCAATTGCGCTTGCACCGTGGTTCACAACAACAACCGACGGGGCGGGATCCTGTAAAACGGCCGAATTTGCAAGTGCGGTTTCAAGAATAACTGTTTTGGCTTTTAAAATGTCGTCTGAATATCCGATTGAGAAGGTGAGGTCAACTCTGCGGTTTTCTTCGGCCGAATAGTTTACTATGCGGTTTTTCGTCATGTCGGAGTTCGGAATGACGATGCGCTTGTTGTCCGGTGTCATAAGAATTGTGTTCATGAAGCGAATTTCAACGATTGAGCCGGAGAGTCCGCCGATTTCAACAAAATCTCCGTCCTTGAACGGTCGGGTGAGGAGAATTTGAACGCCGGAAGCAATCTGTGCAACGCTGTCTTGAAGACCGAGACCGATTGCAACGCCGACGGCGCTGAATGCGGCGAGCAGCGATGTGATTTTGATGAACATCGAAAGTGCGCTTAGGAAGAAAATGAGCTTTACAAAGGCTGAAATAACCCTGGCGATGAATTGATAAACCGTGGGGTCAACGTCTTTTGCTTTCATCGCTTTGATTGAAACTTTTTTCAAAAGACGGGAAAGATAAATTCCGATGAGAATGAGGACAACCGCAATGATGATCGTCGGAAGCTTTTCAAAAAATTTTCCGACGATGTCCCATTCTTTCCAAAGTGTGCTGAAATTTTTGACGGCTTCCTCCGGCTTGACGAACTGGCCGTTGTCGTCGAGAAGGGGGTTGGTTGTTGAGCTTGCGGTCTCAATTCCGCTGATTCCAAGCTCCAAAAGGTTCGGTTTGAACATTTTTTATTCTCCTGACTTTTTGCATATTATTTACATTTTATCACACCGAAAAAGAATATAAAATCCCAAAAAGAAATTATCAAACGGTTAGCAAAAGCTTTTCTCAAAAAATGACGAAAAGAAACCGCCGAACTTTCGGACGAAGTCGGCGGCTCAAATTTTATTTTATCATCTTTTCAAATTCTTGTTCGCTTATGACGGCAACTCCGAGTTCCCGGGCTTTTCTCAGCTTGCTTCCGGCGTCTTCTCCCGCAAGAACATAAGTTGTTTTTTTTGAAACGGAGGAAGCGGTTTTTCCCGAATAATTCTCAATGATTTTTCCCGCTTCGGCTCTTGTGTAAGTCGAAAGGGTACCCGTGAGAACAAAGGTCATTCCTTCAAAACGCTTGTCAACAACGCTTTGAGAGCTTTTTGTGTTGACGCCGCAGTTTTCAAGGTGAGAGATAAGTTCCCGGCTTTTTTCAAGCGAAAAATAATCAACAACGCTTTGCGCCATGATTCCGCCGAACCCGTCAATCTCACCGATTTCCTGTGCCGAGGCCGAAATAATGTTTTCGATTGAGCCGAAACGTGAGGAAAGAAGCTTTGCGGCTTTTTGACCGATGTGCGGAATTCCGAGGGCAAAAAGAAGTTTTGAAAGGTCGTTTTCCTTTGATTTTTCAATTGCGGCTTTGAGATTGTCGGCACTTTTTTTGCCCATACGCTCAATCGAAGCAATTTTTTCAAAGTCGAGTTTGTAAATGTCTGCGGCGGTTTTGATCATTTCTTTTTCAACAAGAACCGAAAGAAGTGCGTCACCGAGACCTTCAATGTCCATTGCGTCGCGTGAACAGAAATGGATGAGGTTCCTCAAAAGTTGGCTCGGGCAATCGGGGTTAAGACAGCGCAAAGCGGCTTCGTCCTCTTCTCTGACTGTTTTTGAACCGCAGGAAGGGCAGTATTCCGGCATTCTGTAAGGAACTGAGCCTTCGCCGTGTTCAACAACGGAAACAACTTCCGGGATGATGTCTCCGGCCTTTCGGATGATGATTTTGTCGCCGATTCTGATGTCCTTTTCTGTGATGAAATCCTGGTTGTGGAGCGTTGCCCGGCTGACTGTCGAACCGGCGAGGAGTGTCGGCTCAAAAACGGCGGTCGGAGTGAGGACACCGGTTCGTCCGACGTTGACGTCGATTTTCAGAACGGTTGTTTCCTTTTCTTCCGGCGGATATTTAAACGCAATTGCCCATTTCGGAAATTTCGATGTTGAACCGAGGAGTCGGCGTTTTTCAAAGCTGTCAACTTTGATTACCGCGCCGTCGATGTCAAAACTCAGCTCACCTCTGACCGAACCTATGCGATCAATTTCTTCAATGGCTTCGTCAATGTTCTTGCATTCTTTGTAAAACGGAATAATGTTGAAGCCGAGCGAGCGAAGATATTCAAAAGATTCCTTGTGGCTTTCAAGCGTTTTTCCTTCAATCTGCTGAACGTTGAAAACGAAGATGTCAAGTTTTCTTTTTCTCGTAATTCGTGCGTCTTTCTGTCTCAGTGAGCCTGCGGCGGCGTTTCTCGGATTCTTGAAAGGCTTTTCGCCGTCGAGTTCCTGTCTGTTAACAAGCTCAAGAAAAACGGCTTTTGGCATATATACCTCGCCTCTGACCTCAAGGAATGAGGGCGCACCGCTTATTCTCATCGGAATTGACGAAATTGTTTTGAGGTTGTTGGTAATATCTTCTCCGGTCTGACCGTCACCCCTCGTTGAACCTCTGACGAAAATTCCGTTTTCGTATTCAAGGCTGACCGAAAGTCCGTCGATTTTTGGCTCAACGATATATTTCACGTCACCGGCCGTTTCGTGAACTCTTGCGTCAAAGTCATAAACGTCCTCTTTGGAAAATGCGTCCTGAAGGCTTTCCATCCGAACCGTGTGAACAACGGGAGAAAACTGAGAATTTGCTTTTCCTCCGACGTGTTTTGTCGGTGAATCGGGCGAAGAAAGCTCCGGATACTCCTCTTCAATCGAAATCAACTCATGAAGAAGGCGGTCATATTCAAAGTCTTCAATTTCCGGTTCATCGTTTTCGTAATACTTTTTGTTGTGATATTCAATGATTTTTGAAAGCTCTTCGGCTCTCGATTTTTTTGTTTCAAAATCAGTCATGAAAAAACTCCTTTGAAAAAGCATAAAATTATTTTACCACAAAGGGCAAAAAAATGCACTACAATTTGAAAAATTTAACCTCAGAAAAAGGCAGGCAACCGTATAAAAAAAGCCGCCGCAAAAGCGGCAGCGTAATAAAACTCAAAGTTTAAATTCGTCCTCGTTGAACTCGGTTTGGAGTCTTGCTCTTTTCGGAACACGCTTGAGCGGATCATAGCGAAAGCTTTTGCAACAAAAGTCAAGCGAAACAACGCCGAATTTTTTGCAAAGAACAACGCTTTTGTCCGAAGGGAGCTTTCCGTTGAGGCAGTGTTCACAACGTTTTTCATAATTTTTTCCGTCAAAAAGCTTTTGTCTCACGAAAAATACCTCCTTCTTTTTCAATCAGTATACCACAATCAAAAAAAGAATTCAACCGCTTTCACGCTTTTTTGAAATGACAAAGTTGTTGCCGAGCATGAGAAGAACGCACATAGCGCAAAGACAGAGCGAAAACGGAAGACTTGAAGCACAGGACAGAGAAACGCTTTGAGCCTGCTGAGAAAAAACAGCCGTTTCGCGGGGGAAAATTTTAAAAAGAACCGAACAAACAACTGTTGAAAGCGCACCGTGAAGAATGCGAAACGTCATAAAAATCGAAGTTCTTAGGCCGGAAAGGGAAACCTCGTTCATCACCTGAAAATGAGTGCACAGTCCCGAGAAGGCAACGATTCCGGCGATGATTTCCGTCGGAAGAATTCCGCAGCAACGCTTTACTCCGTTCGTGACCTCAAAAAGCGCACCGAAAAAAAGAGCCGCTTTTTTGCTCGGAAAAATTCTGTCCGTGACGGCAAGAGCGGAAGAAAAAAACAGAACCGAAAAGCAAATGAAAAGAATTGACTGCCCGCTTTGCGCGATTGAGTCAACGAGCAGTTTTGAAAACGGAGGAAAGGAGGGGGAAAAACGGCTTTTATCCCTTTTGTCGTCTTCACTTTCCGTTTTTACGAATTTTGAAAAAATACCGAGAAGAAGCGACGAAAAAAGAACCGAAAAGAAGATGATAACGCCGTCCTTTTTTGATCCGAGGAGCATTGCACCGACTGCACCTATTGCAAAAGAAGGCGAAGGATTAATGCAGAAAAGGAGAGTTTTTTGAAAGTCGCTTTTTGAAATCAACCCTTTTTCAAAAAGACGTCCGGCGCAAAAAGCGGCTGTCGGATAGCCGCCGAAAAGAGAAATCAAAACCGGCGAAAAGCAAGATGAACCGAGTGAAAAAAAGAACTTAATCGGCTTTTTGAAAAGGCGGCCGAGTTTTTCGCAAAGCTCGCTTTGAGAAAATGATGACGAAAGAACCATGAACGGAAAAAGCGACGGAACAACAACTTTCAGGCAAAGTTCGATTCCTTCCACAACGCTTGAAGCAACTTCTTTCGGAAAAAGAAGAAAGAAAAAGGCAAAAGAAAAAAATAAAAAAGCGTAGGAAAAAAGCTTTAAAAAAAATCTTTTTTCTCTTTTCTTCGTTTCGTTCATTCACTTCGCCTCCTTTTTGTTTGCCCGGATGAAAACCCGACGATTAATATCTATGCTCTTTTTCCGTGTGATATCATTAATTCGTTTTGCATATTTTTAAACAGCGGAAAAGGAGAGTGAAGAAAAAATGCAAAAAAGATTCAAAGAAAAATTTGAAGAAATTTCGGCGCTCGGTGCGGAAAATGAACTTCGACTTCCGCATATTGAACTTTGTTCAAACCGTGAAGCAACGGTTGAAGGCTGCGTCGGAATCATTGAGTACGACCGAAATTTCGTCCGTCTGAACTGCAAAAGCGTAACACTCAAATTTACCGGAGACTGTCTTTGCATCGGAAATCTTTCCGCCGGTGTAATAACCGTAAGCGGAGACATTGTTTCGCTCGAGTTCGGAACGTGAGGAGGAAAAGTTTTGATTCTTGCTGAATTTGTTCGTCTTTTTTTCGGCTATGTCGAATTCAGAGCAAGCGGCGGATTTCGGGAACGCTTTGTTAATCTTTGCGATTCAAACAGAATTAAAGTCCGTTCGCTTCGGTACGGCGGCGAAAATCTTGAAGGCTTTGTTGCCGCAAAGGATTATAAAAAGCTCCGTTCGGTTGCAAAAAAGAGCGGAATGCGTCTTTACTGTGCTTCAAAGCACGGCCTTCCGTTCTTCCTTTTCAAAAACAGGAACCGGGTCGGCCTTTTAATCGGCGCCGCTTTTTTTGTTGTTTTCATGTGTGTAATGTCTCTTTTTGTTTGGAACGTCGAAACGGTCGGAAGCGAGAATATAAGCGACGAAGAAATACTTTCCGCCGCTGAAGAACTCGGCTTGAGTGAAGGCTCTTTCCGACCGAAAATCGATGTTCATGCGCTTTCGGATTCGCTGATTACCGTTTTAAACGGGCGTCTGCTTTGGGCGGCCGTAAACATCAACGGAAGCAGGGCTGTTATTGAAGTGCGTGATTACATTCAAAAGCCGGAGGACAAAACCTTCCGTGAGCCGTGCAATATAGTCGCCGACTTTGACGGCAGAATTCTTTCGCTTGAAGTTTATAACGGCGCAAAGGCAAACAGAGAGGGAAACGGAGTGAAAAAAGGTGACCTTTTAATCAGCGGTATTGTCGAAAACAGGGATTTTTCTGCTTCGTTTCATGAAGCAAGGGGAAAAATAACCGCCATTCATGAGGATAAAATTGCTGTTTCCGTTCCTATTGAGAGCGAAAAAAAACGGTATTACGATAAAAAAAGCGTGCTTTCTTTAAAGATTTTTTGGCTGAAAATTCCGCTCGGATTTTTCAAAAAAGAAAGTGGTTTTGAAGAATTTATAAGTGAAAAAAAGCTCTGCGCCGGAAAAAGAACGCTTCCGTTTTCGGTCATTAAAAAGACAAGGGTATACTATAAAACACAGACATTTTCAACCGGATATGAGCTTGAAAACGCAGTCGACGAATACACGGTTTCGGCCTTTGAAAAATATAAAAACACCCGTGTTTTGAAAACAGACATTTCGCTTTCACGCAAAAAAAATAAAATTTTAATCAGTTCCCAAAGCGAGTGCATTGATTTCATCGGGAAAAAGAAAAAGCTTCTGCTTGACGAATATAAATGAGGATTTTTTGGCGAATTTCAATAATAAAAAGAATCAGATTTAAAATAAAAATGTTGAATTTACTATTCACAAATTGAAAAAATGTGGTATAATATATCCGTGAAAGTCGGTTCTTTCACGGAATACCGGCTTATCTTTTTCAGAAGCAGAGGTGTTGAAACGCTTGGAGCGTATTGTTGCAATTGACAGACTTGAACACGCCGTCAGCCTTTTCGGTTCGTTTGACGAAAATATTCGCCTCATTGAAAACGAGTTTTCCGTTTCTGTTCTCAGTCGTGGGAGCGAACTTAAAATTCAGGGAGACGAAGAAAACTGCGCCCTTGCGGAACGTGCGGTGAACGGCCTTCTTTCCCTCGTTTCAAAAGGAGAAGCGCTTAATGAGCAAAATGTCCGATACGTCATTTCGCTCGTCAGAGAGGGCAGCGAGGAAAAGCTTTCTTCAATGGGAAAAGACTGCGTTTGCATCACCGCAAAGGGAAAGCCCGTAAAAGCAAAAACCCTCGGCCAGAAAAAATATATCGAAGCGATTAAAAACAATACCATCGTCATCGGCGTCGGTCCCGCAGGAACCGGAAAAACCTATCTCGCCGTTGCAATGGCCGTCAGTGCTTTCAGAGCAAAGGAAGTCAACCGAATCATTCTTACCCGTCCCGCCGTTGAAGCAGGGGAAAAGCTCGGCTTTCTTCCCGGCGATCTTCAGCAAAAAGTTGACCCTTATCTTCGGCCTTTGTATGACGCCCTTTTCGATATGCTCGGACCCGAAAGTTTTCAGCGGTATCAGGAAAGGGGAAACATTGAGGTTGCTCCTCTTGCGTATATGAGAGGACGAACGCTCGACGACAGTTTTATCATCCTTGACGAGGCTCAAAACACAACGAACGAGCAGATGAAAATGTTTTTGACCCGTCTCGGTTTCAATTCAAAAATCGTTGTAACCGGCGATATTACGCAGATTGACCTTCCCGACGGAAAGCGTTCGGGTTTGGTTGACATAATAAAGGTTCTTAAAAATATCGACGATATTCAGACCGTCCGTTTTTCGGAAAAGGATGTTGTTCGCCACAGATTGGTTCAGGATATAATCAAGGCATATGAAAAATATGAGGAGGCGCACAAAAGAAAATGAAAGACAAAATCAAGGTCATCATAAGCAATGATCAAAACGTTAAAAAGATTCCGACCGGCGTGAGAATGCTCATCAGACGCTGCTGCAATGCCGTCCTTGTCAACGAAGGATTCAAAGGTCCGGCTGAAATCAGCGTTTCGATTGTTGACGATGAAACGATACATAAGCTTAATCTCGAATACAGGGGCGTTGACCGCTCAACCGACGTTCTTTCTTTTCCTCTCGGCGTTGACGGCGTTTATGACATTAATAATGACACCGGAGCTCAGATGCTCGGCGATATTGTGATTTCGATCGAACACGCCGAAAAGCAGGCGAAGCTTTACGGCCATTCCTTTGACCGTGAAATTGCGTTTTTGACTGTTCATTCAATGCTTCATCTCCTCGGTTATGACCATGAACCGGGTGGTCTTGAGCTTGTTCGCATGAGAGAAAAGGAAGAAGCTGTTCTCACTCAGCTCGGTCTTGTTAGAAGCGGAAGCTATTACACGATGGAAGAATAATTTTATTGAAAGGAAACCGGGGAAAGCCGAAAAAATCGGCTTTCTTCGGCATTTTTATTCTTATGAAAAATTACAGAGATCTTTTTAAAAGCTTTTTTTACGCTTTTCGCGGAATCGGTTCAACAATTTTGACCGAACGCAATATGCGAATCCATCTGACATGTCTCGTTTATATGTTCTCAATCCTCTCTTTGACGGATTGGTTCACTTTGACGAGACTTGATTGGGCGGCGCTCATTTTTGCAAGCGCACTCGTAATTGCCGGCGAACTTTTTAACACTGCGATTGAAAATGCCGTTGACCTTGCAACGAGTGAATATAACGAATTTGCAAAAAAAGCGAAGGATGCCGCTTCCGGTGCAGTGCTTGTTTGCGCAATCGGAGCGGTCGGAGTCGGACTTTTCGTTCTCCTTCAGCCGGAAGCGTTTGAAAAAATGTTCCGCTATTTTGCACAGAATATCCCCATGCTTGTTCTTTTTGTTTTGAGTATCGTTCCGGCAACACTTTTCATTTTCTTCGGATTCGGAAAGAGGGGAAATAAGAATGATTGACCGCTTTTCAAGAACACGCCTTCTTCTCGGCGATGAGGGCGTTGAAAAACTTCAAAAGGCAAAGGTTGCCGTTTTCGGAGTCGGAGGAGTCGGAGGCTTTGCGGCGGAAGCGCTCGCAAGAACCGGAGTCGGAACGCTTGAAATTATTGACAGCGACACGGTAAGCCTCACAAATCTTAACCGCCAGCTTATTGCTCTTGAAAGCACAATCGGGCAAAAAAAGGTTGAAGTTCTCAAAAGAAGGCTTCTTGACATTAACCCCGAAATCAATGTTATCGCCCGTGACGAATTCTTTCTTCCGGAAAATTCCGAGAGCTTTGACTTTTCATCTTATGATTACGTTGTTGACGCAATTGATACCGTGAGCGGAAAAATTGAACTTGTCATGAAAGCAAAGGAAGCCGAAACGCCGATAATCTGCTCAATGGGCGCCGGAAACAAGCTTGACCCGACCCGCTTTGAGGTTGCGGATCTTTTCTCAACTTCGGTTTGTCCGCTTGCCCGTGTAATGCGAACCGAGCTTCGCAAAAGGGGAGTAAAAAAACTGAAGGTTGTTTATTCAAAAGAACCGGCGCAAAAGCCCCGTGAAAGCGAAGAGCAAAGCGGAAAACGCCAAACTCCCGGCTCGCTTGCTTTTGTTCCTTCCGTTGCCGGGCTGATTATCGCTTCTGAAGTTGTGAAGGATATTGTCGGATATTAAATTAAAGCCGCCGGTTTTTCCGGTGGCTTTTTTGCGTCAATTTATAAAGTATCTATATCGGATGAATAAATGAAAAAACTGCGACGAAACACTTATGTCTCGTCGCAGCCTTTTTTGTCTTTTATTTTACAATGCTTTCGCCGGTCATTTCCTCCGGCTGAGCGATTCCCATGATTTTGAGCATTGTCGGAGCGATATCGCAAAGCTTTCCGCCGTCACGAAGCTCGCATTTGTGGTTGACAACAACAAACGGAACGGGGTTCGTCGTGTGAGCCGTGAACGGTGTTCCGTCTTCGGCAATCATCCTGTCAGCATTGCCGTGGTCAGCCGTGATTAGCATTACGCCGCCGATTTCTTTGATTGCGTCCGAAACTCTGCCGACGCATTTGTCAACGGCTTCAACGGCTGCTTTTGCCGCTTCAAAAACGCCGGTGTGACCAACCATGTCGCAGTTTGCAAAGTTGAGAATGATTGCATCATATTTTTCCGATTTAACCGCTTCAACAACCTTGTCCGTAACCTCGTATGCGCTCATTTCCGGCTGCATGTCATAGGTTGCAACTTTCGGTGAGGCAACAAGAATTCTGTCCTCGCCCTTGAACTGCTTCTCAACGCCGCCGTTGAAGAAGAAGGTGACATGAGCGTATTTCTCTGTTTCGGCAATACGAAGCTGAGTAAGACCGAGGTCGGAAATATATTCACCGAAGGTGTTTTTGAGTGACTGCGGCTTGAACGCAACGTGAACGTTCGGCATTGTTGCGTCGTACTGAGTCATGCAGACATAGTAAAGCGGGAAGAAGCCGTTCTTTCTTTCAAAGCCGGTGAAAGCTTCGTCAACAAAAGTGCGGGTAATTTCTCTCGCTCTGTCCGGACGGAAGTTGAAGAAAACAACAGAATCATTCGGCTTAACCGTTGCGTTTTCAAGGCAAACGGTCGGAAGAACAAATTCATCGGTGAGATGCTTTCCGTCCTCGTCAATCGTTTCATATGACTTTTTGATTGCTTCAACGGGGTCTGAAGCCTTGATTCCTTCGCCGTATACCATTGCGGCATAAGCTTTTGAAACTCTTTCCCAGCGGTTGTCCCTGTCCATTGCGTAGTAACGACCCATGACCGTTGCAACCTTGCCTACGCCGATTTCGTTAAGCTTTTCGATTGTTTTAGCAACATAGTCCGCGCCGGAAGCCGGGGGAACGTCACGTCCGTCAAGGAAGCAGTGAACAAAAACTTTTTCAAGTCCCATTCTTTTTGCAAGTTCAACGATTGCATACATATGAGTGTTGTGGCTGTGAACGCCGCCGTCGCTCATGAGTCCCATGAGGTGAAGAGCCGAGCCGTTCTTTTTGCAGTTTTCCATTGCGCCGACAAGGGCTTCGTTTTTGAAAAAGTCGCCGTCATGAATTGACTTTGTGATTCTTGTGAGTTCCTGATAAACAACGCGGCCTGCGCCGATGTTTGTGTGGCCGACTTCGCTGTTGCCCATCTGACCGTCGGGAAGGCCGACGTCCATGCCTGAAGCGCCGATATACGTCATCGGGTTTTCGCTCATAAGGCGGTCAAGGTTCGGCTTGTTCGCTGCGGCGATAGCGTTTCCGTAATCGGACGGATTTTTTCCGAAACCGTCCATGATGCAAAGTAAAACAGTTTTTTTCATTATAAAGATCTGCCTTTCGATAACTTTTTACTTTTCAAAAAAGGGCTGCGAAGCAACCCTTTCAGTGATTTTTAATTATTTGCTTGCGGCCTTAACGATTACCGAAAAGTCCTGAGCTTTGAGTGATGCGCCTCCGATGAGTCCGCCGTCAACGTTGACTTTTGAAACAAGTTCGTCGGCATTCTTTGCGTTCATCGAACCGCCGTACTGAACGGTAACGGTTTCTGCAACGTCTGCACCGTAAGCTTCTGCGATTGCTGCACGAACAAAGCCGTTGCCTTCGTCTGCCTGGTCTGCCGTTGCGGTAACGCCGGTTCCGATTGCCCAAACGGGTTCGTAAGCGATGATAACGTTCTTGAGCTGTTCGGCCGAAACGTTAGTGAGAGCCATCTTTGTCTGGTACTTGAGGAGGGTTTCGGTGTAGCCGAGTTCTCTCTGCTCAAGGGTTTCGCCGACGCAAACGATGGTCTTGAGTCCTGCGTTGAGGGCTGCAAGGGTGCGAAGGTTAACGGTCTGGTCGGTTTCGCCGAAGTAGGTTCTTCTTTCGCTGTGACCGATTACAACGTACTCAACGCCTGCTTCCTTGAGCATATCGGTTGAAACTTCACCGGTGTAAGCACCCGAAGCTTTGAAGTGAACGTTTTCTGCGCCGATTTTGATGTTTGAACCCTTAGCTGCTTCAACGGCTGCGGGAATGTCAATATAGGGAACGCAAAGAACAACATCGCAGTCTGCACCGGCAACAAGCGGCTTCATCTCGTTGATGAGAGCGGTTGTCTGCGAGGGGGTGTTGTTCATTTTCCAGTTTCCGGCAATAACTGCCTTGCGAAGTTCTTTTTTCATTTTGGAAGACTCCTTTATTTTAAAAGTATGGATTAACAAAAATTATTTGTCGTTGAGAGCCGCAACACCCGGAAGTTCCTTGCCTTCAAGGAATTCAAGCGAAGCACCGCCGCCGGTTGAAATGTGGCTCATCTTGTCAGCGAAGCCGAGCTTTTCGATTGCAGCTGCGCTGTCGCCGCCTCCGATGATTGAAATTGCGTTGCTGTCGGCAATTGCGGTTGCAACACCGATTGTTCCGGATGCAAAGTGTTCCCATTCGGAAACGCCCATCGGTCCGTTCCAAATTACGGTGCCTGCATCCTTAACGGCGTCGGCAAAAATCCGAGTGGTCTTCGGTCCGATGTCAAGACCCATCCAGCCGTCGGGAATATCGTCCGAGTTAACGGTCATAAATTCGGTGTCCTCTTTGTATTCCTTGCCGACAACGTTGTCAACGGGAATAAGGAAGTTGACGCCCTTTGCTTTTGCGTCGGCCATCATCTGCTTTGCAAGGTCAATCTTGTCGGTTTCGCAGATTGATGTTCCGACCGAATGGCCGAGAGCGGCAAAGAAGGTGTAAGCCATACCGCCGCCGACGATGAGGGTGTCAACCTTGTTGAGAAGGTTGGTGATTACGCCGATCTTGTCCGAAACCTTTGCGCCGCCGAGGATCGCAACGAGGGGTCTCTTCGGGTTTTCAAGAGCGCCGCCGATGTATTTGAGCTCTTTCTGAATGAGGAAGCCGCAAACAGCGGGAAGATAATCGGCAACACCGGTCGTTGAGCTGTGCGCTCTGTGAGCCGAGCCGAAAGCGTCGTTGACATAAATCTCTGCAAGAGAAGCAAGAGCTTTTGAAAATTCGGGGTCGTTCTTGGTTTCTTCTGCGTGGAAACGAACGTTTTCAAGGAGCATAACTTCGCCGTCCTTGAGTGAAGCGGCAAGCTCTTTTGCGCTGTCGCCGACAACGTCTTTTGCCATTTTTACGTCCTGGCCGAGAAGTTCGCCGAGTCTTTTTGCAACGGGAGCGAGAGAAAATTCGGGATTGAATTCTCCCTTGGGTCTTCCGAGGTGAGAGCAGAGGATAACCTTTGCGCCGTGGTCGATGAGATATTTAATGGTCGGAAGCGAAGCAACAATTCTCTTGTCGCTGGTGATTACGCCGTTTTCCATTTTTACGTTGAAGTCGCAGCGAACAAGAACTTTCTTGCCCTTTACGTCGATGTCTTCAACTGATTTTTTGTTCAGTACGTTCATTTGGTTCTTTCCTTTCGTTTTATAAGATGGTTTTGATTAATAACATAAGTAATTGTTTCCAATCAACAGACATTTTATAACAAGCGTGGAATTTTTTCAAGTCTTTTGAGTAAAAAAAGCTCAAACAAAACGCTTAAAATTGAAAAAGAGGAGCAAAAAAGGGGGTAATGTCGCAAATCATTGCGCCGAATACTCCGCAGAAAGAAGAATCCCTCCCTTTTTAAGACGAAAAAAAGGAGGGAATGCTTTTACTTTTTCTTTTTCGGAACGGGAATGACCTTTTCAAGGGTACTTAAAACCTTAGACGAAAGCTCTTTGTTTTCAATGTCGAGAACAAAATGTTCCTTTGCTCCGTCATACGGGAAACCGGATTCGCAGTTTTCAAAAAAGCTTGAAACTTCCGGAATCTTTTTGACGAAAACCGTGTTGTCGCAAACGAGGAGAACCGGCTTTTCGTTAATGTATATCATGTATTCGCCGAACATTTTTTTCGCTTTAACATTTTCAAATCCTTGAATGTTTTCAAGAACAAAGTCGATGTATTCCTTTGATGTTGCCATACGCTTATCCTCCGAAACGAAAAATGTCAAATCCTCTTTGACGGTTATTTCAATAATATACTGAACGGATTGTCGTTCTTGTCCTTTTCTTTTTCCTTTGCCGCCTGTTTTCTCATGTAATTGAGAACGTCGTGCTTTCCGGCGCCGTCTCCCGACTTGCGCTTGTTAAAATCGGAAAGTTTTTCACGGTAGCCGCAAACGCAGGCGAAAATCCGCTTTTCTTCCTCACCGCGAAGCTCAAGCTTTTTGTGGCAATTCGGGCAGCGGGCGTTCGTTGTTTGAGTCAGACCCTTGCGGTAGCCGCATTCCCTGTCCTGACAAACGAGCATTTTTCCCTTCTTGCCGTTGACTTCAAGGAGATACTTTCCGCAAACGGGGCATTTCTCTTTGGTTGCGTTGTCATGGGTATATTGTGCGTCGCTCGCAATGACCAAAGAAACGAGCTTCGTTGCGTATTCTCTCATTTCGCCGATGAATTTTTTCATGCTTGCCGTGCCTTTGCTGATGTTTTGAAGTTGCTGTTCCCACTGTGCGGTAAGCTCTGCGCTTTTGAGGTCGGGCGGAACAATTTTAATCAATTGCTTTCCTTTTGCCGTCGGATGAATTTCCTTTCCGACACGCTCGACAGAAAAGTTGTCAAAAAGCTTTTCGATGATATCCGCTCTCGTTGCAGGCGTTCCGAGTCCGCTCGTGGTTTCGATGATTGCCTTGAGCTTTTTGTCGGCAATCTGCTTTGACGGATTTTCCATTGCCGAAAGGAGAGTCGCTTCCGTGTACCTTGCCGGAGGTCTTGTTTTTCCCGTGACGAGCTTTGTGTTCAAAACCGGAACGGTCATTCCCTGTCTCAGTTCGGGAAGTTGCTGATTCTTGATTTCCGCATCCTCGTCCTCTTCGTCGGAAGCTAAGCCGTAAATCTCTTTCCAGCCGCTTTTTTTCATAACTTTTCCCTTTGCGAAAAAGCTTTTTCCGCCGATATCGAGCGTAACCTTGACTTCGTCGTATTCGCACGGCTCGGAAAGAACGGCAAGAAAACGTTTAACAACAAGGTCGTAGATGTTCCGCTCGTCAAAGGTCAGCTTTGAAAAATTCGCCGCCTGTTCGGTCGGAATGATTGCGTGGTGGTCGGTGACCTTCGCTGCGTTGACGATGTACTTCGTTGAAAGCGGCTTTCTGTAAAGGGTCATCGCCGCCTTTTGGTAAGGGCCTTGGGCGATTGAACGAAGCCTTTCCGGAATGGTTGCAACAACGTCATCGGTTATGTACCGTGAATCCGTTCTCGGATAGGTGAGAACCTTGTGCCGTTCATAAAGGCTTTGCATGAGCGAAAGGGTCTGCTTTGCGGAATAGCCGAATTTCTTGTTTGCGTCACGCTGAAGCTCCGTAAGGTCGTAAGCCGCCGGCGGAGCTTGCGTTTTTGCGCTTTTTTCAAGCTTTGAAACGGTTGCGGTTTTTCCCGAAACTGCTTTTTGAATACTCTCTGCAAAGGCTTTGTCCGAAAAGCGTGTGTTGTTTTTTGAATCGCGGAACGTTGCCGAAAAGCCCTTAAAAAGCGCTTGAACGGTGAAGTAATCCTTCGGTTTGAAGGCGAGAATTTCCTCTTCTCTTTGAACGATAAGCGCAAGGGTCGGGGTCTGAACTCTTCCGGCGGAAAGCTGTGCATTGAAGCGGCAGGTCAAAGCCCTCGTGACGTTCAGGCCGACAAGCCAGTCGGCTTCGGCTCTTGCCTGGGCGGAAAAGTAAAGGTTGTCGTATTCCTTGGCCGGCTTGAGGTTTGAAAAGCCCTCTTTGATAGCCCTGTCGGTTTGAGATGAAATCCAAAGGCGGAAGGCGGGCTTTTTGAAGTGAGCTTTCATCATTATCCAACGTGCGACAAGCTCGCCCTCCCGTCCTGCGTCGGTTGCGATGATGAGGCGGTCGATATCGGCTCTGCCCATAAGTTTTGAAACGGTTCGGTATTGCTTTGAAGTCTGCTTGATTACAACAAGCTTCATTTTCTCCGGCAGCATCGGAAGATCCTCAAGCCGCCAGGCTTTGTATTTGTCGTCATAAGCGTCCGGGTCGGCGAGGGTAACGAGGTGGCCGAGCGCCCAGGTTATAACATATTTGTCGCCTTCAATAAAGCCGTCTGCGCTTTTCCTTGCGCCGAGAACACGGGCGATATCCCTTGCAACTGACGGCTTTTCGGCAAGGACAAGTGCTTTTGCCATAAAGTTTTTCTCCTTATTTTCGGTTGATATATTCCTGTTCAAGGTTTTCCGTAAGATAGGCGTCGCTCATGCAGTGCATATCCGAAACGCCGTTTTTCATAAAATCATAGGTTTCGGAATGATAGAAAAATCCGAGTGCTTCATCGAGCGTAATGCCTTCCTTTTTTGAAAAAGCTTCAATTATTCTTGCATACTTTTTTTGAAGAAGGACAGGATTTGCGTTCATAATTTTTCGCTCCTTTCAAACTTCAAAAATTCAAGTGATTTTTCACTGCGAAAGCAAAGCTGAAGATTCGGTTTTTCAAACTTCAGCCTTTTGAGCGCTTCGCTTTTTTCAATCAGTCCGTCAAAATAAAGCTCAACGGTGTTGAAAACTTTGTCGTTTGCAACGCCGCCGGAAACAAGGTCATAACCGCTCTTGTCCCGACCGCTTCTGCAATCAAGGATAAAGTCAAGCCACGCTTCGCTGTACGAATCAAAGGAAAGCGTTTTTAAAACCGAAAAAGCGTTTTCGTCAAAATCATAAACCGAAACGATTCCGTTTTCGCCTTTGCGTATGAATTTTTTGCACCATTTTTCGGCTTGCTCATATATCGGCGTAACATAAAATCCGCGCCCAAAATCAACGTTATTTCGTGAATGTGAAAGATCGGGCGTTCTGATTTCAGTGTTTGAACCGTGATAAAGTTTCATATGCAAACGCCCCTTTCTTTCATGAGAGAAAGGATATCTTCGGTGATATACTCCTTTCCCTGTGTGTGCAAAACGTCATAGCTCGGAACGATGTAACCGTTTAAAATGCCGCTTTTTGAAAGCGCGTCATAAACTTTTTCCGCACCGATTCCGAGCTTCTCGGAGAGACTTTCAATGCAGAAGAGAGCAAACTCAAGTTCGTTTGAATTTTTGATGTTTTCCTTTTCGCCCATAAAAGTACCTCCGAATAAAAATTTATTTCACAACCGACAAACAGCAGTTGTTTTCATCAAAATGTGTTTTGAGCGTTTTCTCAATGTCTTTTTTTGTGATTGATTTGTAAACTTCAAGCGTATCAAAAAGGCCGAAGCCGTTGAAATACGAATCAACGAGGGCGTTTGCAAGGTTTTCCGTCTCGTTGAAGCCGAGAACCTCAAGTCCGTAAAGGCGTTTTCTGACCGTTTCAAAATCATCGTCGGAAATGCCTTCCTTGCGAAGTCTTTTGATTTCGCCGATAATTTCGTCCCTGACTTTTTTCGGGTCGTTGCTTTCTCCGGTAAAAATCGGAACCGAAAAGCCTCTTCCCGTGAAGTATTCCGTGCCGAAGCTTTGGTTAATAAGTCCTTCTTCAAGCATTTTGCAGTAGAGCGGCGAAACCTTTCCGGCAATGATTCCGAGCGCAAGGTTAACGGAAACAAGCTCCTTCGGCGTGCGAAGGGGAGATGAAAGGTTCTCTTTGAAGCCGAGGGCAAATTTTGTAACGTCAACACCGAGCTTTTCTTCGGTGTAATCGGTAACGACGGCTTTGTCCTCTTCGGGAATGATCTGTTCAAATTCAACCTTTTCTTCCTTTTTGAGAACCCTGTCCGCAATTTTCAAAACGTCCTCTTTTTTAACGTTGCCCGCAACGGCAAGAGCCATATTTGAAAGGTTATAGAACGTGTTGTAGCAGCCGTAAAGGAGATCTGCATTGATTTCTGCAATGGATTCAATGGTTCCCGCAATGTCGATTCTCACCGGGTTTTTGCTGTAAAGGCCGCGAAGAAGGTTAAAAAGCGTCTGCCAGTCCGGGTCGTCCTGATACATTCTGATTTCCTGTCCGATAATTCCCTGTTCTTTTTGAACGGTCTGTTCGGTGAAATACGGCTTTTTCACAAAGTCGAGAAGAATTTCGAGCGACTTTTCAAAATTGCTGCTGCAAGAAAAAATGTAGCAGGTGCGGTCAAAGGACGTGAAAGCGTTAGCGTTTGCACCCGTTTTTGCAAAAAGCTCAAATGCGTCAAGTTCTTCGCTTTCAAAAAGCTTGTGTTCAAGAAAATGAGCAATGCCCTCCGGAACGCAGGTGAAGTCCTTTTCGTTTTTGAGCTTGAAGCAGGTGTCGATTGAGCCGTACTTCGTTCCGAACATTGCAAAAGCTCCGGTGTATTCCGGCTTTTCCATCACGAATATTTTAAGACCGCTGTCGTGGTTGATTTCGTAGTAACCGTCCGAAAGAAGGTCGTTTTTAATGAATTTTTCAGTCATTGACGTTATCCTCCTTTTTCTCGCTTTCAAGAATGAAAACCGTGTCCTCGCTGACCGAAAAAGCGGCAACGATGATTTCCTCACGGCTGACCGCTTTGATCATTTCGGAAATTGCGTCCGGGGTGAAAAATTCGCCCGTTGAGCAGTAAGCTTTGAACCATGCGTCGATGTCCGTTCCGGCGTCCTCAACGGAGTGGAGCGTGTCGCAAAGGCTGAGCTTTGCCTGATTGATTGTTTCGTCGTCAAAATTGCCTTTTCTCACTTCGTCAAGCTCGTTTCTGATTGCGTCAAGAGCTTTTTGAGCGTTTTCGGTTTCAACGCCGCTTTGAACGGCAATGATACCTTTTGAATTGACGAGCGAGGAGCTGCAATAATAGCAAAGGCTCATCTTTTCACGAACATTCATGAAGAGCTTTGAAAAAGTACCCGAGCCGAAAATTGCGTTCATAACCTTTAAAGCGGCATAATTGTCCATGTTGTAGGTCATGCCGGCTCTGTATCCGACAACGAGCTTTCCCTGCTTGACGTTCTGCTTTTCCGTAACGGTTTTTGTGCCGTAGCTTTCGGTGAGGAATTCGGTTGTGATGTCAATGATGTTTTTGCGTTCAAGCTTTTCAAAGTACGGTTTTACGGTGTCGGTAATTTCCTTTTCGCTCTTCGGGCCGATGTAGTTTATTTGAATCGGACAGGAGAAAATGAGGCTTTTCCATTCCTCGAAAAGAGCCTTTCCGTCGAGCTTTTCGATGATTTCTTTTTTTCCGTACTTGTTCAGCGAGTACGCCTCGTCTTTACACATTTCTTCAATCATACGGTTGAGAGCGTAAATTCTTTTTTCGTCCTTTTCGCTTTCGATTTTTTGAAGAAGAAGTCGCTTTTCACGTTCAACGTTTTCCTTTTTGAATCCGTCCGGTGTGATGTCCGGCTCAAAAAGGCAGGAGAGAAGCAGTCTGATGCATTCTTCCGTAATCGGTGCGCCGTCAAGCGTGAATTTATCGTCAAGGCAGGTGAGGTTAAGACTCAAAACGAGAGCTTCACCCGACTTTGAAACCGACGGAGAAATGATTGCGCCGTAAAGCTTTGCGAGCGCACGGTTCATTGAAAAAACCGTCGGATATTTTTTTGTTGTTCTTGAAAGAAGATAGATAAGAAGGGCTTTTTCGCTCGTTTTGGAATCAAGGGGAGCTATGATGTTCAGCGACATTGTTGTTGTTTTGAACTTTCCCGTTTGGTGATATCCGAGCTTTACGCCCTTTGAAATTTTTGAAACGTTCACTTTTATTCCTCCCGAAATAACATTCTTTTTTATTCTACCACATTGACGTTATAATTACTATAGCTTGCCCGAAAAAGTTTCGGCGATTTTACGGACGAAAAAAGGCTGCTCCGAAAAAACGGAACAGCCCTTTTGAATTTTCAGTTTTCGTCCTTTTTCTCCGTACCTTTTTCGTCAAGGCGGCGGAGAATTTCCTCCTGATTTTTTCTGACGTCCGAATTTTTCACGGAAAGATAAATCAAGAATGCAATGATGAGTCCGCAAAGACCGCCGATGAATGCAACCGCATATGAGTTTACGCCGAAAACAATCGGCAGCCATCCGCAAAGCGCAAACAGTGCAATGCCTAAAAGAATGTACATAATGTTTTCTCATGCGTTCGTTAAGCTGCATTTCCTCCCGTATCATTTAAATGTATGCAACACCTTTAATTTGTTGCACCATATACATTTTACCATATAAGACAAAAAAATCAACCCATAGTCCGAATATTTTTTGCCGAATGTGTAAATAAACTGTAATATTTTTTCTTTGAAGGATATTTTTCGGTCACAAAATTTCATCTTTGAAGCTTTCACCCGCAATGGCGGCGTTTACACCGAAAATATCAGCAATCGTCTTTCCGATGTCGGCATAAGTTTTTCGGACTCCGAGGTTCACGGGCTTGACCTTCTTTCCGAGGACGAGAAGGGGAATGTATTCCCTTGAATGGTCGGTACTCGGCGTACTCGGATCACAGCCGTGGTCGGCGGTAACAATCACAATGTCGCTTTCATGAAGCGTCGGCAAAAATTCGCCGAACCATTTATCAAATTCCGTCAGCGCTTTTGCATAGCCCGAAGCGTCGTTCCTATGACCGAAAAGCATATCAAAATCAACAAGGTTCGTAAAGCAAAGCCCGTGGAAATCCGTTTTTGAAAATTCAAGCGTTTTTTTCATTCCGTCTGCGTTTGAAACGGTCGGGTTTGCCTTTTTGAACCCTTTTCCGGCAAAAATGTCAAAAATCTTTCCGACGGGGATAACGTCAAGCCCGCTTTTTGAAAGATAATCAATGAGAGTGTCCTTCGGCGGAACGAGCGAAAAATCGTGCCGCCTTGCCGTCCTTTTAAACGGGTATTCGCCCTCAAACGGTCTTGCAATAACACGTCCGACGGCAAGCTCGCCTTTGAGAAGCTCTCTTGCAATCTTACAGTATTCATAAAGCTTTTCCGGGGGAACAATGCTTTCGTGCGCCGCAATCTGAAAAACGCTGTCGGCAGAGGTATAAACAATCAGTGCGCCGGTTTCAAGGTGTTCCTGTCCGTAATCCGCAATAACCTTCGTTCCGGAATACGGCTTGTTGCAAAGAACTTTTCTTCCCGTGCGTGCCGAAAATTCGTCAAGGAAATCCTTCGGAAAACCGTTCGGAAAAGTCGGCATCGCTTTTTTTGAAATTAGACCGCAAATTTCCAGGTGACCGGTGGTGGTGTCCTTGCCTTTTGAGCTTTCCGCACATTTTCCGAAAGCGCCGGAAGGAGCGCTCACACCTTCGGAAAAGTCAACGCCGTCAATATTAAAAAGACCGGCTTTTTTAAGGCTCGGAACGGAAAAGCCCGGCTGAACGAAACAGGCCTTGAGCGTGTTGCTTCCCTCGTCGCCGTATGCTTTTGCATCGGGAAGCTCGCCGATTCCGACGCTGTCAAGAACAATGAGAAAAATCCGTTTGATATCCATGAAAGCCGCCCCTTCAGTCGAATTTTATCGCCGTCTCAAGCGCAATTTTCATCATGTCGGTGAAGGTGTTTTGCCTTTCCTCTGCACTGCATCCTTCGCCGGTGAACGGAAGGTCTGAGATTGTGCAGATTGCAAGTGCGCGTTTTTTGAGGTGCATCGCAGTAAGGTAAAGTCCCGCCGCTTCCATTTCAACCGCAAGCGAACCGGCTTTTGCCCATTTTTGAAGGCTTTTTTCGTCTGCGTCATAGAAGGTGTCGGAAGAAAAGAGATTTCCGACCTTGAGCGAAACGCCAATGTCCTTTGCCGAATCGACTGCGGCGCAGAGCAGCTCGAATGAGCAGGTGGGAGCGATCGTTCCCGAAACGCCGTATTGCTCGGCAAAGCGAGAATTTGTGTTTGCGCCGATGCCGGCAACAACGTCACGAAGCTTTACTCCGTCTCCGATTCCGCCGGCCGAACCGATTCTTATAATGTTTTCGACTCCGTAAAAGCTGAAAAGCTCAAACGAGTAAATTCCGATTGACGGAATACCCATTCCGCTCGCCATTACCGAAACTTTGTGACCTTTGTAAAAGCCCGTGTAACCGTGAATTCCTCTGACGTTATTGACGAGGACGGCGTTTTCAAGAAAGGTTTCGGCAATCATTTTTGCTCTGAGCGGATCGCCGGGCATAAGTACGGTTTTTGCAAAACCGATTTCGTTTTGCGGATTGATGTGCGGTGTGTTGAGCATTTTCTTTTCCTCCTTTGAATCAATAACCGAGAGCTTCTTCGTTTTTGACGATTTTTACGATTCTGCTTGTTCCGAGCCTTGAAGCGCCGAGCTTCAGCATATCCTCGGCGTCCTTGAGGCTTGAAATTCCTCCGGCAGCCTTAATTTTAAGGTGCGGCTTAATGTGCGAAGCAAAAAGTTCAATGTCCTCTCTTGTTGCTCCGCCGGTTGAAAAGCCGGTTGAGGTTTTGATGAAATCCGCCCCGGAATCAGAAACGATTTCGCACATTTTGATTTTTTCCTCCTCGGTAAGAAGGCAGGTCTCGATTATAACTTTGAGAATTTTTCCCTTGCAGTTTTCTCTGACGGCTTTAATTTCGTTTAAAACGAAGTCATAGTCCTTCTCTTTGAGTGCGCCGATGTTTATAACCATGTCGATTTCGTCTGCGCCGTTTTTGACGGCTTCGGCGGTTTCAAAGCATTTGACGGCCGTTGTGACATAACCGTTCGGAAAACCGATGACGGTGCAGATTTTGATTTTATCGCCGACTTGCTCCTTCGCTTTTTTGACGAATGAGGGCGGAATGCAGACGCTTGCACAGCCGTATTTTATTCCGTCGTCGCAAAGGGTTTTGATGTCAGCCCACGTTGAAGCTTGAGCGAGCATCGTATGGTCAACCTTTGAAAGAATATCCGAAAGTTCCATTGTTGTTTTCTCCTGTATATTATTGTTTTACACCGATAATTTTATCACGAAGACGGAAAGAGGTCAAGAAAAAGACGGTGTTTAAGTTACGGCTTCATTGTTCAATTGAAGAACAAAATCATTTTCTCACAGGCTCTTTTTGAAAGGGAGGTGATTTTTTCGCTGAGCTTTGAAATCCTTAAAAGCCGGAACAAAAGCGTTCTGATATATTCGACGGCAAGTCCGGAGGCGAAAATCGCAAATGCGAAAACAAAGCTGAAAAACACGCCGGCAAAAATATTCATATCGGCCGCAAAGGCCGCACGTCCTTTTAAAACATAATGCCAAATGATTTTGTTGAGCTGGAACAAATATATTCCGAAAACGAGGGGAGAAATTCTTTTGATGATTGTTCCCTTCGGACGAAGCCTTGAAAAAATCACAACGAGCAGCAGACCGCTGAGAAGAACCGTGGGGGAAACGTAGTTGAGGAGAATACCCGTTCCGGCAAAAACTTTTAAAGCCCAGGTGAAACAGGTGCTGACCGCCCAAAGAAAAACAAGAAATGAAGTTTTTTTCTTTTCAAAAATTCTTCCTCTTTTTGAAAGACCGCCGGCGCAATATAAGACCATGAGCCAGATTGCCGAATATCCGTCCTTGGTTTTGAACGGGTCTTTGAGTGTTCCGAGAACGGTATACAAAAAGAAAATTATCAAAAGCATTCGCTTCGCCGTCTTTTCATCAGTTTTGAAGATGAAGGCATTAAAGACCGGCATTGCAAAATAAAGCGCAACATATGCTGTGAAATACCAGTAATAACCGCTTATTACCGGGAAGAGTGCTTTAAAAACGCTTTTGATTTTCAGCGGCTTTCCGATTGAAAGCGAGCTTAAAATCAACGTTACGACAAACGAATAAAAGAATGCCTGAAGCCACATCGAAACCATTTTTGAGTGGTTTCTCGGCTTGTCGGTAGCCATGTATCCGCTTATGAGGGCAAAGGCGTCAACGGCGCAGTAGCAGATTGTCTCAAGAAGATAAAAAACGGTTTTTTCCGCCGAAAAGCCGTCAAAAGTTTTGAGAATTCCTCCCTGTCCGAGTGTGTGAAGCATACACACCATGAACATCAGAATGATCCTCAAAAGGTCAATTCCGTAATTTCGTTTCATTTTTTACTCTCCGTTCTTTTGATTTTTTAAAATAAAAATCGTCCTTTTGAAATGCTTATATTATATCATAACGGGAATAAAAAAGATAGATGAAATTCGGTTAAATTTATCTTTTGTGACGGCTTTAAAAAATCTGCAATTGAAAAGATGTCATAAAAGTGTAAAACTTTTTGGCATCGTAAACATATCGATTGTTTCTGTTGACATTTTTTTGAAAACGTGTATCATATATTTTGTGTAAGTTTGCAGCTTAAACTATCAGTTTTTCAAAAGGGATGGAAAGATGGAAAAGCAAGTAACCTTTATTGTCAAAGCAACGAACGACGTAAACCGTGTCATGCGCTGCCTTGCAAGCATCGACAGACAAAACAACAAAAATTATAAAGTAATCGCTCTTTGCAGCCTTAAAGAAGCAAAGCTTCTTATCGAAGAGCAGTATCCGCACTTCGAGGTCAAAAAAATCAAAAAGGCGGTTTCCTTCGTTGAAAACCTCAACAAGGTTCTTCCGACGCTCGAAACGGAATACTGCGTTATTGTGAACTATGACGAAATTCTTTCTCCGGATGCAGTCGATTTGATTCTTTCTTCGGATTCCGACGTTGTTCTTTTCAACATTTCTTCGCTTACAAAGGACAAGTTCTCTCCGAGATATTCAACTTCGTCCGAATGGAGCGTTGCGGAGTATATGAAGGAAGGCTACACTCTTTGGAACAATGCGATTAAAAGCGAAATTATTGTAAATCATAACATCACGCTTGAAGATTTGACCTATTGCTCTCAGTCGGTTTTCCTTTTGCTTTCTTATTCTTTTGCCGAAAGTTTCACCGTCTTTAACACGGTTATCGCATACAGAGAAAAGCTGATGAAGAAAAAGCACATTGAATATGAAGAGTTTGAAAAACATTTGAAGGCGCTCAAAGCAATTGTGAAGCGTTTCACAAAGAAAAAAATGTTTGACGAAAAGGAGTGCGTCGTTACCGATTTTGCGCTCTCTCAGCTCGGCGAGGTATATAAGGAAGAATCGTTCTTCCGCCGCCTTCGCAAAAAGCGTCTTCTTAAAACAATGATCGGAATTTGACGAAGGGAGAATGAAAGATGGAATTTGAAAAAAGAGTTTCGGTCATTGTGCCGGTATATAACGCAAAGGCTTATCTTGAAGAATGTCTCAATTCTCTCGTCGGCCAAACGATTAAAAAAAGCGAGATGCAGGTTGTTCTTGTCAACGACGGTTCAACCGACGAAAGCGAAGAAATCTGCAAAAAGTATTGCGAAAAGTACGATTTCTTTGATTATTATTACATCGAAAATTCCGGCGTTTCCGTTGCAAGAAACTTCGGAATCAAAAAGAGCGTCGGAAAGTATATCATGTATCTCGATTCCGACGACCAGCTCACAGCGCCTTCGGTTGAAAGTATCGTTGACTTTTTTGACGGCGTCTATGACGAGGTTGACCTTGTGACATATTACATTCAGCCGTATAAGGACGGAGCGCTCCTCAATCCCCATGCACGCTATAACAAGCTTCTCACGCATACCGGTGTTTTTGACCTTGAAAAAAATCCGTATGTCATTCAGACAACGATGAATATCTGCGTCAAAAACACGGGCGAAAACAATGAGCTTTTCAATGAAAAAATGACGAGCCAGGAGGATCAGGAATATATCAACCGAATCCTTATGGACAAACTCATGATCGGTTATTGCGCTCAGGCATGTTATATGTATAACAGGGATAACGAAAGCTCCTGCGTTTCAACAAAGTTTTATGCTTATTATCTTTTTGAAAGCTCGCTTCGGTATTTTGAAAACCTTTTCTCTCTTTTTGAAGATAAGGTTCCGAAATATTTTCAGGCGGTTTTCTTCCACGACCTTCGTTGGAAACTGACGAATAAAATTCTTTTTCCGTTTCATTATGAGGGCGAGAAATTTGAAAACGCAATGAACCGAATTAAAAAGCTCCTTGAAAGGGTTGACACGAACATTATCGTTAAAAACCCATCAATCAACAAGAAGCATATTCATTTTTGGCTCAACCTCAAACCCAACGTTCACCCGACGATTTATATTAACAACGAAGCGGCCGACGTTGTTGCCGACGGAAAAACGATTGAAAGGAACAAGCGTATTTCCCTTCGCATAATCAAAATCGTTCCTCTTGACGACGGAAGGCTCAGAATCCGTTGCGAATGTGCAATGGGAATTTATGATTATATGCCCCGTCCTCCGAAAATTTACGTTGTTGAAAACGGGGAGGAAAAAAAGGAACTTTCTCTTTACCGTTCAAGCTACAGCTACGTTTCAACGAACATTATGACGAACAAGGTCTACGGCTTCGAGTACAGCCTTGACCCGGAAAAGATTTCAAAAATCTCCTTTAAGGCCGTTGTGGACTCTTATGAATTCGATGTCCGCGTCAACTTTATGGGAATGGCCGTTTTCAGACATAAAATCCGTTTTTATTCTTATGCCCGCGGCGGATATATCATTTCGTATTATAACGACTCACTCCTCTTTGAAAAGAAAACCCGTGAGGAAATTGCCGAATTTGAAAAGGCGCAGGCGTTCAACTTTAACAAAGAAACATATGTCTATAACCTCAAACTTGAAGCGATTGATTATCGCCTTGCCCACCGCGTTTGGCTTTATTCCGACCTTCAGTCCGTTCTGAAGGATAATGCTTATTATCAGTTCCAAAACGACTTTAAGCACAGGGACGGAATCGAAAGATATTACGTTTACACAAAGCCGTATGAAGAAATCGAACATCTTTTCACGGATGAGCAAAAGAAATATCTCGTTGAGTTCGGCTCATATAAGCATCAGCTTCTTTATCTTGCGTCCGAAATAATTTTCACTTCGTTTTTCGGCAGAGAAGCAATTTCGCCCTATGAACTTGAAAGCGAGGAACTCAATTATTCGGATATTGAGCATTTCAAAGTCATTTATATGCAGCACGGAATTCTTCACGCTTCATACGTTAACAAGTATTCCGCAGAAAGGGCAAACTGCCATAAAATTGTTGTTTCCTCTCATTTTGAGATTGAAAATCTTGAAAAGAAATATCAGTATAAAGACGATGAACTCATCAAATTCGGAATGCCGAGATATTCTCAAATCGACAAAACCGCAAAGCCGCAAAACAGAATTCTTTTTGCTCCTTCGTGGAGAAGCTATTTTGCCGCAAATGAAACCGCAAACACATATAATATCAGCCTTGACACTTTCAAAAACAGCGATTATTACAAAGGCTTCAAAAAGTTTTTGAGTGATGAAAGGCTTTTGAAAGCTCTTGAAAAAAGCAAAACGGTGATTGACGTAAAGATGCACCCGATTATCAGGGATCACGTTTCCAACCTTTTTGACTTTGATTCAAAAAATATCAATGTTGTCAAGGGTGACGTAAAGCTTGAAAATTATGCGGCTTTTGTCACGGACTTTTCGTCCTTCGTTTTTGACTTTGCATATCTTTGCCGTCCGATAATGTACTTCGTTCCGGACTACGTTCAGTTCAAATCGGGAATGAATCTTTATCGTGAGCTTGATCTCCCGTTTGAAAAAGCCTTCGGTCCGTTCTCGTCCGATGCCGAAACTGCCGCCGAAGAGCTTTCAAAAATCGTTGAAAGAAATTTTGCCTGCGAAGAACAGTATGAAGAACGGATGAAAAATTTCTATCTTCCGCTTGAAAACTGCGAAGAAAAAATATATCGGTACGTTTTTGAAAATATGGCAAAACAGGAATAAAAAATTTTATCGGAGGGGAAGAACATGAAAAAAGGAAAAAACAGTGTTTTTATTTTGTTCTTTCTCTCTCTTTTGGCTATTGTTCTTTCGTTTTCCGTCGTCGGTATTCATGAGCACACATATTTTGAAACAGTTGTTGAACCGACTTGCACCGAGCGCGGATATACGAAGCATACCTGCACCGTTTGCGGCGAAAGTTTCTCGGATTCTTTTGTTCGTGAAAACGGTCATGACGTGATAATTCAGAAGGAAGTTCCGGCAACCTGCACCGAAAAGGGGAAAACCGCCGGAATGTACTGCGGCGTCTGCAAGAAAGTTCTCAAAGGTCTTGAAGAAACCGAGGCACTTGGTCATCAAACGGTTTCCGATAAAAACGGCGTGAAGCCGACTTGCATCGAAAAAGGAAAAACGGCGAGCGAACATTGCAAGCGTTGCGATTATATTCTTCCGTCAAAAACGCTTCCTGCACTCGGGCATGAAATTTTAAAAGATCTGCGAAAAGAACCCACCTGCACAAAGCAGGGCAAAACCGAAGGTGAACATTGTTCACGTTGCGATTATAAAATCGCTCAAAAAACAATCCCGGCTCTCGGCCATCTGCTTGTGATTGATTCGGCTGTGAAAGCAACCTGCACAAAAGGCGGACTTTCGGCCGGAAAGCATTGCACAAGAAGTGATTGCGGTTATTCCGAAGCTCAGGATAAAATCGCACCGCTCGGTCATAATATTGTTACAATTGAAGAAAAGAAAGCAGCGTGTACAACCACCGGACGAACGAAAGGTGAATATTGTACACGCTGTAATTATACTGTCGGACAAAAAACAATACCCGCTCTCGGCCATTCGCTTGTGATTGATTCCGCCGTGAAAGCAACCTGCACAAAAAGCGGACT
>CAKTFN010000017.1 GCA_934561055.1 uncultured Eubacteriales bacterium
AGTTTGTGATGAACGGTGCAAACCATCAGATGAACGCCGTCTCTACATTCCCGTTCTATACCTTGGAGGGATGGGAGATGTCTCCGCCTGAAAAGACTGATCTCCCCTTAAAAGGAGATACCGTCATCGGAAATGATGTATGGATCGGACAAAACGCGGTCATTCTTCCTGGGGTACACATCGGAGACGGTGCTATTATCGGAGCAAACAGCATAGTCGGCAGTGATGTTGAACCATACACAGTCGTTGTTGGAAATCCAGCAAAAAAACTTCGCAACCGTTTCGACGATGAAATGATTGACATTTTACTGAAATTCAAGTGGTGGGATAAGAGTGTCGACGAGATCAACCGTCTCATTCCGATACTCACTTGCAGTGATTTGGATAAAGTAAAATCTGAAATCAAAAAGCAATTGGATTGACAACTTCCAGTTTGCCAACTTGACCTTTGAGAGAGGAGAAATCCTTTTCTCAAAGGGCTTTTTATTACATAGCACTTGTTCGTTAACCCAACACAAAAAAGCGAATCGGAAATATAAAACGTATTTTTTGAGCTACAATATAAAAAGGTAACCAAAATCGGTTTTGGAGAGGTTTTTAAAAGCTCAACAGCAATAAATTTTGAGCGGAGGAAAAATTATGTGTACTGCTGCAACTTATAAGACAAAAGATTTTTATTTCGGAAGAACGCTTGATTATGAAATTTCATACGGTGATCGTGTTGTGATTACGCCGAGAAACTTTGTTTTTGATTTAAAAAACGGCGGGAGACTGAAAACGCATTATGCAATGATAGGAATGGCCTGTGTTATGAGCGACTATCCTTTATATTACGATGCAGTGAACGAAAAAGGGCTTGGAATCGCAGGACTCAATTTTGTTGGAAATGCCCGATATAATAAGCCTGTCGAAGGAATGGACAATATTGCACAGTTTGAGCTGATACCCCGTATTCTCGGAGAATGTGCTTCGGTGAAAGAGGCTCGTAGGCTCTTGAAAAACATGAATCTTATTGATACTCCGTTTACGGAAAACCTTCCGGTTGCACAACTTCACTGGATAATTGCGGACAAAAACGAGTGCATAACCCTTGAATCGGTTGAGGATGGATTAAAAATATATGACAATCCGGTCGGCGTGCTTACGAACAATCCGCCGTTTGACTGTCAGTTGTTCAATTTGAACAACTATATACACCTTTCGGTTGAAAATAAAAGCAACACATTTTCAAAAGATCTTGCACTCAAACAATACAGCAGGGGAATGGGCGCAATCGGACTTCCGGGAGATCTTTCTTCTCAGTCGAGGTTTGTTCGTGCCTCTTTTGTAAAAATGAATTCCGTTTCCGGAAACTCCGAAAATGAAAGCGTAAGTCAATTTTTTCATATTTTGGGCAGCGTTGATCAGCAAAGAGGCTGCTGCAAACTTGGCGAAGATAAGTATGAAATCACTCTTTACACATCCTGCTGTAATGCCGACAAGGGTATTTATTATTACACAACCTATGACAATCACCGTATCAGTGCGGTGGATATGCACAAGGAAAACCTTGACGGAGAAGCACTCATAACTTTTGAACCGGTAAAAGACGAGCAGATTTTTATGCAGAATTAACGCTGCTTTTCGGCCTCTATCCGTGTAATCGTAAAAATTTTAAAGCGCAGCCGATTTTTGCGGCTGCGCTTTTCGTTTTATCAGTAAACTACGGCATCATTGGCAGTAAAGCCTTCGAGAGAATTTTCCTTGACCTGAATGCAAACGAACGAAATGCCCGAATCCTCCGCGGCAGAGAATTGGCGTTTTGCCGCCGGAGCAATTTTTAGCCACTCGCCGGCGGAAAGAGCAATTTCTTCGCCGTCAATAACTGCCTTTCCTTTGCCGGAAAGAATGCCGTAAATTTCTTCGTTGTTTTTGTGCGAATGTACGAACGGAACGCCTGCTCCTGCAGGAAGATTATTAATGCTGATTTCAGCACCCGTTAAAGCGAGTTTTTCGTGAAGTTCGGTTCTGCCTTCATTTCCGATGTTTGTCTTGGTGTAGTTTTTCATGAGTGTTAACCTCCAAAAAAGTTTTGTGCAAATTTCCTTTGCCTGTTTGCAGTTTAGCATTGTGTACACACAAAAACAAGTACGCACTTTTTTATAACTGTATATTTTTTTCATAATGTATGCTATAATACAAATGTGAGGTGACAGGAATATGAAAACCAAAGATGAATTGCCGGCTTGCCCGGTGGCAACGGCGGTGGCGTTGATTGGAGGAAAGTGGAAACTTTTGATTCTTCGCAACCTTAAATCCCGTCCGTGGCGGTTCAATGAACTTCAACGGGACCTTGACGGAATATCGCAAAAGGTCCTTACCGACAGCTTGCGCCAAATGATTGACGACGGACTTGTATATCGCCACGATTACCGGGAAGTGCCGCCGCGTGTCGAATACGGACTGACGCCGCTTGGAAAAGAAATGCTTCCGATTATTGATGCGCTTGCAGATTTCGGAAATTATTATAAGTCTGTTGTAAGTGATACCGCTGTACGGTAAGGAAGACAGATACCGATTTTTACGGAGAAAAATATGAACGATAAATTGTTAGAATATGCCATGCGGATTCAAAGTTTTGCTCAGACCGGCCTTCAGTACGAAAAAGATGCTTATGACGGGGAATGCCATGAGGAACTGAGAAAGAGAATTTCCGCTGAAATGATGGCTGAAAAAAACGGTTTTTGAACAGATTATGATGTGTTTTGACTTTTATGAAAACTTTTCCTCACCGGCGCTTTTCGATTAAATATGAAACCTGAAAAACAAGAACCGCAAACGCCGTAATAAAAATGACGTTTGCGGTTTAATTCTTTTATTCAATTCCTTTGAGGGCGTCAAGGTCTTTTTTATCAACCTTGATTTGAGAATCTTTTATGAGCTTAACTTGCTTTCGGTCGATAATGAGGGGAGCGGCTTCGGGCTTTGAATCAAGGCGGATTTTTAAAATTCCCGTGAGAAGATTGAAATCAACAACTGTTCCGCGGCCTTCCGGCGTGTCGACAACTGCACCGTTTTTCGGAGTAACTCTCAAAAGATGTTCATATGCATCTTGTTCGTATTTGAGGCAGCACATAAGTCTTCCGCAGGTTCCGCTGATTTTCACCGGGCTGAGAGAAAGGCTTTGTTCTTTTGCCATTTTTACGGATACAGGTTGAAAATCACCGAGAAATGTGTTGCAACAAAACGGTCGTCCGCAAATTCCGAGGCCGCCGACCATCTTTGATTCATCTCTTACACCGATTTGACGAAGTTCGATTCTTGTTCTGAAAACCGAAGCAAGATCCTTGACGAGTTCACGGAAGTCAACGCGTCCGTCGGCCGTGAAGTAGAAGAGAATTTTGTTTCTGTCGAGTGTGTATTCAACGTCAACAAGCTTCATTTTGAGCTTGTGAGCCTCGATTTTTTTGAGGCAGATGTCAAAAGCTGCTTTTTCCTTTTCCTTGTTTTCTTCAACGGTGCGAAGATCTTTTTCGGTTGCAACGCGGATGACCGGTTTGAGTTCCGACGTAATTTCGTCGTCGGGAACGCTTCTGTCGGAGAAGGTGACTTCGCCGCATTCAAGTCCCCGCGCTGTTTCAACAACAACCTTGTCTTTCGGCTTAAGGCTGAGGCCGTTTGGGCTGAAATAATAGATCTTTCCGACTGTCTTGAAGCGGACACCGGTAACTTTTATCATGAAAATCATTCCTTTCGTGTTTGCTGTTGCCTTTTATGGCTTTTTGCACTGAAACTGAACTCGGAATTTTTGTCAGCTGTTTTTGACATTGTGAAAAACGCTGCAAAGACGGGTGATTGTTAGATTGTGGTTTGCCGAACGCTCAACCGAGTCAATAAGATTTTTCGTTTCTTCAATTAAAAGAAGAAGCTTTTTTTGCGTAAAAACACTACGAAGCTTTTCCGCCTGAGCTTTGCAACCGGTGAGAGCTTCGCCGGGAACAAGAGCGTCACGGAAAATATAAATTAAAAACGGCAAAACGTTTTTAAAAAGATCTTTGTCTTTTGAAAAAACCGAAGTTTCCTTCAAAAAATCAAATTCGCTTGAGGAGCAAAGTGCGTCGACGAGCCGGGCCGCAAGCGAAAGCGCGGCTTCGTCGTCTTCTCCGTCGGCCTTGAAGTCCTCTTCCTGCGAAAGCATGAATGTTGCCGCGCGTGATGTGATTGTTTCAAGAAAAAACGATTTTGAAGGGCAGGTGAGAATAAAACAGACGTGCGGTGCCGGTTCTTCAAAAATTTTTAAAAGTGCGTTTTGCGCCTGAGGGTTCATGAACTGTGCTTCATGAATAATGAAAACACTCTTTTCTCCGTCATTGGGAAGAAGAAGAGCTTTCTCTCTGATAAGGCGAACGTCATCGACTTTGATTGCGGTTGCCGAATCGTCTTTTTGAAAAACATAAATGTCTGGATGGTTGCCGCTTTGAGCCTTTTTGCAGGCACGGCAACTGCCGCACGGCTTTTCTTCCCCCGTGCAGACGAGTGCGCAGGCAATTTCTTTTGCCGCCGCAAGTCTTGTTGCACTGTTTGCACCTTCGAGGATGACCGCATGAGGAAAAGTTTTGCATTTGATGCTGTGTGCGATTTTAATTTTACAACTTTCATCAAAGTTTATGTTCTCAAACACGGCTTTTCCTCCTGAAAAAAACTGCGGCATAAAGCCTCACAAATTAGCATTATACAACAAAACGCCGAAAAAGACAATAGTAATTTTCGGCGTTGTTATGTTGAATGATTTTGATTGCTTAATATTCGGCACCGGTGACGCCAAAAGACGAGAAAACCTTTTCGGCTGTTTTCAAAAGGTCGATTTTTGTCGGAACATTGCCGTATTTGTTTTCTTTCCAGACCCAGCGGATGTCATTCTTAAACCAATCGGGTTCTTCGGCCTTTTGACCGTTGAGTTTTTGTTTCATGACTTTTACCCAGCTGTTCCAGCGGTCAACGTAAAAATCTTTTGTGAGCCCGGACCATTGTTTGTTTGAATAATCGCGAAGCGCACCGTCTTCCGAAATCTGTCTTGAACCGCCCCATGTCGTGATTTGAGCGCGGGCATTGAAAAGAAAAATCTTTTTTGTGAAGTCATCAAATCCGTCGGCAAGTTTTTCTGCCTTTGAAAGCCAATTTCCGAGCATGAATTCACGGTTTGCCGAGAGAACTTCATCGGTGAAAAGGCCGAGATTCAAAAACTTGTCCGACCATTTCATGAATGCAATCAGGTCTTTTTCTTTGAACGCTTTTGACATGTTCTTTTGGTACTCCTGAGCCGTGTTTGAAAGAACCTGTTTTAAAAGATCAACCGCGTCAAAAAGATAACCTTCACTGTCGGTGCAATTCTCTGCTTCGCGAAGGAAAAGGTCAACTGCTTTTTCAAAAGTCCTTTTGTCGTAGGAGACGAGGTTGTTTCCCCAGGTTGACGGAGAACCTACATCAAGCGACGGACGTGCATTGATTACGGATTCCGGAGCACCCTCTCCGTGTTCGTTAAGCTTTGGATTATAGACCGTATCGTTGAGCATTTTCATTGCTTCAAACATATTTTCACTGCATGAGCCGTATCTGCGCTCTGCATATTTTTTGAGCCATTCTTCAAGATTTATCGGCTCAATTTCATTTTTCTCCGTCCAAATCGTTTCAAAGAAAAGGTCAAATATGATCGGGTTGGAATGAGTTGCTTCGGGCGTGATTCCGATTCCTTTCATGTGCTTTGCCTTTTTTGAAGCTCTTGAAATTTCGGATGCGATTGTCGCAAGGTGACCGTGAAGACCCATTCTTCCGCCGAAGTTGTTGAGCATGCAGTATACCCACGGTGAACCGAGAAATTCGCTTCCGAGGAAGTTTTCCCATCTCGGTTTTTTTTCGGCGTAAAGATCAAGAATGAGAGTGTGCTCTTTTCTGTCGGCAACGCCTTCAAGAAGTTCTTTTGAAGGATTTTCACCCCATGATTGAATGATCCAGACAGCGTCCTCTCTGTTTTTGAGAATTGCGTCGAGAAGATAGCTGCTGACCTTTTTGATGTCAAGTCTTCCGCTTCTTCCGCCTTCGTGGAACGGATCCGTTGCAAAGTACGGAGAAATATCGCCGTAAACTTCGCGCTGACTTTCGTAGAAAAGGCCGGCAAGACGAAGATAAGCTTTTGTGTCGGTTTTGAGCATTGCGGGACGTTCGGCTCCGTTCCAAAGTCCCTGCGGAATAATCGAAACATCCGGAGCATATTTCTTAATGTCCGTCGGAACCATGCCGTTGTATCCTTGAAAAACGGGGCTAATTCCCATTCTTCTCATAAAGAGATGGTTCTTCCTTGCAAGATCCGTGCGCTTTTTGAAATATCCCGGAGGAAGCGGAGCACCGGTTGAATAAAGGTTAGCCATGCAGAACCATGCATAATAAGCCGGACCGGGCAAAAAAGCAATTGCTTTTTCCTGCGGATAGCCGAGCTTGAGCAAAAATCTGCGCCAAACTTCTTCAATTGCGGTGATGTCAAGAAATACATTGACACCCTGAAGAACATAATAATCAAGCTCTTTTTGCCATTCTTCTTCTCCGTAAAAGGCCATTGTATATGAAAGGGAACAGTAGTTGTTTGCATACCTGACTTTGAACGGGGTCGAAACTCTTTTTGTTTTTCCGATTTTCGGAAGGGGAGACGGCATATTCACCGAACATCCGACTTGCGAAATGTGAACCGAACAGTAATTTTTGTAATAATAATTGAGACCTGCGGCAGCCGAAGAACCGCTGTTTGCCGTGATTGAAATTTTTTCGTCTCCGGCGTCCGAAAGGGTGAAAAACTCTTCTTCACTGTCCTCAATCGAAAAGACAATTTTCTCGCAAAACTCTTTTCCGATTGTTCTTTCGACGAGACCGGAAAGTTCTTTCACGGTGTCTTCCTTTGTGATTTTTACGTTGTATTCGCTTTTTTCAAACGGTTCGGGAAAAGAAACGTCGGCTTTTTTGATTTCGTTTTTACTCTCTTCACCGAAAATTTCAATGTTTTTGACGGTTGCGTAAGACGTATTCTCACTGTACTTAAAAAGAAAGCGGAGACTGCATGCTTCAAAATCGCATTCAAATTCATAGTGACCCGAACATTTTATGTCGCTTTTTTGAGTGATAACCTCGGTATAGTTCACAAAATCCTTGCTTGAAAAAACGGAAAAAATCAAAATGTCGTTTTTCATGCAGTCAACAATGAGACGCTTAATTCTATGCATGGAATCAAGCTTGACGTCAACATAATTCGGAAATTGTCCGCCGACCCATTTTGTGCGTTTGTTTGAGTCGAAAATTTTGAAAACTTCCTCGCTGTTTTCCTGAGAAAAAATCATGTTCTTTGAGATGGATACCTTATTATACATAATCAAACCGTCCAATCGGATGCATTTTTTGCCGCTCAAACCGGCAGCTCTTTTCCCATTCTATAAAAAAATGAAAAAATAGTCAATAATATTTGACAATATTCGGGGAAAAGGGTAGTCAAAAATTCAATTCACCTCAAACTATGTCTAAAAATTTTGAAAAACAGAGAAAAAGGTCTTGATATTTTCAATTTTTATGATACAATGTAGTGAATACAGAAGTTAGAAAAGCTGTTTTTGCTTTTCCTGCTGTCTGATAAAATAAGGAGGTAAGAACAATGGCATATGTAATTAGCGGCGACTGCATTTCTTGCGGTGCTTGCGCAGACGGCTGCCCCGTTGGCGCAATCAGCGAAGGCGACGGAAAGTATGTTATTGATGCCGATTCTTGCATCGAATGCGGCGCATGCGCAGACGGCTGCCCCGTTGAAGCAATCAGCGAAGGCTGATTCAAGTAAAACTGAAAAAGCAATCCGGAGAAGGCGTTCTTCTCCGGATCTTTTTTATAATATGTTTTTGAGATATTCTTCAACGGCGTCTTTCCAAAACGGCAATCTTTCAAAACCGCCTTTGTCGAGGGATTCCTTTGAAAGGCGGGAGTTGAGCGGCCTTTCGGCTTTTGTTTTGTATGCCGATGAAGGGACAAAATTGACCTTTGCGCTTTTTTTTGCGATGCGGAACACTTCCGTTGCAAGTTCTGCCCATGAGCAAAAGCCTTCGTTTGTTGCATGATAGATTCCGTAGTTTTCGCTTTTTACCATTTCGCAAAGGAGCCCGGCAAGGTGCTTTGCGTATGTCGGTGAGCCAACCTGGTCGCAGACGACGTTCACTTCATCGTGATTTTCGGAAAGCTTGAGCATGGTTGCAATGAAGTTTGTGTTCCTTTCCCCGAAAACCCAAGATGTTCTGACAATAAAGAATTTTTTGCAGTTTTCAAAAACTGCTCTCTCACCGGCGAGCTTGCTTTTTCCGTAAACATTTAGAGGACCTTTTTCATCGTCAACGTTGAAAGGGGAGTTTCCTTCTCCTTTAAAAACATAATCGGTACTGACATAAAGCATTTTAGCTTCCGATTTTTCGGCGCAGCGGGCAAGGTTGAGCGTTCCTTTCTCATTGACCGAAAAGCATTTTTCCTTTTCGTCTTCGGCTCTGTCAACTGCCGTATATGCCGCGCAGTGAATCACGCAGTTGATTTTATGAGCTTCAAAAAAGGCTTCAACTTCGCTTTTGTCGGTGATATCGAGCGTGTCAACGTCGGTGGGAATAAAATCACGGTTTTCACTTTTTAAAATTCTGCAAACGTCAGAGCCGAGCTGTCCGTTTGCTCCGGTAACAAGAATCATTTTTCACTCTCCGAAAATAAAATTTACGTCGCTGTCTTTGAGAAGCGGCGCGGTGATATCTTTTTGAGAAAGAATCGGATTGTCGATTCCCCAATCAACGCCGATTGACGTGTCATCGAAGCGTATGCTTCTGTCGTTTTCTTTTGAGTAATAGTCATCAACTTTGTAAAGAACCTCAACGTTGTCGGTGAGGGTAACAAAACCGTGACCGAAACCCTTCGGAATATAAAGAAAATGTTTGTTTTCGGCCGAAAGACGGGCGCTGACCCATTCGAGATAGGTTGGCGAGCCTTTTCTTAAATCAACGGCAACGTCAAGAATTTCACCTCTTGTGCAGCAAAGAAGTTTCGTCTGCGCCGCAGGTGATTTTTGAAAATGAATGCCTCTGAGGGTGCCTTTCTTTTCGGAAAACGAGCGGTTATCCTGAACGAAGACCGTGTCGATTCCGAGTGCTTTGAATTTTTCAAGGTTGTATGATTCGTAAAACCAACCTCTGTTGTCGCCGAAAACGTCCGGAATCACAAGCTTGACTTCGGGAATTTTTGTTTCAATGATTTTCATGATATATCTGCGCAAACCGCGCTTCCTTTCTGAAAACTTATGCTTTGCATTTGCAACGATATGAATTATACTATTTTCGGCAAAAATAGTCAAGAAAAATCGCCGTTAACCCTTGACATTATGCGTTTTTTCATGGTAAAATAACTCAGCATGGTTTGTGACCGTGCTGTTTTTATGCCATTATGGCTTTTTAATATTAATAAGGAGGATTCCTCAATAATGAAAAAAGATGTTGTAATCATCGGCGCCGGTCCGGCAGGAATTTTCACCGCCCTTGAAATGATCAAAAAAGGCTCAAAAAAGAGCATTATGATTGTTGAAAAGGGTCAGGCTGTTGAAAACAGACATTGCCCCAAAGACAAAACAAAAGTCTGCGTTTCATGCAAGCCGTATTGCCATATCACTACCGGCTTTTCCGGTGCGGGCGCATTTTCCGACGGAAAACTTTCGCTCTGCTATGAAGTCGGCGGTGACCTTCCGACTCTTATCGGCGCCCAAACGGCTCAGGAGACGATTGATTACACTGATAAAATATATCTTGAATTCGGTGCGGACGAACATATTGAAGGTCTTGAAGACAGCCTTGGAAAGAAGGAAATCAGAATCAAGGCAATTCAGGCAGGTCTGAAGCTTGTTGACTGTCCGATTCGTCACATGGGAACCGAAAAGGCTCAGGGAATTTACTATGCCATTGAGCAGTATCTTCTCAACAACGGCGTTGAAATGATGTTCGGTTATGAATGTTATGACCTCGTCCTTGAAAACAACGAATGCAAAGGAGTTCGTCTCAAAGACAGCAAGGGCGGTCATGAAACCGAAATTTTTGCCGACCACACAATCGTTGCAACCGGAAGAAGGGGAGCCGAATGGCTTGAAACCCTTTGCGCCGAATACGGAATTGCCCATCAGCCCGGAACGGTTGACATCGGTGTTCGCGTTGAAGTACGCAACGAGATTATGGAAAAGGTCAACGAAACCCTTTATGAATCAAAGCTTATCGGCTATCCCCAGCCGTTCAAAAACAAGGTCAGAACTTTCTGCCAGAACCCCGGCGGATTCGTCAGCCAGGAAAACTATGACAATGACCTTGCCGTTGTTAACGGACATTCATACAAAGAGCTCAAGAGCGACAACACCAACCTTGCAATTCTTTGTTCCCACAATTTCAGCTATCCGTTTAATCAGCCTATAGCATACGCCCAAAAGGTCGGCGAGCTGACGAATATGCTCGGAACGGGTCATATTCTTGTTCAGCGTTTCGGCGATATCCTTGACGGAAAGCGCACATGGGAAAAGGAACTCATGCAGTCGAACGTTCGTCCGACCCTTCCGGATGCCGTTGCGGGTGACATCACCGCCGCAATGCCTTACAGAGCAATGACCAACATCATCAACTTCATCAAGGCGATGGATCACGTTGTTGAAGGCTTTGCTTCAACCGAAACACTTCTTTATTCACCGGAGCTCAAATTCTACAGCAACCGTGTTAAGATGGACGAAGATTTCAACACCAGCATCAAGGGACTTCATTGTCTCGGTGACTCAAGCGGCTGGACACGAGGCCTTATGATGGCTTCGGTCATGGGCGTTCTTATGGGAAGAAAACTCATCTGATTACATTGAATTCTTTTAACCGCAACACTGCGTATTTTTCAGTGTTGCGGTTTTTCGATTATTTACCGGCGGTTTATATATAGTCGGCGGCGACTGAAAAAATGCAGTCGCTTGATTTTTGCGGAGTGAAATTGTTGCTTTTGTGATTTTTGAAACGTTGTTTTCTTTCTGTAATGCCTAAAGTTTTTTATTTAAAATCTTGAATGTATTTATGTTCTGAGGTATAATGTCAAAAATCAGGAAAGAGGTATATTTATGAAATTGGTTGATATGACTTGTCCGCATTGTAAAGCAAGTCTAAAAGTTGATTCAAGCAAAAAGCAGGCTTTCTGTGAATATTGCGGAGCAAAGCTTTTGATTGATGATGAGGTGCAGCATGTTCATTATGATAATGCGGAAGATGCAGGCTATCAATTTGAAAAAGGACGCCAACGTGCACAGGCGGAGCAAAGAAAAAGCGACAGCCCAAAAGTTGTTTATGTTGTTCCGGAAAAGAAAAAGAAGAACAAAATGGTTTGGTGGATAATAGGCTGGATATGTTGTTTTCCGATTCCGCTCACAATATTGATTGTTCGTAATGAAAAGCTCAGCAAAAAAGCGAAGGCAATAATTATTGCTGTTATATGGCTACTGATTTTGGCAATTGGCGCAGGAGGTGCTGCTAATGATGATTCCGGCGGTGAATCAACTGTTTATAACACAACTTCTTCGGAACAAGTTACATCGAGTGAAACGGAAAAAACAAGTGAGGTATATGACGGTAATAAGGAAATAGAAGAGTTTGTAAAATAATATAATAAAAACCAAACGATTAATAAAAACTTGTTTTTGCCGCCTTCGGGCGGCTTTTTCCTTCTTGACTTTCATGATATAATAACAACCGAGGTGATACCGTGCTGAATATCCGACCTGTTGAAGAAAAAGACATCGAACGCTGTCTTGAAATTTATAATTACTACATTGAAAACACAACGATAACTTTTGAGGAAACGCCGCTTACGCTTTCCGGGTTTTCCGACCGCATAAAAGGCATAACAAAAAATTATCCTTTTCTTGTTGCCGAAGATGACGGAACCGTTGTCGGCTACGCATATTTTGACGTCTTTAACGCAAGAAGCGCATACCGTCATACAGCGGATCTTTCGGTTTATCTTGACAAAAACTGCCTTTCAAAGGGCACCGGCTCGCTCCTTTATAAAGAACTCGAAAAGCAGGCGGTGAAGTATGAAATCAAAAATGCGGTTTCTCTCATTACGTCCGAAAACGAAAGAAGCGTTGCCTTCCATAAGAAGAACGGCTTTTCATTTAAAGGGGAACTTTCCGGCGTCGGAATAAAATTCGGTCGGGATCTTTCGGTTGTGTTTTATCAAAAGAAACTCTAAACGGTTTTAAACGTTCTTAATCGTCTTTAAGTGCATTTTAGGTTTTTGTACTACTCTTTAGACGTGAAACCGAGAACAGTCTTATATGCAAAATACACATAAGCAAAAGCAATTAATGTGAATTTGGAATGAAAATCTTCCTTTCTTTGCAGGTTATGGTGAATTTATACAATGTAAAATTTACTGAAAAAACAGCTTGAAACCAATAAAAAGTGCTGTTTCCTACAAAAAAGCTCGCCGCAAAAAAATATTTTTGAAAAAATATCTAAAAATTTTACCGTTTTATATTGCAAAATGCCGATAAAATGTGTACAATGGTAAAAGTGACGATAGTCAAAATGTATAAAATTCACATAATTAATTGTTGGAGGGACATTTATGTCAAACAGACTGTTCCAGGGAATTATCCATCAGATGAAAGATGCTATCGACAGAACGATCGGCGTTGTCGATAACACGGGAACCGTAATTTGCTGCAGTGACCTCGGCCGCATCGGAGAAACCGGCTTTGCCGATTTCAAGGAGGAAATCACTTCTTTTGAGCCGAAGGTTATCGGCGGAAGAACTTTTATCGCAATCGGTATGCAGCTTCATCCGGACGCTGCCGTTTTTGTTGACGGTGACGATGACGCCGCCGCAAACTATGCGCGACTCATTGCGGTTTCGCTCAACAACATCAAGCAGTATTATGACGAAAAATACGACAGAAGCAACTTCATCAAAAATGTCATTCTTGACAATATTCTTCCCGGTGATATTTATCTTAAGACCCGCGAACTCGGTTTCAACAACGAGGTTTCGCGCTGCGTTCTTCTCATCAGAACTGCGGAAAGAAGCGACGTTTCAATCAATGAAGCCGTTTCAAAACTTTTTCCGGACAAGTCAAAGGATCTTGTAATCAACATCAATGAATTTGACATTGCTCTCGTCAAGGAAGTCCGCGCCGGAAACGATGTGAAGGATCTTGAAAAGCTTGCCCGTTCGATCGTTGATTCTCTTCATACCGAATATTACGTCAACTCAATAATCGGTATCGGTTCAATCGTTGTCGGAATCAAGGATCTTCCCCGTTCTTTCAAGGAAGCTCAGATTGCGCTTGAGGTCGGAAAGGTTTTTGATACGGAAAAAACAATCATAACCTACGAAAATCTCGGTATTGCGAGACTCATTTATCAGCTTCCGACAACTCTTTGCGAAATGTTCCTCAAGGAAATTTTCAAAAAGGGTTCGATTGTCGGTCTTGATCACGAAACATTGTTTACCATTCAAAAGTTTTTTGAAAACAATCTTAACGTTTCCGAAACCTCAAGAAAGCTTTTTGTCCACAGAAATACTCTTGTTTACAGACTTGAAAAAATCAAAAAGCTTACCGGTCTTGATCTGAGAGAATTTGATGATGCAATCGTTTTCAAAGTTGCGCTTATGGTTAAAAAGTATCTTGATGCAAAGCCGGTTAAATATTAATTCGTTTTCCGCCGCATGATGTGACGAAAAATCAATGAATTTATTTTTTGCGAAAGTGGTTAAAAATGATTGAATTTAAAAATGTAACAATGAAATATAAGACAAACGGTGCCGTTGCCCTTGACAACGTCAGCGTTAAAATCGATGACGGCGAGTTTGTTTTTGTTGTCGGAGCGTCCGGTGCGGGAAAAAGCTCTTTTTTGAACGTAATAATGGGTCAGGAAAAAGTCGATTCTGGTGAAGTTCGCGTCGGTCCGTATGATCTTACGAAAATGAAGCGCCGGGATCTTCCTTATCTCAGAAGAATGCTCGGAATCGTTTTTCAGGATTTCAGACTTATTCCGAAAATGACCGTTTATGACAACGTTGCTTTTGCCCTTCGTGTAATCGGAATGGGCGAAAGAAAAATCACAAAACGCGTTCGTTACGTTCTGAAACTTGTTGACCTCTCTTCAAAAGCAAAGAATTTTCCGAATCAGCTTTCAACCGGTGAACGTCAGCGTGTTGCAATCGCAAGAGCACTTGTCAATAATCCCGGCGTCATTATTGCAGATGAACCGACCGGTAACCTTGACCCCGTTCTTTCCGGAGACATCATGACTCTTTTTGACAAGATTAATGCTCTCGGTGCTACGGTTGTTGTCGTTACCCATGACTTGGAGCTTGTTCATCAATTCGATCACAGAATCGTCACGATTGAAAACGGAAAGATTGTCTCCGATATTCCTTCGCGTTCAAAGCTCAGATATGCCGCAAAACCTCAGCCTGCCGAAGTTCAGCAGCCCGTTGCTCCCGTTGCCGAAAGCAGAGCCGAGGATAATCAGGTTTCCGAAAACGCTGAAAAGTCTGACGTAACTTCACAGGAAGAAATAAAGGAGGGTGAAAACGATGGCGAATAAAGCTAATACAAAAGCACCCGCAAAAAAGAAAAAGAAACGCTCCCATCGTTCCGGAGGACTTAACACATCGTATCTTACGAAAATGGGCTTTAAAAGTCTCATTGCGAACCGAAACATGTCGTTTTCTTCAATCAGCGTTTTGACGGCCTGTTTGCTTCTCATCGGTGTTTCGTTCCTGCTTCTTTTTAACATGAGAACTCTTGTTTCCGACGTTGAAAAGCAGAACGTTGTTGTTGCTTTTGTCAAAGACGGAATTGACGAAGCCTCAAAAAAGCAGGTCGAAAGCGACCTTAAAGCGATTCCGAACGTTACGGAAGTTCAGTACGTTTCAAAAGAAGAAGGTTTTAACGAACAGCTTTCCGATTTCGGCGTTGAACGTGATATGATTGACGGTGTAATCGAAAATCCTCTTCCGGATTCATATCGTATAACCGTAAGCAATATTGAAGAGTTTTCAACAACGCTTGCCGCGATAAAAGCGGTTTCAAACGTTGAATCGGTTCGCGAAAGCCAGGAAATTATCAAACAGATTTCAACGCTTCAAAAGTCGGTAACCTTCATTTGCGTTATTATTGTTGCGATTCTCATTGTGGTTTCGCTCTTTATCATTGCGAACACGATTAAAATCACAATGGTTTCAAGAAAGGTCGATATTCAGGTTATGAAGTCGGTCGGCGCAACAAATATTTTCATTTGCTGGCCGTTCATGATTGAAGGTATCGCTATAGGGTTGATTTCGGGATTGCTTGCAATGATATTGACATATGTTGTCGAAATTACCGAAGGCGACGCACTTAATTCGCTGTTCTCGCTTTTCGGAAGCTCAGTCATTGAAATTTCGGATTTCTGGTATGTTTTGGTAATTGGATATTTTGTTTCCGGAATGGTTCTCGGTTCATTCGGAAGCGTTGTTTCAATAAGAAAGTATCTTAAAAAAGAAGGCAGCGAAGCAAATGACATCTGATTTCAGAAAGCTTTCTGCCGAAGGCAAAGGAGGTTTTTCGGTTATGAAGAAAAAGATTGCGCTTTTAATGTCGCTCGTTCTTTTCTTAAGTGCCGTTATGTTCTCTGCGCCTGCGCCGGTTGCTCATGCCGCAACACGGCAGGAGCTTGAAGCGGAACTCAGCAGAATTGATCAGGAAATCAGCAGCAACAAAACGAAGCTTGCCGAGCTGAAAGGTAAAAAGGAATCCCAGCAGGAATATCTTGATACTCTTGAAAATCAGATTTCGGCAAACGAAAAAAAGGCAACCAATCTTAAAACTCAGGTTGAAACGCTTGATTCTGAAATTGATTCCCTTGACAAAGAGCTTAAACAGCTCAACACCGAAATTGACGTAATCAATGATGAAATCGTTCTTGCGAATCAACAGATCACGACAACAACCAACAGCATCAAAGCCTCAAAAACTCAGCTTTCTCAAAAAATCCGCGCCGCATATGTGACGGGAACGGATTCAAATCTCAAACTCATTATGGGTGCGGACAGTCTTGCTTCGTTTCTCACGAGACTTGAGATGATGAAACGCATGAGCGAAAACGACAAAAAAGTTATCGATAAATTCAAGAGCGAGGTGACAACTCTTAAAAAGACAAAGCTCTCTCTTGAAAAAAAGCAAAATAAGCTTGATGAAAAGCAAAAAGAGGTTGCCGAGAATAAAAACGAGCGCATCTCAAGAAAGGCCGAACTGAAAACAACCCAGGTCGAGTATGAAAAGGCTGTAAAGGAACTTGAAAGCGATTATGCCGAAGTTGAAGCATATATTGCGGAACTTGACAAGAGCAGTGCGGTGTATGAAACTTATATCAAGAACCTTGAGTCCGAACGTGCCGCCGCCGACAAGGAAATTGAGTCTTTAATCAAAAACTATCAGGCAACGACCGTAGCAACAACTCAGGGAACAACGCTTTACGCCGCAAACAATGATCCTGCCGCAACAACGACAGGCACAACGTCTTCTTCGGGCGGAAACTCGGGCTCAAGCGGAAAGATTTATCATTCAAATGACAGTTGGGCATGGCCGCTCGGAAACATTTCATGCTATATCAGCAGTCCTTACGGAAATCGAAGCGCTTCAATTTCCGGCTGGAGTTTCCATGGCGGAATGGATATTTCCGCTTCGGGAGTTTACGGAAAGCCGATTTACGCTTCACGCGCCGGAACGGTTATTGCCGCGGTTTGGGGAACAACCGGTTACGGAAGATATGTTATCATTGACCACGGAGACGGCTTCTCAACCGTTTACGGTCACTGTTCGGAGCTTGTTGTTCAGACCGGTCAAACCGTTGCAAAGGGTCAGCATATCGCAAATGTCGGAAGCACCGGCAATTCAACCGGACCGCATCTTCATTTTGAAGTTCGCTATAACGGCGAAAAACAGAATCCCGCAAATTATGTTTCAATGCCATAAAATCAGCAAAGGGACGGCGCTCGTCGCTGTCCCTTTCTTCTGATAATAAGGAAAGTTAAGGGGAGTGTTCAATGAATAAAAAAATCTCGCTCGGTCTTTTTATCGGCATTCTTGTAATTGCCGTTGCGGTTTCAAGCGTCGTAACCGGGGCGGTCATTAACAGAGAATACAATGAACTGCTGAAGGAACTTCCCGAAAAGCTTGAACGTTACGAAATTCTTGATGAGCTTGACGGAGTAATTAAAAACAACTATTATTCTTCAAGTGACAAGGAAAGTCTGAAGGCTGCTCTCGCCGAAGGTTATGTTGACGGACTGAAAGATCCGTATTCAAAATATATGACTTCCGATGAGTATGCCGAATATACTTCCGAAAGCATGGGAAACATGTACGGAATCGGGATCCGTGGTGAAAAGACTGCGAAAAATACAATCAAAATTACCGAAGTCTTTTCCGGCTCTCCCGCAAATGAGGCAGGAATGAGAGAAGGCGATGTGATTATTGCTTTTGACGGAATACCGCTTGACGCAAACAATTACGAAGAACTTTCTTCAAAACTCGAAGGCGACAAGTTGACTTCGGTCAATGTTACGTTCAGACGAAACGGTGAAGATAAAACCGTGAATATCATAAAAGGCTATGAAGCACAATCGGTTTTTTCAAAAACATATAATAATATCGGTTACATAAAAATTTCTGATTTTTATTCGACAACGGCAAATCAAGTTCAGTCCGAAGTTCAGTCGCTGACGTCTTCCGGTGTTGCGGAAATTGTTATTGACGTGCGCGGAAACGGCAGCACGAACTACGAAAACGCAATCGAAACGCTCGATGCTTTTGTTCCGGTGAATGATTCCTCCGTTCCGGCTGCAACGCTTCTTGACGGAAAAGGAACGGTAATCGAAAGCTATTCGACAACTGCGGGGGAAGTCAACCTCCCAATGGCTGTTTTGATCAACGAGAATACTTCCTCGGCAGCCGAACTCTTTGCTTGCAATCTGCGTGATTTTTCAAAAGCAACTTTGGTCGGTTTGAAAACGAAGGGCGTTGCACTCGTTCCGAAAGCCTTTAAGCTGACCGACGGGAGTGCCGTTTTGCTTTCGGTCGGAATTATTCGTCCCTATAAAAGTGAAACCTTCAACAAAATCGGAATAACACCCGATAAGGAGTCAAAGCTTAAGAAGAAAACGAATAAGCTTGAGGAAGACAGTCAATTCCTTGACGCTGTTTCTGTTGTTTTGCCTTCAACCTGAAAATATAATCAGTTTTTACAAAAAGTCACAAGCCGTTTGTTTTTGCGGTTTGCGGCTTTTTTTTCGTTTTTCGGCTCCTTTTTCCGATTATATTGTTCGCAGTTTCAGACCAAATTATTATTGCGGTAAAAATCCGCATGGAGGTGAAAAAATGATAAAAACAATAAAATTTTTGAGGTTGTTCTTAATTTTCGGAATTGTTGTTTTGCTTGGTTTCATTGTTTTCGGTTTTTTTGCAATACCGGACGAAATCAGCACTCTCAGTTCCGATTCGTTGACTATTAATGCGTTTTATTCGTTAGACCCTGTTGAAGAAAAAAGGCAGTCTCTTGAAAATGGCGGAGAAAAAGTAATTGATGTAAAAGTCAGATTGCTGAAAATGATTCCGATTAAAAACTCAAGAGTTAAAATCCAAAAGCGAAGATACGTTGTTCCGTCAGGAAAAATTTTCGGATTGAGGATATATACGCAGGGAGTGGTTGTGATTTCCACCGATAAGGTTGATACCGGGAACGGAACGTTTTATCCGGCTCAGACTGCCGGAATTCAGAAAGGTGACGTAATAATCAGTATGAATTCCGAAAAAGTAAAAGATCATGTTCAAGTTGCCGAAATCATCAAAAACTGCGGCGGCAATGAAATTGACATTGTTTTTCTCCGGAAGAACAAAACTTACAAAACGAACTTTTTGCCGGTTTATTCGTCTGCCCAAAATAAATATGTCGCAGGCTTGTGGATTAGGGACAGTGCGGCCGGGATCGGAACATTGACTTTTTTTGAAAAAACAACGGGTGTATATGGCGGCTTAGGCCACGCAGTTTGTGATGTTGACACGGGGGATATCCTTCCGCTCGGTGAGGGTGACGTTGTTGAAGCTGAAATCAGCAGTTGCGATAAAGGCCAAAGCGGCGAAGCGGGTGAACTTTGCGGAAGCTTTTCGGGCGGTCGTTTCGGCGAATTATACGCAAATACATCGTCCGGTGTTTTTGGAATTCTTGAAACCGCAGAAAACGGGATGAATGAAATTCCGGTTGCGGTCAGAAGCGAGGTTAAAACAGGAAAGGCTCAGATTATTTCAACGGTTGATAAATCGGGTCCGAAGTTTTATGAAATTGAAATTGAAAGGGTATACCCCGACAGCAGAGACAACAGGAGCATGATAATCAGAATAACCGACGAAGACCTTCTTGAAAAAACCGGAGGAATTGTTCAGGGTATGAGCGGAAGCCCGATTATCCAAAACGGAAAGCTTGTCGGTGCGGTTACTCACGTTTTTATCAGCGAGCCTGAAAGGGGATACGCAATTTTTGCCGAAAAAATGATTGAAACCTGTGATGAAGTTTTGAACCAAACTTTCGGTAAAGTTGCATAAAATCAACTTAAAATCAGCAAAAATGCCATAAAAAATACAGTGAATGAAAAATTTTTTGAAAAAAATAAAGTTTTCGACAAATTTCACCTTGCAAAAATACTATCATCGTGATACTATCCTTTTGTGAGAAAAAATCACAAATAACAGATAAGGATGGTTATCATGACGAAGAAAACAACCGTTATTATTGCAGGAGAAGGCAATAAGAGAATGGAACTGTGCGCAAAATTGCTAAGTGAGAAAGGCTGTGATGTGAGAGTAATTGAAAAAGACGGAAGAAAGCTTAAGAATCTTTCGGTCAAAGAAAAGCCGGATGCGATTGTTATGGATGCATTTATGTCCGGCCTTGACGCACTCGGCGTTCTTGAAGAATCCGGTGCGGAATTAAAAAAGAACAATACTCTTACTTTTGTTCTTTCATCGGTTGAAAATCCGGATTTTGAAGAGGAATTTCTCGGCGCGGGCGCGGATTATTATTTTCTGAAACCGGCCGATTACTCACTTGTTGCCGAACGCATCATAAAAATGATCAAGAGAAGCACAGAAAAAAGCGAAAGGATGTCGTCAGTTTTGTCGGAAGATTCAAAAGAACTTGAAATCGTCATATCGGAAATAATGCGCCAGATAGGGGTTCCCGCGCATATTAAAGGCTATCAATATCTTCGCCAGGCGATTATGCTTACGGTGAAGGATCCGGAGCTTATGCATGCTGTCACAAAAATATTATATCCGACAGTTGCGAAACAAAACAATACAACTTCTTCAAGGGTTGAACGTGCAATTCGCCACGCAATTGAGGTTGCGTGGGACAGGGGAGACGTTGATGTTCTCAGTTCGTATTTTGGTTATACTATTCAAAACAGCCGCGGAAAGCCGACTAATTCCGAATTTATTGCCATGATCAGCGACAAGCTTCGTCTTAACATGAAAGCAGTATAAGAAATATTTTGTACACAATCAAATCAAAAAAAAGAAGCAGATATCCTTTTGGGATGCCTGCTTCTCTTTGTTTATTAGCCTATCAGTCTTTGACAAGTTCTTTGATTCCCGTTGCAAGACCCGCAACGGATTGAATTTCCGACGGAATGATAATCTTCGTTGCCTGACCGTCGGCAACCTTTTGAAGCGCTTCGAGCGAGCGAAGAGCAACGACAGCCTGAGAAGGATTGGCCTCGTTAATGAGAGCGATACCCTGAGCTTCGGCCTTTTGAATTGCGATGATTGCCTGAGCTTCACCTTCCGCTTCACGGATTTTCTGCTCTCGAACGGCGTCTGCCTTAAGAATTGCTGCTTCCTTATCGGCCTGAGCGGCAAGGATTTTTGCTTCCTTTTGACCCTGAGCAACAAGGATTTTGCTTTCTTTGTCGCCTTCGGCACGAAGAATCGCTTCGCGGCGTTCACGCTCGGCCTTCATCTGTTTTTCCATTGCGTCCTGAATTTCACGCGGAGGAAGAATGTTTTTAAGTTCAACGCGGTTGACTTTGATTCCCCAAGGATCGGTTGCTTCGTCAAGAATACCTCTGATTTTTGCGTTGATCGTGTCTCTTGAGGTGAGCGTATGGTCAAGTTCAAGTTCGCCGATTATGTTGCGAAGCGTTGTTGCAGTAAGGTTTTCAATCGCCGAAAGAGGACTTTCAACGCCGTAAGTATAAAGTTTTGGGTCGGTGATCTGATAAAAGACAACCGTATCTATTTGCATTGTGACGTTGTCCTTTGTGATAACCGGCTGCGGTTTGAAATCAACAACTTGTTCTTTGAGAGAAACAACCTTTGCAAGGCGTTCAAAAACGGGAATTTTAACGTGGAGTCCCGTCTGCCAAGTTGCACTGTAAGCACCAAGTCTTTCAATGACATATGCTTTTGACTGGGGAACGATTTTGATGTTTACCGCAAGAATGATTACTGCGAGAAGAACAATTGCAATGATAACATAAATCAAGCCTTCCATGTGATAACCTCCGTATTTTAAAAATGTTTTGGCTCATTCGGGTTTAACTATGAGTTTTACTCCTTCGATTGCCGTAACGATGACTGTTGAACCTTCTTTGATGATTGTGTTTTCATCATAACATCGTGCGGTCCAATTTGTTCCGCGGATTTTTGCCTGTCCGGTTCCGAGCATATTGTTGATTTCCTCTGTGACTATTGCCTGCTTTCCGATGCACACGTCAGCATTTGTCGGCTGAACCTTTGTTTGGGTGAACTTTTTGAGATACGGCCGAGCAATGACGAGAGTGAGAATCGAAAGGGCAACAAAGACAGTCAGCTGGATGAGCGGTGATGCGCCGACGACGTTCGCAACGATTGCACCGATTGAACCGACCGCAAACCAGACGGTGACAACCTGAAGCGTCAACGCTTCAATGACGGCAAAAACAACGGTAAGAACGATCCACATTATCATCAGTTTATTCATTGTTTTACCTCCTTTTAAAAATAATCAATATTTGTGCAGAATTATCAAATAATTGATTACACCGTATTATACCATCAATCCCTGAATTTTACAATACATTTCCTATTGATATTTTCTGTTCCTCAATAATGTCGTTAAGCACGGCAATGCTCTTTTGAATTTCTTCAAAAGCTTTTTCGCTGTCTCCGGATGAAAGAATCTCCAGAATCGAAGGCAGCGATGAATCGAGTGCGTCAAGCGTTGTGTGGTCGAGAAAAACGTTGAACGAAAGATTTTCTTTTTGAAGTTTTTCAATTTCTTTGAGTTCATCTTCTGCTTTTGAAATATTTCCGCCTTTGATGAGTTCGGCAGCCACGGAAAGTTTTTGAATGAGTTCAAGACTGCTTTTTTCAAGCCGAAAAAAGCCGAAAAACGCCGTTGCAAAGCAGAAAAAAAGCAAAAGAAGCGCAAATAAAAATCTTTTCATTTTTTTGCTCCCTTTTTTAAAACAATGTTTGCTTTTTGAGCTTTTGAATAGGTCATCAGAAGAATGTCCGACGGCGAAAGACGGTTCTCATCTAAGATTTTAAAAAGCTTTTCGGACGAAAGACCGCAGACGTCGAATTCACGCTCAATGATTTCACCGTCGCTGATTACAAGACAAGGCAAGTCACTCGGCTCGTTTTCTTCGTCTTTTAAAAGAACACTCAAAGAACCGTTCGTTTCGACATAAGCAAAGTTTACGTTTTCAATGTCAAAAACGTCCTTCAATCTCAACGCTTCAACAACATCGTCAACACTGTATCTTATTTCTTTGAGACTTTCCTGAATAATGCGTCCTTCTTTGATAATCATCACAGAGTGTCCCTGAAGCAGAGTTCTGAACGGACGGAACCTCAACGAAAGGCAGGACGTGATTATTTCAAGAGCAATCAAAAGGAAAATTGCACAGACCGATTGAAGAAGCGGCGTGTTGCTGTTTTGAAGCGGCATCGAAGCAATGTCTGAAAGAAGAATTGTAATTACAAGTTCGGCCGGCTGAAGTTCTCCGATTTGTCTTTTTCCCATCAGACGAACGCTTGCGATCACAATTACATATATAATTATTCCCCGTATTAATATCGGAAGCATTTTCTCACCTCACAGTAAGCTTTTGCATGAAACGGAAAATTATCACAAAATTCAATCGAAGACGGCGAAAGAAAGAACCCGGTTTTTAAATTTTTAAATGCGATTAAAATTTGAACGAATCTTTTGATAAATCAAACAAAATAAGCTTGACACTTTTTGAAAATTGTGTTAAAATTTACACTATTAATGAAGCGGACGCAGATGTTTTTTCTGCGTCCGCACATAATTTTTTGTATTCTGTGAACGGAGGTTATATAGATGGATACGCTTCTTCATTTTTTTGATCCGATTCGTGGCGTGAGTTTGCCGGGTCTTATCATAAAAATGCTTCTTGCTGTTGTTTTCGGCGGACTCATCGGTCTTGAAAGGGGTCATAAGCACCGCCCGGCCGGAAGTCGAACATACATGATTGTTTGCCTCGGAGCGGCGCTCACAATTATTTTGAGTCAGTACGAAAACTGGCTTATAACGGTGCAGTGGAGTGAGGTTTGCGAAATGCTCGGCAGAAAGGTCGACGTTTCACGATACGCCGCAAAGGTTATCGGCGGAATCGGCTTTCTCGGTGCGGGAACGATCATTCTCACCGGACGTCAGGAAATCAAAGGTTTGACTACGGCGGCAGGTCTTTGGACGTCGGCGTGTATGGGGCTTGCAATCGGTTCGGGATATTACGAATGTGCGATTCTTGCCTTCTTGTTGATTCTTTTCACAACGGTCGTTCTTGAAAAAGTCAGCGGCTGGATCGTTTCAAGAGCAAGAAACATGGATCTTTATATCGAATTTGAAAAGATGGAAAATCTCGGAGAAATTATCAATACAATCAAAAGTATGGATATTCAGATTTTTGACGTTGACGTTCAGCGCGAAAAGCAGTCAAACGGCGTAACGGTCGGTGCGGTGATTTCCTCACGTCTTCCGAAAAAGGAAACGCATTCACATGTCATGTCCAGAATTTCAAAATTTGATTTTGTAAGTGTTGTTGATGAAATTTAAGTTTTTTTCGGAGGTTAAAATAATATGCTTAGCTTTTTGAATCCGTTGAGAGAGATCACTCTTCTTGCGGTTTTTGTCAAGATGTTTTGCGCTGTGATTTGCGGCGGTGCAATCGGAATCGAGCGTGAACATAAGCGCCGTACCGCTGGCTTTCGTACTCACATATTGATTTGTCTCGGCGCATCAATGACAACGATGATCAGCCATTATATGTATCGTTATCTTTTTCTTTATACCGACGTTTCGCGTCTCGGCGCTGCCGTTGTTGCCGGTATTGGTTTCATCGGCGCAGGAACGATTATCGTCACGAAACGCCGCCAAATCAAGGGACTCACAACTGCGGCGGGTCTTTGGACGTGTGCAATCATCGGTCTTGCAATCGGCGCCGGATATTACGAAGCCGGAATTCTTGCAACAATATTGATTCTTCTTGCGGAAATTTTCTTTTCACGTTTTGAATACTGGGTGCTTGACAGCGCAAGAAACATCAACATCTATGTTGAGTATACAAGCAACGACAACCTTGATGCGGTTATTCTTCTTCTCAAAACATACCGAGTTGTTATTCTTGACCTTGAAATTACAAAATCGGGTTCAAATCCGTGTGCGATTTTTCAGCTTCAGCTGCCGAAAAAACTTTCGCACGACAAGCTGATGACCGTTGTTTCAACGTCAGACGGGATAATCTCGGTTGAGGAGCTTTAATCATGCTCGGTCTTGAAAGGGGAGAGGTTCGACTTTTTCCTCATGAGAATGAATGGGATAAAGAGGCGGCGGAAACCATTTCAAAACTTCGTACCGTTTTGGGTTCTGCCGTCAATAAAATCGAACATGTCGGAAGCACCTCGGTAAAAACGATATCGGCAAAGCCTATTATTGACATTGCGATTGAGGCCGATGATTTTGAAAAGGTTATTGCTTTGAGCGATGAGATGCGAAAAAACGGTTTTTATCTCAGAAAAAGCCGGCAGGAAAATCAACTTCTCTTTGCCTGCGGAAGCTTTTACGACGGAAGCGGAAAGGAGCAAACTCATTTTATTCATGTTGTAAAAACGGACAGCCGTGAATGGAACGATTATATAAATTTCAGAAATTATCTGAGAAAACATCCCGACGCCGCGGAAAAATATGAAGCTTTGAAGAAGAAACTTGTTTTAAACAGTTCTTCCGACAATGCACGGGAAAAATATACCGAAGGAAAAAACAGCCTGATTTCGGAATTCTTAAAGAAGGCGAACATTGTCTCCTTCCTCGGAAAAACCGTTGATATCGTTATCGACAGACCGGTCGGTTACGTTCGTGAGACGGAAGAATTTAAAACCGTTTATCCGTTGAATTACGGCTATATTCCGAAAACCGAAAGCGGTGACGGCGAGGAGATTGACGTTTATCTTTTGGGTGTTTCAAAACCTGTTTTGAATTTCAGAGGAAAGATAATTGCTGTTGTCCACAGAAGGAATGACGTGGAGGACAAGCTCGTTGCCGCACCGGAAGATATGAATTTTTCAAAAGCTCAAATCGAGAGAGCCGTTGACTTTCAGGAACGCTTTTTTGATTCTGAAATCGAAATGTGATTCAAATACTCAAAAAAATTGAAAAACTTTGAAAAAAGACTTGATTTTTTTGTCAGAGTTTAGTATAATACATAAGCGCTTCGGGGTGTGGCGAAGTTTGGTATCGCGCTTGGTTCGGGACCAAGAGGCCATGGGTTCAAGTCCCGTCACTCCGACCATATAAAAAGCCTGAAACTTTATTTGGTTTCAGGCTTTGTTTTTTTAGAAAAACCCTAAATCTCATGCGGGATTTAGGGTTTTAGCATTAAGATACAAGAAAAGCAGAGGTAAGTCAGAAGAAGAAGCAGGTGCTTTTGATCTGTTCCACATATGAATTACTAACATTTATCATCAATATTATTATATCGCATATATAATAAAAGGACAGTGATTACTGAATCCATTTCGGCAAGCTGAAAGGAGCGGGAAAATCCGCCCCTTTTTGCCGAGTGTTTTTTGCGGTTGTGTTTTCTGTTGACAATGCGTCAAAAAAGGCTTAAAATAAGGAAAATTTGATGTTCGCTGTGAAAGCTTATAAAATCTCGGCAGAAATTAATGAGGAGGATTTTTATGATTTTATCAAACCTTAGATACGTTGATGAAAATTTTGAAATCAGAAGCGGAAGTATTGAGACCGAAGACGAAAAAATCAAATCTTTTTCGGACGGAAAATCTGAAAATGACATGGGAGGTCTTCTTGCTCTTCCCGGCTTTATTGATATTCATACCCACGGCGGAGACGGAGTTGATTGGTGCGATTGCGACGCCGAAAAGCTTCAAAAACTTTCAATGTATTACGCAAAAAGAGGCGTTACCTCTGTCTGCCCGACAACGATGACTTTGCCCGAAAAGAATCTTTCCGAAATCTTTTCTTCGATTGAAAAAATCAAAGGCTGTGAGAAGGGTGCTTATATTCACGGAATCAACATGGAAGGACCATATATTTCATATGAAAAACGTGGAGCCCAGAATCCGGATTATATAAGAAAGGCGAACGTTGAAGAGTTTGAACGCCTGAATAAAATTTCAAAAATTTGCCTTGTTGACCTTGCGCCCGAAACCGAAGGAGCACTTTCGTTTTCATGCAATGTTTCAAAAAAGGCCGTGTGCAGCGTTGCTCACACGAGCGCAACGTTTGATGAGGCTAAAAAAGGGTTTGAGAACGGTTTTTCTCATGCAACGCATTTGTTCAATGCAATGACTGCGTTTGAAAGCAGAAAGCCCGGTGTTGTCGGTGCTGTTTTTGATTCCGAACGGGTGACGGCCGAACTCATCTGCGACGGCTTTCATCTCGCTCCGGCAACCGTGAAGATTTCTTTCAAAATTCTCGGTTCTCATCGTGCCGTTGCAATCAGCGATTCGCTCAGCAGTGCCGGCTGTGAAGACGGTGAGTATGTTCTCGGCGGTCAGAAGGTAATTGTTAAAAATTCAAGGGCGCACCTTGAGGACGGAACGATTGCCGGAAGCACAACGAATCTTTTTGATGAATTCAAAAACCTTCTTTCGTTTTCAATTCCTTTTTCCGACGCACTTGCAGCCTGCTCAATTAATCCCGCCCGTGTAATCGGCGCAGACAATGTTTGCGGAAGTCTTGAAAAAGGAAAGAATGCGGATGTTATTTTTGTTGACGATTCAATGAATCTCAGTCATGTCATGGTTAGGGGAAAAATGCTTTTCTGAGTTGAAAAATGTCGGAAAGTGTGTTATTATATACAGTAATTGATTGAAACTCAAGATTGATAATTTATGAAAGGAACGGCGCAGACGTATGTGCCCGGTTTGTCGTATGAAATATGTTGTTGTTCTTTATGACGGAATGGCGGATTATCCCGTTCCGGCACTTGACGGAAAGACCCCGATGATGTGTGCAAAAAAGCCGCTTTTTGACTCGCTTGCAAAGCGCGGAACGGTCGGTCTCGTGAAAACGGTTGACGATTCTCTCAAGCCCGGAAGCGATGTTGCAAACATGAGCGTTATGGGTTTTGATCCGCTTAAATATTACACCGGACGTTCTCCTCTTGAGGCTGTCAGCATCGGTGTTGACCTTCGCGATGACGATGTTACTCTTCGCTGCAATCTTGTCACTCTTTCGGATGAGGCACGCTATGAAGATAAAACCATGATTGACTATTCGGCAGGCGACATTTCAACAGCCGAAGCGGCCGAGATTATGAAAAGCGTTCAGGAACATTTCGGAAACGAAAGATTTACATATTACAGCGGCGTGAGCTATCGCCACTGCCTTGTTGTTCACGGCGGAACGACCGATCTCGGAACCATGACTCCTCCTCATGATATCAGCAAAAAGGTTATCGGTTCTCATCTTTCCGACAGCAAAAATGCCGAAGAACTCATTGCAATGATGAAAGAAAGCTATGAACTTCTCAAAAATCATCCCGTGAATCTCAAGCGTATTTCTGAAGGAAAGCGGCCGGCCAATTCAATTTGGCTTTGGGGAGAAGGAAAAAAGCCGATTCTTCCGTCGTTTGAAAGTCTTTTCGGACTTAAGGGTGCGGTAATTTCTGCTGTTGACCTTCTTAAAGGAATTGCAATCAGCGCAAAAATGGATGCTCCCGACGTTGATGGTGCAACAGGATATATTGACACCAATTTTGAAGGAAAAGCCGAAGCTGCAATGAAAGAGCTTGAAGAAGGAAAAGACTTTGTTTATATTCACTTTGAAGCTCCCGACGAATGCGGCCACAGAAACGAACCGGAAAACAAAGTTCGTGCCATTGAACTTATTGACGAACGTGTTCTTCCGATTGTTTTGAAGTCGCTTGAAAAATACGATGATTATAAAATCATGATTCTTCCCGACCATCCGACTCCGATTGTGACGATGACTCATGCAAGAGACGCCGTGCCGTTTATGATTTATCATAAGAATAAAGAAGTTGAGGGCGTTGAATCAATCAATGAGGAAACCGCTAAAGCAACCGGCCTTTTCGTTGAAAGAGGTTGCGAACTGATGAAAAAATTCTTATCGGAGGAAGTCTGAGAATGAGCAGAATACTTATTATTGACGATGACCGCGCAATTGCAAATCTTGTTTCCGACTCGCTTGAAGACGAAGGTTTTGAAACGGCAATATGTTCAGACGGCAATGAAGCTTATGAATACGTTGAAAAGCATGCAAGTGAAATTTCGCTCATAACTCTTGACATAATGATGCCGGGTCTCAGCGGACTTGAACTTTGCCAAATGATAAGAAACAAGGTTGACTGTCCGATAATCTTTGTTTCCGCAAAAGGAAAGACTATTGACACGGTTCTCGGCCTCGAAATGGGCGGTGACGATTATGTTTCAAAGCCGTTTGTCGTTGAAGAACTTGTTGCGAGAGTCAAAGCTCACCTTCGTCGTGAAAAGAGGAGCAAAGATGTTACCGAAGACGGAACAATCAAGGTTGGTGACATTGAAATTCACACCGGATCGTTTGAAGTTTTCAAAAACTCAAAGCCGATTCAATTTTCCACTCGTGAGTTTCAGCTTCTCCAGTATCTTATGGAAAACGCCGGAAAGGTTCTCACGCGCGAGCAGATTTTCAGCCACGTTTGGGACACCGAATTCGGAGATATAGGAACGGTTGCCGTTAATATTAAGAGTATCAGAGATAAGCTCGACCCAAACAACGATTACATAAAAACGGTGTGGGGCGTTGGCTATAAATTCGTAAAATCTCACTGATTCAAAGGAAAATCACGATGACTAAAGACATAAAGGCGAACGTTGTTGTTATCCTTCTTTTTCTTGGCGTAATAGTTGCGTTTGCATATTCGTATAATGCCTCGGTAACAACTGCGGTCACGAACTCCGCATATAACGACGAAGAAAGTCTGAAACAGTATAATTATGAAATAATCGATAAACTCGGAAAAACCGAAAGCACGGCCGATTGGTCGGATATTGTCGAACAATATCGTGACATTGTTATCGTCATTGAAAACAGTTCCAATGAGGTTGTAACACGTTCAAAGGACAGAAACTGGACGGCGCTCGACGTTAAGGTTCGAACGGCTTTTGAATATAAGAACAAAGCTTATATGATAATTTCATCGGTTTATTTGCTTCGTGACTATGCGGCAGACAGCAAAGTTCTTGTTCGTTTTGTTTTTGTTGAGTTCTTAATCGGGCTTTCCGCCCTTTGCCTTTTAATTTTCATCATTTATACAATGATGCTCAGGCCGTATCGTGAGTTTTATCAGCTGATTGAGGAATACGAAAAAGGAAAAATGCTTTCAAAGCACCATTTCAGAGGCTATATCGGTCACGTCTACGATCGGTTTGTTTCTCTGACGAGAAACCTTGAACATCAGCAACAGAATCAGCAAAGAATCATCGCCTCGATTTCTCATGACATAAAGACTCCGCTGACTTCGATTCTCGGTTATGCGGAACGAATTAAAAACGGCAATGTTTCCGAAAAAAGAAAGCTTCAGTATATTGATACCGTTTATGAAAAGGCGGTTGAAATTCAGGGACTTGTCGATGAATTTGATGAGTATCTCAGTTACAATATGACAAAGAAGGTTCATACCGAGAGGGTTGAAACGTCGGATGTTGCAAAATCGCTTGAACTTGAATACGGATGCGAACTTGAAATGAGCGGAGTATCGTTTAAAGTAATCAATAATGCCGAAAAAGCAAGCATAATGATTGACAGGACAAAAATGCGCCGTGTTTTCGGAAATATTATCGGAAACAGTGTCAAACATATGTTTTCAGACGAAAAAATAATTGAAGTCGGAATCACCTGTAACCGTGACACGGTGTTTATTAATGTCAGCGATAACGGAGAAGGCGTTGAGGAAGAAAAGCTTGAAATCATTTTTGAGCCGCTTTATACCTCCGACGAAGGAAGAAGGGTTGCAGGACTCGGTCTTGCAATCTGCCGTGATATTGTTGGGAGTCACGGTGGAAAAATTTATGCAAAACGTTCAAAATACGGCGGCCTTGAAATTTGCATTGAGCTTCCGAAGGCAAAGTAAAAGGTCAATGCGGCTATTTTGAAAAATCGGAGGTAAGGAAATGAATTTTATCGGGAAACATAAGGTCTTGACCTCGGTTTTCATTGTAATTGTCGCTTTGGTTATTCTTGTGACGGGAACCGCATCTTATTTCATTGGAAAAATCAATATCACTGACCGAAACACATCGCTTGAGCCGGCAACCGTTGCAGCCGGTGAAGAAATCAGTGACCTTTCCGACAGCGAAAAAAAAGCGTTTGAGGACGCCGACAGTAAAATCAAAGATAATCTTGACAACAGTAAAACGTGGCGCAGTGATGACGTTATGAACATTGCTTTGCTCGGAATCGATTACGGCGATGAAAAATATCCTTACGGTCGTTCAGACGCAATGATTATTTTGTCAATCAACAAAGCCGTAAAAAAAATCAATGTAATTTCGCTTTCGAGAACTGTGTATTCGGCGATTCCGGGCTATCAGAACACAAGAATGAACCATGCCCACGGATACGCAGGTGCGCCGCTTGCACTGAAAACGATTGAACTTAATTATAAGTTTGTAATTGACAATTATATAAGTTGCGGATTTGACTCATTCATGAAAATTATCGACATTCTCGGCGGAGTGGATATAGACCTTTCTCAGGCTGAAGTTGATGCCTTAAAGAAACGCCGCCCGGATTTATTTGAAAAAGCCGGAAGATATACTCTTGACGGTGACGCCGCATTAAGATATGCGCGTCTCAGATATATTGACAGCGACCAGAACCGCACCGGAAGACAAAGAAAAGTTGTAATGTCAATCATGAAAAAAATGAAAAACATCAGTTTTTCTCAGGCAACCGAGATCATTGACAAAGTTCTTCCGCTTGTCAGCACAGATTTCAAAAAAAGCGAGATAATGTATCAGATCGTTTCCGCAATTAAGTATCTTAAATGGGACACTCATCAGTATTTTATGCCTTCAAAGACGTACAAACTCGTGATGCGTGATTGGTTTGAGGTCACTCTCATTGATTGGCCTTATGAAGTTAAGTATCTTCATGACATAATGTTTGAAGGTGTCACTCCGGAATATAAGGAGCTTGAAAAATGAGCAAAAAAAGAGAATCTGTTCTTAAAAAGAACGATGAAATTAATCTTGAGATAACAGCCCTTACTTCGCAAGGCAGCGGAGTAGGGCGTTTTAATTCAATGGCGGTTTTTGTTGAAGGAACCGCTCCGGGTGATGTGATTGTCGCTCATATAATTCTTGTGAAATCAAATTACGCTGTCGGAATAATCAAAAAAATTCTGAAGCCGTCAAAGCACAGAATCGTCTGTGATTGTGGTGCTTTTTCATCGTGCGGAGGCTGTTCTTTCCGCCATATCGATTATGATGAAGAGCTGGCATTTAAAAAACAGCGCGTTCAGGATGCGTTTAACCGAATCGGCGGAATTGATACGCAGGTTAAGGAAATCATTACCGCAGGAAAAGTTGAGCGATACAGGAACAAAGCACAGTATCCCGTTGCGATGACTCCCGAAGGAAAAACGCTTATCGGGTTTTATGCAAAAAAGAGCCATCGGGTTATTGATTGTCGCGATTGTCTTTTGCAGCCCGAAGAGTTTGAAGTCTTTCTCGGAATTATTGAAAAATGGGCCGCACAATACGGAGTAACAATCTATAACGAAAAAGAAAACAAGGGACTTCTTCGTCATATTTATATTAGAAAAGGCTTCAAAACCGGTCAAATAATGATCTGCATTGTTTCAACAAGCAGACTTGTTCCAAAAATCGAAAGGCTTATCGAAGCGCTGATTTCGTGCAACGAAAACATCAAAAGCATTGTTCTCAACGTGAATTCCGAAGATACAAATGTTGTTCTTTCGAACGATTGCAGAACTCTTTGGGGAAGTGATTTCATCGAAGACGAGCTTTGCGGTTTGAAGTTTAAAATTTCGCCGCTTTCATTCTTCCAGGTCAATCCCGATGGCGCAGAGATTCTTTATAAAAAAGCGGCCGAGTATGCTGCTTTGAGCGGAAAAGAAACGCTTCTTGATTTATATTGCGGAACCGGTACAATCGGGCTTTCAATGGCGAAAAACGCAAAACGTGTTATCGGTGTTGAAATAATTCCCCAGGCAATTGAAAACGCAAAAGAAAACGCAAAAGAAAACGGAATTTGCAACGCCGAGTTTTTTTGCGACGATGCCTCGGGTGCGGCGAAAAGAATAAGCGAAAGCAAGACAAAGATTGATGTCATAGTTCTTGACCCGCCGAGAAAGGGCTGTAGCAGGGACGTAATCGAGGCCGTAGCTGCCATGAACCCAAAGCGCGTTGTTTACGTCTCCTGCGATCCTGCAACGCTTGCACGTGATTGCGCCGAGTTTAAAAAAGCCGGTTTTGAAACGGATGAAATTACCGCTGTGGATATGTTTCCCAGAACAACTCATGTGGAGACGGTAGTACTGCTTTCCCACAAAAAGCCAGACGGACATATCAACGTAAAAGTTGAGTTTGGCGAGGGTGAGGGAAAAGTTCCACTTGATAATATTGCTAAAAGAGCGGAAAGCTATAAGCCCAAAGAACGAGTGACCTACAAAATGATAAAGGAGTACATAGAAGCTAAATACGGCTTCAAAGT
>CAKTFN010000018.1 GCA_934561055.1 uncultured Eubacteriales bacterium
CAAACAATCAGCGGAGGATATAAAGCACTAATACAGAGGTTTTGAATTTCCACTAATTCCACTAATATTTGTGTTTTATATTGAAAACGCACGTCGAAATCAGTATAATTAGAAAGGAACCAAAATTATGAAATTATCATTAGTTGAATCGAGACTTTTCGGAAGAATCTGCTACGGCTACAGAAGGGACAAGCAGGGACTTGTTGAAGTCGTCACCGAACAAGCGGAAGTTGTCAGAACTATTTTCGGGCTATACAGGCTGGAAATAGTTTAGAAGCTATTCAGGGCTTTTTATTCAACAAAGGGATCCCTTCTCCCTCTGGGAATGCGCGTTGGAGCAGAGATGTGCTGAATAAGCTCCTAAACAATGGAAAGTACACGAAAGGTATCATCGATTTTGAAGACTACTGCACTGTGTATTTTTTGAAAGGGGAAAACTGCCGAAACCCCAATCAAGCGAAAGTGGTGAACACAATGCCAAGAGCAACTAAAGAAGAACTGGAATGGGCATATGCCCTAACCAGGGAGAAGTTTTTAGTGCGTGTGAATAAGCTGTCTCCCATCAGAGCAACAGATTGGAACCGGTATTTGGATGTAATTTTTGAGTCGATCTTAAAGGACGAGGCGCCGATCTACGAGCCGAAGATGAACGCATATCTCGAAGAAACAGTAGCCAAATATCTGCATCCGTCCGATGATTTTATTTCCTTGACTGAAATTGCACGCAGGTTCGATGCTGAAAATCCAAGTTACTTAATCCAAAGTTGGCTGCGAGGGAGAGAAATAATAATCCGAAATTCAATGAAGCGGCATTTCAAAAACTTGTGGTTGACGCCAAAACCCCACAGTTTACCCTGACGCCAAAGAAATGGATTGATCTGACGAATGCGATTGGGATAACATCAAAGCAAGGAAAAGGTGGTGGAACGATGGCCCATCCCTTTATCGCCTGTGACTTTGAGATGTGGTATGATGCAGAGTTTAGGTATGAGGTTCTGAGGTGCTTTATGAACTCGGGAATGGAAGTTGGTAATTACGAAACGGTAGCTAACATTTGAGAAAACTGAACGAACATAACAAGCAAAATAGGAGAAGTTGATATGGAAGATAGAACAAGCATTAAATACCAAGTATTTGTTAGTTCGACATACGTAGATTTAATAGAAGAACGAAAAGAAATAACTCAGGCAATACTAGAGGCTAATTGCATACCAGCAGGTATGGAATTATTTCCAGCTTCCAATAAATCTCAATGGGACTTTATAAAAAAAGTAATAGATGATAGTGATTTTTATCTTGTGATTTTAGCTGGTAAATATGGCTCTGAAGGTATTGATGAGGCAGGTCAAAAGATTAGTTACACTGAAATGGAATTTGACTATGCATTAAAATCAAATAAGCCAATAATTGCATTGATTCATGCCGATCCAGACATATTACCACGAATTAAATGTGAAACATCAAAAACAAAAAACGTAAAACTGAAAAAATTCTATGCTAAAGTGTCATCGGGTAGATTGATTAAAAAATGGACAAATAAGGACAATTTAAAGTCTGTTGCGTTATCTGCACTATTTGAGGCAAAACTTTCCGAAAGTCATAATGTTAAAGGATGGATTCGAACAGATAGCGTTGAGACTATCATTAATAAATCTGAAGAAGGATTAAGGAAAGAACTTCAAAGGGCAGAAGAGGAATTGAATAAAATGTTTAGCCTTGAGCACTCTCAAATGTCTTACATAAATCGTTTAGAAAAGATTATTTACGAAGCAGCGTTTAATCCATCATTTCTCAAGGAAAATGAAGAAGTAGATGAGCTTATTAATAACATGCAATATGCTCTCGGATTAAGGCATCAACACTCGGATGAATAATTAACTTGTGCTTGAAGGAGTGAAAAAGATATATGAATGCTGGCGATGTTATAACCTTTGACGCAAAGAAAAACTTTACCTTTGTCAAAACACTCGGCGCCGGAGGGACGGGTGATACACACCTGTTCAAAGACGAAACAACTGATATGCTATTTGCATTTAAAAAATATGTTCCCAAAGACGCAAGTTTTGTGGACGAGCATTATTATAGGTTTGTTGATGAGATAAAAATACTGCTTAATATCTCACATCCAAATATTGTGCGCATTTATAATTATTATTTGTATCCACAAGCAAAAACGGGTTTTCTTCAAATGGAATATGTGGATGGAATTTGTATAGATCAATACAGCCCTATGCCGTGGGACAAAAGCTGGGAAGATATATTTTGCGACATCATAGGTGCATTTGAATATTTAGAAAAGCATCATATTCTTCATAGGGATATTCGACCAGCTAATATAATGATCGATACAAGCAACAATGTAAAGATAATTGATTTTGGCTTTGGTAAACAACTCAATGGTACAACCAACGATGAAAACAGTATACTACTTAATTGGCCTGCAACCGAAATGCCTAATGAAGTACAATTAAATCAAGAATATGATGAGAGAACAGAAATCTATTTTGTGGGAACACTCTTTCGACATCTTTTAAAAGAAGAGATCAGTGAGTTTCATTTTGCTCACATAATCGATAAGATGGTAAAAATAAACCCAGAACAGCGCTACGATTCTTTCTCGGAAATAATAGCTGATATTTCAGCTGGCGTATTAAGCGAAATAGACTTTTCTGAGACTCAGAAAAAATGCTATCGGGATTTTGCCATAGCACTCTCTACGCATATTCTTCATTTTCAATCAAAGTATTCTCCCAAGAATGATATCGCGCAAACAATATCTGATTTAGCACTCTTGATTAGAAACTCTTCGTTAGAAGAATGTATTCAAGACAATAGCAAACTTATTGGATGTTTTGTGGCGGGAGGATATACTTACAATCCGCGCAAAGATATTCCAGTTCAAATACTAAAAGACTTTTATGGCTTGATAACCAGTTTAGATATGGGAAAGAGAAAAATACTGTTTGATAATATTTATACTCGGTTATCGACAATTGAAGTTAAAACTGAGGATGATGATTTGCCTTTCTAATTACCACAATTATTTCCGAGAGTTCGAATCCATCTATCAAAAACGCAAATCCATCTTTTTCGTACCCCACAGACATTAAAACGCCGTAAATCCTTTATTTATAAGGGCTTGCGGCGTTTTCTTTTATATGAATTGTTGCCGCTTTGGCGAAGTAGGCATTGACAGAATTGGACTATTTTAGACCCAGTTTGCCACTTTTTTGCCACACTTTTTAGGCTGAAACTTCGGAAATTTCTTTTTCTTTAGCCAAAAGGAAAGCATCACGGCTGCATAAATCCGTTCAAAATAAAGCTTATTCGTGCAGACAAAAAACCAAGGAAACATATTCGGACGCCGAATTTTAAAGCAATAAAAACAGAAAAAATTTTTTCTCCCCGAAAAGCTCTGTTAACAGAAAATCCCTTGAAAAATCGGTTTCAAAGTGGTAGAATTTCAGCGAGAAAAATTTTGAAAGGAAACATTGAAAATGGAGTTAAAATCAATCATTGAAAAAAGAAGCATTAAACTCAAAGAGTATGCGGATTTTGCCGTTGAGAATATCACGCATATCTGCAACGAATTCGGTCCGCGTGAATGCGGAAGCGAGGCTGAGAAAAAAGCCCAGAATTTTATGGGTGAAAGCCTTAAAAATTACGCCGATTCGGTAACGAGAGAAACTTTTGAAGCGCACCCCAGAGCGTTTATGTCATTTGTTCCGATTGCCGGAAGTTGCCTTCTTGCTTCTTCGGCTGCAAATATTATCGGAGCCTTCAAAAACAAAAAGTTCACCGCCGCTTCCGTTCCGCTTCTCGGAACCGCTCTTGCCGGTGTTGTCGGAGAATTCGGTCTTTACAAAAAGCCGCTTGACCCGCTTTTTGAAAAAAAGCAGTCCGGAAATGTTATTGCCGTCAGAAAAGCTTCGGGCGAAACAAAGCGCCGCATCATCATCTCCGGTCACACCGATTCCGCTCCCGAATGGACATACACATATAAGCTCGGCTCAAAAGGCGTTGTCATTGTTGCCGGCTATGCCGTTGCGGGTCTTCTTTATGACATCGCTTCAACCGCAGTTTCGCTCACAACGAAGAACGAAAAACTCAAAAAAGGTCTTGCACTCGGCCAGCTTGCTTTTGCTCCCGGCTTTGCCGCCCTTTATAAATTCACAAACCCGAAACGCCACGTTGACGGTGCAAGCGACGACCTTTCGGGTTGCTATATTGCAAATTCCGTCATGAAGTTCCTTTCCGACAACGATATCCGTTTTGAAAACACCGAGGTTGTTGCACTTCTTGCCGGCGGCGAAGAATGCGGACTCAGAGGATCAAAGGCCTTCTTTGAAGCTCACCCGGAAATGAAGAACGACGGCGTTGAAACAATTTTCGTCGGTTTTGACACAATCCGAGACGAGGAATATATGATGATTTATACAAAGGATCTCAACGGTCTTGTCAAAAACGACGTTCCGACCTGCACTCTTGTTCAAAACGCAGCCAAAAAATGCGGAAAGGACGTTCCCTTCGGAGCAATCCCGCTCGGTTCAACCGATGCTGCAGCCGCTTCTCAGGCCGGAATCAAGGCCGCAAGCTTTGTTGCGATGGATCCCGCCCCGGCGAGATATTATCACACACGTCTTGACACGGCGGACAATCTTTGCCCGGAAACGATTGAAAAGACGATTGAAATTGCGCTTCAGACTGTTTTTGATTTTGACGAAAACGGAATCTGCGGCTGACAAAAAAATCGGCTGTGACGAAACAAAAACGTTTTGTCACAGCTTTTTTTGATTCACTTTAAAATGATTGCTTCTTTTGTTTCACTGCTCCAGCCGACCGTTCTGAGAACACCGTCGTCGTCTTCTTCTCCGACGTGAAAATATGTTTTTCCGTCGCTCCCTTTTGCTTTGTCGCCGTAAACGCTGATTAAAACGCCGTTTTCAAGCTTTGCTTCATAGAGAGGATGAAGAATTTCGGTTTCTTTGAAAAATGTCATGCGTTCACGTCCTTAATGTTAATTATATTAACATGATACCACGCATAACCCATTTTGTCAATTTGTTTATCGAAATATGCGGATTAATTTAATATACCGCCGAAAAGCCGATAACGCAGATTTGTTGAAAAAATATTTTAGAATATGAGAAAAATGAGATCTTCGGTGAAAAACGCCGTGCGGTTAAGAATTTTAACAGTTTTGTCTTGCGGATAACCGTCAAAGAAAAAGGGTGGGAGAGAAACTGTTGTGAATTTGTGACAATAAATTAAAATCGTTTGTTTTTATTGACAAGATTCAAAAGACAGGATAGAATTAAAACCGATGGGTATTTCATTTCTTCCCACTGAATATATCGAAAGGAGAAAAGAAAGAAATGAGTCTTAAGTTTTCAAAGTTTTATAAAAAGTTCATTGCGGCGATTGTTGCGCTTCTTATGTCCGCCGGAATTATTGCAACGCCGGCAAAGCCGGACGGCGGAATCAGGGCCGACGCTTCGATTGCTTTTTCAAACGGGAAAGCCGGTTCTGCCGCAGGCACGGTAACGGTGACGTCAAATTATGACGGAAATTACAGCATTTTTTGGGGCGATGAGAACGGAGAAAAACTCGGCCTGAAAAATGAAAACGGAGAAGAACTCGGCTATTCTCAGTTCGCCGACATCAGCGTTGAAAACGGCGAAGGAACTCAAAGTCTCGGCGAATTCCTTGCAATTCCCGACGGCGCCGCAACAACGCTCCTTTATTACGGAGACGAGCTCCTTGACAAAGACGTTGTTCCGGCGGAAAAACTGAATGATTACAGCGATGAAACCTACTCTTTCGGCGCACTCAGCGACGTTCATTTCGGAAGATATTTTGACGGCTTCAAGGATAAGTCCGACACATCGTTCCCCCGTGCGCTCAGGTTCCTTGACGGAATGGGTGTTTCGATGATCGGAATGTGCGGTGACCTTTCGTTCGCCGGAGAAACAACCTCCTTCAAAAAGGTCAGCAAATATTCTTCCGAATATGATTTTCCGGTCTTTACCTGCCGAGGAAATCATGACAACGGAAATCCGAATAATCTGAAACAATGGCAAAAATATCTCAACAAAGGCGTTTACGGCGAAGAAAAGCGTGAAGGCGTTCTTGACGTTGCCGACAACGGCTATGATTTTGTTTATTCCGGCGAAGAGACGCACGGCGATATTTTTATTTTCTTCTCTCAGATTACCGGTATTTACGCTCCCGGTGTTCAGCTTGTTACAAACAAACAGCTTGACTGGCTTGAAGCGCAGTTCAAAAAGTACAGCGACAAGAGAGTTTATCTCTTCTTTCACACGTTCTTCAACGCTCCGAGCGGCGAGCCGGCAATGGGCGAAGGAAACATTGTCAACGATTACGGAAAGTCATATTCGCTTCCGTATCGCACCGGAAACAAGGACGAAGTACGTTTCAGAGGTCTTCTTGAAGAATACAAAAACGTGACGTTCTTCAACGGACATTCGCATTTCACCTATGCAATGCAGAGCTACAATCCGAGCCTCAACATCACCGATTACGACGGAACAACGGCAACAATGGTTCACGTTTCATCCTGCGCCGCACCGAGAACAACAAGCATTCTTAAACCGAAGCTTTCTTCAAACGCGGGAACAATGAGTGAGGGACTTTATATCACGGTTTATCCGTCATACATAATCGTTACCGCTTGCGACTTTGTCGGGGGACAGTTCCTCGCTTACGCAACGTTCAGAATTAACAACAAATAATTCTTAATTGTAAAAGACTGCCAATTTCGGCAGTCTTTTTTTTGTGCATTTTCACAAATTTCATAGGATTTTAAAAAAACATTAACATATGCATTGACAATGATTACAATATATGATATTGTTGTCATGGAATAATGAGAGGGGTGATACCAGTGTTTTATTAAGTTTTATCATTGAATAGGTTGTGTACATTCGCGGTATAAAAAGTGGCAAATATATTGATGTTCCTGATGGAACAGTATCTCCCGGAAAAGCTGTTCAATTGTATACAGACAATGAAACTATTGCCCAGAGGTGGAAAGTACAAAAATATGACGGAGACTGATGTACTATAACGTTAGCTTTAAATAGTAATTACTATTTGTATTTGTCTGGTTCCAGAAATGGAGCAACTATTATATTAAAGCAGATAACCAGTGGTTCCATTCCCAACTTCATTGAGCCTAAATGATAAAGCTTCATATAACAGTGCGAAAAATAATTATTAAAAGAAGGGAATGATTCATATGAAAAAAACGGTAGCAATTATAATTTCCGTTTTTTGCGTCTTGGCTGCGGCTCTTTCGGTTGTGGCTTATAAAAACGGTAAATTTCAAAAAACGCCCAAAGAAATTTCATACATCACAAACGATTCTTTGATTAACACAAACGACCCAAGGGAAGTTGTCGGAATAAAAACATATGTTTTTGTCGGCTTGGTTGAGGATACCTATGACTATTTTCAAACAAAACAATCGCGTGATTTTCCGCAGGTTATCAAAGATTACGAACATATGGCATTTACCGAATGTGTGGTCAAAGCGGTTAAAAACATCAAGGGCAATCTCAAGGAAGGTGAGTCGTTTTCGTTTTATAAAGTCGGCGGAACTTCCATGGACGGAAAATCAATTGAGCTTTGTGAAAACGACTTGATTCCCGAAAAGGGCAAGTATTATATTTTCACCGGAATTGCACATAAAGACGGAACCTTGACCGGCGGCGGAGAAAACGGAACGATTGCACTTGAAAACGAAATCAACGCCGATAACCTTGCTGATTCGCAGGTATATAATAAATATGTCAAGGCGTATGAAGAACAGAAAACATTTGAAAACAGCGCGAACGTTCCTTACCTTGCAAAAAACGACGTGAATTATAAAAACGGCGAATATAATCTTTCTCTTTTTGAAAAGGTTCAAAGAGAGAAAATGACAAATGAAAGTACTGTAGAAGTAACAGGAACGACGAATTAAAATATTGATAATTATAAGCTCAGTTTTAAAAGCTCCTTGCCTTTTCCGGCAGGGAGCTTTTTTCAACCGAGAAGGCTTTCTCTCATTTTAATCAGCAACGCTTTTTCACGCCGGGAAACCTGAACCTGCGACATTCCGAGCTTTGCGGCGGTTTTGACCTGTGTGAGTCCGTCGAAATATCGCAGTTCAATCAGCCGTCTGTCCCGCTCGTCAAGGAGCGATACCACTTTTTTGAGCGCAAGCTTTTCCGAAATTGCTTCTTCCGGCGCTTCGGTCGGAATGTCAAGCTGGCGGTCGCTGCTTTCGTCCTGTGCCGTCAGCGAAATTACCGGCATTGAAACCGTCAAAAGCTCCGCCGCCTCGCTCACTTCGACCTGAAGTTTTTTTGCAAGCTCCGAAATTGTCGGCTCGCGTGAAAGTTCGGTTTCAAGCTCCTGCTTTGCTTTGAGTGCGGCTCTTGCTTTTTCTTTCAGCGAGCGGGAAACCTTGACCGTTCCGCCGTCACGGAAAATTCGTCTGATTTCTCCGAGTATCACCGGAACGGCATAAGTTGAAAACGCAAAACCGCGGTCGGGGTCAAAGTTTGCCGCCGCTTTGCAAAGTCCGACGCAGCCAGCTTGAAAAAGGTCGTCATATTCCGCTCCCTTTGAGCGAAACTTGTTTGCGCAGGCGTGAACAAGACCGAGATTTTCTTCAACAAGCAAATCCTTTTTTTCTTTTGAATTTTCCAAAAAGAATCTCTCCTTTTAGGCGATAACCGACGATTGATCTTCATCTCTCGCTTAATCGTCGGCTGTTTACCCCTCTTTTCCGGAAATCTTTTTTTCAAGCGTAACCGTTGTTCCGCGACCCGGGGCGGAGCGTACCTTCACTTTGTCCATAAAGCTTTCCATAACCGCAAAGCCGAGACCGGCACGTTCGCCGCCGAGGGTTGTGAAAAGCGGTTGACGTGCCTTTTCGATGTCTTCGATTCCGACTCCCTTGTCCCGGACTTTGATTCTGATAATATTCTTGTCCGTAATCGCCGCCGTTATGTAAATTTTCCCCATTTTTTCACGGTAGCCATGAACGATTGCGTTTGTAACGGCTTCGCTGACTGCGGTTTTAATGTCCGAAAGTTCTTCAACCGTCGGATCGAGAGAGGAAGCAAAGCTTGAAACCGCAACGCGGGAAAAACCTTCGTTGACGCTTTTGCTTTCAAAGGTGAGTCTCATTTCGTTCGTTGTTTTCATTTTCAAACGACCTCCTTTTGTTTCAGCTCGCCGAGCCTTTCAAGTCCGGCAAGTTTCATGACTTTGTATGCGGAAGGCGAAAGATTTTCAACTCTGATTCTTCCGCCGACGGAACGCATGAGTTTGTATCGTCCCATGACAAGGCCGATTCCGGAGCTGTCCATGAAGCTTACGCCGGAAAAGTCAAGAATGAGCGTTTGCGGACGTTTGTGAATGATTGCGTCGTCAATGCTTATTCGGATGAGACTTGCGCTGTGGTGGTCAATCTCGCCGTCAAGAACAACGCGAATCTCTTTTTTCAGATATTCGATTCTTGCTGACATTTTACCCTTTCCTTTCAGATTTGTTTCTTTTTGATTAAAAATGTCCGTCCGGACAAAAATAAAAAAAGCTTACCAAAGAAGGACAAGTCCTATGGTAAGCCATGTTCTTTGAATAATTTGGCGAAAGACGTCAAACGTCAAAATTTTTGCGATCTTCGGCGGCAAGATAAAACGAACCGGCGATGAGGAGTGCACCGTTTTTTGAAAGAAGACTTTCCGCTTTTTGAAAAGCTTTTTTCCCGTCGCTTTCGCAAAAGATGTTTTTGCAGTATTTTTCGGCGCAGGCTTTGAGCCTTTTCGGATCTTCACCCCGCTTTTCGTTGGCAAGGGTAAAGACGATGTTCTCGCATTCCGGTGCAAGGAGAGAAAGTGCGGTTTCGTAATCCTTGTCCTTCATGTATGCCGCAAGGAGGGTAATCTTTTTTTCTTTGAGATGGCGGTTAATGAGTTTTTTGAGCGTTTTTGCCGCACCTTCGTTGTGACCGCCGTCAATGATTGTGAGCGGTTCTTTTCTCACAACTTCGGCTCGTGCCGGAAGAAAAGCGTCGTGCATTCCTTTTTGAACGCTTTCTTCGCTCAGCTCAAAGCCGAGTGCTTTCAGTTCATTCAAAGCGGTCAGGGCACAGGCGGAATTTCCGAGCTGATGCTCGCCGGGAAGGCGGATCGAAAGAGGAAGACCGTCAAAGGAAAACTCCGTTTCAAAAATACTCTCTTTTGTGAGAATGAGCTTTTGCATCTCCGGGAAAAGGATTTTGCAATCATTTTCTTTTGCCGCAAAGCGGAGAATATCGGCAGCTTCTTTGCTTTGCGGAATAAAATCAAAGCCGCCGTTTTCGGTCGGAAACGAGACAACCGTGCTGCCTTTTTTGATTGCGCCGGCCTTGCTTTTTGCAATTTCTCCGATTGTGCTTCCGAGAACGTCCGTGTGGTCGAGCGAAATCGATGTGAAAACCGTGAGAAGGGGAGACGGAATAATATTTGTGCTGTCGTCTTTTCCGCCGATTCCGGCTTCAAGAACAACAATGTCGCAGCCGCTTTCGTAAAAATACACCAAAGCCACGGCGAGTACGAATTCAAAAAAGGTCGGACGCAAAACCTCGGGAAGAAGCTCGCTTTTTTCTTTTACTGTTTCGGCAATGCGGCAAAAGTCTTCTTTTTCAATGAACTTTCCGTCAATTTGAATTCTCTCTCTGAAATCAAGAACGAAGGGAGAGGTGAAAAGACCGGTTTTGTAGCCGGCGGCGGAAAGGCAGGAAGAAAGCATTTCCGAAACGGAGCCTTTTCCGTTCGTTCCGAGAACGTGAATGAATTTCAGTTTTTTGTGTTCGTCGGAAAGAACGGAGAGAACAGCATTTATCCGTTCAAGCGAACTGCTTTCGGCGAATTTTCTTCGTGAGTAGATATAATCAAGAGTTTCTTCAAACGTCATTGAACGGCCTCAATTCTTTTTCTCTTTTTGAGAGGACTTTTTTGTTGTTTCTTTTTGGGAAGGAGCTTTTGTTGTTTCTTTTTTGCCGTCCTTTTTCTTTTCGGGCGTTTTTTTCGTTGTTGTTTCGGCGGAAGTTGACGAAGGGGCGGCGAATTTTTCGCTTGTACTTTCACAAACGCTTGTGCTTTCGGATGAAGTTGTGCTTTCCGTTATGGTTTTTTCTTTGATTTTATCCGTAATGAAAAGGCCGCTGACGAAAGCGATTGAAAGGAAAAGAAAAATCAGCGCAAGAACGAGGCAACCGGTTCCTTTTGAACTTTCGTTTTTTTGTGTGACTCCGTAACCGTAAAGTTTTTTCTGCCTTTTTGAGTGCGGAAGATTTGCAATCGGAATCGGTCGGTTGAATGATGGCGGAACGGGCGGAAGGTCAAAGCTTTTTTTCCTTTCTTCTTTTTCTGAGGAAGGAACGCTTTTTCCGCATGACGGGCAAAACATCAGGTCTTTCGGAATTTCTTTTCCGCATTTATCACAAAACATTGTTCTTCTCCTTTTCATGGGCTTTTGCCAAAAACACAGCAAAGAAAATAATACCACAAAAGTTTTTGAAGCGCAAGAAACAAAGGTAATTAATCTTTGATGAATTTAATAAATTTTAGAAAATCCGACGTAAAGTTCTGCTTTTTCGTCAGTATGCATAATAACGGCTGAGTGTATATTACTGTTGAGAATAATGAATTGTGCAGTATTACAAAAATAGAATTTACATTATCTTTTTTCAAAGCTTTTTCCGTTCTTTGACCGCCTTGACAAAGTTTCTTTATAATAGTAATATTTTCATATAAATTAAGGTTCGGGTGATTTAATAAAAAAGCTTTTTGCTCTCCCGAATTTGTGAGGAGAAAAGAACATGAAAAACATTCTTGAAACGCTCAAAAAGAAAATTATTCCCCTTGTCCTTGCGTTGATGATGACGCTCGGTTCATACGCACCGGCAAAGATTGAAATTACCTCCGCTCCCGAAAAAAGCGAAAGCTCGGTACGGATTCTTTCGCAGAATCTGCGTTGCAACAACGACCTTTACGGTTTTGTGAAAAACCGTGCTTTGTTTGTTTCGGAAATGCTCAAAAATTATGAGCCTGACTCTTTCGGGGTTCAGGAGGCGACCGAAACGTGGCTGACTCTTCTTGATGAAGCGCTCGGTGAAAAATACGCAAGAGTTGGTGAACCGAGGGACAACGCAAAAAACACCGAATACAGCGCCGTTTATTACAGAACGGATAAGTTTGAACTCCTTGACGAAGGAACAATTTGGCTTTCAAAAACACCGGAGAAGTTCGGCTCAAAGTCGTTTTTTGCTTCAATGCCGAGAATTTGCACCTGGGCAACGCTCAAAAACAAAGAAACCGGTTTTGTTTATACTCATGTCAACACTCACCTTGATTTTCTTGTCGAATACACAAGGTCAAAGCAAGCAGAAGTTCTTCTTTCAAAAATCGGCGAGCTTCAAAAGGCCGGACCGCTCGTTTGTACCGGAGATTTTAATGCCGACGAGAGAGACGAAACCTATGAAAAAATGACCGCTTCTCTTGACGACAGCCGCCTTCTTGCAAAGGAAACGGAGAGCGGAAAAACCTTCCATAACTACGGAAGAGGCGATCTTTTCCATAAAACCGCAATCGATTTCATCTTTGTTTCAAAAGGAACAGAGGTTGAACGATATAAAATAATTAAAGACACCGTTGACGGAATGTACCTTTCCGATCATTACGGAATCATGGCAGACATCATTTTTTAAAACAGGAGGACAAGCAAAATGAGAAAATATATTCCATTGAACGAGGGCTGGACCTTTGAAAAAAAGGGAGAGAAAACTCTCGTCAATCTTCCGCACACATGGAACAACCTTGACGGCCAGGGCGCGGAACCGACTTATTACAGAGGAAAATGCACTTACACAAAAATCGTTGAACGTCAAAACGGAAAAACGTGGCTCGAATTCAAGGGCGTCAATGCCGCCTGCACTGTTTATATCAACGGAAAAAAGGTCGGCTCTCACCTCGGCGGATATTCGGCTTTCAGGTTTGAAGTTACCGATTTCCTTTCTTCGCCGAAGAATTTCCTCACCGTTGAGGTTGACAATTCACCCCTTCGGGATGTATACCCCGAAACGGCGGACTTCACTTTTTACGGCGGAATTTACCGTGACGTGAACCTCATTGCCGAGGTTGAAAAGCAGCATTTTTCGCTTGACGACTGCGGAAGCAACGCCCTTTACATCACGCCGAAAATGAACGGCGACGTTTTTGTGAAAGCAATCATTTCCGGATACGAAACCGGCGTCAGGGTTCTTTACGAAGTTTTTGACATGGACGGAAAGCTCGTTGCTTCGGCCGGAAACAGAGTGAAGCTCCACGTTGAAAATCCGCATCTTTGGAACGGAACGGAAGATCCGTATCTTTATACTCTCAAGGCAACTCTCTTTATGGAGTCAAAGATTGTTGACAGCGTTCAAAGCCGCTTCGGATTCAGAGAAATCAGGTTTGATCCGGACGAGGGCTGCTTCCTCAACGGAAAGCACATTAAGCTCAAGGGCGTTTCGCGCCATCAGGACAGGGAAGGGCTCGGCAATGCGCTGACAATCAATGAACACCGTGAAGACCTCGAACTCATCCGTGAGGTCGGCGCAAACTCGCTTCGCCTTGCGCATTATCAGCAGGCCGAGGAGTTTTATTCGCTCTGCGATGAAATGGGCTTCCTCGTTTGGGCGGAGGTTCCGGTAATTTCAAGGTTTTCAAAGAAAAAGCAGGCAAATGCCCTTTCCCAGCTCGAAGAGCTTATCAAGCAGAACATGAACCACCCGTCGATTTTCTGTTGGGGAATCGAAAACGAAATCACGATTCAGGGTGCTTCTCCGTCGCTTGTAAGCTCGCTTGAAGAATTGAACAATCTTGCCCACGCTCTTGACATTTCCAGACCGACAACCTGCGCCCAGCTCACAATGTGTCCGTCGGACAGCGAACTTAACAATATTACCGACATCATGGGATATAACCATTACTACGGTTGGTATATGAAAACCTGCGACGGAATCGACGAATGGCTTGAAAAGTTCAAAGAGGTTCAGCCGAGAGTTCCCCTTTGCCTTTCGGAATACGGCGCCGAGGCCGTTATCGGCTATTACAGCGACAACCCGGTTCAGGGCGATTACAGCGAAGGTTATCAGTCACGTTTTCATGAGCATTATCTCAACACAATTTGCAATACCAAATGGCTCTGGGGTTCCTACGTTTGGAATATGTTTGATTTTGGTTCCTCAATGAGAAATGAGGGCGGAGTCATAGGAAGGAACAACAAAGGCCTCATCACCTTCGACAGAAAGACGAAGAAAGACGCTTTCTATATGTATAAAGCCTTCTGGTCGGACGAAAAGTTTGTTCATATCGAAGGCGGAAGATACACAATGAGAACAATCGGTGAACACAGCTTCCGTGTCATTTCAAATTGCGACGAAGTTACGCTTAAATGCGGAAAGTATAAAAAGACTCTCAAAGGAACTCACGTTTTCACCTTTGAAGGCGTTGAAATCAAAGAGGGCGAAAACAAAGTCACCGTCACGGCGGACGGACAGGAAGAGACGGTTGTTTTTGAAGGCGTTGAAAGCTATCCGAGAGAATATTCTCTTCCCGACGGCGCAACAACAATGGTCAGAAACTGGTTCCTTCCGAAGAGCGATTCAATCAATCCCGAATATCTCAGCACCGAGGATACCATCGGAGAAATCCTTAAAAACGATGACATTAAGGGAATGGTCAGCGGTGTTGCGGGAATGCTTGTTTCAAGCCCGCTCGTAAAGCTCGTTGCTCCGATAAAGCTCAAATCGCTCCTTAACCTTAAGGTTGTTCACATCAGCGACGACATGAAGGAGCTTGCGAATCAGTATCTTCAGACGATTAAAAAATAAATCGGCCGCCGAACGGTTGAAAAAGAACAAATTTTGTCCTTTCGATTAATCAGCGGTTACTAAAAGGAGAAAGAATATGGAGAAAAATAAAAAATACCGTCCTTTCGGAATGAGGGATAAAATCGGCTACGCTTTCGGTGACCTCGGCTGCGGCCTTTCGTTCTCTTTCGTTTCAAATTATATGCTTTTGTTTTACACGCAGTTCATTGGCCTTGAAACAAAGCATTGGGCGTGGATAATCATTGTTTCAAAGGCTTGGGACGCAATTAACGATATCCTCATCGGAAACATGGTTGACCGTAAACGAATCAGCAAAAAGAGCAAGTTCATGCCGTGGATAATCATCGGCGGAATCGGTCTTGTTGCGTTAACGATCATGATTTTTACTCCCGTCCGTTCGTTTTCTCAGGGCGGAAAAATCGTGTGGTGCCTTTTGTCATACTGCCTTTGGTCGGTTGCTTACACAATGGTTAATGTTCCGTACGGCTCGCTTCATACCGTAATTCCGGAAAATCTCAGCCAAAGAACAACCCTTTCAACTTTCCGAAGCATCGGTGCGGGCGTTGCAATGATTTTCGTCATGCTTCTTCCGAGCTTCGTTTATGAAAAAAAGACTATTGACGGGGTTGAAACCCAGATTCTTCTCGGAAACAGGCTTTTTGCGGTTTCGATTATTTTCTCGTTGCTTGCGCTCATTTTCCTTGTTTCGATGACAAAAATGGTGACGGAGCGTGTTCCATACGGCGAAGCTCCGGCAAAAACGAGCTACGTTTCAACCCTTAAAAGCTTTTTCACAAACCGTCCGATGGTCGGTGCGACGATTGCGACCGTTTCTTCGGTAATTTTCTATAATTCTTCGCTTTCGGTCAACAATCTTGTTTTCCAGTATTATTTCAACGATGCCTCGAAAACGACGATTGCCTCTCTTGCGGGCTATATTCCGCTTGTTTTCTTCATGCCGTTTGCGGGAAAGCTCGTTGCGAAAATCGGAAAGAAAAAGCTTATCACGATTTCCGGTCTTATCAGCGCAATCGGCGGACTTTTGATGCTCGTTCTTCCGATAACTCCGGACAGCAAGGGTATGTATATTTACATTGGCGGACTCATGATTGTCAATGTCGGAAACTGTATTTTCCAGATTATCGTTTGGGCAATCATTGCCGACTGCATTGAAGTCAGCTTCATTAAAAAAGGCATTCACGAGGAAAGTTCGCTTTATGCAATGTATTCGTTCTTCAGAAAACTTGCTCAGGGCATCGGTTCGGCAGTCATTGCTCTTTCGCTTTCCGCAATCGGATTTGTTGAAGGCGAAAATGCCGTTCAGCCGGCTGAATTTTGCGCGAACGTAAAGAATCTTTATATTATTCTTCTCGTAATCGGAACGTTCGGAATGGTTATTGCAATGAAGTTTGTCTATAACATCGACCAAAAGAAGGAGAGCGAGCTTGGCTCTCTTGCTTCCGGAAACGAAGAAATCATCTGACAAAAAACCCAAAATCAAAACCGTCGGAAAAGGCTTTTAAAAGACCTTCTTCCGGCGGCTTTTTCGTATTTAAAACGGTACATCTATAATAGTATACGAATTTCTTAAAAAAACGAACGGTTTTTCCCTTTTTCCTTGACAAAACACAGAATCTCTGATATCATACTTTTACACTTTAATACGAAAAAGCTTTAAATCGTTAAAGCAAAAGGAGACATCAGAAAATGCCGAAAAAAAGTATAATCATTTTAACCATTGCCGTCTATGTTTTGTTCATATTCATCGTCGGTCTTGTCAGCCACAAAAAGTCAAAAAGCATCACCGATTTCACCGTTGCCGGAAGGAATGCCGGCGCATGGCTTTCGGCTTTTTCTTACGGAACGGCATATTTTTCGGCGGTAATGTTCATCGGATACGCAGGTTCAACGGGTTGGAAATACGGAATCTGGGGAGTTCTTCCCGGAATCGGAAACGCAATTTTCGGCTCGCTTCTTGCGTGGCTCGTTCTTGCAAAAAGAACCCGTGCCGTCACAAAAGAGCATAAGATTAAATCAATGCCTCAGCTTTTTGAAAAATGCTTCGGTTCAAAGAAGATGAAAAATTTTTGCGTTGCGGTCATTTTCATTTTCCTTGTTCCGTACTCCGCTTCGGTTTATAAGGGACTCACGAGTGTTTGCAGCGTTATTTTGGGCGTTCCGGAAAACGTTTGCATGATAATCATCGCCGTTGCCGCGGCTGTAATCGTTGTCCTCGGAGGATATGCGGCAACGCTCAAAGCAGACTTCATTCAGGGGTTTGTCATGCTCGCCGGAGTAATTCTTCTGATTTTTTCCGTCCTTCGCTGCAATCAGGTCGGCGGAGTCCGGGAGGGACTTTTTGCAATTTCTGAAAAGACGAAGGAGCTGAACCTCAGCGTTTTTGATCACATCGGTCTTTGGGCAACGGTTCTGATGACATCGTTCGGAACGTGGGGTCTTCCTCAGATGATTCACAAGTATTACGGAATTCGTGACGACAAGGAGGTCAAAAGGGGAACGGTAATTTCAACGATTTTTGCGTTCGTTGTTGCCGGCGGCGGATATTTCATCGGTTCGCTTTCAAGGCTCTTTTATTCCGATCTTTCGCAACTTCCCGGCGCAGGAAGCGGAAAAACGGATTATCTCATTCCAAACATGCTGAACATTGCCGGTCTTTCGGATATTCTTGTCGGAGTGATTCTTGTTCTGCTCATCGCCGCATCGGTTTCAACGCTTTCCTCAATCACAATCACTGCGTCGACAACGCTTTCGATGGACTTCATTATTCCGAAATTTTTCAAAAACAAGGATTCCGCTTGGGCGGCAAAACTCACAAAGTTCGTTTGTTTTGCATTTGTTCTGGTTTCATATTTCATTGCAAACAGTGACACGCCGATTCTTGACATGATGTCATATTCTTGGGGAGTTATCTCCGGAGCGTTCCTTGCGCCGTATCTTCTTTCGCTTTATTGGAAGAAAATCAACACCACCGGCGCATGGGCGGGAATGATTACCGGCTTTGTTATTGCGCTTCCTCCGATGATTTGCAGACTCTTTTCAATTCCGGCAACACTCGGCTCTTTCGGAAAGATTATGGATCTCGGACCCCACTTTGCGTGCGTTTCGGCGGTACTTTCGTGCCTTGCCTGCGTTGTTGTCAGTCTTTCGGTCAAATCAAAGGAAAACGGCTTTGTAAAGGCGAAAAACATTACAAAAGCCGTCTCAAATGAAACAGTTTAAATGAATTTTTGACTTTAACTGAACTTTTAGAAAAAAGAACATCGAAAAAGGCAAAAAATCTGTCTTAAAACAGCCGTTTTAAGCACAGACAATTTTCAAAATATGATATAAAAAGCACCGCTTATTATTCTCTTTCGAGAAAATAAGCGGTGCTTTTTGCTTGCTCAAAAAATTTTTTTGAAAAAATTTTTCCTGCGGGCGAAAAAGAGCGGCTTTTGTCGTCTTGAATAAAGCGGAAAATTTTGTCCTATATATTACATTATATAGCACGGCCTTTTTCGGGGGTAAAATCATCTTCCCCACCAAGGGTTGATTTTTGCCTGAATTTTGCTCTGAAAGCGTCTGAGAACCCCCTCGGACGGGGCAAAAAACTTGACAAAAATTTTTCAAGTTGCTATAATACCGACTGCTGTCAGCTTTGATCCGTTTCAAAGCGACAGAAAACAGGATGTTGAATGCAATCTTTCTTCGTTTTTTCGCGCATGGCGGAAGAACGGGAGTAATCTATTAGTGAGGTGATTTGATGAAAAAAACTTTTGCTTTGTTTTTTTCAGTTGTAATTATGCTTACTGTTGCAGTCTCCGCATTTTCGGCGCAAGGCGCTTCATCCCAAAGCAATAAGTCTCAGGTTTTTTCTTACCTGACGAAGGAAATCGGTTTCAACACGGCTGCGGCCTGCGGCGTCATGGCAAACATGGAGCATGAATCCGGTTTTGATTCGACCAAAGTTCTTTACGATTCAAACGGCCTTCTCAGCGGAGGACTTTGCATGTGGAACGGCGGACGGTTCAGCAGCCTTCAAAGGTTCTGCAACGAAAACGGTTACAACTATCTCAGCGTTTACGGTCAGCTCAAGTATCTTGAGCATGAACTCAAAAGCAGCTATTACCGTCATATCTACAACTATCTCAAAAGCGTGAGCAACAATCAAAACGGCGCATACAATGCGGCCTATTACTGGTGCTATTATTTTGAAATTCCCGCAAACAGAAGCTATCACGCAAACAAGCGCGGCGGTGCGGCTTCTTCAAAGTATTGGAATGAATATTCTTCCTTCACCGCAAAGCCTCAGACGCCGACGCTCAAAAGCTCCGCTTCCGGAAAAACGGTTGACATCGGTTCAAACGTTTCCTTCGCCTGGACTTCGGGCGGAGAAACTGCAACGCAGTATATTTTCCTTCTCGCAAAAGCTCAGGACGGAAAGTTTGATTTTTCAAAGGCAACGAAATATAAAACGACCCAAAGAAAGATTTCCGTAAACATTGCCGAAAGCGGAAATTATGCCGCAAGGGTATACAGCGTCAACGGCTTCACCGGAGAAAAGAGCGATTTAAGCTCGGCCGTTGTTTTCAAAAGCAAATGTCTCAAACACTCAAACAAAATCATCGGTTCAAAGGAGCCGACGTTCATTGTTCCGGGTCTTAATCTTTACGCTTGCAGAAAATGCGGTGCGCAAAGTTTCGGGGTGGCTCCGGTTCTGACGGAAAGCGGCTTTTCAAAATCAAGTCCCGCAGGACTTCGTGTTTTGAAGACAACGACGAATGCCGTCGCTGTCGAATGGGAGCATGTCAACGGCGCCGTCGGATATTCCATCCGTCTCAAGCTTCCGAACGGAAAGTGGAAGGATATCGCAACGGTGAACGGCGAAACAATGAAATACACAATCAAAAAGCTTTCTCCGGGAACGGTGTATGCAGTCGCAGTCAGAGCGATTACAAAAAAAGGCGGAGAAACAATCAATTCGTCATACTCTGCCGTGAAGGCTCAAACGCAGTTGCTCAAGGCGAACCTTACGAACATCAGCCGAACCGGAAGGGGAAAGGTGAAGCTTGATTGGGAAAAGACGGCCGGAGCCGACGGCTACAGGGTCTATGTTTCGCTGAGTCCGAGAAGCGGATATAAACTCGTCAAAGAACTTCCGTCAACGGCAACGGGCTACACCATAGGTTCGCTCAAAAGCGGAAAATGCTATTACTTCGTAATCAAGGCCTTCGCAAAGACCGAAAACGGAAGGTCATATTCAAAGGCTTCGTCAATCAAATATGCCGTTGCATTATAAAAGCAAAACGGGGACTGTTCCGAATTTCGGAACAGTCCCTTTTTTCAGTATCCCTGGTCGGATACGATCCAAGGTTTATCGCTGCTTTCTCTCGTCAGAATCATTGCCCAGTTTTCGTATGTGCCTTTTGAGCAGGCACCAAAGGAATCGTAGACCGTGTAATTGCAGAGCAAAACGATAACGTTCTTTTTTCCGAACTTTTCGGTTGCATAATACCCGTCAAGGAAGGCGTTGCTTTTTTCTTCGTCAAACGAAACGGAAAGAAGGTTTATGTTGTTGTCCCGCTCTTTGAACGTCGCCTTGACGCAGTTTACGGCAGAATCGATTTCGGCTTCTGTGTAATCGCTTTTTTCGCTTCGCTTTATTTCGGCTTTCATTTTGTCGATTCGCCTGTTGCGAAAATATATCAGGCCGCAACTTCCGCCTTCGTTTTCGGAAAGTCCGTTCCCGAAAATTTTCGGAGAAAAAGCCTCCCAAGCGTTCATCAAAAGCAAAACCGCAACAACGACTAAAAACAAGCGGACGATTATTTTGCTTTCTCTTTTTCCCCAGGTCTTTTTTTCTTCCTGCGGCATTTTTTTCACTTCCTTTTTCAAAAACTGTGATAATTATAAATCTCCGGGGCGAAAAAAGCTTTAAGATTTTCTTACGATTGGATTACAATTTCGGAATTGCCGTTCGTAGACATTTGCAATTTTTCCTTTTTTGTGCTATAATACTCAAACGAGAACCGAAGAAAAGAAAAACATTGAAAGGGAGTAAAATACGATGAAAAAATATGACGTAATCATTGTCGGTGCGTCAACAACCGGAAGCTGGTTCGGCTGCGAAATGGCAAAGCGGGGCTTCAAGGTCCTCATGCTTGAAAAGCAGGAGAGGGAGAACGTTTCAAGAAGCTATGATATTTTTCACATGGCGAAGAAAGAAATGGAAAAATTCGGCTATCCGATTCCGAAACCGGGTGATGAGGATTACTCGTTTGAGTTTGACGGCGGCTGCTATTATTCCGCTTACGGAAACTATCCGAAGCCGAGCCGCAACATCGTCATCGGAATGAGAAAGCACCGCTACATTCTTCGTCTCAACGACAATGCGGTTGAAGCGGGAGCCGAACTTATTTACGGCGCATCGTTTTCCGACTTTATTTTTGACGCAGAGGGAAAAATTGTCGGCGCAAAATATCAAACGGTCGACGGCGAACACGAAGCTCTTGCGGCAATTGTTGCCGATTGTTCCGGAATTCCGTCCGTTGCAAGAAGGGCGCTTCCCGACGGAATAAACTGCGAGAACTTTGAAATCTCTCCGAGAGATATGTTTTATGTTGTTCTCAGATATGTTCGTTATCCCGAAGGACACGAAAAGGTTGTTCACACCGATTCCTATCTTCAGTACAAGGTTTGGTCGGCGCCGCAGGACGACGAAAAGGGCGGCATTCTCGGAGTCGGAGCAAACCTCGGCTTTGATTATGCGGAGGAAATGTTCCGTGAATTCAGAAAAAACGTTCCGTGGTGTAACTATACCGTTCAAAAAATCGAACACGGAAGAACACCGTACAGACGTCCGCCGTATTCCTTTGTTGCAGACGGTTTCATCGCAATGGGCGACGCCGCCTGCCTGACGAAGCCCAACAACGGCGAGGGCTGCACTTCATCGCTTTATCAGGCGGAAATTGCCGTTGACGTAATTTCAAACGCACTCAAAGAGGGCGGTTACCTTACCGAGAAAAGACTTTGGAGCATCAATAAGCGATACATCGAGGTTCAGGGTAAGAGCTTTGCCGGAACAATGGCACTTCTCACCGGCGCAGCTTCCCTCAACTGCGAAGAAAACGAATACTTCTTCAAGAACGACATAATTTTCAGCAAGAACATAATGTCCGGATTCGGAAAGGGAATTTCAATTTCTCCGGCCGAAGCGGAAAGAACGGTGAGACTTCTTTCAAAGGGAATCGCAACGGGAAAGGTCAGAACCGAACTTGTCAGACGTGTTCTTTCGGCATTCAAAAACAGCACCGAAATCAAGGCGCTTTATTCAGAGTTTCCCGAAACACCGGAAGGCTTCGATGTTTGGAGAGGAAAGGCGAACGAACTTTGGGAAAAAATCGGTTCGATGGCCGACAACTGTGATGAAGAAATCATTGACCGAATGGAAAGAAGAAAAGCGGGAAAAATCGGAATTTGCGCCTGTAAAGACTGAAAAATTTTCCATGAATTTTTCACAAAACCGGATTTTTCGGAAAATTTATAAAATACAGTCTATAAGACACTTTTGTTTCTTGGCTTAGAATTTACTCCGACTTCAGATAAAAAATGATTTTTGAGCTATTTTTGACGGCAATTTCGTGCGTGCGTGTCGAACGCCTTCCGGAATGATTGGGTTTTTAAGCTTCCGGTGCGAAAACGGCGTTTCAACACCCCTTTTAAAAGAAAGCTCAAAAAGAAACCTTTCCGGAAGAAAACGGAAAGGAACAAAGAAAAATATTATAACGTAACCGGACCTTTAAGGAAACGAAACAGTCTCCTTAAAAGTCCGGCTTTTTTGAATTTTTTCATAAAAAAACTGCCGCAAAAAATGCGGCAGCGAAAATCTGAAAACAGAAAAGATTTCTGCTCGGCGATGAAGCGAAAAAATCACATTTCGTCGATGAGATTAACAACATCACCGACCGTTTTGAGATCCTCGATTGAATCGTCGGGAATACTGATTTCAAACTCGTCTTCAAGCTCCGAGATCAAATCAACAAGGTCAATGCTGTCGGCACCGATCTCTTCCCAGGTCGTGTCATCCGTGATTTTTGTTTCGCTCAGCTCAAACCTTCTGCTGATAATGTCGCTGACTTTTTCGAATGTATCCATAGTATTTACCCCCTTTCGGTAACAATGCAAACGGCATTCTCTTCTCTAAGCCGTCCCTCGCGGCTATATTGAATATTATTCACAAATGAACCGGTTTGTCAATACTTACGACAAAAGTTTTACCGTCTCTTTTTTTTCGTGATGCTTTGCTTTCAAAAAATGCTTTTTGTGGATAGATTCTCCTCTGATAAAACCGCCCGTTTTTTCAACAATAAATTCGGGTGAAAAAAATGAAAAGTTTATATAAAAGACGAATAATCGAATACACAATTATTTTCTGCATCGGAAGCATAATGTACTGTCTGATTGAGGTGATTTTCCGTTCTTATACTCATTGGACGATGTTCCTTACCGGCGGAGTGGTTTTTTGCGCTCTTTATTTCATCAATCTTTCGCTCAAAACACGCTCTTTCGTTCTTCGCGGCCTCATCGGTGCGGCGGTAATCACGGCGGCGGAGTTTTTCGTCGGTGTTGTTGCAAATCTTATTTTTCATTTGAACGTTTGGGATTATTCATCGGTTCCGGGAAACATTCTCGGCCAGATTTGCCCGAAGTTCAGCTTTTGCTGGTTCATTCTTTCAATTGCGGCCGTTTATCTTTCCGTCTTTTTTTATTGGCAATTGAATAAAAAGTTTTCGCTTCACCAAGAATTTGAATAACAAATTCAACCAACCGGTCGGTTTTCCGATCGGGATTTTGAAAAGCGAGGTACATAATTATGAAAGTCAATCCCATAATTCTTGAAGTCTCATGTTTTATTGCCCTTTTTCTTGCGATTGTTACCGGAAGCGGTCTTTCGTCGCTTGAAAAGGAATGCAACGGAATCAAAAACGAAGTTTTTCGCCTTCATGTCATCGCAAATTCCGACTCGGAAAAGGATCAGTTGCTGAAACTTTCCGTTCGGGATGCGATTTTGAAAAAAAGCGAAGAAGTTTTTTCTTCCTGCCGAACAAAAGCAGAAGCGCAAAAAGCGGCGCAGGAGAACCTTCCGCTTTTTTTGGAAACGGCGAAAGAAACAATCGAAAAAAACGGTTTTGATTATTCCGTCGGTCTCTCGCTCGGAAAAAGCCGGTTTCCGACGAAGACGTATTCTTCCGTAACTCTTCCGGCCGGGGAATATGACGCTCTTCGGGTTGTTATCGGAAACGGAAAAGGAAAAAACTGGTGGTGCGTAATGTTCCCTCCGCTCTGCCTTCCGGCGGCTTGCGGAGAGGAAAAACTTTCCGATGTTCTTTCCGACGGAGAGCTTGAACTCGTGAAAGGAGAGCCGAAATATGAAATCCGTTTTTGGCTCGTTGAAAAGTTTGAAGAATTCAAAGAAAGAATAAAGAACCGATAATTCACATTCTTTTATACTCACGGCTTCAAATTTTATCGTTTTTTATTGCAACAAATGTCTTTTTGTGCTAACATTTAAGATAAGAAAAGATTTAAGGAGATTGAAAAAATGAAGAAATTTTTATCCGTTCTCATTGCCGTAATCATGCTTGTCTGCTGCGTTTTCTGCGTTCCCGCAGGTGCGTATTACGTCAAGGAAAACAATCTTAAAACCGTCTATCCGGAACTTTCCTCGCTTTCGGGCGATGATGAGGTCTATCCGACGATCATCCTTCCGGGAATCAACCATTCACCGTATTATCTTGCCGACGGCGACGGAAACGCAGTTACCGATTCAAAGGGCAACACGCTTTCATCAACGCTCCTCCTTTTGAACAGTGAAACTCTCGTCAAAAACATTTTGAAACTTGTTCCGCGTGCGCTTCTAAGCATTGTTTTTCAGAGGGACGCGGGAATCACAACCGCCGTTTCGGACCTCGTCAAAGAGCTCATGAAGTATATGGAAACAACGCCCGAGGGAAACAACGTTTATAACCTCGTGACGAGAAAATTCAATGTTCCCGTTTCCGAAATGAGTGAGGATGATAAAGGCTTTTTCTATACCATGCTTCCCGTTGAACCGATTGCGGAAGTTTGCGGAGAGGAAAACCTCTTTCTTTATACTTTTGACCTTTTCGGCGATCCGATGGAAAGCGTAAAGGGAATTGATTCCTACATAGATATGGTTCTTGAAAAAACCGGAGCAAAAAAGGTCAACCTTGCCTCGGTCAGTCTCGGCGGAACGATGCTCGCCGCTTATGCCGAAACCGGAAAAAATCTTTCAAAGGTCAGCAAAATCGTCAATATGGTTTCCCTCCTTGGCGGAACGGATATTATGGCCGACTTTATTGACAGAAACTTCAACGTTTCGGACGAATTCTTCAGAAAAGAGTATCTTCCGCTTGTTCTTGAAAGCCTCACCGGTGACAGAGGAATCGGAAATCTTGCGAATATTCTTTTGCACATTCTTCCGAGATCTGTTTTTGAGGGTGTAATTTCCGCCGCATACGGAGCGCTTCACGACACAGTTATTGTCAACAATCCCGAATTTTGGGCAATGGTTCCGACCGATAAATACGAAGCTCTTGCGGACAAATGGATCAAAAACGACGTTCTTCGCAAAAAGACCGATGCTTTTCAAACCGCAAAAGAGAACCTTTTTGAAAATCTTTCAAAGATAAGCAAAAACGGAACGGAAATTTACTCAATCTGCGGCTACAATCTTTCATATACCGACGGAGATTACGCTTTCTTCGGAATTGTGAAATCAAGCGAAAGCGTAAACTCCGACGGAATCATTCCCGTTTCGTCAACCTCGCTCGGTGCAACGGCTGTGAAGGCGAAAACCGAATTTGACGAAAGCTATCTTGCATCTCATTCTTCAAGATATATTTCACCCGACAAATGCGTTGACGCTTCAACCTGCCTTTTCCCGGAAAGAACGTGGTTCTTCTCCGGCCAGCATCATGAAGTCGGAAGGAACGATGTTGTCATTCGCCTTGCCGCTTCAATCATTAAGGGAGCGGTCAAAAACATTGATTCGACGCCGCTTTTTCCGCAGTTCAACGGGGCAAGGAACAGCCGCTCGATGACGAGAGTTCCAAACGGAAAAATTTTCACTGCGATCGACGCAATGAACGGCGAAAATCTTTCGGCCGAACAGAAGGAGATTCTCCGTCCGGCCTATGAAAACGCACTTGCGGTTATCAGAAGCACGCAATGCGATTTTGAAAAAACCAAGAACGCCGCGGATGAACTTGGCAAAGCCTTTTGCGAAGTCGGACTTGAAGAAAAAGGAAAAGAAAAATTCAGGTTTTCGAGCGTTTCTTTCATTGAAAAGCTTGACAATTATCTCTTTGCCCGCCTTGGCGGAAACGGTTTTATCGGAAGATAAAACCGAAAAATCAACGATAAAACAAGGCACTGCCGAACCCGAAAAAAGACGGATTCGGCAGTGCTTTTTTGTGTACCTCTTTGGGTGAGTTCTTTAACCGCACGGATTCTTTCAAATCTACATCCGTCCGCTGTGCCGGGAGTTTTGGCTGTCGGCTGAAATTCCCGAAACAGGACAATTATTGAATCGCTTTTCTTTAGCGCCCTCCTGTGAGGGAGCTGTCGGCTCTGCCGACTGAGGGAGAGAATTCCTGTGCTACGGCTTATTTTTTTGGTGTTGTTCCTTAAACCGCACGGATTCTTTGGCTCCCTCCTGTGAGGGAGCTGTCGGCTCTGCCGACTGAGGGAGAGAATTCTACGCTACGGTGTATTTTTTATGTTGTCGCTTGAATTCGCACCATGTCTTATATCTTTTCATCCGTCCGCTCCGCTGGGGGCACTTTTGTCGATTGATACAAAAGTACCCAAAAAATCGCTTTTTGATACGCCGCATTTGGAACCCGAATTTCCCTTTTGCGGGGGAAAAAGGCAAATATCGGCTTCCGATGCGGCTAAGGTCAGGCAGTTCTTCGCTCACGTTTCAGTTAGAGAAAATCCGCTTGAATTCAAAACTTTCGGTTAAGATTGTTTAAAAGTAAAGATTCAAAACTGATAGGTTTTATCTCTGGCTTGTTGCGGATTTTTTGGCGGTATAATTTTTTGTTTGCTCGCACTTTAATGGTTGAAAGGCAAGGCTTTTTCTTTTCCTTGTGCGGATTTTAAGCGTTAACTTTTCCACTTATGCTTACTTGAATGTTGAAAAATTTAAAGGAAGGAAATTTAACCTTTTGCACCGTAAAAATTTATATGGTAAAAACGGTGAGATTTAAACGGAAGCCTCGCGATACGTTCCTAATATGAAAAATTTAAGGCAGAACGTTTAAATCCACCGCAAGAAATCCGCGGAGAAAAGGAAAGCAGAAAACAATCTTTTCAGTTTCATCTGACTGAAAATCATGACAGAGTGTGGTTTA
>CAKTFN010000019.1 GCA_934561055.1 uncultured Eubacteriales bacterium
GGAGTGTGACCTTTTGCGTTGATTTCTCTTGTTTCAACGTGGCTTGCATCGTTTTTGCAAACTCTCTTTTCAAGACCCTTTTCGGTGCAGGTAGCCGGGGTTACAACTTCCCAATCGCCGTAATTGTGACCGAGAGCGGCAACTTCTTCTTGTGCAACGAGGGTTTCACCGCAAACGGAACACTTCTTTCCTTCGGTGAGACCGGTTGTTGTGCAAGTCGGAGCAACAGCCGGAATGATTTCTTCGGTGTGAGCGAGCTTTTCGGTCTTTACCGTTTCACGGCTGAGTTCCGTTCCGCAAACAGAACACTTAACAACGGAATCGTAAGAACCTTCTGCTTTGCAGGTCGCCGGAACAATGTTTTCCTTAACTGCCTCTGCAGGAGTGTGACCCTTTGCGTTGATTTCTCTTGTTTCAACGTGGCTTGCCTCATTTTTGCAAACTCTCTTTTCAAGACCTTTTTCGGTGCAGGTAGCCGGAGTTACGGTTTCCCAGTCGCCGTAATTGTGGCCGAGAGCTTTAACTTCTTCCTGAGCGGTGATTATAACACCGCAGGCTTCGCAGTGTTTTCCTTCGGTCTTTCCGGCGGTTTCGCACGTTGCCGGAATTGCTTCGTCGGTTACAACGTTTTCGTGGTTAGTCGGATCAACTTCAAGCGTGAAGTCCTTCGTTGCTCCGCAAGCGCACTGCATGGTGTACTTTCCTTTGGTTTTGCAGGTTGCCGGAACTCTTGAGCCTTCAACCTCGGTAACGTAATTATGTTCGCCGGTTGCCGGAATGGTTTTCTTTTCTGTTTTGAGAATGGTTTTGCAGACTGTGCAGTATGTTACAAGGTCGTAAGAACCTTCAGCGCCGCAGGAGGCTTCAACTCTGTTTTCTTCTCTCGTTGCGGTGGTGTGACCCGTTGCATCAACGTATGAATCAACGTAGCTGTTTCCGCATACGGAGCAAGTGTGGGTGGTGAATCCCTTGGTTGTGCAGGTCGGATCCGTTACAACGTCAACATAGCTGTGACCGAGAGCAGATCCGTTTGAATATGTTGTGTCTGTGATTCCCTTACTGCTTGCGCCGCAGTTTGCACATTTATAATAATATACAGCGGCTTCGGTGCAGGTTGCGGCGGACTTGAGGAAGGTTTCCGAAGTGTCCATGCCGATAAAGTTGTGACCCGTTTCGGAAATATCTTTGGCTGTATATGAATATCCGCAGTCGCAGGTATACTTTGTTGTTCCCTTTTCCGTGCAGGTTGCTTTTTGAACAACTTCGCCCTTGAAGACGTGTTTAGTTGCGGTGTATGTTGCTTTGTAATCAACCTTCTGTGCGCCGCTTGTAAGCTTTCCGACAGTGGGTGTCCAAGTGTTAAAAGTGTAATGATTGGTTGAGTCAAAAGTCTTTGTCGGATTGGCCGGAGCAACAGCCGAGTTTTCGTAATCAACATCCTGCGTATTCTTCAAAACGGTTGTTCCGTCTTCGTCATAGAATGTTGCTTTGTAATCAAAGGTTTTGATTGAACAGGTTTTTGTTGCCGATGCGCTGCCGCATTTTGCGGTTACGGTTACGGTGTAATCCGAACTTGCGTTTGATTTTGCGTTTGTTGCAACGAGTTTGTTTCCGTTCATGCTTACCTTATCGGTATAGTTGCATGAGAAAGACGGATCCTGATACCAGTTTACACCGTACTGATCCTTAACCGTTCCGGTGTACGCATTGGTTGAAGCCGTACCGTTCGCAGCGGTCGGAACGGTCAATGAGGTTGAACCGCCGCCCATGGTGATTGAACTTGCTTTGGGGTAATAGTCCGATCTAACACTGTAGTTTACATCAAAAGTGTTGGTTTTTCCGCCGATCCATGCGTTTCTGACTTCCCAATACCAATATGCATCGGTTCCGTTGCCAACTTCCATTTTTTCAACATTAGGAGATCCTTTGCTGGCTTCAAGATACATTTTGCCTGCGCTGCTGTTTGCACCGGCATAAACGCTCCAATAACCCTTAAGGTTTCTGCCCAAGTAATATTTTGCACCGTTGTTATCATAGACACGCAATCTTGTCGGGAAAACACCGGCGGCGGTTGTTCCGCTCATGAGATTCATAGTGCCTTTGAATGATGTGTCGCTCGTGTAATTCTTTGTCGCAATTACAACTTCTTCTCCGGTGCCGTTGTTTTTCCTTCCGTAAAGGGTCGTTTTCAACTGCGTGTTATCCATGTCGTCTGTAACACGGAACTCAACTTTGTAATAATACGTCCCCGCCGTTGCGGCTTCGGCTTTCGTCGGAGCGGCAAAAACCCAGGCCGTCATGACCATGAGTACCGAGAGGAAAACCGAGAGAACCTTTTTTCCGGTTCTTTTGATTTCGTTCATTATTTTTCCGCCTTTCGTAAAAAAGATTTTTTATTTATTTCAACGGTTTTTGAACCGCTTATGAGGAAACTTGTGCGCCCTGACCGCACGCACGCCGAAGCGAAAGAATCGCTTTTTGTATACAATATAATTATAATCTTTTTCGCAATAAAAAGTCAATCTTTACTTAATCGTTTGTTAACAAACTTTTTGTTGCACTTTTGGCTATTTTGCCTAATCTCTGCAACGGTTCGACAAGAAACGACCTAAAAAACAGGCGAATCAATCAAAAAACGGTGTCTTTTGAAAATAACAATCAAAAGTCTTTTTAAGCGGAAAAAAAGAGGAATGAAAAACCGCTTGCCAAAATTCTCATAATATGTTATGGTTAAGTGAAAGATGATGAAAAATCGGTGCGGGGAAAAAGGCGTCGGTTTTTCGTTCTTTTGAAAAACTCTTTTTGAAAAAAAGAAGGAGTAATTCATGGAACATTAAAAAGAAGAACGGGAGAAAAGGAAATGAACGTATTCAAACGAATTTTCGCAACATTCCTTGCTTTTGCGAGCCTTTTTATTTCAAGCGTTACGAAGCCGAACGAAAAGAACGGAAAATTCAGAGTGACCTCTTATGTTGTTGCGGACAGCATTCAAAGCGTTGAGCGGATTTACGGCGAAGATTTCGATATCATCACCGACGTGATTCTTTTCGGCTGCGCAAGCTTTAACGCAAAGGGCGAAATCGAAAAAAGAAAAACCGTTCTCGAAACGGCTCTTTCAAACCTCAGAACGGTAATCGGGGAAAGAAACGTGAAAATTTTCGTCAATCTTTTAGGCCCCGGCGCTCTTGAAAGCCACAACGATTACGTCTCGGAGATGAATGATCAGGCGAAGCAGCACACCCTCGCTTTCAAAAGCGGAGTTCTTGAGGACAACATTGTCGCTCTTTTGGACGAATACGATTTTGACGGCGTTTTCTTTGATTACGAATATCCGCTCAATACGGTCAACTGGGGACCGTTCAATCGCTTTCTTGTTCGCCTTGACAAAAAGCTCGGCAAAAAAATTCTCGGTCTTGCGGTTGTTGACTGGGACATAAAGCTGTCGCTCGGTTCGTTCATGGCCGTTGACCGCTTTGAGGCAATGCTTTATGACAATTTTGACGAGGAAGGCCGCCACGCAACGCCGAAAACGGTTCGGCAGCTTTTGAAAAAAATGAAGATTTATTCAATTCCGAAGGAAAAGCTTGACGTCGGCCTTGCTTTTTATACCCGGCCGACCGATGGGAGCGCATACTGGTATGATTACGCAAGCTACTGCGACAGGCTTGACGAAAACGGCTTTTATTACGATGCCTCTGTTGACAAAACCTTCTGGTTCAACAGACCTTCAAACATTGCCGAAACGGTAGCCTATGCTCTTGACGAAGGCTACGGCGGAGTTATGATTTGGCATTATACCTGTGACTTTCCGTCGAGCGACCCTCGTTCGCTTTTAAACGCCGTCGGGAACACGGTGAAAAAATAATTTCTTCAGAGGAGAACGAAACATGGATATTAAAATTTTGAAAAAATTTATTGCGGCTTTTCTCACCGTAATGATGGCCTTAACCTCGGCCGTGAGATACGGCGGAATCGTAATCAAATCCCGTTTCACTGGCTCCGATTATTCGTTGCAACGGATTGACCTGAGCGTAAAGCCGGAAGGAATCGACGAAAAGTTTGATTATCTTTATGACCTTGCAACGCTTGACAATTCCCTTGATTATGCCGCTCACCCGGATTCCGTGCTTCTTAAAAACGGAAACATTCTCACAATGTATCCGGCCGGCCACGGAAAGGGTGCGGTGCTTAGCAAAATCAGTACCGACGGCGGACTTTCGTGGAACGCAAGCCTTGAAAATACTCCCGAAAGCTGGAAAAACTCCCGTGAAACGCCGACTGTTTACCGCCTTGAGTTTTCCGACGGAAAAACCGCAGACAAGCTCATTATGATTTCGGCTAACCCAAAGTGGGGAAGACAGCCGACGACCGGCGGCTTTAACTGCTCAATATCGTCCGATGAGGGAGAAAACTGGTCGGAATTTGAGCTTTTTTATGACAAAAACAGTGATGGAGGGGTAATTCCCATTGTTGCGATGTCGAGCCTCACACGCCTTAAAGAGAACGGAAAATTTGTTGACAAATGGATGGGTCTTTTCCACGACGCGGATTTTTATAATTACAAAACGATTTTAACATTTGACGAAAGCGGAAAGATGCACTGGTCAAAGCCGGAAAAATATTTCAGCGCATACAGAGACATCGAAAAGAGAACGAATATGTGCGAAGTTGAAGTTATCCGTTCCGAAGAGGGAAAGGGCGATGAACTTTGCCTTATCACACGAAGCAACACCAAAAAAGAAAATTCGCTCCTTTCGTTTTCTTCCGACGAAGGAAAAACATGGTCAAAACCCGTTTATGCGCCTGCCGCACTCAACGGCGAAAGGCATAAGGCCGATTACACCCCGGACGGAAGGCTTTTCATCACCTTCCGCTCGATTGAAAGGGGAAAGAAGGCGGCCGAAAACGCTCCGATTGAAAACAGAAACGGTTGGATGAGCGAAGGCTGGGTTGCATGGGTCGGAACTTACGAAGACCTCAAAAACCAAACCGAAGGGCAGTACAGAATAAAGCTCGCCCATACCTATCTCAAACTTCAATCGAACAAAGATTACGCCGCAAATGCCGACACCGGTTACTGCGGAAACGTTGTCCTTTCGGACGGAACAATCGTGACAACGAGTTACGGCTGTTTTGACAACACCGATTTTCTCAAAAACCTTGATTTCCGTACTTCAATTGCGTCAAAAAGAATCAATCTTTCGGATATTGACGAACTTGCCGTATGGCTTGAAACTCAGCCGAAACCCGAAAAGACGACAAACCCAGTTTTCGGTTGCTGAAAAAACAAAAATAATTTTTGAGCCGTTCCGATTCTTTCGGAGCGGTTTTTCTTTATATAAGGAGTGAAATATATTAAAATTTATACAGATTATACAAATATTTCTTGAAAATTATGAAAATGTATGTTAATATAACAGACGGTAAGCGATTGCTTAATTTGTTTATCAAAGAAAGGGAGAAAATATGGTAAGATTTATTGCCGCCGTAATGGCGTTCATTCAGGCAATCATGATTTACTTCGGCTCAACCGGAGTGAACACCCAAAAATGGAAACTTGAAAAAATTCCCGCTTATGAGGGCGGAGTTGTTTGCGAAACGGTTTATGACACCGGTTCCGGTCTCCTTGTTGACAAGGACGGCCCGACAGCTTCCGACGGAAAAATGCAGCTCGTTTCCGCAACGAATCTTGGAGAATATCACGAATATCTTGAAGTTCTTCGCATGAACGGTTTTGAAGAAGTTTATTCAAACGAACTTGAAGGCGTTGTCTGCAACGCATTCAGAAAAGACGGAAAGCTTGTTTATTCCTATTTCAGCAAAGCTCTCGGAGAAGTGAGGGTCATCGAAGACAACTGCACAAGGAATTTTGAAGATTTCGGCTATACTTATTCGGAAGGCTCGGCTGTCACCGTTTATCAGTTTGATTATCCTTACTGCGAAACGGCCGACCTTCAGGAAAAAGGCCCGCTTGCAACGAACGGAATGATGTATATTCTCCGCCTTGCGGACAACAGTCTCGTTGTTATTGACGGCGGCGCAATCAAGCAGTCTTCGGACAAAAACGTTGAGGAATGCATGAAATTCATGCGGAAAATTACGGGAACCGAGGACGGCGGAAAAATCCGAATCGCTCTTTGGTACGGAACTCATAATCACAGCGACCACATCACCTTTTTCTATAAGCTCATCGGTTTTTATCACGACTTTATCGACCTTGAACGTCTGATGTTCAATTATCCGTCATATTCATTGATTGAACACACCGAAAGAGCCGATATGTTCCGAAAAAGGATTGCAAAATTTTACCCGAACGCAAAATATCTTGCTCCTCACACAGGAATGAGCATTAACGTTGCAAACCTCAAAATCGACGTTCTTTATACTCATGAGGACGCCGTTTCACCAATAACCGGAAAAACTCCGATCAAAAACGCAAACGACAGCTCAACCGTTTGCCGACTCACGGCCGCCGGAAAGCGCTTTCTTGTTTTCGGTGATCTCAATGTTCTCGGTGAAAGCAAGATTGTGAACATGCACGGAAAAAAGGTTTTCAAAACGGACATTCTTCAGGCGCCGCATCACCTTTATAATTCAGACGTTCAGATTTACGCAAATTCAAAGGCCGAGTATGTTCTCTGCCCGATGTCATATGAACGCGCAAAGCTCGGTCAACTCGGTTACAGCTCATCAAAACTTTTCTATAAAAAAAGCCGGATGCTTTATGCAAATGACGCTCTTTACGGAATCGAAATGAGCAAAGACGGGCTCACTCTTTTTGTTGATCATACCGATTGCGGACCGTATGACAACTCGTCAATGAACACAGTCAGATAACAAAAAAATCAACGGAGCTTTTTCGGCACCGTTGATTTTTTCTTCTTTCGGTGATATTATTGTGATATAAAAGAACAGGAGGACAAAAGAGATGGAAAAAATTGTTGCGGTTATACTTGCTTTCATTCAAAGTATTCTTGTTTTTTTCGGTGCGACCGGCGGAAACGGCGGACACTGGAAGCTTGACGGCGTTCCGTGCTATGAAAAGGGAATAGTCAGCACCGACGTTTATGACACCGGTTCCGGTCTCGTTCCGGATAAGGACGGTCCGACCGAAACGGACGGAAAAATGCAGCTTGTTTCCGGAACGACAAAGTCCGAATATGACGCATATTGTACAACGCTTTCCGAAAGCGGATTTGAAAACGTATATTCAAACGAGCTAGGCGGCGTCAGCAGCAACGCATTCAGAAAAGACGGAAGGTTTTATTATACCTATTATGGAAACAGAACCGGTGAAGTCAGAATCATTGAAGACAACGCCGCAAAGGATTTTGAAGATTTCGGCTATACTTATTCGGAAAAAACCGACGCAACCGTTTATCAGTTTCAGCTTCCTTACACCGATTACGGCGAGAAAAACGACGTCACAAAATATTCAACGAACGGAATGATGTATATCATCCGCCTTGCGGACAACAGCCTTGTTGTGATTGACGGCGGAGAAAAACTTGAAGCCGCCGATAAGAACATTGACGAATGCTTCAATTTTATGAAGAAGATTACCGGAACGAAGCAAAAAAAGAAGGTTAAAATCGCCCTTTGGTACGGAACCCATGCCCACGGCGATCACTATCAGTTCTTTTACAAGCTCCTCGGATTTTACCGAAAGAACATCAAGCTTGAACGTGTAATGTTCAATTATCCTTCCTCTTCGGTTATTGAACATTCCAAAACGGTTGACAGTTTCCGCAAGCGCATCGCAAAGTATTATAAAAACGTGAAATATCTTGTTCCGCACACCGGGATGAGCTTCAGTCTTGCAAATCTCAATGTTGACGTTCTTTATACCCATGAGGACGCGGTTTCGGCGCTTGACGGTTCAACTCCGATTGTGAACCCAAACGACGGTTCAACCGTTTGCAGACTTTCCGCAAATTCAAAAAGCTTTCTTGTCACCGGTGACCTCGGCTTGCTCGGAGAAAAGAAGATGACCGCTTTACACGGCGAGAAAATTTTTAAAACGGACATTCTCCAGGCTTCCCATCATCTCTACAATTCAAATCCGGTAATGTATGAGAATGCCCGTGCACAGTGGGTCTTTTGTCCGATTTCAAAAGGAAGGGCTCAGCATGGGACTGCGGGTTACCTTTCGGCAAAAAAATATTACACAGAAAGTCAACTTCTTTTCGGTGATGAAGCGGTTTATTCGATTATGCTCGACGATTCGCTTCAAATGAAATCGGAAAAACTTGACATAGTCGGATATGACGGCTCAAAGCTTAATGCAACGACGAGAGCCTGAATTAAAAATCAACGAAAAAACGCCCGTCTGCAAAAAAAGCAGACAGGCGTTTTTTATTATGTTCGGTTTTCAATCAGGCAATGATGTCGCCCATGAGACCCGGAGTGCAGCAAGCTGCGTTTGACTCATCGGTGTCAATGTGCATCGCAAGAGCATATTTCGGGCTGACTCTGACAACGACATCACCGAAAACGAGCGAACGCTCTGCGGTGTCAACCTTAACGGAAACAACCTGCTTGTCCTCAAGACCGTATTTTTCGGCGTCTTCCGGAGTCATGTGAATGTGGCGCTTTGCAACGATTACGCCGTCTTTGAGTTCAACTTCGCCCTTCGGACCGACGAGCTTGCAACCTGCACTGCCTTCAAGGTCGCCTGATTCTCTGATCGGAGCTTTGACTCCGATTGAGCGTGCGTCGCCGGCAGAAAGCTCAACCTGAGTTTCCGGTCTTACCGGGCCGAGGATTGAAACGGCGGGAAAGCTGCTCTTCGGGCCGATAACCTGAACTCTTTCTTCGCAGGCGAACTGGCCGGGCTGAGAAAGATCTTTCTTTGCGGTGAGCTCATAGCCTTCGCCGAAAAGAATGTCAAGAACACGGCGCGAAACATGAACGTGACGTGCTGAAGTTTCAATTAAAACGGGTTTATTCATAATTGATTATCCTCCTTGAGATATTATACGACTTATTTTACAACAAAAAGATTTGAAATTCAACAATCTTTTCAAAAAATGTCACTTTTGCCCTAAAGTGTGGTACAATAATAAAAAGAAAGGGGTGTCCGCTTTTGGAAAACGAACTTCTTGCGCTTGAAAACGAGTGTAAAAACTGTTATAAATGCCCGCTCGGAAAAGGAAGGACAAATCTCGTTTTCGGAATGGGAAACGAAAATGCCGGGATAATGTTCGTCGGAGAAGGGCCGGGCGAACAGGAGGATCTTCAAGGCCTTCCCTTCGTCGGAAAAAGCGGCCGGCTTTTGGATCTTTATCTTTCGCTTCTTGACCTCGACCGAAACAAAAACGTCTATATCGCAAACATGGTGAAATGCCGTCCGCCGCATAACCGAGACCCCAAACCGGAGGAAACGGAGGTCTGTCTCGGATATCTCCGACGTCAGGTGAAGCTCATAAAGCCGCAGATTATCGTATGTCTCGGACGCATTGCGGCGCAAAGACTGATTTCTCCCGATTTCAGAGTGACAAGACAGCACGGCGAATTTTTCAAAAAGGGCGAAATTTATATGATGGGAACTTTTCATCCGGCGGCGCTTTTGAGAGACGAGTCGAAAAAGAAAGACGCTCTTGAGGATTTTCAGTGCCTACGCAGAAAAATCGAAGAGCTTTCAATCAATATATACTGAAAGACAAAAAATTATGTTTAGTATCATATTAATTTTTTCCATTGACTTGAAGAAATGAAAAAAATGTGATAATCTTATTTTTGTACATTTAACGCTCAATCGTGAAAGGAATGTTTTGATGTTAGAACAAGTTGAAAATAAAATCAAAGAGCTGACCGATCAGCAAAAGGAAGAATATTATAAAAAGAAAGACGCAGACCTTCTTGCGTGGGGGCTTTCAAGCAAAAGCCAGGGGAAAAAGGAAGTTCCGCTTATCATTACCGATGAAGAATACGAAGCACTTATTGACGCTTCGACCGCAGCGGGAAGAACGAGCAGAAACCCGATTGCGAATATGCTCAACGTAACTTCAATCGTGATTGCCGTTCTCGGACTTGTAACGGGAATTGTTCTTTTGAAGTTCAACGATGATCTCGGCTTTGTTTATCTTTCGGTTTCGATTCTCGCAGGTGCGATTCTTGCTCTTCTTTTCAGAGGCGTCGGAGAAGCAATCAAAATTTTGCAGCAGCTTCTTGACATGAAAAACTCCGAAAACGCAAAACGTGCAAGAAGAAGAGCCGCAAAACAGTTCCCGGACGCTCAGCCGGATATGTCGCAAAGGTTTTACGCAAACAATCAGCCTCCGCAGCAGCAGGGCTATTCGCAGTACAGAAAATGATTTGACAAATTTTGACAAATGTGCTATTATTTGATTGAAAAATTATGGGATTATGAGTGCTTGAATTAAGCTCATAAAGCCGAATTTATGTCACACCTTGTCAGGCTACAGCAAGGAATCAATGTGATTTTTTCTGATTTTTGTAGCCGGAAAGGCTATGGTAATTATTATGAGCATGTTGAAACATTTCGGTCTTTTTGTAGGCGGTGTACTTTTTGGCACGGCCGGACTCAAAATTCTTTCCGGTAAGGGCGCAAAAAAAGTTTATGTTCACACAACCGCGGCTGCTCTTCGCGCAAAGGAAGACGTTATGAAAACGGCAACCAATATTAAGGAAAATGCCGACGACATTCTTGCCGACGCAAAGAAACTTAACGAGGAATATGCTGCGGAAGATGAAAAAGTTATTGAAGATTCAGCAGAAAACGAATGATTAAAAAGCCGCCGCATTTTTTCGGCGGCTTGTTTTTTTCAGAGGAGTTTAAAAATGAAATGTAAGATTTTATATGATAAAAAAGGACGAATACGTGTCCGTGCGGTCAAAGCGCATATGTCGCTCAGAGAAGCCGACATTCTCGAATATTATCTTAAAAGCATTCACGGCGTTTCAAACGTTTTGGTTTATGACAGAACCTGCGACGCTGTGATTGAATATAACTGCGAAAGAGAAGAGGTTATCCGTGCGATTTCAAAGTTTGCGTTCACCGAAGCCACGGCGGCTCTTGTTCCGGAAAGAACAAGCCGAGAACTTAACCGTGAATATCAGGATAAACTTGTCAATGCCGTCATTTTCAGATACGTTAAAAAGTGGTTGATTCCTTGGCCGATAAGAAGGGCAATCACGCTTTTCACGGCGGCAAAACGAATTTTGCTCGGCGTAAAATCGCTTTTGAAAGGAAAGCTTGACGTCCCGGTTCTTGACGCAGCCGCAATCATTGTTGCGCTTTTGAAGGGAGACTTTTCAACCGCTTCTTCAATCATGTTCCTTTTGAAAATCGGCGATATTCTTGACGAATGGACCCACAAAAAGTCCGTTGAAGACCTTGCGCAGACAATGTCGCTCGGAATAGAAAAGGTTTGGCTCAAGGCCGGTGAAAACGAAGTTCTGGTTCCGCTCAAAGACGTGAAAGCGGGTGACGAAATTGTTGTCCGCACCGGAGGCATGATTCCGCTCGACGGAAAAATCAGCGACGGTGTGGTAACCGTCAATCAGTCTTCAATGACCGGAGAATTTGACGCCGTACCGAAATCAAAGGGCGCTTTGGTCTATGCCGGAACGGTTGTCGAAGACGGCGAATGTTCGATTTCCGTTGAAAAAGCCGCCGGAAACGGCCGCTATGACAGAATCATAAAAATGATTGAAGAATCGGAAAAACTCAAGTCCGACACGGAGGACAAGGCCGCAAACCTTGCGGATAAACTTGTTCCGTTCAGTCTTCTCGGTGCGGGCCTTACTTATCTTTTCACGGGCAATCTTATCAAAACCGCCGCAATTTTAATGGTTGACTATTCCTGCGCACTGAAGCTTTCAATGCCGATTGCAATGCTTTCGGCTCTTCGCGAAGGAATAGCTCACGGGATCTCTTTCAAAGGCGGAAAGTTCATTGAAGTTGTTTCAAAAGCCGATACTGTTGTGTTCGATAAAACAGGAACGCTGACCCACGCTTCTCCGAAAGTTGCCGGAATCGTCACTTTCCTTGAAAGTGACGAAAACGAAATTCTCCGAACGGCCGCGTGCCTTGAAGAACATTATCCCCATTCAATCGCAAATGCCGTTGTCAACGAGGCGGCAGAACGCGGTCTTACTCATGAGGAGTGTCATTCTTCGGTTGAATATATCGTTGCCCACGGAATAATCGGAATTGTTGACGGACAGCGAATTGCAATCGGAAGCCATCATTTTATTTTTGAAGATGAGGGCGCAACAATCTCGGATGAGAAAAAATTCAACTCGATTTCGGGCGAATATTCCCAACTTTATATGTCATGCGACGGACAGCTCGTCGCTGTCATACTGATTGAAGACCCCATCAGAAAAGAAGCCGTAAAAGTCATTGAAGAACTCAGAAAACTCGGCTTTTCAAACATTGTGATGATGACCGGCGACTCCGACAAAACGGCGAAGGCCGTTTCAAAAAAAGTTGGAGTAGACAGATATTTCTCCGAAGTACTTCCGGAGGACAAGGCCGAATACGTCAAACGGCTCAAAGAAGAAGGACACACGGTAATCATGATCGGCGACGGAATCAACGACGCTCCGGCGCTTTCGCAGGCCGATGCGGGAATTGCCGTAAGCACCGGTGCGGCGATTGCGCGTGAAATTGCGGACATCACCGTTTCGACCGAAGATCTTTGGGCATTAAAAACAATCAGAGAGCTTTCGGATGCGGCAATGAAACGAATCGGAAGGAACTATCGTTTTATAATTTCGTTCAATTCCGCTTTGATTGCACTCGGCGTTATCGGAATACTCACTCCGCAGATTTCTGCACTTCTTCACAACGTTTCAACGCTTGCCGTCGGACTGAAAAGCATGACTGCTCTTCTTCCACCGAAAGAGGAAAAAGAAAACAAATAAGACAAAAACTGTCGCTCGTCTTTCATCTGTAAGAATAGTTCAGATTGGAAAATTGTTTGAAAAGTTCGGCTATGAGGAATTTTTCGGAAGAAGCGATATCAAAGAACTCCTCGGAATAGAAAATTCCGCTGCTTCAAAATTAAGTTCAATCTTAGTGTCGAACGGAATCGTCGAACCCGTTTCGGGTTGCGGCAAAGAAAAATACAAATTCAAGAAAAATAATTGAGTAAGGCCCTCGTACCGTGCAATAATGTACGGCGCGAGGGCTTTCTTTTACGTTTTACATAACCGCAACGTAAGCGTAAGTCAAAAGAACGTCATTGAGTTCGCAAACGGCGCCGTTGACTTTGACGGAAATCGACTTGCTGATTTTGAAACCGTCCTTTGTGAGAGTAACGCCCCTCATGTTTCCGCCCGCACCGCAGACGGCAAAACGGTAATGAACCTGTGCGTTCACCGGATCGTATGCAAAAAGCTGACTTCCGAGCTCATAAATTATGAGAAACTTTGGCCTGAAGCCGAGAACAACTTCGTGTTCTTCGTCGCCTGTTCCGGTGTAGCGTCCGGTGACTATCGGCTGGCGGACGAAGGCCTTTTCTTTTTCGGAAAGGTGAAGATTTTCGTCCGTAACGTGTTCCTTGCACATGAAGTTTGCAAACGGAACAAGAACGCTGTCCGCAACGTCGTATGCCGGGCAGGACTCGTAGCGGAAGAAGAGTGTGCAAGGAATTTTGACCGCCTTTGAGTCGTCGTCGGGTTTTGCTTTTTCAAGCTTGTACCCCGTCATTTCTCCGCCGAAGGAATCGCAGAGTCTGTCAAGAATTTCTTCCGCCTTTGCAATGACCTGCTCGGCCGCAAGGTTTGCCGGAGAGTAGCAGTTCATTGAAACGCTGATTTTGTTGAGACGGCAGCATTTTTCGGTATCGTCATAGTAATGGGAAACGTTGTTTTCTCCCGTCATAAATGAAAGATAAATCTTTTTTATCGGCGCGCGAATGCATGAGCCGGAATAGGAGAGAACGGCTTCAACGTTTTCTATGTCGGTCATTTCGCCGTTGATTTTTGAAACGATTTTTGAAACAAGACCGTCCGTTTTCAAATGCAGTCCCCCTTGTTCTGATGAACGATTGCCCAATAATAAAGAGGCTCGTCCCTGAAATAAAATTTTTCGCAGTGGTCAACCGAAAAATCTTCCTCCCCGAAGCGAAGAAAAACGTCAAAGCCGTTGACTTCTTCAATCGGAACACCGACGGGACAAATCAAAAGAAATTTTGAAAGGACGTCATAGCCGAGTTCCGTTGAAACGGAGCTGAGATACATTTTGTTTTTATATCTCAGCGGCTGAAAAAAAGCACGGAACGATGTTTTTTCTCCGTTTTTTTCAATCAAAAGGAGCTGACCGTATTTTTCAATGAATTTCGGCGCGGCCTTACGGATATGCTTCAAAGAAAAAGCCTCCTTTGTCTTTGAGAATGTCGGCGTTTTTAAGGAAAACTTCGTCGCGCAGCGTTTTTTCAATCGAAAACTCCTTTTGAATGTCGCGTTGGATTGTCATATCGCCGACTTTGTAGCTGCTGAAACGGTCCGGAGCGGAAAGAAGTTTGTGGAAAACCTCAACTCTTGCTTCGGCGGCCGAAAGAGCCGCAATGCGGGGCGAATCACAGTCTGCGTCGTCTCTGAGAAGCGATTGAACATAAGAAATTGCTCTTTCGCAAACGGGAAGAAGCTCCGTGGCCGGAATGTCTTCAAGGTCTGCGTGTTCTTTGAGAATTGCACAAACTTCGGTCGGTTCAATCATGGTGTTCTCCTTTTGAATCAAAGCGAAAGCGCTTTTGATGCCGGCGTATAAATCTTTGCAAAGCCCGCAATGCTTGTGATTGCCGCACGTTCGAGCTGGCGGTCAATGAGCTTGTCAAATTCGGTTGAAACTCCGCCTGCGGTAACAAGCTCAAGGGCGCAGTTTTTGTCAAGTCCGATGAGAGTGTTGTTTGCAACGGCCGAACTTTTGAGAAGTTCTGCGCCGAAGGGGGTGACGAGGTTTCCGCTTGAATGGAAACTGAGCCCCGCGGCGGCGTCACGGAATTCGGCGAGCTTCAAAAGTTTTGCCGTCATAGAAGGCGAAGCAATGATGCTGTTGAGCGTATACGGGTCAAAGCTGTTCCAAAAATCAACAAGGTCGCCGTAAGTGAGAGTTCCGGTTGATTCAACGTTTGACGTTGTGATTGCGTTTCCGTTTCCGTCGCCGTTCATGAGAACGTCAACTGCATCTTTGAGCTGACTTTTTGCAATGTATGCGCCGATTTGACGGAGAGTGACGGTGAAAAGGTCAAGGCGCTGAAAGCGAATTGCTTCGTAGGAAGCAACGAGCATTCTTCCTCTCTTGTGAAGCTTCACAAGGTTTTCCTGTGTCTTGATTTCCGTTTCGGGAATTGCCGCACCTTCGGAAACAACTTTGAGGCTCTTTTCTTCTTCCGAGGTCACGGAAGTGATTGTTCTGTAATCAAGGGAATCGACGGTCGTTGTTGTTGCAACAATCTTCTGAAGAATGTCGTTTTCCTCAATTCCGGCGTTTACAGCTCTGCTGACGTATTCCGGGAAAAGGGCTGCGCTGTCCGAAGTTTTGAAAAACTTTTCAACGTTGTCGCTGCCCTTGCCGTTCACTCTGATTGAAAAACGCTTGAGCTGGCGTTCGTAAGCGTCGAGTCCTTCAAGTTCCGTGCCGATGTAATTTTCCGAAGGGTCAAGTTCTTCAAGGGTGGCGGTGAAGCCCTTTCCCGTTGTATAAAGTCCTTTTTCAAGTTTGATGTTTTCATATGTTGCCATGAATTTTTCTCCTTTCTGAAATTAAAGCATTACGCCGATTGTTGTGTTTTCAGTGTCAACGTCGGTAACAAGAAGAGTTCTTCCGCCGCTTGAAGCTGTTTTGACTCCGCCGTTTCCGTCCGCCGCAAGGGCTGCAAAGCCTACTGTCGGTGCGGTTCCCGAATAGGAAAGTCTTGTGTAACCGGAAAGCTGAACCGAAACGAAACCGCCCCTTTTGTCGGTGCAAACGCCGCAGAAAGCCGCATTTGCCGCCGCCTTTGAAACGGCCATGTTTCCGCTCATTGAAACAACGTCGCCCTTTGAAGCGGTTGAAGAAGAAAAGGTTGCAATGAGTGTGTTAAAGCCCGAAAGTGATGTGTTCATAAAAATCCTCCTTTAAATTTTGAAAGCTGTGTTGTCTGTTTTTGTTTTTTCGCAGAAGGGCTTGAGCTGAGGTTCGGGCGGGAAAATTTTTCCTGCCTGCTCCCTAAGTCCTTTTGAAAGCTCTTTGAGTTCGTGAATGTTCATGTTTTCAAAGCCTTTTGCAAAGGTCTTTTGATTGATTGTCGGCATTACAATGTGAGCATACTTTTCAATTTCGCTCAAAAGGTCTGCACGGTAGAGCTTTGAATCCTCCGCGCCCTTTTCAAGTGCCGCAATGCGGTCCTTGAGCGTTTTAACCTGCTCAAATGAAAGGTTCAGCGGTGAATTTGCGCTTTTGATGATTTCAAGTGTGTCCTGCGTGGAAAACTCCTCCTTTTTGAAACTTTTTGTAACTCCGGCGGCTCTTTGCGCCGGAACGGCAACGAACGACCATTCGTAGGCGTCGGTTGCCTCTTTGAGAACGGAAAAGCAAAGCGAACCCGAGTAACTTTTTCCTCTGATATGGTTGCATTTTCCGTGTCTCATGTCCTCGCCGCAGATTGAGCAAACGGCTCTTGAAAGGGAGCAACTCACGCTGACTTCCTTTTTGATTCCGCCCTCAATCTCTTCAATGAGACTTTCGTTTTCTTTTGTTCTGATCATGTATGCTCTCGCTTTGAGAACGCTGTAATTTTCTCCGAGGGTTGTCTTTTTCGTCTTGTCCGTTTCAACCCACGCTTTGAAAATTCTTGCCGTTTGAAGCGAGCTTTTTGCGTTGTGGTCAAAAATTCCCGTTTTTCCTTCAAACAAAACCGCAAGCTCGTTGAGTGCCGAAAGAGAAAAGCATTCAAAGTCACGGTCAACCTCGTTGTCACAAAGATTGACCGAAAAAACGTAAACGTCATTTCCCGAAAGCTTTTTTCTGGAATATCCGTTGATGAGGGCAAGTTCTCCTTCGTTCACGGGCGAAGCGGTATTTTCTTTTTCAGTTTTCATAATCCGGGTTTACACCTCCGATTTCGTTCAAAAGTTTTTTTGTCTGCGCTTCGTAATATCTGCTCTTTGAAATTTCGGAGATATCCTGAAGCGTAATGTCGTTCCATTCGATTTTGAAGTCACAGTCAAGGCCGTTCAGAAGAAGGTGCGTTTTGCAGATTTTTCTGATTATCGGTTCGATTTCCCGCTGATATGATTCGATTTCGCTCGTGAGAATGTCCGCCTGTTGGGAGGACATTCTTTCAGTCGTTGACCATGAGAGGCCGAGAAGAAACGGCGGAATTCCAAGCTTTGCAATGATTTGCTCAAGCATCTGCCTGACGGGAACTTCGCTTTCAAGAATCTGATTGTCCGCGCCGATTGCTTTGATCTGAACGTCGCCGACGGCAACAAAGTCTTTGACCGGACCCGTTTTTTCCATCGCTTTCTGCCATTGTTCGGCAACCTGCTTTGCTCTGTCTTTTGCATAGGCTTTGTCGAGTGCGTCGTTTTGCGGTTTGTATGTCACGGCGAAGCGAACGTTTCCGACTCTTTCCCAGTTGATTCCGATTGTGTTGAAAATTTTGAGAAGAATGTCGCTGACGAACGGAAGTCCTTTGAGAATTGACGTTCCGTAAATTTTTCCCGGTTCGGGGTTATGAACGCTTCTGAGAATGAGGTCCGGATATTTCACGGGAATGAAGGTTCCGTTTTCGTTTTGGGCGCTGACAATGATTTCAAGCGGATTTTCTCCCGCTTTCAGCGAAACGTTTTTGAGATCGGAAAGATAAAGACTTCTGATTTGAACTCCGTCGGTAACAATTTCTCCGACCGCCGTTCCGAAGGTCAAAAGCTCGTCGAAAAACGACGAAACAAAAGCATAAATCCCTTTTCTCGTTCCTCCGACGTCAACTTCGGAAAGAAAGCGTTCAAGACTTTCTTCGGCGTATTCGTTTTCGCATTTCACTTTGAAAGTTCCGAGAAGGCGAACAAGTTTTCCGATTGCCGCGTCGATAATCGGAACGGCTTCACGAAGGCTTTTGAAAAGCACGGCGTCGTTTGAAAAGCCGGGAACATAAGATGAAAGTGAAAGAAAAGGGTGGCCGTTTTTCCCGGTCTGCGGAACGGCGAGGACGTTTTCGCCGCTTTCGGCCTTTTTCTTTTTCCTGAGAGCCAATTAATCACTCCTTTCTTACCTGTCAGCCGCAATTGCGAAGAAGCCGTCGTCCTCATCTTCAAAAAGTACGGTTGAAACAAAGTATCTGATGTCGTCCATTGCGTGGTCATTTTCCTTTTTCGGGCAGTCCTTTGCGTTGTTTTCTTCCCACCGGTAAAGGGAAAACTCTCTGAGCGTCGCTTTGCATTCGGGAGTGATGAAAATTTTTCCCGCCTTGAAAGCCTCGTGAACCCGGCGGATTCCGTTTGCAACGTCGTTTTTCGCCCTTATCACCTTGAACCGCCCGTGCCGTCTGACGCATTCGATGAAGCTTGCCGCCGAAGGGTCAACAACAACCGCTTCAATCGAAAAACCGTCCGCAAGTTTTTCAAGTTCAAGGTAATATTCCTCGTCTGTTTTCTGTGCCGAGCATTTTTTTGAGGAGTAATAAAACTCCTTTTCACGGAACCAACACGAACCGAATTTTGACCAAAGTCCGAGCGAAAACGGATTGACCGTTCCGTAATCGCATGAGATGTAATGCTTTTCTCCGCTTTGGTTCGGCAATGCCTTTGTGTATCTTCCGTTTGCCGCTTCCGGATAAACAAGGCCGTCTGCGGCAACCCATTTTCCGAGGACGAACCGTTCGTAAAAGCTTCCGCTGTAAAGCGATTCATAACGTGCAATGACTTTTTTTGAAAGCGAAGGGTTGTCCTTCATTAAAAAGTGAAGATAAAGGCAGTTTTTTTCGTCGGCCTTCTTGATCCATTCCTCAAAGAACCAATGCATCGGGTTTTCCGGGTTGCAGTTGAACCAAAACTTCGCTCCCGACGGCGAGCATCGTGCAACGGCTTGTTCAACGAATGAGCGTGGCATAAGCGCAACTTCGTCAAAGAACACACCGCAAAGAGTCATGCCCTGAATGAGCGAGGCCGAAGATTCGTCTCGTCCGCCGAAAAGGTAAAAGCGGTTTTGCTTTCCCGAAAGGGAGATGTCAATGAAATTTTGCGAATACTTTTCGCGGCAGTCAAAACCGAGCGAACGAAGAACCGGCAAAAGGGGAGTCACAACATTGCGTTTGAGCGAAGTGATTGTTTTTCCGCAGAGTGCAAATGCTTCGCCAGAAAAGCGGAAAGTTGCCCATGCGACGAACGAAAGCGACATGCAGGTTGTTTTTCCGCTTCTTACGGCGCCGTCGCAGATGATTCCGTCTTTTTCGCAAAAAGGCGAACCGTCGTGCCACCACGAAAGGGCAACAAGCTGCTTTTGAGAGAAAGATGTGAAGCCGCTTTTATTCATTTTCTTCCTCCCTCAAAGCGATTGCACCCTTTTCGATTGCGCTGTAAAAAGCTTTTGCCGAAGCGTTTGAATCGGAAAGGGAAAAGCTTTCAAGCTTTTCAAGTGCTTTGAGTCTGTCGAAAAACTTGATTTCGATTCCTCCGCCTTTCTGCTTCTTGATTTCGGAGACCGAAAAAAGGTCTGCCTTTTCAAGCTCGCTTTCGCTGATTTCGTCGCAAAAAATGAGTTTTACCGCGTCCGCAACGCAGCCGAAAGCAAGTCGGTAATACCCTGCGGCGATGTCTTCGCTTTTTCTTTTTGCTTTTTCGTCCGCCGCCTTGATGAAAGCGAGAATCTCTTTCTTTTTCAAAAGCTTTGCCGCGCTTCTTTGCGGCGAACGGTATCCGCTTTTTGCGGCGGCTTCCCTTCCGTTTCTGTCAAGAACATAGTAGGTGCAAAAAAGTTCTTCCTTTGCCGAAAGTGTTTTTTTCATTCACTCTTCCTTTCTCCGTTTCTGACGGATGAATTTCTTGAGAGCTTTCCGGCCTACCGAAAAGTCCTCTCACTTATAGCGTCAAAAGAGGAAAAAGTCGCAGCTTTTTTGCAACTTTTTTCAGAAAACAGGAAAATTTTTACTTTTTTACCGAAATCGGCAAAAATTCATGCGGAATCGGAACACACCGAAAGCGGTCTTCAAAAAAATGTTCGTTTTTCTGTGAACAATGTGAGAATTGACATAAAGTCAGTGATATGATAAAATAAAATCGAAAAATTCTCTTGAGGCGGCGATTGTTTTGGATGAAAAAATCAAAAAGCTTAAAGAAATAATCGAAAAAAGCAACCGAATCTGCGTCTTTACCGGCGCCGGAATAAGTTGCCCGAGCGGAATTCCGGATTTTCGTTCCGAAAACGGAATTTATAAAACGATAAGCCGTTTCGGCTTTCCGCCGGAAACAATGCTTTCTCATTCTTTTTTCGTTGAGCACACCGAGGTTTTCTTTGATTTTTACCGCTCTCAGATGATCTATCCCGAGGCAAAGCCGAACAAGGCGCATGAATTTTTCGCTTCGCTCGAAAGAAAAGGAAAAAAGGTGACCGTTGTCACTCAAAATATCGACTCGCTTCACCAAAAGGCCGGAAGTTCGGACGTTGTTGAACTTCACGGAAGCGTCATGAGAAATTATTGCGAAAACTGTAAGAAGTTCTTCCCTCTTGAAACGATACTCGAAAAGAAGGGCGTTCCCGTTTGCGATTGCGGCGGAGTCATCAAACCCGACGTTGTTCTTTATGAAGAACCCCTTTCGCCGGAAAGCGTTGAAAGGGCAATCGTTGCGATTGAAAACGCAGATGCGCTGATTGTTGTCGGAACAAGTCTCAGCGTTTATCCCGCCGCTTCATATATCCGCTTTTTCAAAGGAAAAGACCTTGTCCTCATCAATAAGGGCGAAACATGCTATGACTCGCTTGCGTCGATTTCGTTTACGGACGATGTTATAAAAGTTATTGATGCGCTCGAATAAAGAATAAGGAGAAAATCATGGAAAACAAAAAAAGAATTGTTTGGATTGACCAACTCAAGGGCATTGCCTTTATTTTTGTGATTATCGGTCATCTCGGAATCGGAAAAACCTTCAAATCGTGGATATATTCTTTCCATATGCCGTTGTTCTTTTTTGCAACGGGATTCACGATGAATTTTGAAAAAATGAACAAAACGTCGTTCAAAGACTTTTTTCTGATTCGTGCAAAGCGAATGCTCATTCCGTATTTTTGGATGCAAATGCTTTCATTCTGCCTGAGACAGGTTTCCGTGATGGTGAAGCAAAAAGGCGAGGTTCCCGTTCCGAGATATCTTCTCGGAGTCATTACCGGAAACAATAATCTTGTCGGTTCGCCGTCGAATCCGCTTTATTACGTTCTTGTTCTTTTCATGGCAGAACTTGTGATTTGGGCGTTCGTAAAACTTTGCAAAGCGAACAAAACCGGAGTTGCGCTTTGCAGCGTCTTTTTCCTTCCCGTCGGATTGATTCTTACGAAGGTTGACCTTGTTTGGCACGCAAGCTGCGTTCCGGCCGCCGTTTTCTTCATCGTTGTCGGAAAGCTTCTCATGGATCTTTATAAGGCAAATCGTGAAAAACTCGAAAGCCTTAATGCTTTCAAATATATCGCTTCGATTCTTGTTCTTTTTGCGCTTGGCTTTGTTTGCTGGAAATTCAACGGAAGATTCAGTCTTCACGGAAATTATTACGGAGAAGAATTTGTCGTTGCCGCAGCGGCCGCCGTGTTCACGAGTGTTGCAATCACGCTTTGCGTGATGAAGCTTCCTTCAATGAAGCTCATTACCTTCATCGGTCAAAACACACTGTTTTATATGGGCATCCATAAGCCTCTTATCCTTGTTTTTGAGGCGATGTTCCCGAAATATAAGGAAACAACGGTCTTTATCATTGCCGCAACGGTAGCCTGCGCGCTTCTTCTTGTTCCGGCAACTCTCATTGCGAAAAAGCTTTTTCCGTTTGTTCTCGGAACTTACGTCGAAAAGCCGGAGAAGGTTCAAAAATGCGGTCAGCTTCTTGTTCTTCTTGCGTCCTTCATTGTTCCGTATAACTACTGCCTCAACCATTGGAACGGCGGCATTTTGAAAGATTCGCCTCTTTACTTCGTTCTCAGCCTTGCGGTTTTTGTTGCCGTCATGACCGGCGTTTGGGCGCTCACTTCAAAGTTCGTTCCCGTTATCTATCTTGCCGGCAGGGAAAAGAAGATTTCGGAACCGAAAAAGTAACATGAAAAAGCCGCCGAAAGTTCAAAAGGAACCGAGGCGGCTTTGAAAATATTTTTCTTATTTCGACGATAAAACTTTTTTAAAAAAGTTTCAAAAAAGCCTTGACTTTTTCTTGAAGTTAGTCTATAATAACAATCACTGAAACGCAAGTGCGAACAACACTGCGAAGTCGGTGTCTTTAGCGATGAGGGTCCACCCGTTCCCATCCCGAACACGGCAGTTAAGCTCATCAGTGCTGAAAATACTTGGTTGGAAGCGACC
>CAKTFN010000020.1 GCA_934561055.1 uncultured Eubacteriales bacterium
GAGCTGGTGGACGGACTCGAACCCCCGACCTGCTGATTACAAATCAGCTGCTCTACCAACTGAGCTACACCAGCACGCACACCAGCGTGTCCTTAACGCTTGAATAATATACCACATTATTCGAGTTACGTCAAGCCTTTTTATCAAAATTTTTGAAACTTTTTTTAACCTGCCTTTTTTGTTTTTAAAAGCTTAAATCGGAAAAATACAGTGTGATTTTCGGGGCGATATATCGACTCTACGATTCATAGGTTGCTTTTTGGCGGCTCTGATGCTATCATAATAATGTAAAAAACAAAAAAGAAGGAGCTGATGTTATGGATACACAAAAAATCGGTATTTTTATAAAAGAACGGCGAACGGCGGTCGGCCTTACGCAAAAAGAGCTTGCCGAAAGGCTCGGCTGTACCGACAAGGCTGTTTCACGCTGGGAAACGGGAAGGGGAATGCCGGATATCTCGTTTGTTGTCCCGCTTTCACGGGTGTTGTGCGTTTCGGTGGGCGAGCTTATCGCCGGAGAAAAGTATCTTGAAAAGGCGTCAAGCTCTTCTTCTGAAAAAGGTGACGAGCACTTGACCGGCACGGAAAATAACGCCGTTTTTTCAGAGATGCAAACAGATGAGAAAAAAACGCTTTCAACCGAGGAAAAGAAATATTCCGGTGTTTTCTCCGAACAAATTGACGATATCATCAAAAAGAATGATGAGACGCTCGTTGAGGTTATTGCAGACAACGAAAAAAGGCTGCGGCGGCTTGACCGAAGCTCGTTTTTTACGGTTGCAATGTGCTGCCTTCAGGTGACGGTGTTTTTCGCAATGCCTCAACTTCTTCCGGACAATGCCCCGTCAATCGGCTTGATGATTGCATTCACCGTTTTGAATTCGGCGCTGACGGGTCTTTTCGGGAACCGGACAAAATGGATTTTTCCGCTGTTTGTTTTCTTGCTCCTGTTTTTTGCGAATGCGCTGAACGGAACATCGGGCGAGGGCTGGATTTTGACTTATATCGGCTTTCTTTTTGCGATATGCTCGCTCGGAGTCGTTGCCGTTTTTTCACTTTTCAAATTTTTCTTTTCGCTTTCAAAAGCAAAAAGAAAACAGCCGTAAAAATTTTTATAAAAAGCTTTTGCGAACAAAGACGAACGCAAAAGCTTTTTTCTTGACAAATTTAAATACGGGGGTATAATATTGGAGCGCAAAAATGAGCCGGGATTTTGCTCGCCGGCGGTTTTTTGTGAAAAAGTTCTTAAAACTGTATATTTTCATTGACTTGAGCGCATTATTGGGTTAGAATATATCAGTAAACGCAGGAAAAAATCTGCGCTTTCAGAATGTGAACATGAAAGGAAGTTTTTAATATATGGATATGACCGCACTCAGACCGAACCCAGAAAAAAAGCTTAAAATCGAAACCCCGTGGGGAACATACTGCCGTTTTCCGATTAAGACGAAGGTTGTCTATAAGGGCGACGTTCTCACCGATATTATGGACGAATATGTTATGCCGTTCGTAAAGGAAGGCGACATGATTTTCATCAGCGAAAAAATCGTCGCTATCAGTCAAGGCAGAGCCTTTGATATCGATGAAATCAAGCCGTCACGCCTTGCAAAGATCCTTTGCAAATTCGTTTATAAGTCACCGTACGGAATCGGACTCGGAAGCCCGTGGACGATGGAGCTTGCTCTTCGTGACGTCGGAGCGCCGAAGATTCTTTTCGCCGCTTTCTGTTCTGCCGTAACAAAGCCCTTCGGCGTAAGAGGAGTTTTTTATAAAATCGTCGGAGAAAAGGCGAGAGCTATCGACGGCCCGTGCGACTGCACCCTTCCGCCGTATAACCATTACGCAAAGCTCGCTCCGTACAAGCCGAACGAAGTTGCCGCCGACCTTGAAAAGCATACCGGCTGCAAGGTTGTTGTTATGGACGCAAACGACATCGGACGAGAAATTCTGGGAAGAAGCGATGAGTCAATTGAAATCGACTTCTGCAAGAGTGTTTTTGAAGATAATCCGCTCGGTCAAAGCTCTCAGCAGACACCGATTGCCATCGTCAGAAAGGCCGAAAATGCCGCAGACGACGTTCTTCCGGAGGATCCCGAAGAATAATCATTAAAACAGAAAAAGGAACGGTTGCGATTCGTTTTGACGAACCGCAACCGTTTTTTTATTTATACATCGGACCGTAGCTTTCGCAGGCACGATAGTCTGCGCTTTCAAGGTCCTTCGTTCCGAATGCGCTCCATGTGTGCGGACGATAGATTCTGCTTTCGTCAACGTTGTGCATCGAAACGGGAATTCTCAGCATACTTGCAAGGGTGATGAGGTCTGCGCCGATGTGACCGTAGGCAAGGCAGCCGTGGTTTGCGCCCCAGTTTGCCATAACGTGATATACGTCTGTGAATGCGCCTTCACCGGTGAGGTTCGGAACGAACCACGTTGTCGGCCATGTTTTGTCGGTTCTTTCGTCAAGCGGCTTGTGAATTTCGTCGGGAAGGTCAACGGTGTAGCCCTCCGCAATCTGAAGAAGCGGCTGATTGCCGTTGAGAATGTTGACTCTTATCATGGTTACGGGCATCTCGGCACGGGTGCGATAGTGCGAGGAGAATCCGCCGCCTCTGAAGTATCCGAGGTTTGCCGGCGCCCAGTCCGTTGCGTCGAGCATCGCCTTGATGTCCTTATCGGTAACGTCCCACCACGGCTTCATAACGCCGGTTTTTCCGTCATAGGTACATTCGCCGGTTCCGTCGAGGGCGGCTGCGCCGCTGTTGATGAGGTGGATAAAGCCGTTTGCGGCCTTTCCCGTCGGTTCAACGCCGGTAACACGCTTGACGGCCTCCGGACTCCAGTAGGTACGAACGTCGGCAAAAATCGTTGCGCCGCCTGTGAGGAGCTTTCCGAAAAGCATTGCCGTTCCGTTGAGTCCGTCGTTTTCGGTTGCAAGGATTGCCGGCTCTTTTTTTCCGTTCCAGTTAAAGCTTGAGTTCATGATAGCTTCGGTGAAGTCTCCGTTCGGAAGCCAGTCGGTCCACATACGCTGACCCTGGAAGCCGCCGAGGATTGCATTTCTTCCTCTGCTTTCTTCCTTCCAGCCCAATTCTGCAAGCTTTTTGTTTCCGAAGAAAATGTCCTGAGCAACGAGAGTAAACTTGACGATGAACTCCCATTCCTTTTCCTTTTCTTCCGCCGTTCTCGGCTTTTTGATTTTGAACGGGTCAATTTCGTCGTCTTCGGGAACGTCTTTGTTGACGTCATATCCTTCACGGCAGTTTTCCTTGACCCAGGCAAGAGCCTTTTCATATTCCTCACGGTCAAAAATTCCGAGGTGAATACGTCTGAGAATTTCGGTCAAATCAACCCATTCCGCACGGATTCCGAGATAGTTTTGGAAAAAGTCGGAGTTGCAGTACGAACCGGCAATACCCATCGAAACGCTTCCGAGACCGACATATGCCTTGTCACGCATTACGCCGACTGCGATTGCACATTTTGCAAAGCGAAGAATTTTTTCGCGGACGTCTGCCGGAACTTCCTTTTCGTCTTTATCCTGAACGTCTCTTCCGTAGATTGAAAAAGCGGGAAGACCTCTTTGGGCATGTGCCGCCATGCAGGCGGCAAGATAAACGGCGCCCGGACGCTCCGTTCCGTTGAAGCCCCAAACGGCCTTAATAGTCAGCGGATTGAGATCCATGGTTTCGCTTCCGTAGCACCAACAGGGAGTGACGGAAAGGGTTGCGCAAACGTTCTGAGTGCGGAAAAAGCTTTCACATTCAAAAGCTTCCGCACCGCCGCCGATTGTTGACGGCGCAATTACACATTCAACGCTTTTTCCGTCGGGATAGCGAAGGTTTTCTTCAATGAGCTTTTTTGCGGCAAGAGCCATGTTCATGGTCTGCTCTTCAAGGTCTTCACGAACGCCGAACTGTCTTCCGTCAATGACGGGACGGATTCCGATTCTCGGATACATAATAATATCACTCGCTTTCTGTTTTTTAAAGATTATTTTTTGATGAAATGATTTTTTTAAAGCTTTCAAATTTTGAATCGTCACTTTCTTCGGGAAAATAAGTTTTGTTTTCCTCCGAACGTGCGATACATTCTCTTGCCTGCTCCTCCGACGAGAATTCGCCGAGCGAAAGGAGCTGGATTGCGGCGTTGCCGAAGGCTGTTGCCTCAATCGGTCCTGCGGTGACCTTTCGCTTGCAGTATGAAGCGGTGAGGGAACAAAGAAGGCTGTCTCTCACGCCGCCGCCGACAATATGTACGGTTTTGAATTCCTTTTTTGTGCAAAGCTCAAGCTCTTCAATCGCCGTGCGATATTTCAAAGCAAGGCTTTCGTAAATACAGCGGAAAATTTCGCCCGTGGTTTTCGGAACATATTGATTAGTTTCTTCGCAGTACTTTTGAATACGGGAAGGAATGTCTCCGGGCGGAGTAAAGAGCGGATCGTCCGGGTCGATGAAGCACTTGCTTTCGCCGGCTTCACGCGCAAGTTTTTCAATTTCCGCAAAGCTCAGCTCAATGCCTTTTCGTTTGTATTCACGCCTTGATTCCTGAATGAGCCAAAGGCCGATAATGTTTTTGAGGAAGGTAACCTTTTTGCCGTAGCCGACTTCGTTTGAAAGGCCGCATTCTGCGGCTTCTTCGGTGAGGATGGGAAAGTCAAGCTCTGCGCCGAGGAGCGACCATGTTCCGCAACTGAGAAAAACGGCGTCCTCACCTTTTTTGAACGGTGCGGCAAAGGCGGCGGACTGAGTGTCGTGGCCGCAGACAGCCGTCACGGGAATCGGCGCAACGGAAAGTTTTTTGCAAACCGATTTTGAAAGAACACCCTTTTTGCTTCCGCTTTCGGCAATCGGCGGAAGAATTGAAACGGGAATGTTCAGGCTTTCAAGCAGCTCTTTGTCCCAGTTTCCGTCCTTTGAGGAAAGAAATTGAGTTGTGCTTGCGATTGAGCGTTCTGCCGAAATCTCACCCGTAAGGAAGTATGCGAAAAGGTCGGGAATCGGCAAAATTTTTTCGCAGTCCTCAAAGTTGTTTTCGTTACGCTCGGCAATGAGCTGAAAGAGCGTGTTAATATCCATAATTTGAAGTCCGGTGCGGCGATAAAGCTCCTTTGCGTCAAGCGTTTTTGAAAGGCCGCTTGTCCTTTTGTCACGGTAATGACGGGGGAGTGAAACGAGAGAGCCGTCTTCTTTGAGCATTCCGTAATCAACGCCCCAGGTGTCGATTCCGATTGAGTCAAAGGATGAAATTTCAGAAGCCTTTTTGATACCCTCTTCAAGGTTTTTAAAAAGTTCGTCAAAATTCCAAAAGAGCTTTCCGTCCTTTTCAATCGGCTCGTTGACGAAGCGGTGAACCTCACGCAACGCAATTCTTTCGCCGTCGAAAGAAGCGAGAATCGCTCTTCCGGACGAAGCACCGAAGTCGAGTGCAAGAACGTTTTTGTTCATCGGCAGTCCTCCGGCAAAACAACTCCCTTTTTAAGGAGAATGTTTGCGTAAATTGCACTTTCGCCCGTTGCAATCACAGCATAAGCTTTTTTTGCTCTTTCGTAAAACGCAAAGCGTTCGACGAACTCGATTTCGCAGTGTTCGGGTTCTGCGGCTTTGAGGATTTTTTTGTAATCGTCCCAAATCGTCGGAACAACCGGGTCGCCCGGAACAACCTGCATGAGGGAAACGGGCTTTTCGGTGTATGCGTCAAGCGGGAAAAAGCGCATGACGGCTTCAAGAATTTCCGGAACGCCGTGGCCGTCAAGACGGACGAGCCTTTGTGCGATTGCCGAGGAGGGGAAGTTTCCGTCGGCGATTACGATTTCGTCACCGTGACCCATTTCCATGAGTATTTTTAAAAGCTCCGGCGATAAAACCGGGGGGATGTTTTTGAGCATAGTTAAACCTCCGAAAAAAACTCAGTGACTTCCGTGCGGATATTTTTTATAGCCGGGGTGTTTTCCGGTTACGCCGTACTGCGCTCTCATCGAGCAAAGGCGGTCGATATTTTCCTTTGAAATTTCCTGTGCGCCGCCGAGAAGGTGAGCGTTGAGCGAAATTTTTGCAAAAAGCTCAAGTGTTTCCATTCTGTAGTAAGCCGTGATGAGATCCGAGCCGACGGTGAGGGCACCGTGGTTTTGAAGAAGCATGACGTCATGCTCCTGAAGATACGGCTTGATTGCTTCGGGAACCTCGTCGGTTGACGGTGTACCGTAGGGTGTTACGGGAACGGAACCGATTGCGATTACCGATTCAATCATTGTGTATTCGTCGAGAGCTTTGTTTGCGATTGCAAAGCCGGTTGCTGTCGGCGGATGAGCGTGAAGAACCGCACCGACGTCGGGACGTTCACGGTAGCAGCAAAGGTGCATTTTGATTTCCGAAGACGGTCTGAGTCCGGGTGCGCCTTCAAGAACTTCGCCTTTATCGTTGATTCTGACGAGCTTGTCCGGGGTGATGAAGCTTTTGCTCATTCCGGTGGGCGTTGCAAAAAAAGTTCCGTCGTCGAGCTTGACGGAAACGTTTCCGTCGTTTGCGGCAACCCAGCCGAGTTGCCACATTTTATGGCAAACATCGCAAAGTTGTTCTTTTATGAGTTTTTCGTCCATAGTTTTGCCTCCTGTGTTGGCTTTTGGAAAATTTTAAAATACAAAGCTTAAAACTTCTAAAAATATTATACAGATTATTTCTTTCACTGTAAAGAGATTTTGAAAAATCACGGGAAAGAATACCGTTTTCTTTTTAGGAGGAAAACGGGGACAGGCGAGAAGCTCATCCCCAAATCAGCCAAATCAAAATGTATCCGGTAATAACGGCGGAAAACGTGAAAAGAACGGAATACTTCATGAATTCCTTTGCGCCGACTGAATATCCCTCTTTTTTGAGGATTCCGAGACCGGCAATGTTTGCGCTTGCGCCGACGGGAGTGAGATTTCCGCCGAGCGTTGCTCCGCAAAGAAGGCCGTAATAAAGAAGTTTCGGATTTACGTCAAGCCCGTCAACAACGCACAGGTCGGCGGCGATTACCGAAACAACGGGAAGCATTGTTGCCGTATACGGAATGTTGTCAATGAACGCCGAAAGAAAAACGGAAATGAAAACAATTATTGTGTAGACAAGAAAAACACCGTTCGCTCTCTTTCCGAGTTTTGAAACCGTGTTTCCGATGAGACGGATTACTCCGGCTTCAGAAACTGCGCCGATGATTATAAAAAGACCCGCAAGCAAAAGGAGGGTTGAAAAGTCGATTTCGTTAAGAACCTTTTTAATCGGTTCAAGACTTTTTTCCCTGAAAAGCTTTCTGAAAAGGCCGATGAGAAAAAAGAAAACGCAAATCAAACCGTTTGAAATTTCGGGCTTTGAAAAAGCACCGGGAACGGCGTTTTCTTTATAAGGAATGAATGAAACGGCAATGAGAGAAAGAACGGTGAGAACGAGCAAAACGGTCGGAACTTTGTCTTTGACAACGGTTCTTTCTTCGGAAAGGACGGGAAACTTTTCTTTTTTGAATATCAAAAAAACGACTGTCGCACCGACGAGTGCTCCGGCTTCAACAACAAAAAACATTCCGGGTTTTCCGCAGTCAATAAAAAAATCGGTGAAGTCAAGGTTCGCCGCCTTTGAAAGGAGAACAGAGGTTGTGTCTCCGACGAGGGTTGCCGCCCCCTGAAGATTTGACGAAACGGAAATGCAAATTATTGTAGGAACAGGAGAAACCTTCGCTTTTTTGCAAAATGCGAGCGCAACGGGTGCAATCATGAGTACGGTTGCAACGTTGTCAACAAAGGCTGAAATGAAGCCCGAAAAAAGTGAGAGCGCAACAATCGCACTTCTGAAATCCGGTGTTTTTGAAATGAGAATGTCGCTCAAAAGTTGCGGCATTTTTGATTCTATGAAGAATGAAACCGTTCCCATCGTTCCGAACAGCATCAAAAGAACGTTTATGTCAACGGCAGAAAGCGCATCCGAAACCGTGTAATGAAAACCCGGAAAAACGCCGAAACTTCCGAGCGCAACGAACAAAACGGCGCCGCACACTGCGGCAAAAGGACGGATTTTTTGAAATGCAAACATTATAAAATAAACGATTCCGAAAAGAATCATTGCGATTAAAGCCGTTTGCGTCATGTTATGTATCCCTCCTGAGTTTTCCGATTTCTATATATATGAAAGAAAAGGGGAAAAGATGAAAAAAGCCGCTCCGAAAAAATCCGGAACGGCTGTAAAAATATTAATACAGGCAGAACAGAAACTTAATAGAAGTTTCCTATCCATGAAAAACGTTTTGTCTTTTTGAGTGCAAAGAAAATTTCAGATGTTGCAAAGCAAAGAGATAAAGCGCCGAGAAATTTGAAATGGGAAGCTATATCAGTTTTCAAAACCCATTCGAGCGCTTCAAAGCAGAAAAGCCAGATGAAGTGAGAAAAATAGAAAACGGTTGACATTTTTCTGAGAACGGGAGCCTTTTTGATTTCTGCGTTGCTTTCTGATGCGAGTGAAAAAATGAAAACCGTGCAGGGAAAAAGCATGAGGTAGCAATCGGTTGCTGCCGAAAGCGAAAACTTTTTGCAAAAATAAACTTCGCAAAGAAGAAGAAAAACGCAAACAAAAAGGCAGACCGCAGAGACTTTTTTTGAAAAAAGAGGCTTTTTGCTTTTCTCCCGTTCGGCAAATAGTTTTCCGAGCGCAAAATACGGAATGCCGACAATTATGCCGGTGTATGGATTTCTGAACAGTGTTCGGTAAACTTCATATGCGCCGGAAAGTCCGAGTTTTTCGATGAGATTTCCGTATCCGCTTGAAAAACAGCAGAAAAGGTATACAACGAAGCAAAGAGGAACAATAATGGCACGGGAAACATTTTTCTTTTTGAAGAAGAAAAAGAGCCATGCACAAAAAACGCAGCTCGTCAAAAACCATGAACCTCTGAAAGTTGAGGAAAGAAAAATCGACAGAACAAAAGTCAAAAGGTTGGTCAAAAACGGTTTTTCGTTTGCAATGAATCTTTCGTAAACCGTGATCGGAATCGTCACAATGAACCACGAAAGATAAAGTTTAAGAATACGTTTGCTGTATGAAACGGTTTTTTCTTTTGAGGTTTCGCTTTTGAAAAAGAAGAATGCCGAACAGGTGAAAAAAAACGGAACGGCGAGTCTTGAAATTCCGCCGCAAATCAACGAATTCGCAAGCGGAGAAATGTCTTTCAATGCGTTTGAATGAATTGAAATGATGAAAACCGAACTTATGAACTTGACAAGGTCAAGAGTATCGTAATTGCGTTTATTTTCCATTGTGTTATTTTCCCGTGTTATAGTTTTTTGCTTTGAAAACAAAAAGCACTTTTAAAATCACCGGCCGTCATTTTCGACAGCCGGTGAAAGTTATGTTTTATTTGTTGAACATCGGTCTTGCGACATAGGAGGTGTGAAGAATTTCGTGAGCCTTGTGGCTGTTCGGCTCGCCGAGGAATTCTTTGTAAACTTCCTTAACGTCTTCGCTTTCGTGGCTCTTTCTGAGCGGACGGTTCTTGTCGTTTTCATAAAGAGCGTTTGCACGAAGGGTTTTGTAATCGACAAAGTTGCGAACGGATGCGGGCTGAACGGGTTGACCGCCGCCGTTGATGCAGCCGCCGGGGCAGCCCATGATTTCAACGAAGGTGTAATCCGCAGTTCCGTCTTTGATCTTATCCATAAGAACCTTTGCATTCTTTGTTCCGCTTGCAACGGCAACTTTGACGTCTGTGTCGCCAAGCTTATAGGAAGCTTCCTTGATGCCGTCCATACCTCTGACGTCAGTGAACTCAACGTTTTCAAGCTCTTTTCCGGTGATGACTTCCGCTGCGGTACGAAGAGCGGCTTCCATGACGCCGCCGGTTGTGCCGAAGATTACGGCTGCGCCGGTACCTCTTGCGAGCGGTGCGTCGGGTTCTTCGTCGGGAAGCGAGGTAAACTTGATTCCTGCGCCTTTGATCATTCTTCCGAGTTCTCTTGTGGTGAGAACGATGTCAACGTCGGAATAGCCGCTTGCGCTTTCGTTGTCTCTGCCGCATTCAAACTTCTTTGCCGTGCAGGGCATTACCGAAACCGAAACGATATCTTTCGGGTCAATGCCATTCTTTTCGGCGTAATATGTTTTGATGATTGCGCCTTGCATCTGCTGAGGAGATTTGCAGGTTGAAAGGTGGTCAAGCTCTGTGGGATAGTAATGTTCGCAGTATTTGATCCAGCCCGGTGAGCAGGAGGTGATCATCGGAAGAACGCCGCCGTTTTTAACGCGGGAGAGAAGTTCGGTTGCTTCTTCCATAATTGTGAGGTCTGCGCCGAAGTTTGTGTCGAATACCTTGTCAAAACCAAGGCGGCGAAGGGCGGCAAAAAGCTTTCCCGTGACGTCGGTTCCGATTGGCATTCCGAAGCATTCGTCGAGCGTTGCTCTGACAGCCGGAGCGGCCTGAACAACAACGTGCTTCGTCGGGTCATTGATTGCGTCCCAAACTTTTTGTGTGTCGTCCTTTTCGTAAAGCGCACCGGTCGGGCAGTTTACGATGCACTGACCGCAGGAAATGCACGAAGTCTGAGCAAGGTCAAGTTCAAAGGCTGAACCGATGTGGGTGTCAATACCTCTTGCGTTTGCACCGATTACGCCGATTCCCTGTTCGTTGCAGGCGGCAACACAGCGGCGGCAAAGGATGCACTTATTGTTGTCGCGAACCATGTGAGCGGCGGAAGTGTCAAGGTTATAAATGGGTTTGAATCCGTCAAGAACGCTTTCGTCGTCGATTCCGTATTCAAGGCAAAGCTTTTGAAGTTCGCAGTTCTGGTTGCGAATGCAGGAAAGGCACTTTCTTTCGTGAGTTGAAAGAATGAGTTCAAGGGTTCTTTTTCTTGATTCGCGAACCTTTTTGGTGTTGGTGAAAACTTCGGTTCCGTCTCTTTCAATCGGATATACACACGCGGCAACAAGCGAACGCGCGCCTTTAACTTCAACAACGCAGAAACGGCAAGCACCGATTTCGTTGATATCTTTAAGGAAGCAGAGAGTCGGAATTTCGATTCCAACCCGGTGAGCTGCTTCAAGAATGGTTGTACCGTAGGGAACGGTACAGGACATTCCGTTGATTTTTATGTTAAGCATATTTTCCATTATCCCGTACCTCCTTATTCCTTAACAATAGCCTTGAAACGGCAAACGCCTTCGCAGGCACCGCACTTGACGCACTTGGTTGTGTCAATTTCAAAAGCGGCAAGCTTCTTTCCGGGTGCAACGTAATCGGTTCTTGAAAGAGCAGAAACCGGGCACTGCTTTGCGCACATTCCGCAGCCGAAGCACTTGTCTTTGATAACTTTGTAAGTAAGGAGTTTTTTGCATACGCCCGCAGGACATTTTTTGTCAACAACGTGGGCAATATATTCGTTGCGGAAGAACTTGAGCGTTGCAAGAACGGGGTTGGGAGCCGTCTGGCCGAGGCCGCAAAGCGAGTTCTCTTTGATGTAATAGCAAAGTTTTTCAAGCTTGTCGAGGTCTTCAAGCGTACCCTTGCCCGAGGTGATTTTGTCAAGCATTTCAAGAAGTCTTCTTGTGCCGACGCGGCAGGGAGTACATTTTCCGCAGCTTTCGTCAACGGTGAAGTGGAGGAAGAATTTTGCAATGTCAACCATGCAGTTGTCCTCGTCCATAACGATAAGTCCGCCGGAACCCATCATGCAGCCGATTGCGGTGAGGTTGTCGTAGTCAATCGGGGTGTCGATGAGCGAAGCCGGAATGCAGCCGCCGGAAGGTCCGCCTGTCTGAGCGGCTTTGAACTTTTTGCCGTTCGGAATTCCGCCGCCGATTTCCTCGATAATTTCGCGAAGGGTTGTTCCCATCGGAATTTCAACAAGACCGGTGTTGGCGATTTTTCCGCCGAGGGCAAAAACCTTTGTTCCTTTTGATTTTTCCGTACCCATTGAGGCAAAGAAGTCTGCGCCTTCACGGATGATTGTCGGAATGTTTGCAAAGGTTTCAACGTTGTTTTCGGTTGTCGGCTTTGCAAAAAGTCCCTTAACTGCGGGATAAGGGGGACGGGGTCTCGGCTCGCCGCGGTTGCCTTCGATTGAAGTCATGAGCGCGGTCTCTTCGCCGCAGACAAATGCGCCTGCTCCGAGCTTGACGTGAAGGTCAAAGTCAAAGCCCGAACCGAAAATGTCTTTTCCGAGAAGGCCCATTTCTCTTGCCTGCTTGATTGCGATTTTAAGGCGCTTAACGGCAATTGGGTATTCTGCACGGACATATATGTAGCCTTCGGTGGCTCCCGTTGCATAGCCGCAGATTGTCATTGCTTCAACAATGCAGTGCGGGTCGCCTTCAAGAACGCTTCTGTCCATGAATGCGCCGGGGTCACCTTCGTCGGCGTTGCAGACAACGTATTTTTGGTCGGCTTTGTTCGCCGCGGTAAAGCTCCATTTGAGTCCGGTCGGGAATCCTCCTCCGCCTCTTCCGCGAAGGCCGGAATCCTTAACGATTTGGATAACCTGTTCGGGAGTGAGTTCGGTAAGGCATTTTGCAAGAGCCTGATAACCGTCGTATGCGATATATTCGTTGATGTCTTCGGGGTTGATTACGCCGCAGTTGCGAAGCGCAATTCTGTGCTGCTTTTTATAGAACTGAGTCTCTTTAAGCGGCTTGACAACCTGACCGTGAACGGTCTCATCATAAAGAAGGCGCTTGACCATGCGGCCTTTAAGAAGGTGTTCTTCAACAATTTCGGGAACGTCTTCAACTTTAACTTCCGAATAGAAGCAGCCTTCGGGATAAACAATCATAATCGGACCGAGAGCGCAAAGACCGAAGCATCCGGTGCGGATAACTTTGATTTCGTCTTCAAGTCCTTTTGCCTTGATTTCTTTTTCAAGGGCTTCGATAATTGCCGGTGAGTTTGAAGAGGTACAACCGGTACCGCCGCAAACAAGCACGTGTGAACGATACATTTTGTTACCTCCTTATTTTGCGACGGCGCCGACGGTGTATTCGGCAACGGGTTTGCCGTTAACGATGTGTTCAAGAACAACCTTCGCCGCTTTTTCAGCCGTCATATTGACGTAAGTTACCTTTTCTTTTCCGGGTTCAAGAACCTCAACAATCGGTTCGTACTGGCACATACCGATGCAGCCGGTTTGGGCAACGGTTACATGAGAAAGGTGTCTTTTTTCAATTTCTTCCGAGAATTTGTTCATAACGGGTCTTGCGCCTGCGGCAATTCCGCAGGTTGCCATTCCGACAACGATTCTTGTGACTTCCGTTGAATCGTCTCTGGCGGTCATTTTTGCCTTTGCGGCGTCACGAAGCGCCATGAGCTCTTCAATTGTTTTCATAATGTTTAGTGCACCTCCGTTAATGCATTAAATGAATTACTGTGTGTTTTCGTTGATGTACCCGGTGAGCCAATTTGCAATGCTCGGTTCCGAAAGGGGAACGCCGCCGAGTATTTCTTTGAGCTGTCTTGTGTCAAGAAGAAAGCTTTTTTCGTCTTTCCTGAAGCGATAGACAAAGTCGATGTCCGTGTTCATCGTGATGAGAAGAACAACGGTGCTTGTCATGTTGCCGAGAGGGGTGAAGTCAATGCTGTCCGTTTTGAAGAAAGCTTTGACCTTTGTTCCTTTTCCGACTTCACTTTCAATGGAAAAGCTTCCGCCGGTCATTTCTGCCGCCATTTTAAAAAGCGGAACGCCGAGACCGACTTTTCGTGTTGTCCGCGTTGTGAAAAACGGGTCGCGGACAGAATCGAGCTGTTCTTTTGTCATGCCCTTTCCGTTGTCGAGAACGCCCAAAGTCAGTTCATGCTTTTCGGTGTTCTCAAGAACTTCGATTTCAACGAGGCTCGAATCCGCCGAAACCGAGTTCTGGGCAATGTCAAGAACATTGAGAGAAAGTTCGCGCATTACTGATATTTTTCAAGAATGCCTTTAACGTCGTCTGCGGTGATTTTTCCGTAAACGTCGTCGTTAACCGTTATTACGGGAGCGAGACCGCAAGCACCGATGCAACGGCAGGCGGTGAGAGAAAATCTTCCGTCGGGAGTGCATTCTTCGGCGCCGATTCCGAGCTGAGCGCAAAGTTCGTCAAGAATTTCCTGCGAACCTTTAACGTAGCAGGCGGTTCCGAGGCAGACGGAAATTGCGTATTCGCCTTTCGGTGAAAGTGCAAACTGAGCATAAAACGTTGCAACGCCGTAAACTTTTTCAAGCGGAACGCCCATGCCGTCAGCAATCATCTGCTGAACTTCAAAGGGAAGATAGCCGTAAATTTCCTGTGCAACCTGCATGACGTGCATGAGCTGGCTGTTGTCGCCCGCACATTCGGCAATTTCCCGTCTCAGCTTTTCTTCCTGCTCCTTAGTCCCCGAAAAAGGAATTTTGCTGATTTTTTTGAGCATTTGATTTTATCCTCCTTTAACGGCTTTTTCGCCGTCAGATTAAATTGATAAGCCTATGAACGATTTAAAAAAGATTACATAAACCCATACTACGACATAATAACACACTTTGTTCAAAAAATCTATAGTTTTTTGAAAGCAAACTTGATAATAAATATTACTTTATATTAGAGTTTCAAATTTGTATTGACATCGCATGAAAAAATATAGTAAAATAACAAGTAACCTTAAAATCGTTTATTATGCGCTTGCGAGCGTTTTTATAATTTTTTTCGTAAAAAGGAGATGGGTCTGCGTGGATACAGACGGTAACCCAAAAGGGCAATTACGAGTGTAATAATCCGGCGCAGACCGCCTCAGGTTTTCCGCGCTGCTGAAAGATGGTGCATATTATGGACGAAACCGATTTTGAAAACCTGCGCAATCTTGTTGAAACAAAGCAATACAAAGCACTTCGGGACGAACTTGTCGATATGGCGTATGCCGATATTGCGGAATTCATCATGAGCATTGACGAACCGCAAACTTCGGTCACGGTTTTCAGAATTCTTCCGAAAGACAGCTCGGCTGACGTTTTTGCTTATCTTGACACTGACCGTCAGGCCGAAATTATCGAACTTTTCACCGACCGCGAAATCGAGCGGCTCATGGATGACCTTTTTGTTGACGATGCCGTTGACCTTCTTGAAGAGGTTCCCGCTTCGGTTGTCAAGCGTATTCTCGAAAACACCGACAAGGAAACAAGAGAGGTTATCAATAAAATTCTTGAATACCCCGAAAATTCGGCCGGAAGCGTAATGACCATTGAAATGGTTGAGCTTCACGACAGACTGACCGTCGGCGAAGCAATCAAAAACATTCGCCGGACAGGTGTTGACAAGGAGACAATTTATACCTGTTACGTTATTGACGACAAGCGCCACCTTGTCGGAACAATTCCTCTTCGCCGTCTTATTCTCAACGATGAGGACGTTCCGCTTACCGAAATCATGTCCGACGACGAGCAACTCATTTTTGTCCGCACCCTCGACGACCAGGAAGAGGTTGCGTCGATTGCAAAAAAATATGACCTTTTGAGTGTTCCCGTTGTTGACAAAGAAAATCGTCTCGTCGGAATCATCACGATCGACGATATCGTTGACATCATCGACGATGAAGCGACTGAGGACTTTGAAAAGATGGCGTCCCTTCGTCCGTCGGAGGACGAATATCTCAAAACGAATGTTCTCACTCTGGCGAAAAACCGAATGCCGTGGCTTTTGATACTTATGATTTCCTCAACCTTCACCGGGCAGATTATTGAAGGATTTGAAAATCAGCTTGCCGCAATTGCGGGACTCACGGCGTGCATCCCGATGCTCATGGGAACGGGAGGAAACTCCGGCTCTCAGGCTTCAACCCTTATTATCCGCGGACTCGCTCTCGGCGAAATCAAAATCAAAGACTACTTCCGTGTTCTTTGGAAGGAGATTCGTGTTTCGGTAATCTGCGGCGCCGTTCTCGCTCTTGCAAACTGGGTGCGAATGCTCATTCTTCGCACCGTCACCGGCGGAGACACAAGCAACAGCGTTATTCTCGTTGTTTGCCTCTCGCTTCTTTGCGTTGTTATTGTTGCGAAAATGATGGGCTGTACTCTTCCGATCATTGCAAAGCTTTTGAAGCTTGACCCGGCGCTTATGACGGGTCCCGTGATGAGTACCGTCGTTGACGCCGTTTCGCTTCTGATATATTTTGCACTCACTTCAGTATTCATCACCAAAGGACTTTAAAAAGGAGGAAATAAACTTTGTTCAAAAGGTTCTTATCGTTTCTCAAAGGATATCGCTTTCTTACGATTATGACGCCTGTTATGGTTTTCCTTGACGTTCTCATTGAACTTCAGATTCCGAAAATCATGGGTGAACTTATCACGATGCTTTATTCGACCGAGAATCCCGATTTTGCTCATGACGTTCTTAACATGAAGCTTCTTGAAATGCTCGGTCTTTGTGCGCTGACTCTGCTTGTCGGCTATATTGCGTCGAGATGTTCGGCAATTGCGAGCATGGGCTTTTCCGCAAACATGCGCTCGGCTCTTTTCAACAAGATTCAGGACTTTTCGTTTGAGAACATCGACAAACTCAAGGTTTCCTCGCTCATCACAAGAATGACGAGCGACACCTCAAGAATTTCAAGCGTTTTCAGCAATATTATCGTAACCTTCGTCAGAGGACCGTTTTTGCTCATTCTTGCGCTCAAGTATTCTCTTGAAATCAGCAAGGATCTTTCAAAAATCTTCCTCTTCTGCGTTCCGGCGATTATTGTTCTTCTTGTTATTCTCGGTTTTGCCGCCGTTCCGCTTTTCAGAAAACTTTTGAAAGTTACAGACGACTTCAACGGAACGCTTCGTTCAAATATCAACGGAATCCGTGTTGTCAAATCGTTCGTCCGTGAGGACTATGAAAAGGAAAAGTTTGAAAAGGTCAACGACGCTCTTGTTCAGACGAGCATCCGTGCACAGAAAATTGTCCTTTATATTGCTCCGCTTCTCATGGTTGTCATTTACGGCTGCATGGTTGCCGCTCTCTTCCTCGGAAGCAAAATCGTAATCAGCGACACCCTCGCCGGAATCAGCGGCGGACTTGAAGTCGGCCAGATTACGACTTTCACTTCATACATTTCTCAGGTTCTTTCCTCTCTTATGACGATTCTCATGGTTTTCGTAACCATTGCAACCGCAAAAGCTTCCGTTGAAAGACTCGGTGAAGTTTTTGACCAGGTTCCGACCGTTACCGACGATGAGGGCGACGAAAACGCTCTTGTTGACGACGGAAGCATTGAATTCAGAAATGTTTCCTTTAAATATGAAAGCGAGGCCGTCAAAAACGTTCTTGAAAACATTAATCTGAAAATCGAAAGCGGTGAAACCATTGGAATCATCGGCTCGACCGGTTCCGCAAAGTCAACGCTCGTTCAGCTCATTCCCCGCCTTTACGACGCAACCGAAGGCGAAGTTTTTGTCGGCGGCCGCAACGTCAAAGAATATAAGTTCCAAAACCTTAGAAAAGAGGTTGCAATTGTTCCTCAGCAGCATTTCCTTTTCTCCGGAACAATTAAGGACAACCTTCTTTGGGGTGACCTTTCCGCAAGCGACGAAGAAGTTATCGAAGCCGCAAAAGCCGCACAGGCTCACGATTTCATAATGGAAAAGGAAAAAGGCTATGACACGGAAGTCGGCCAGGGCGGAAACACCGTTTCCGGCGGTCAGCGTCAGCGCCTTTGCATCGCAAGAGCACTTCTCAGAAAGCCGAAGATTCTCATTCTTGACGACTCAACGAGCGCCGTTGACACCGCAACCGACGCAAAAATCAGAGAAGCTCTTAAAGGCGAAAAGTTTAAAAATATCACAAAAATCATTATCGGTCAGCGTATTACCTCAATCATGAACGCAGACAGAATCATCGTTCTTGAAAACGGAAGAATCAGCGGAATCGGAACGCATGACGAACTTGTAAAAACCAATGAAGTATACAATGAAATCTTTGTTTCACAGCAGGAAGGAGTGTTGGCGCAATGAGTGAAAAAACTCCCTTGACCGAGGCGAAAGCCGAAGAGGAAATTAAGGAAGAAGCCGCTCTTCAAACCGAAGAAAGCGCCGAAACTTCCGAAGAACCGAAAGAAGAAAAAGGAAAAAAATCAAAGAAAAAACCGAGAAAGAATAAAAAAAGCAAAAAAGAAAAAAAGGAAGAAAAAGAACTCACCGAAGAAGAAAAGAAAAAAGCCGAAGAAAAAAAGAAGATGAAGCCGAAAGATTCAAAAAAGGCCGCAAAACGTCTTCTTAAATATCTTGCCGGCCAAAAGAAATGGCTCTTCGTTGTTTCTATTCTTGTAATTCTGACGGCAATCATCGGCGTTGTTTCAACGCTTGCAATGCAGCCGGTATACAAAATTCTTGAGGACGTAATTAAAACGAAAACGATGGACGGTTCTCAGGCGATGGGCGGAATTGTGAAGTGGATTCTCGTCATGGCGGTTGCTTATGCGGTTGCGGCCGTTTTCAGCTTTCTTTACACAAGAATCCTTCTCACGGCTTCTCTCAAAGTTGTTGCGAATCTTCGCCGTGATTTGTTCAATCACCTTGAATATCTTCCGCTCAGCTATTTTGACAAGCGCAAGACCGGCGAAATCATGAGCCACTTTATCAGCGACGTTTCAAGAATCAGTGACCTTGTCAGCAGTGACTTTCCGAACATTATTTCTTCCTCCATTTCGGCTGTCATGACGTTGACTATCATGATAATCATGAGCTGGAAAATCACGCTTACAATGACGGCCGCAATTATTGTCATGGTTGCCGTGGTAATGATTATTACCGCAAAATGTTCGCCGCTTTTCAAAAAAGCTCAGCAGGCAACCGCGGAGTGCAACGGATATGTTGAGGAATATGTCCGCGGAATTAAGGCCGTCAAAATCTTCTGCTATGAATCAAGAAGCAAGGAACAGTTCAGAATTCTCAACGAAACCCTCAGAAAAACCGGCGTAAAATCAAACATCATTGGCGGTCTTATGAGTCCGTTGCTTTCAATGATTATGAGAATCAACTATGCGCTTGCACTTTCTTTCGGCGTTTGGCTCGTTCTCAAAGGCCAAATGCAGCTTCCTTCTCTCATCACATATTTGAGCTACGCTCAAAGCTACGGTTCACCGGTTGCTTCAATTGCGTCGAGCTACAGCTCCTTCGTTGCGGCGCTTGCCGGTGCGGAAAGAATTTTTGAAGTTCTTGACACCGACGTTGAAACCGACGAAGGAAAGGTTACCCTTGTAAGACTCGTCAAAAATCAAATGGGTGAAGAAGTTGAGGACGAAAACGGCGAATATACATGGAAGGTTCCGAATGAAGACGGAACGTTTAAGTATGTTCCCGTAAAATGCGATGTTGACATCAAAAACGTCACTTTCTCTTATGTTGAAGGAACACCTGTTCTAAAAAATGTTTCTGCTCACGCAAACAGCGGCGAAAAACTCGCTTTTGTCGGTTCGACCGGAGCCGGAAAAACAACGATTACGAACCTTATCAACCGCTTTTATGAGATTGAAGAGGGCGAAATCACGATTGACGGAATTTCAATCAAAGAAATTAAAAAGAATTCGCTTCGTTCCTCGATGGCGTTCGTTCTTCAGGATTCAAGAATGTTTGGCGGAACAATTAAAGAAAATATTCGTTACGGAAAACTTGATGCAACCGATGAAGAAATTGTTGCCGCCGCAAAGCTTGCAAACGCCCATTCCTTCATCGAAAAGCTTCCGGACGGCTATGATTCCGAGCTTTCGGCCGAAGGCGTAAATATCAGCATGGGTCAGGCTCAGCTTCTCAATATCGCAAGAACCGCAATTGCGGACAAACCGCTCCTTGTTCTCGATGAGGCAACAAGTTCGGTTGACACAAGAACCGAACGACTCATTGAAAAGGGAATGGATAAGCTCATGGCGGACAAGAGCGTTCTTGTCATCGCACACCGACTTTCAACCGTCAGAAACTCCGAGAATATTATTGTTCTTGAAGGTGGAGAAATTATCGAAAGCGGAAACCACGACGAACTCATTGCTCTCGGCAAAAAGTATTATCAGCTTTATACCGGAGCGTTTGAAATGACGTAAAATCAAAAAACAGCCGCACATCGGACGGATTTTGTCTGATGTGCGGTTGCTTTTTTGTACCGCTTTTGGTGAATTCTTAAACCGCACGGGTTTCTTTTGAATTTGCATCCGTCCGATGTGCCGGGGGTACTTTTGTCGATTGATACAAAACAAAGCAATGTTTTTTCTTGTCTTTCTCTTTATGTTGTCGCTTTGATTTGCACCGTGTCTTATATCTTTTCATCCGACCGCTCCGCTGGGGGCACTTTTGTCGATTGATACAAAAGTACCCAAAAAATCGCTTTTTGATACGCCGCATTTGGAAACCGAATTTCCCTTTTGCGGGGGAAAAAGGAAAATATCGGCTTCCGATGCAGCTACAATGGTTTCGTCTGCTAATCTCACTTTTCAAAAACACCAATCCGCTATTATCTTTAAACCACACTCTGTCATGATTTTCAGTCAGATGAAACTGAAAAGAACCGTTTTCTGCTTTCCTTTTCTCCGCGGATTTCTTGTTCTTTATTTTGGAATATTCCCTTCCTTTAAATTTTTTCAACATTCAAGTAAGCGTAAGTGGAAATTTTCACGCTTAAAATCCGCACGAGGAAAAGAAGAATATTGTTGTCTTGAATCCTTGCTTTAAAACAATGGGCACCGACGGTTTCGTACTACAGGCGGATTTTTCTTTCTGTATGATTGTGAAAAGTTATGAGAAACTTAGCTAAAGCCGCATCGGTGGACGATATTTTGATTTTCCCCCGCAAATCAAAATTCGGTCACCAAATGCGGCGTACTCAAAGCGATTTTTTGGCAAGCGATGGAAAGTCGGAGGGGCAAGAGGATTTTGCGTTGTATTTTTGTTTTGACAAGGATGAAAGCAC
>CAKTFN010000021.1 GCA_934561055.1 uncultured Eubacteriales bacterium
GAAAAAGAATAGGCTATAAAGAAATTCCGAGGCTTGTTCTTGAAAAGCCGAAAATCACCGTCACCGCCGGAAAAGGCACAATTAAAGTTAAGTATAACGCAGTCAAGAACGCAACCGGCTTCCAGCTCAGATATGTAAACAGCAAGGGAAAGGTTGTCAACAAGAATTTCAAAACTGCAAAGTCAATGAATGTGACGCTCAAAAAGCTTTCCGCCGGAGAATATAAGGTGTATGTCAGAGCTTCCAGAACCGTCGGATATTATACCGCTTATTCCGGCTGGAGAGGAAGAACCGTAACGGTGAAGTGAGCCTTTTTGAAATCCGAAAGGATAGCCAAAAGAAAAAGCTTGAAAAAGACCTGATAACGCTTGACAATTCTCTCTTAATTTGTTAACATATTATTAACAAATTAAGAGAAGGTGAAACCATGCTTGCAATAATCGCATTCTTTTCCGACGTTGCATACTTCATTCAGAAGTTCTTCAAGGATCTGTTTGATAAAACCGGTGAATAAAAGTGAGTTTTCCGGCTCGGCTCGGGTTTGAAGGACTTGGGAAAAGACCGAGGCGGCGCAAAACGCGGCAGATTCGGTTTGAACGGTATTTTCCGAAATCGGAATTGCCTTGAATTCGGATTTTTCCGATTCTTTTCGGCTCTTGCAGAAAAATAAAAACTTAAATAATATATTTTTTCGGCTCCGACGATGCTGCTTCGTCGGAGCTGTTATTTTTTCACCTTTTATTTATCAATGAAGCATTAAAATTTTACTTTGAATTTTGACGAAAAAAGTATTATTGTCACGAAAATATAGATTTAGACTCGAAAATATGTTATAATTACTTGTCGGATTGTGAACTTTTCAAATGACCGAAAGCACGCTTGGGAGAAAAGTGCTTTTGAATTGTTTGGCGGATTTTTGAGAAACGGAAAATTCGGTTATATTCGGAATGCATAACCCATATGAGCTTTTTGTAATTCACAAAGCATGTCGCTTTTTGATAAAATAAGTGAATACGACAAACTGCGAAGCATTTTCCGAAAACTTCTTTTTCCGAATTCAAAAAGGTTCACAAAAATCGATCCGACAGGAGAAAATTTTTATGAAGATCACAATCTGCATCGGCAGTTCCTGCCATATTAAAGGCTCTCACTTGGTTGTCAGCCGACTTCAGGAACTGGTGAGCGAGAAAAAACTTGAAAACGACGTTGAGCTTTCGGGTGCCTTTTGCATGAACAATTGTCAAAAAGGCGTTTGTGTTACGGTTGACGGTGAATTCTTTTCCGTTTCGCCGGAAACGGTTGACGGATTTTTTGAAAACACCGTTCTCAAAAAGCTCGGTCGGTAAGCTCGGCTCAAAAAGGGGAAAACGCTTCGTTTTCGGAAGCGGAGATTAAAAGAAGAAAGTTTCAAACGAAGGCAATTATTTTTAAATGAGGGATAAGGTTTTATGCGAAAATTCGACACAAAGGTGCAGTACCTGAAATATAAGGTGCTCAGAGAGGTTGCACGTCAGGCGTGGAACGGAACGCTTTATGAAAATCTTTTCGATATTCCAAAGATAATCATTCCGGGAAATACTCCGACCATGCGCTGCTGTGTTTACAAGGAAAGAGCGATTCTTTCCGAAAGGGTCAAAATCGCAATGGGCGGAGATAAGGACGACCCGAATGTTATTGAAGTCATTTCAACCGCCTGCGACGAATGCCCGATGGGCGGCTATGAAATTACGAATTCATGCCGCGGCTGCCTTGCGAACCGCTGCGAGGACGTTTGCAAAAGGGGCGCAATTTCGTTCGACCATAACCACGTTGCCCACATTGACAAATCAAAGTGTGTCGACTGCGGAATGTGTGCAAAAGTTTGCCCGTTTTCGGCAATCGTCAACCGCAAGCGCCCGTGTCAGAGTGCCTGCAAGGTCAAGGCAATTTCAATGGACGAAAACAAGGCCGCAAAAATCGACAATGAAAAGTGCATTGCCTGCGGTGCCTGCGTTTATCAGTGTCCCTTCGGCGCAATCACGGACAAGTCGTATATCCTTGAAGTCATCAAGATGATCAAGGAGAGTGCGGGAAACAAAAATTACAAAGTTTATGCACTCGTTGCTCCGTCAATTTCAAGCCAGTTTACTTATGCAAAGCACGGTCAGGTTATTGCCGGACTTAAAGCACTCGGCTTTTACACAACGATTGAAGCCGCTCTCGGCGCGGATATGGTTGCATATCTTGAATCAAAGGAACTTGCCGAAAAAGGCTTTTTGATGAGTTCGTGCTGTCCGTCGTTTGTCAGCTACATCGAAAAGAGCTTTCCTTCGCTTCTTCCGAATGTTTCTCACAATCTTTCGCCGATGGCCGCAATCGCAAAATACATCAAAAGCACCGACCCGACGGCGAAGGTTGTTTTCATCGGACCGTGTACGGCGAAAAAAGCCGAGGTCAGAAAAGAAAACGTCAAAAAGTATGTTGACTCGGCGGTTACTTTTGAAGAGCTTCAGGCTCTTTTTGACAGCCGCGGAATCGACATTACGCTTCTCGACGAAGACGTTCTTGACAACGCCTCCTATTTCGGAAGAATTTTTGCAAGAAGCGGCGGACTTTCCGACGCCGTTGCCCAGGGACTTAAGGAGCACGGAATCACAGACTTTGAGCTCAAAGCAACGGTCTGCGACGGAATTGAAGAGTGCAAAAGCGCTCTTCTCAGGAAAAGCAAAAACGTTCTCAATTCAAACTTCATTGAGGGCATGGCGTGCAAAGGCGGATGCATCGGCGGAGCCGGCTGCCTGACGCACGGCGAAAAAAGCAAAGCAGAGGTTGACAAATACGGAGCCGAAGCTTTTGAAAAGACAATCACCGATGCAATATCGGTTATTAAGAATATTAAGGAGTGGGACGAGAAATGATTTACAGTTATTTTCCCGGTTGTACCTTGAAGACAAAGGGCAAGGATCTTGACATCTACGGAAGACAGGCCGCCGAAAAGTTGGGTATAACTCTCGAAGAACTTCCTGAATGGCAGTGCTGTGGAGGCGTTTATCCGCTTGCGAGCGATGAAATTGCAACAAAGCTTTCATCGGTCAGAGCTTTGCTCAGCGCAAGGGACAAAAAGCAGCCGCTTTTGACAATGTGTTCGGCTTGCCATCACGTCATCAAGAGAGTTAACTACGACATGCAGAACAAGCCGGATTTTGCAATGAAGGTCAACAACTATCTTGGCCTTTATGAAAAGTATTCCGGCGAAACAAGGGTTGTTCATTACCTTGAAATGCTCAGAGACGATTACGGATTTGACAAACTCAAAGAAAAGGTTGTAAACCCGCTCACCGGAAAGAAGATTGCCGCTTATTACGGCTGTCTCCTTCTCAGACCGGGAAAGGAAATGGCATTTGACAACCCGGAAAACCCGACGATTATCGAAGATTTTATTAAGGCAATCGGCGCAACGCCGGTCAAATATCCTTTCCGCAACGAATGCTGCGGCGGATACATGACAATGAGCGACAAACCCCTTGCGAGCAAGATGGCAACAATGGTTGTCGATTCGGCAAAGCTCAAGGGGGCCGAATGTATTATCACCGCTTGTCCGCTTTGCTTGTATAACCTCAAGCAGAGCAGCGAGGATAAGATTCCTGTATATTATTTCACCGAGCTTCTTGCAGAGGCTCTCGGTTTAAAGTGAGGAGGGAAATAAATGGATTCAAAGGAACTGTGCAAGGAAGCCATCAGAATCAGCGGCATAGATCCGAGAAAATGCATGAAGTGCGGAAAATGCTCGGCAACCTGCCCTGCATTTGAGGATATGGACATCCATCCGCATGAATTCGTTTCAATGCTGTGCGACGGAAGAATCGACAGACTTCTTAAATCGAAATCGCTTTGGCGCTGCGTTTCCTGCTTCGCCTGCGTCGAAAGATGTCCGAGGGGAGTTGAACCCGCAAGATTGATTGAGGCCGTCAGAGTTTGCCTCATCAGAAACAGAAACGAGAATTTCATCTCTCCCGATGAAATTCCCGCTCTGCTTGACCCGCAGCTGCCTCAGCAGGCAATTGTCAGCACTTTCAGAAAGTTCAGAAAATAAGGAGTGTTAAGTTTGCAAAGAATAGGAGTTTTCGTTTGTTGGTGCGGAAGCAACATTGCAGCCACGGTTGACGTTGCCAAGGTTGTTGAAGAGATCAAAAAAGAACCGGGCGTTGTCTATGCACAGGATTACCAGTACATGTGTTCCGAAGCAGGTCAGCTTCTTGTCAAGAACGCAATCACCGAGCATAAGCTCACCGGCGTTGTAATCTGCTCATGCTCGCCGAGAATGCACGAAGCAACGTTCAGAAAAGCCGCTTCATCGGTCGGACTCAATCCGTACATGGTTGAAGTTGCGAATATCCGCGAGCAGTGCTCATGGATTCACAAAGACAGAGCCGAAGCTACCGAAAAGGCTGTTATCCTTGCCCGTGCCGCCGTTGCAAAGGTCAGCCTTAACGCCCCGCTTCAGCCGGGCGAAAGCGCAGTTACCAAAAGAGCGCTCATCATCGGCGGAGGAATCGCCGGAATTCAGTCGGCTCTTGACATTGCCGACGCCGGCTACAAAGTCGACATCGTTGAAAGAGAGCCGACCATCGGAGGAAAGATGGCTCAGCTCGACAAAACTTTCCCGACTCTTGACTGCGCCGCATGTATCCTCACCCCGAAAATGGTTGAGGCTGCTCAGCATGAAAATATTACCCTTTATACCTACAGTGAAGTTGAAGAAGTCAAGGGCTTCGTCGGAAACTTCGACGTAAAAATCAGAAAGAAAGCAAGATATGTTGACGAAACAAAGTGCACCGGTTGTGCCGTTTGCACGAACAAGTGTCCGTCAAGAAAAGCAGGCAACGAATTCAACTGCTCGCTTGATAAGCGCGGAGCAATTTACATTCCGTTTGCCCAGGCCGTTCCGAACGTTGCGGTAATCGACACCGAACACTGCATCCACTTCAAGACCGGCAAATGCGGTCTTTGCGAAAAGAACTGTTCCGCAAAGGCAATCAACTTCGATCAGAAGGACGAAATCATTGAAGAAAAGTACGGCGCAATCGTTGTTGCGACCGGATATCAAATCAGCGACGTAACAAAATACGACGAGTTCCAGTATACCGAACATCCGGACGTTGTCACTTCGCTTGAACTTGAAAGACTCATGAATGCCGCAGGTCCGACAAAGGGTACTCTCCTTCGTCCGTCGAACCATGAACACCCGAAGGACATTGTTTTCATTCAGTGCGTCGGTTCAAGAGACATTACTTCAAGAGGTAAGTGCTACTGCTCAAAAATCTGCTGTATGTACACCGCTAAGCACGCAATGCTTATCAGAGAAAAATATCCCGATGTAAATGTTCACGTTTTCTATATTGACGTCAGAACTCCGGGTAAGAACTTTGACGAATTTTATCGCAGAGCCGTTGAGCAGTATAACGTTGATTACATCAAGGGTATGGTCGGTAAGGTTTATGAAAACGAAAAGGGCGGTCTCACCGTCAGAGCCGTTAACCTCATCACCAACGAGCGTGTCATGATTGACACCGATATGGTTGTTCTTGCCGCCGCAATCGAGCCGAGCAAAGGCGTCAAAAAGGTTGCCTCAATGCTTACTGCAAGTATTGACACAAACAACTTCCTCACCGAGGCTCACCCGAAGCTTAAACCGGTTGAAAGCCCGACCGCCGGCGTTTTCCTTTCCGGCGTATGCCAGGGTCCGAAGGATATTCCGGAAACGGTTTCTCAGGCCGGTGCCGCCGCGGTTAAGGTTGTCGGCCTTCTTGCAAAAGACAAGCTTGTTACGAACCCCTGCACCGCAACTCCGAACGAGCTTATGTGTAACGGCTGTTCGTCCTGCGAAAAGGTTTGTCCTTACGGCGCAATCACTTATATTGAAAAGCTTGTTAACGATCACGGCATTAAGGAGACAAGAAGAATTGCTTCGGTCAACTCGGCTGTTTGCCAGGGCTGCGGCGCCTGCACGGTTGCCTGCCCGAGCGGAGCGATGGATCTCAAGGGCTTCAGCAATAAACAAATAATGGCGGAGGTAGACGCAATATGCAGATAAATGAAAACAATCAAAAATCTGAATTCAAGCCGCTCATCGTTGCGTTTTGCTGCAACTGGTGCAGTTATGCCGGAGCCGACCTTGCCGGAACGGGAAGACTTGCTTATCCCGCAGACGTAAAAATCATTCGTGTTCCCTGCTCATGCAGAGTTAACCCGATGTTCATCCTCAAAGCGTTTGAAAGGGGAGCAGACGGCGTAATCATCTGCGGCTGCCACCCCGGTGACTGCCATTACAGCACAGGTAACTATTACGCAAGAAGAAGAATGACCCTCCTTTTCTCAATGCTCGATTATCTCGGAATTGAAAGAGGAAGAACCCGCGTTGAATGGGTCTCCGCTGCGGAAGGTCAGAAATTCTCATTCGTTATGAACGATTTCTCAAAACAGATTCACGCTCTTGGCGAGAATAAGAAACTGGGGGATATAAGATGCAAAAAACAGCAGGATTGATTAAAAAGAAAGCTCTTGAGCTTTTGGAAAGCGGTACTGTGACGAGAGTTCTTGCATGGTCCCGCAGTGAAGACTTCATCTATGAAGTTACACCGACGTTCTTCACAAAAGACAATATCGACAACATGGTTTACGACAGCTTTTGCGCCGCAAACCTCAGCAAATATCTCATCAAGGCCTGCAAAGAGCAGGAGGAAGGAAAAATCCTTGTTGTTCTCAAGCCTTGCGACACCTACAGCTTCAACGAACTTCTTTGCGAACACAGAATCGACAGAGACAAGATTTATGTTCTTGCCGTTCCCTGCACGGGAATGATTGACCACGAAAAGCTTTCAAAGAAAGGCTTCTCATGTGTTTCAAAGGTTATTGACAAGGGCAACAGCTTCGACGTTTTCTCGCTTGACGGCGAAGAAAGCGTAAACAAAGAAGACGTAATCTATGAAAAGTGCCTTTCCTGCAAGGGAAGCGAACCGGTTGCTTTCGACGAAAAGATTGAACTTGAGGGTGAACCGTTTGAGGCAAAGGATCGCTTTGCCGGCGTTGAAGAACTTGAAAACATGACTCCCGATGAAAGATTCGAGTTTTGGCAAAGCGAGCTTTCAAAATGCATCAGATGCAACGCCTGCCGCAACGTATGCCCGGCTTGCAGCTGCATGAAGTGCGTCTTTGACAACCCGAATTCCGGTGTTGCCGCAAAAGCAAACGACGATTCGTTTGAGGAAAAGCTTTTCCATATTATCAGAGCTTTCCACGTTGCCGGCCGCTGCACCGACTGCGGCGAATGCAGCCGTGTTTGTCCGCAGGGTATCCCGATTCACCTTCTCAACAGAAAGTTCATCAAGGATATCGATGCAATCTACGGCGAATATCAGGCCGGTAAAGACCCGAATTCAAGAGCTCCGCTCGTAAACTTCAAAACAGAAGATGCGGAACCGTCAATCGTTGAGGAAAGGGGTAACTGAGATGTATAAAATTGAAAAAGCAAAGCTTTCTTCGCTTTTCTCCGAAATTTCAAAGGCTGCCCCGCTTTATATGCCGATCATGAAAAACGGACATTCCGATTTTTATCCCTGGGGCGAAGGCGACGAATACTGCGAAAGTGAGCTTAAAACCGCAAAGTCGGCGAAAGACCTTTTCTTCCCGCAGAGCGAAAACATAATTTCATTCAAAAAAACGGATGGAAAATTCGTCGTTGAAACGAATCAAAAATGCTTTGAGAAGTTTGTTCTTTTCGGTGTAAGAGGTTGCGACCTTAAGGGAATCGAAGTTCTTGACAAGGTTTTCCTTGCCGAGCCGGTTGATGAGTTTTATGCCGCAAAAAGAGAAAGCGGAGTAATTATCACGACTGCCTGCTCAAAGCCGGAAGAGACTTGCTTCTGCTCCGTTTTCGGCGTTGACGCTTCCGCTCCCTGCGGAGACGTAACAACATGGAGCGACGGCGAAACCCTTTACTGGAAAGCAAACACCGAAAAGGGTGAAGAACTTACAAAATCGCTTTCCGCCGTCCTTTGTGAGTGCGGCGACGAAAGCGCAGACGAAATCAAAAATGAGATTGCCGAAAAGCTTAAAAAGCTTCCGCTTGCTTCGCTCAGTCTTGACGGCTGGGGCGAAAAGGCCGTAAGCGAACGCTTTGAAAGCGAAAATTGGAAAAAGCTCAGCGAAAGCTGCCTCGGCTGCGGCGCATGTACTTTCGTTTGCCCGACATGTCAGTGCTATGACATCAGAGATTATAACACCGGTCACGGTGTAAAGAGATACAGATGCTGGGACTCCTGTATGTATAACGACTTCACAATGATGGCTCACGGAACGCCGAGACCCACCCAAATGCAGCGTTTCAGACAGAGATTTATGCACAAGCTTGCTTATTTCCCGGCGAACAACGGCGGAGAATTTTCCTGCGTCGGCTGCGGCAGATGCATTAAAAAATGCCCGTCGAAGCTGAATATCGTCAAAGTAATCAGAGCATTTGGAGGCAGTGAAAAATGAGTGTAGATATTTCAAACGATAAGCTTATACCGAAGATTGCGATTGTTTCTTCGGTCAGAGAGGACACCCCGGACGTTAAAACGTTCAGAGTTGTTCCAAAGGAAGGCGAAACGCTTTTTGACCATATGCCCGGCCAGTGTGCAATGCTTTCTCTTCCCGGAATCGGTGAGGCAATGTTCTCAATCACCTCTTCGCCGACCGAAACGGGATATAAGGATTTCAGCATCAAACGTTGCGGAACGCTGACCGAACAACTCCATCAGCTTGAGCCGGGAATGGAAATCGGAATCAGAGGACCCTTCGGACGCCCGTTTCCGGTTGACACCGAGTTCAAAGGAAAGAACCTTCTTTTTGTTGCCGGCGGAATCGGTCTTGCTCCGCTCCATTCGGTAATCAACTATGTCAGACACTTCAGAGACGATTACGGAAAGATTGATATTCTTTACGGTTCAAGAAGTAAGGATGACCTTGTTGACTATGACGAAATCGTCAACGAATGGTGCAAAGAGGACGGAATCAACGTCTATCTCACAATCGACCGCGAACAGGAAGGCTGGGACGGTCACGTCGGCTTTGTTCCGTCATACCTCAAAGAGCTTGAGGTTGCAATGGACAGCACGGTAATCATCTGCGGCCCGCCGATCATGATTAAGTTTGTTCTTGCCGCTCTTCTTGAAATGGGCTTTGACAAAACTCAGGTTTACACAACGCTTGAGCTCAAGATGAAATGCGGAATCGGCAAGTGCGGAAGGTGCAATATCGGCAAAAAGTATGTCTGCAAAGACGGTCCGGTCTTTCGCTTCGATGAAATCGACGAATTGCCCGATGAATATTAAGGGAGGATAGAAAAATGAAAGATATGGTTAATATCTACCTCATGGGTAAAAAGTATGAGGTACCCGCAACGCTCACAATTATGACGGCGATGGAATATGCGGGATATAAATATGTTCGCGGCTGCGGCTGCAGAAACGGTTTCTGCGGCGCTTGTGCAACGATTTACAGAATCAAGGGTGAGTTTGACGTTAAAACGGGTCTTGCCTGCCAGACGCAGGTTCAGGACGGAATGTATGTTTCAACCCTTCCGTTCTTCCCGACCAAAAAAGCAGAATATGACATTAACAAGATTAAGCCCACCGAACAGATCATGATGGAGCTTTATCCCGAAATTTACAGCTGCATCGGCTGCAATGCCTGCACAAAATCCTGCACGCAGGGTCTTTCGGTAATGCAGTATATCGCATACGCTCAGCGTGGCGAATACGAAAAGTGTGCCGAAGAATCGTTTGACTGCGTTGCCTGCGGCGTTTGCAGCTCAAGATGCCCGGCCGGAATTTCCCACCCGCAGGTTGCGGTTCTTGCAAGAAGACTCACCGGAAAATATATCGCTCCGGAATCAAAGCACCTCACAAAGAGAGTTGAAGAGATTAAAAAAGGCGAATATGAAGAACTTATCGAACAGGTTATGCAGAAGCCGATTGAAGAACTCAAAGAGCTTTATAACCACAGAGATATTGAGGAATAAGGGGGTAGGACAATGCTGACACAGGAAATGATCGATTCAATCAAAAAGGTTGAAGCAACAAGACAGGAAAGACTTACAATGGATTTGCCGAAAATGTCGGCCGAAGAAAAATCCGAAGTTCTTAAAAAGTATCACCCCGACTTCAGAGAAGACGGCTTTGAAGTTTTGAAGGTTGGCCCGAACAAGGGCGAAAAGGTTCCCAAGCAGCTTTGCCACCTTCTTCAGGGACAAAGCAGAATCAGCGGAAAGAACCTTGACCTTTCAAAGATTGATTATGACGTTGACGTTCTTGTAATCGGCGGAGGCGGAGCCGGTGCTTCGGCGGCAATCGAAGCTCAGGCCGCAGGTGCAAACACAATGATCGTAACAAAGCTTCGTCTCGGCGACGCAAACACAATGATGGCCGAAGGCGGAATCCAGGCTGCCGACAAGGAAAACGACTCGCCTGCTCAGCACTATCTTGACGCTCTCGGCGGCGGTCACTTCTTCAACGTTCCGGAACTTCTTGAAAAGCTTGTTATGGACGCACCCGGTGCAATCAAGTGGCTCAACGAACTCGGCGTTATGTTCGACAAGGAAAAGGACGGAACAATGGTTACCACTCATGGCGGCGGAACTTCAAGAAAGAGAATGCACGCCTGCAAAGACTATTCCGGCGCAGAAATCATGCGTGTTCTTCGCGACGAAGTTTGGAACAGAGAAATCCCCGTTGTTGACTATACCGCCGCAATCGAACTCATTAAGGACGCCGACGGAAAGGTTGCCGGTGCGGTTCTTGAAAACATGGAAACCGGCGAACTTCTCATTGCGAAGGCAAAGACCGTAATCATCGCAACCGGCGGTGCAGGAAGACTTCACTATCAGGGCTTCCCGACTTCAAACCATTACGGCGCAACGGCAGACGGCCTTGTTCTTGCATACAGAGCCGGCGCAAGCCTTCTTTATGCCGACACAATTCAGTATCACCCGACGGGTGTTGCTTTCCCGAGACAGATTTACGGTGCACTCGTTACCGAAAAGGTTCGTTCACTCGGCGCTCAGCTTGTCAACGTTGACGGCGTTGCTTTCATGAACCCGCTTGAAACGAGAGACGTTACCGCTTCCTGCATCATCAGGGAATGCTCAACCAACGGAAAGGGTATTCCGACTTCAAAAACCCGTTTCGGCGTTTGGCTTGACACTCCGATGATTGAACTTCTCAACGGCGAAGGAACAATTGAAAAGCGTATTCCGGCAATGCTTCGTATGTACCTTGAATACGGCATTGACATGAGAAAGGAACCGATTCTTGTTTACCCGACCCTTCATTATCAGAACGGCGGAATCAAGATTACTCCGGACGGAATGAGCGACCTTGAAAACCTTTTCGTTGCCGGTGAGGCAGTCGGAGGAATTCACGGAAAGAACAGACTTATGGGTAACTCGCTTCTTGACGTTATCGTTTTCGGAAGAAATGCAGGTCAGCATGCTGCCGCAAAGGCAAAGGAAACTTCTGTAACAGGCGAACTTTCTCTCGGCCACATCTATGATTACGAAGCCGAAATGAAGAAGGCCGGAGTTGAAATCGATTGCGTTTCACCGAAGCTTCTCCCGACTTATACTCACGGAAGCAAGAGAAACATAGAAAACAATTGAGGTGATTAATGATGAGAGAAATCGACGTAAAAGAGCTCACTTCCAATATTAAGGAAATGTGCATTGAAGCAACGCATTATCTCACGCCGGATATGAAAAAGGCGCTTGAGGATGCAAAGGAAACAGAGGTTGCTCCTCTCGGAAAGCAGATTCTTGAACAGCTTGAAGAAAATCTTGACATTGCGGGCAAGGAAATGATCCCCATTTGTCAGGATACGGGAATGGCAGTTGTTTTCGTTGAAATCGGTCAGGACGTTCATTTTGTCGGCGGTGACTTCAACGAAGCAATTCACGAAGGTGTTCGCAGAGGATATGTTGACGGTTTCCTTCGCAAGTCCGTTGTCGGTGACCCGCTTCTCAGAGTGAACACCAAGGACAATACTCCGGCAATTATCCACACCGAAATCGTTCCCGGCGACAAGGTTAAAATCACTGTTTCCCCGAAGGGCTTCGGAAGCGAAAACAAGAGCAGAATCTTTATGCTCACCCCGGCCGACGGTGTTGAGGGCGTCAAAAAGGCAATCCTCACCGCAGTTAACGACGCAGGTCCGAACGCTTGCCCGCCGATGGTTGTCGGCGTAGGCATCGGCGGAACCTTTGAAAAGTGTGCTTATCTTGCAAAGAAAGCACTTCTCAGAAATGTTTCCGAACACAGCGAACTTCCGCACATCAGAGCGCTTGAAGAAGAGCTTCTTGAAACAATCAACAAGAGCGGAATCGGTCCCGGAGGACTCGGCGGTTCAACAACTGCACTCGCAGTCAACATCAACACATACGCAACCCACATTGCTGGCTTGCCTGTTGCAATTAATATCTGCTGCCATGTAAACAGACATGCAGTCAGAGAAATATGAGGTGACAGAGATGGACAAAAAAATTAATGTACCTTTGAGCAAAGAGGATGCGGCAAATCTTCGCACCGGCGATTATGTTTATCTCACCGGTACGGTTTATACCGCAAGAGACGCGGCACACAAAAGAATGGCCGAAGCACTTGAAAAGGGCGAAGCTCTTCCGTTCGACGTTAACGGAAACGTAATTTATTACATGGGACCCTCTCCGGCAAGAGAGGGAAGACCCATCGGTTCAGCCGGTCCGACAACCGCAGGAAGAATGGATCCTTATGCACCGAAACTTCTTGACCTCGGTCTTCGCGGAATGATCGGAAAGGGAAGAAGAACAAAGGAAGTTGTTGACGCCGTTGTTCGCAACAAGGCGGTTTACTTCGCCGCAGTCGGCGGAGCAGGCGCACTTCTTTCACAGTGCATCAAGTCTTCGGAAGTTATCGCATACGATGACCTCGGCGCAGAAGCAATCAGAAAGCTTTACGTTGAAAACTTCCCCGTAATCGTTGTAATTGACAGCGAAGGAACGAATCTTTACGATCTCGCTCTTGAAAAGTATAAAAAGCTTTAATTTGAAAGGAATTTTATAAATGGCAGAGATTCTTGAGACGATAATGCTCATTTGCTTCGGTTGCTCGTGGCCGATGAATGCCTATAAAAACGCAAAGGCAAAGAGCGCAAAGAACATGAGCCTTTCGTTCACCCTTCTTATCATTACCGGTTACGTTGCCGGAATTGCCGCAAAGTTTGTCGGAATCAGCAACGGAGCGATTACGGTTACCGGAAAAACAATTTTTGTTCTTGCGGTATACTTCCTTAACCTTGTAATGGTTTCGGCTAACGTTGTAATTTACTTCATCAACAAGAAGTATGACAAGCAGGCTGAAGCAAACGAAAAGAAATAAGAAGTCCGCATTTGAATTTAAAAGCTCCGTTTTGTGATCAAATCACCGCAAAACGGAGCTTTTCACTTGCTATTTTTCCGATAATATGGTATTGTTTAAGACCTGAAAAATAAAAAAATTTTTTTCAAAAAAATGCAACCGGATTGAAAAAACGCTGTCATTATCAGTGTAGGCCGGTTGGAAAGGAGACTTTCTGATGGACGACGAAGAAATCATAGCCCTTTATTGGGATCGCAACGAAAAAGCGATTACCGAAACGGCCGAAAAATACGGCGCATATTGCCTGAAAATTTCTCGTAACATTCTTTCAAATCTTTCCGACAGTGAGGAAAACGTCAACGATACTTATTTAAAGGCGTGGAACAACATCCCGCCGACAAGGCCGGAGATTTTTTCGGCATTCCTCGGAAAAATCGCGAGGAACCTTGCAATCAACAAGTATAAGTCAAGGCACGCTCAAAAGCGTTCCGGCGACGAGTTTGCGCTTTCCCTTGAGGAGCTTGAAATGTGTACTCCCTCCGGATTGAGCGTTGAGGATGAGCTTCACTCGAAGGAGCTTTCAAAAGCTATTAATGCTTTCCTTCACGAACAAAAGGAGGATGTGAGAAAGATTTTTGTCCGCAGATATTTTTACTGCGACAGCACCCGGACAATTTCGGAAAACTTCGGCTTTGGCGAAAGCAAGGTTAAGTCTGTTCTCATGAGAACAAGAATGAAGCTTCGCAGACATCTTGAAAAGGAGGGCTTTTATGAATAACGAAATCATGGCAAAAGCCTTGTCCGAGCTTGACGACGACCTTGTTGAAGAGGCGTCTGAGTTTTCTTCAAGGAAAACTAAAAAAAGAGGTGCGGTCAAAGGTATTCTTGCTTTTGCGGCGTGCCTTGCCGTTACGGCGGCTTTCTCGTTTTCGTTTTTCTTCGGCGAAAAGGTTGAAGTTGGCTTTGAAGGAAAACCGCTTTCAGATTTTCCCGTTGCGGTTTCCGATTCCGGAGACGAAATGCCGTTTATCCTTCGGATAAACGCCTACGAAATTGAAATTCCGCTTGAAATTGACGGAAAGGGAAAAACAAAGCTGAAAGCCCTTGACGGAAAGCTCTTTTTGAGCGACTTCGATGAAGGCGAAACCGAAATTGAGCTTTCGGGCGTTTTTTCGGTCAGCTGGGTCGTTCAATATCCCGACGAGGAAAAGGAATATACCCTCAAGGTCGGAAAAAACACGGTTCTTACGCTTTCGTTTGACGAAACGTTGAATAAATGGACAATACTTAAAACAACACGGAGGTAACCAACCATGAAAAAAACATTATCCATTCTTCTTGCGGCTCTTCTTATGTTCTCGCTCATTGCCTGCTCAAATTCCGGCGGAGAAACCGGAAAAGAGTCGCTTGAACCCGTTGACGTTCTCAAAACCGTTTGGTCAAAATTCACCGACAATGAAAAGTTTGAAATCACCGGCGGAGACTCCTCGGAAGCAAACATGAAGACGAACGAAGCCGGAATTTTTGACGTTTCAAAGGCCGAAGAGCTTGACTCAACCCTCGGCTATCCGGAAAAGAGCGTTGACAAAATCGATGCAGCCGCTTCGATTATTCATATGCTCAACGCAAACACCTTCACCTGCGGTGCATACAGAGTTAAAAACGCAGACGACGTTGAGACCGTTGCAAAGCTCCTCAAGGAAAATATTCTTGACAGACGTTGGATGTGCGGCTTCCCGGAAGAAGTTGTAATCATAAGCGTTGACAATATTGTAATTTCTCTCTTCGGTGCAACCGAGCTTATCGAAAGCTTCAAGACGCACCTTCAGGAAAGCTATTCCTCGGCAAAAATCATCAGCGAAGATCCTATCGCATAACCGAAAAGGGAGAAAAACGATATGCTGTTTTCAAGTATACCATTCCTTTTCTTCTTCCTGCCGCTCACCGTTGCGGTGTATTTTGCGGCGCCGAAGAAGCTTAAAAACAGTGCTTTGCTTTTGTTCAGCCTTGTCTTTTACGGCTGGGGCGAACCGAAATATCTTCTTCTGATGCTCTTTTCAATCACTCAGGGCTATGTTTTCGGACTTTTGATTGAAAAATATCGTGAAAAAGGGCGGTCAAAAATATTTTTGACCGCTTCGGTTTTAATAAGCCTTCTTCTTTTGGGCTATTGCAAATACGCTGACTTTTTCATTGGCAGTTTCAATTCCGTCACAGGACTTTCGGTGAAGCTTTTGAATGTTGCTTTGCCAATCGGAATCAGTTTTTATACCTTTCAGATTTTGAGCTACGTCATTGACGTATACCGAAGAGACGTTCCGGCGCAGAAGAATTATATCAATCTTGCGCTGTATATTTCGATGTTTCCTCAGCTCATTGCCGGGCCTATAGTTCGCTATTGCGACATTGCGCCCCAACTTGAAAAAAGGACGCATAGCCTTGAAAACGCCGCTTCGGGAATTGAGCGTTTTACGGTCGGACTTTCAAAAAAGATTTTGATTGCAAACGTTCTTGCACAGCTTGTTTCGGCGTTTAAAGAGTCAGGCGAAAAGTCGGTTCTCTTCTTTTGGCTTTACGCAATTGCCTGTATGCTTCAGATCTATTTCGACTTTTCCGGTTACAGCGACATGGCAATAGGACTCGGAAAAATTTTCGGTTTTCATTTTTCGGAAAACTTCAATTATCCGTATATCTCCGCAAGCATTACGGAGTTTTGGCGCAGATGGCATATTTCGCTCGGAACGTGGTTCAGAGACTATCTTTATATTCCGCTCGGCGGAAACCGTGTGAGCAAGCCGAGACTTTTCTTCAATATTTTTGTTGTTTGGCTCGCAACCGGAATTTGGCACGGAGCGGCATGGAACTTTGTTCTTTGGGGCTTGATGTATGCCGTTCTTCTTGTTCTTGAAAAGTTCATTCTTCTCAAGGGACTTGAAAAGCTCAAGGTTTTAAGCCGTATTTATACGCTTTTGTTTGTTCTTCTCGGCTTTGTGATTTTTGACGCCGAAAGCGTTAAAGCCGCTTTTGAAACAATCAAGGCCATGTTTGGCTTTGGCGGAATTCCGTTTTCTACTGGCGAAACGCTCTATTATCTCAAAAGCTTTGCGGTTCTTCTCGTTCTTGCCGTTATCGGTTCAACGCCGCTCGTCAAAAATCTTTTTGAACGTTTCAAAAAGATTGGCGGCGCAGAAAAGGTTCTTTCGGTTTTGCAGCCGCTCGGCGTTGTTGTTCTGCTTGCCGTTTGCACGGCATATCTTGTTGACGGCTCATTCAATCCGTTTTTGTATTTCAGATTTTAGGAGGTGCCGCAGTGAAAAATAAGAAAAATATTTTTGTTGTTGTTGCGGCGGCGGTGTTCATGTTTGGCTTTTCCGTTTTCGGAATAATCGCTTCAGACAAGGAAATTTCCGTAAGTGAACGCCGGCCTCTCGCAAAATTTCCTCAGATAAGTGCGGAAAAAATTTTTGACGGAAGCTTTGCCGGTAATTTTGAAAAGTATTCGCTTGACCAATTCCCTTTGCGTGACGGATTCAGAACGCTGAAGGCTTTCACTTCAAAGAATATTTTGAGACAAAAGGACAACAACGGTCTTTACTATGCTGACGGATACCTTTCAAAGCTCGATTTCCCCGAGAATCTCGATTCGGTCAAAAGGGCAACGAACAGGTTCAACGAAATAATAAAAGAATATGCGGACAAAAACGCAAGGGTCTTTTTTTCCGTGATACCGGACAAAAATTATTTTCTTGCCGAAAAGAACGGCTACCCGGCGATGGATTACGAAAAGCTGATTTCATTCGCAAAAGATTCGATGAAAACGTCGGAATACATCGACATCATCGACCTTCTTGAAATTTCGGATTATTATAAAACCGACTCCCATTGGAGACAGGAATGCATAACCGACGTTGCGAAGCGTATTGCCGAAAAAACGGGAACCGTTCTCAACGAAAAGTACACCGTAAAGAAGCTCGGAAACAACTTTTTCGGTGTTTATGCCGGACAGTCGGCTCTTCCCGTTCCTTCGGAAAGCATCGTCTGCCTTGAAACCGATGAAACCAAAAAAAGCACCGTATACGACGCCGAAACAAACGGATTCATCCCGGTTTATAACCTTGAAAAGCTCAAGGAGCCCGACCAATATGAAACGTTTTTATCCGGTTCAAAGTCGCTTTTAAAAATCAAGAACCCGAACGGTCCGAAGGGAAAAAAGCTTGTTGTTTTTCGAGACTCTTTTTCAAGCAGCCTTGCGCCGCTTCTGATTTCGGGATACAGCGAGCTAACCCTTGTTGACATCAGATATATTTCACCGAAGCTTTTGAAGAACTTCGTTGATTTTTCGGGCTGCGACATTCTTTTCCTTTACAGCACGGGAATTTTGAATAACTCCGTAACAATTAAATAAACGTTCGCCGATATTTTTTCGGACATAAAAAGGGGACTGTGACGATTGATGTCACAGTCCCCTTTTGATATTGAATTCAAAACCCGATCAGGTCAAATCCTTGATTTCTCCGAACCAGTATTTCATATCATCACAGCAAGCGAATCTCTTATGGAAAATCTTTGAGAAGATTGTGTAAATGAGTCTGATGATTTTTGAGAAGAGGTTGCCCTTGTGGCAGATGCAGTTGCACTTCTTTGCAACAGCTGCGCCGCAGATATCACAAGTGCCGTCACCGTTTGAATCGGTGTGACCCTTTGCGGGGATAACTTCCTGAGCGGTGAGGGTGTTTCCGCAAACGTCGCAGTATGCACCGTCGGTGAGACCGTCTTCAGTGCATGTTGCGGCTTTTCCCGAAAGAACAACAACGTGATGTTCGGCGAGCGGAAGGGATCTCTTTTGAACTTCACCGCAACGTGAGCAGGAGCGTTCTTCTTCGCCGTTTACCGTGCAGGTTGAATCTTTTGTCTTTACCCATTCGCCGAAGCTGTGGCCGAGAGCGGCAACTTCTTCTTGTGCAACGAGGATTTCACCGCAAACGGAGCACTTCTTTCCTTCGGTGAGACCGGTTGTTGTGCAAGTCGGAGCAACAGC
>CAKTFN010000022.1 GCA_934561055.1 uncultured Eubacteriales bacterium
TCCGCCTTGACTGCGTCTGAAATGCTCGCAATGGAACAACCATTGCTGTGCTTTCATCCTTGTCAAAACAAAAATACGACGCAAAATCCTCTTGCCCCTCCGACTTTCCATCGCTTGCCAAAAATTCGCTTTTAAGTACGCCGCATTTGGAAACCGAATTTCCCTTTTGCGGGGAAAAAAGGGAAATATCGGCTTCCGATGCGGCTACAACGGTTTCGTCTGCTAACCTCACTTTTCAAAAACACCAATCCGCTATTGTCTTTAAACCACACTCTGTCATGGTTTTCAGTCAGAGAAAACCGAAAAGACCGTTTTCTGCTTTCCTTTTCTCCGCGGATTTCTTGTTCTTTGTTATAGAATATTCCCTTCCTTTAAACTTTTCAACATTCAAGTAAGCATAAGTGGAAAAGTTCACGCTTAAAATCCGCACAAGGAAAAGAAGACTATTGTTATCTTGAATCCTTGCTTTAAAACAATGGGCACCGACGGTTTCGTACTACAGGCGGATTTTTCTTTTTGTATGATTGTAAAAAGTTATGAGAAACTTAGATAAAGCCGCATCGGTGGACGATATTTTGATTTTCCCCCGCAAATCAAAATTCGGTCACCAAATGCGGCGTAACAAAAAGCGATTTTTTGGGTACTTTTGTATCAATCGACAAAAGTGCCCCCAGCGGAGCGGACGGATAAAAATTTAAAGATAAAACGTGCGGTTAAAGAAACAATCTCAAAAAAATAAGCCATAGCGTAGGAATTCTCTCCCTCAGTCGGCAGAGCCGACAGCTCCCTCACAGGAGGGCGCTAAAGAAACCCGTGCGGTTAAAGAAACAACATCAAAAAAAATAAGCCGTAGCGTAGGAATTCTCTCCCTCAGTCGGCAGAGCTGACAGCTCCCTCACAGGAGGGCGCCAAAGAAACCCGTGCGGTTAAAGAAACAATCTCAAAAAAATAAGCCGTAGCGTAGGGACTCTCTCCCTCAGTCCAAAATCTAAAACCAAAACAACACAAAAAATGCCGTGCTCTTTTCGGACACGGCATAATTTTTTGTTTTACGGTGCAATAAAGTTCACCGCATTTTTCACAAGTTCAATCGTAAAGCGGTCGGCGTGGATTATTTCTCCGTCGAGCGAATAAGCAAAGCCGGGTTTTGCAATAACCTCAACCCTTTTCGCTTGGCGATAGACAACGATATCCTTCATTTCGTCGTTGTCAATGTGCTCCCCTGCCGTGTACGGCTTGAGAATTTTCACAAAGCGAAGGCGGGAAATCGGTTTGATGAGACAGACTTCCATCAGTCCGTCGTCAAGTTTTGCCCTCGGCGCACACCTGAATGAACCGCCAACGTATTGTCCGTTTGCGGCGGTGCAAAGAAGGAGCTTTCCGTCCGGATTGAGCGTTTCGCCGTCGGCAATAACCGTGCATTCGTTTTTCATGCTTTTGATGAGAGCGGTGACGACTCCCTTCGTGTATGCGTTTTTGTTTCCGTGGCCGGTTTTTTCACGTTCTTTGTTGATTGTGATTGCAACGGTCGTGTCGAATCCGAAGTTTGTGACGTTTGCGCTGAAGCGGTTTCCGACTTTGAGAAGGTCAATTTTTTTCCAATCCTTTTCAAAAAGCGACGAAAGGTCAAGAAAACCGTTTTTGTTTTCAAAGCACTTCACAAAATCGTTTCCGCTTCCGCACGGAAAGCAGGTCACGGCGGCGTTTTCATGGCCGGCCGCGCCGTTCATGACTTCGTTGATTGTTCCGTCTCCGCCGCAGGCAACGAAAACGATTTTTTCGTCCTTTTCGTTTTCGCTTCTTTCCCGGACAAAGTTCATTGCGTCGCCTGGGGCTTTTGTGAGGTAAATTTCGCAGTTTTCCTTTTGAGGAAGATTTTCAATTGCCGCGCGGACGGTTTTTTCGTTTTCGCCTGCGCCGGCTTTCGGGTTGACGATAAAAACGTATTTCATATTCTCTCCTCCGATGAAAAAATTGTTATCCGAGCATCATGATGCCCTGAGTGATTAAAAATTCGGCAATGATATATGTAATCATAACCGGGAAGTGGTTTCTCCACATCGGTTTTTTGTAAAACTTGGTCAGGAACAAAAGCGAGTCCGAAGCAAAGAAGAAGACTGCGCCGACATATGTGAGCGCCGTTGCAAGGCACGGATTTGAAAGAAGAAGCATGAACGCAAAAAGGTTCATTGCGGCATTGCAGGAAAGATAAAAAATCATTCCGCCGTAAAGTTTTTTCGGCGTTGTCGGTTTGAGCGCTTTGAAAACGAGTGCAATCAGAAGAACATAAACAAGGCCGGCAAAAACGGTAAAAACGGGATTGACAAGCGAAAAGCTGACTTTCAAAACATAGACGGCGATGAAGCAGAAATGCGAAATCATGAAGCTGATTCCGCCGGCGGTGAACCAGCCGTTTCCCGGCGGAATGAGAAGAACGTCTCCGAGCCAGCTCGTTGCGATTGCGGCAATGAGAACACCGTTTTTCGTTTCGGCGGCAAAAAGGTAATAAAGCAAAAGAAAAAGAAGAATGAATCCTTTTGTAACCGCTCTGAGTTTTTTGTTGCCGACGAAACTTGCAGCCAGGTGAACAACGCTCACCGCAATGAACAAAACCAAAAATAAAATTTTCATTTTTTCCCTCCAAAGGCAAGATTATTAACGGTATATATATTATAAATTTTTCGCTTGTCTTATTCAATTGACAAATTAGGAGAAAAAACAAAGCAACATTTGTTGATTTCAACATTTCGGCGGATTTTTTTGTTAATACGGAAAAATTTCTGCAAAATTTCAAAAGAAGTCGGAAAACTTTTTTCGGAAGAAAAAAATATTATGCATATTATCCATAAGTCGGGTAAAGTTTTTGTTGCTTTTAATAATTGCTAATAAATTGAAAAATATGTTAAAATCTATGTGTATATATTTATGCAAAAAAATTTAACGGAGGTACTAAAAAATGAAAAATCATTTCGGAAAGAAAACTCTTTCAATGTTTCTTGCCGTGCTGATGCTTCTGACTGCGGTTCCTTTTGCGGCCGTCAATGTTACCGCTGCCGGAGAAAAACAAAAATTCAACAGCGGTTGGGCAATTGTCTCCTCAAACGGAGGAAGGCATGACGGCAATGCAAAAACATTCACCGTTTGCAGCGACGGAGCGGCAAGCATGACTTCAATCGGATTTATCGATTATGACATTTCGGGAATGAATTATCCCGTTGAAAACGCAAGGCTCGATATTGCCGCAAAAAACTCCGGCAACAGCAACTATAACGGCGAAGCCTTCCTTGAAATTTTCTCGATAAGTCCGAGCAAAAGGCCGAATGTAAGCGGTGCAACAAGCAACGAATTTAACAACATCTTCGGCACGAGCGGCTGGGGGGCTAACAGCTACACCAACGCAAGAAACGCAAAGAACGCCCTCGGCGTTTTGGATCGTCCCGCAATTGCGGTGATGAGAACCAAGGACATGGATCAGAACCAGACGAAGTGGTACGGCTTCAATATTACCGAAGCCGTCAACAACGCATTGAGAGCCGGACAGACAAAGCTCTGCCTTGCCTTCCTCAACCCGAGGTCATACAACGGCAATCCCTCATGGTCGGACATCAATGTTTTCTATGATAACGCAAGTCTCAATTACACCGAAGCCGGTTCAAAGGAGCTTTCGGTCTCAAAGGGAACGGCACTTTGCACTTCTAACGGAAGAGGCTCGTCAACCAAGCTCACAATCTGCAACGACGGAAGCGAGGGAACAACGTCCGTTGCCTTCTTAAAGTTTAATATTTCGAGCCTTCCCGCCAGTATATCGAGCGCAACGCTTTCAACGAATGTTTCCGTTGCCGGAAGCTCGAATTCAAACGCTTATGCAAACATTTACAGCGTAAATCCGGATAAGTATCCGACATCGACCGGCAATTGGCAGACCTCTGATAATTTCGCTAATATTTTAGGTTCGGGCGGTTCTCAGGCTTTTTCAAAGGCTCAGACTTACTTTTCGGATTTGATGACTGAAGTTGCAACACTCAGAACGACTCAGACCGGAAACGTCTCTTTTGACGTTGCCTCAGCCGTCAGAGCGGCAAAGACCGCCGGACAAAGCGAGCTTTGCCTTATGATCATCAATCCGCAGTCGTATAACAACGGAAGCGGCGGCTGGTCGGATATTTACATCAATCCTCAGCAGACAAAGCTTTCCTACAGCGAAATCGGAACAAGCGAAGTTTCGCTGACGAAGGGAGCGGTTGTATGTGACGGTACCGCCACGAATCCGAGAGGTACGGCGGAGAGGCTTACAATCTGCAGTGACGGAAGCAGCGGCAACACAACGGCGGCTTTCCTGTTCTTCCCGGTTTCGTCGCTCTCAGGTTCGGAAAGAATCATGCTTTCAACGAGCGCATGGAGAGCCGACAACGTCAACAGCGCTTCCGTTGTTGAGGTGTACGGAGTTGATCCTTCAAAGGTTCCGTCCTTTAATTCCGGCACTTATCAGACTACCGATAAATTCGGCAGTATCTTCACCTCTTTTTCTGCAAATTCAACAATAAGCGCAAGCAGTGCAAAGACATATTTCGGAATAAGCGGAGCAACCGCTCTCGGAACAATCAATGCGAGCGACCTTTCAACAAGCTCAGCAAAGAAAGACGTTACTATTGACATTTCTGCCGCCGTTAAGGACGCAAAACAGGCTAACAGAGACACCGTTTGCCTTATGCTCATCAACAAACAGTCCTGCAATAACGGAACAGGCGGCTGGTCTGACGTTTATATCAATCCGCAACAGACGAAGCTTTCTTACAGTGAAAACGTAAATTCGTTCGCATACGGAAACTTCACTACCGGAAAGTATTATGTCAAGCTTGTTACCGAAATCAGAAATAACCGCTGGTGGAACAACCAGACGAACGAAGCGTGGATCGGCTTCTATTATAAGACGAATAACGGAACGGGCGAAGAAGCTCACATTGATATGCCCGTTGCTCCGGGAACCTTTGCGGATCCCAACGGAGACAAGGTTTTGGAATTTGTTCTTGACGGTTATCCGACCCGTATTGACATCGACTGCGGCGGAATTGCAAACACCAACAACTTTGAATGTTGGCCGAAGAGCCTTTGGGTAGGTTCGTCCGCCGGAAATTATACTCAGCTCACGGGCTACAGCTCGGAGGGTATCTGGAAGCTTGCTTCGCAGGGACAGGATAAGCGCAAAACAGTCATTTGGGATATGCCGAACACTAGCTATCCTTACGCAAAAACCTTTGAGTGGAAAAACGCTCCCTCCGAAACCTTCGTTCCGAAGAAAATCAACAGCTCAAACGACCTTATCGGTTCGGTTGTTGCAAAAGACCAGTACGGCGTTGTTATGGGAACGGAATACACCGCCGAAATCAAAAAGCTTTCAAAGGATAACAACAATATTGCAAACACCGGCCTTTCGATTGAAAAGAGCCATGTTGCGGACTTTGCCGTTTCCGTCGGCGAGGGCGCAAAGGTTTCAAACACCGACAGGTTCAAAGGTCAGCTCATCGTAAGAGTTGCCGACGCAAACAACTCTTATTCCGGAGCGGCCGAAAAACTCTTTGACATTGAAAACCAGAAGGAAAACGTTACCCTTGACCCGAACAACGGAACGCTTTCAAAAACGAATTATCAGGTTTACTACGGCTCGGCTCCCACCGCCGAAATCAATAAACAGCTCAACGCAAACGTCGCTTATCCTCCGACCGCAACCCGTGAAGGATATACGTTCAAGGGCTTTTACACCTTCCCGACGAGCGGAACGAAGGTTGAAAACACCGACGTTGTTGTTTCGGACGTGACATATTACGCTCAGTGGGATATCAATAAGTATACCGTCAATTTCCATGACGGCGAAGGAAACGTTGTTTCCTCGCAGACGGTGAATTACAACACCGCCGCAAGTGCGCCGGAAGCACCGACGAAGGATGCTGACGAAACGAATCACTATACCTTCAAAAACTGGGACAAGGAATTTTCAAACGTCAAGGAGAACCTTGAAATCAATCCCGTTTTTGAGTCGGCCGCTCACACCTTTGAACGAAACACCGCCGGCGACACGGCTGCAACCTGCACCGAGGACGGAATAGCTTGCTATAAATGCTCGGTCTGCGGTTTCACAAAGTTTGAAAAGGGCGAAAGCGCAAAGGGTCATAAATGGGCTCTCAGCTATGTTTCAAAAGCCGCAACCTGCGAAGAGGACGGCGAAGGCGTTTACTCCTGCTCAGAATGCCACGAAACCAAGACAGAGAAAATCGAGGCAACGGGTCACGACTACGTTGAAACGATTATTACCGAAAGAGGCTGCGAAACTTCCGGTCTCAAAAAGTATATCTGCTCAAAATGCAAAAAGACCGACCCCGCAAACGGCGGAGATGAAGGAATTGTCATTGCACCTTACGGTTCTCACGATTGGACCGAATGGGAAACCGTGACCGCTGCGACCTGCACTTCCTCCGGAATCAGAAAAGCAAGATGTAACCGTGAAAATTGTGAGTATCACAGCAGATACTATCAGGAAACGGTTGCCCCGACCGGACATGATCTTTCGGGCGAACTTCTTACGAAGGAATCAACCTGCGTTGTAAAGGGATATACTTATAAAATTTGTAAATCCTGCGGCTCAACAGTCAAAATCGGAGAAGAACTTCCCCTCGGCGAACATAAGCTTTCGGATTGGACCGAAGCGCCGAAGGCCACCTGCACGACCGGCGGAAAGAAATATCAGCTTTGCTCGGTTTGCGGAAATAAGTTCAACGAGACCGACGTTGCTCCTCTCGGCCATGATTATCAAAACTACGCAAAATATCTTGACGCAACCTGCACCGAACCCGAAAAGGAAAGAGCAAAGTGCTCACGCTGCAATACTTACGACGTCAGAAACGTTGAAGGAAGCTCCCCTCTCGGTCATGACTGCCCGGCGGACGGCTTTGAATATGACCACAACGCAACCTGCACCGCAGACGGAACCGAAAGCAGCAAGTGCGTTCGCTTTGATGAATGCGGCTACAAGGAAACAAGAACCAAGGCAGGAACGGCTCTCGGACATAACTTCATCGGTTATGTTTATAACAACGACCAAACCTGCACAAAGAACGAAACAAAGACCGGAACCTGCTCACGTTGCGAAGAAAAGGACACCGTTGAAGTTCCCGGAACAAAACGTGCTCACACCGTCGATTATGTTTTTGACGACAACGCAAGCTGCACAAAGAACGGAACAAAGAGCGGAACTTGCGCCGAATGCGGAGAGAAAATTACCGTTGAAGCGCTCAACACAAAGATTCCTCATAAGTTCACAACTTACACCGTAATCAAGGAAGCCGATTGCCTCTCCGACGCAATCGAAGAAGCGTCATGTGATTACGGCTGCGGCGAAAAGAACGTTCGCTTCGTTGAAGGAACGAAAGGAAAGCATGACTTCCCCGATCCCGTTTCCGAAAAGAGCGAATATAAATCAAACAACGACGCAACCTGCAAGCAGAAGGGAACAATGAGTGCTGTTTGCCGTGTTTGCGGCGCCGCAAAGAAAACCGTTCCCGACCCGGATTCGGTTCTTCGCCATAAGATTGTTTTCTGGATATCCGACTCAAACGCAACCTGCACTGAAGACGGAACAAAGCACGGTTCCTGCGTTTACGGCTGCGGCTACAGCGAAAAAGACGTTCCGGACGTCGGCTCGGCTCTCGGCCATTGGTTCAGAGATTATACTTATAATTCGGACGCAACCTGCACCGAAGACGGAACAAGAACCGCAAGGTGCGAACGTGAATTCACCGTCGTTGACGCCGAAGGAAACACGGTTAAAGTCCGTTGCGACGAAACCGAAACCCTTCACGCCGAAGGAACTGCTCTCGGCCACGATTGGAGCGAATGGAAACTCGTCGGAGAGGATGCAAACTGCACAAACGGCGGAACAATGGAAAGACATTGCAAACGCACCGGCTGTACGGTTTCGGAAACAAGCGAAATTGCACCTCTCGGCCATAATTACAAGTGGGTAACAACCGGCGGAGCCGAAAACGACTGCGAATCCGGCGGAGAAAGAGTGAAGGTCTGCGCCGTTTGCGGAAACGTTGACGAAAGCTCAAGAACAATCGTTCCCGGTTCGGCTCACAATTTCGCAGTTACAGAATATGTTGCCCCGACCTGCACCGAGAAAGGAAAACGCGTTGTTTCCTGCACGGTTTGCGGAAAGGTTTACAGCAGCGAAATCATCGATAAGATTGACCACGTTAGCTATTCGCTCGACAAATCGACAGTAAGAAACGCAACCTGCAACAGCGAAGGTTACACCGGCGACTATGTCTGCGATTTCTGCGGTGAGGTTGTAATTGCCGGAAGCGTAATCGAAAAAACGAACGCTCACGTTTTCACAAAGTATGTCACCGTCAAACAGGCAACCTGCACCGAGGATGCGGTTGAAAAGGCCGGTTGCGACGTTTGCGGAAAAGTTGAAAACGAGCGTACCGTTCCGAGCTCGGCTCTCGGCCACACCTTCTCAAACTATGTTTCAGACTCAAACGCAACCTGCACCGGAATCGAAAGCTTCACTTCAAAGTGTGACCGCTGTGACGTAACCGACACAATCAAAAAGGCCGGAACCGCACTCGGCCACGATTGGAGCGATTGGACAACGGTCGTTGAAGCAAGCTGCTCAAACAAGGGTCTTGCCGAAAGACATTGCAAGCGCGAAGGCTGCAACACAAAGGTTGAAAAGGAACTGAGAAAGCTCAGCCATAAGGAAAGCGAATGGATCGTTGACAAGGAAGCAACCTGCACCGAGGAAGGCCACAGATACAAAAAGTGTGAAGCCGGCTGCGGTTACATTTTCGCGGATGAAGTCATTCCGATGAAAGAGCATAACTTTGTAATCACCGAAAGCACGGCAACCTGCATTGACGACGGTTATTCAACCTATAAATGCACCGCCTGCGGACTTGAAAAGAAGGGCGAAATTGTTCGTGCTCTCGGCCACGATTACGGTGATTGGGTAGTTACGAAGGAACCGACCTGCTCAAGAAAGGGCGAAAGAATCGTAACCTGTCAGCGTTGCGGAATTCTCCTTGCAGAGGAAGAGATTTCAAAAACTCCTCACCGTGACGAAAACGGCGACGGAAAGTGTGACGATTGCAAGGCGAACGTTGTTGAAGATCCTTCAAACAACTGTACCTGCATCTGCCATAAGAAGTCATGGGCAATGCGTGTTCTTTATGCAATTTGCCGCTTCTTCTGGAAATTGTTCAAACTCAGAAGTACCTGCCCCTGCGGTGCAAAGCATTATTAATCAAATCAACGGTTGCCGTGGCGAAAGCTGCGGCAACCGCTTTATATTGTGGTATTAAACGTCAAAATCTCAAAATGTGTAAAAAACCGTCAAAGACCTTTTTCTGAAAAATCAAAGACTTTAAGAATATTCTGTGAACAAACCGGCTTTTTTCAATGTAAAATTATGCAGCCTTAAATGCATAATATGCAGAGCTTTATTAGTGGATTCCGATTGAAGGAATTGTAGATATTAAGGACAAAATTATTTTCGTGCAACGGAAAATTTTGTGTGCAAAGTGCTGAAAAGATTCTCAAAGGAAAATAAAACAGGAAAATAATTTTGTGACACGGAATAAAAAACGTAACATATTAACATTTTTTATACATTTTAATTTCAAATTGCATTAAAAATATTGACAAAATAAGAACAGAGTGCTATAATTTTTTTCGCAATTATAGAAAGGGTGTCCCGAAAATCGGTTTACGTTGGGTTTTGCATACTCGGCAATCCCTTTTGCGGATACCCCAAAAAAATTAAGGAGGCAGATCATTATGAAAACATCAAAGAAAGTTCTTTCGATCGTTCTTTCGGTCGCAATGATTCTTTCGACAATGGTTTTCTGCATCAGTGCGGCTGATTTTGACGCAACATGGACGGCAATCACCGACGCCACCGGATTGAAAGCCATTGAAAACAACATGGCGGGCAAATATTATCTTGCCAACGACATCACTCTTTCGGGCGATTGGGAGTCAATCGGCTGGATAGGCAGCGAAGACGTTGCCTTCACCGGAGAGTTTGACGGCAACGGAAAAACCGTTACCGGCCTCAACATGAGCTACGCCGAGTCGCTCGGTCAGAGCGGAAACGTCGGTTTGTTCGCGATCAATGAGGGAACAATCAAAAACCTCACCGTTTCGGGCGCTTCGGTTTCCGGTTCGACTCAGGTCGGAATCATCGCCGGCAAAAACAACAACGGCGGTTTGATTTCAAACTGCACGGTTAAGGATTCAAAGGCTTCGGGCGGATTCCTTTCAAAGTATTCGACAAGCAGCAGATACTGGCTTCTTGACGGCTATCAGGTCGGCGGAATCACAGGTCTTAACAATGGTACCGTTTCACAGTGCATCAACAGCAACACAGACGTAAGAGGCTGGCTTGAAGTCGGCGGAATCGTTGGTCATAACGACGGCGTTGTTTCACAGTGCGCCGCAACGGGCGACATCAACTCAACCAACAGCGGTATAGCAAGCAATGCTCAGATCAACCGTATGAAATGGGCTGCTCAGTCGGCTGCTGTGTTCGGCGGTGAATGTGCATACGGCAGAGCCGGCGGTCTTGTCGGTTACAACGGCGGCGAAATTTCAGACGTTTTTGTCGGCGGTACGGAAGACAATCAGTTCGTTGACATCGCAGGCTGGAACTCAATCGGCGGCCTTTGCGGAAAGAACGAAGGAACAATCAAAAACGCTTATACCACAAGCACAAAGTTCACAATTCCGGCTAACAATTCAACCTTTGTTTTCCCGTCAAATTCAAGCTATAGCGGAACTTACACCTGGACGAGCGACGTTTATGTTCATCCGATGACCGCTTCACAGCAGGGCGGAAAAACCGAAAACAGCTTCTTCGGAGAAATCGTCAGCGGTTCAATTCCTTCTCAGGCTTCAGCCGAAGGCAAAAGAGGTAACGAAAAAACCGCAAGCGAAATGAAGAACGACGGAATCTATAAGGATGCCGGTTGGGATTTTGAAAACGTTTGGAAGATTAATCCGAACACAAAGCTTCCGATTCTCAAGTTCATCCCCGTTGAATGCAAACACGCCAACACCGAAATCGTCGGCAAGAAGGACGCAACCTGCACCGAGGACGGATATACAGGCGACACAGTCTGCAAGGACTGCGGCGAAACTCTTTCAAAAGGTGAAGTTATCCCCGCAACCGGTCACGTTTGGGGCGAATGGGTTGTAACCAAGGAAGCAACCTGCACCGAAGCCGGTGAAAAGACAAGAACCTGCTCAAAGTGCGGAGCAACCGAAACCGAAGTAATCCCGGCAAAGGGACATCACGACAATGACGGCGACGGAAAGTGCGACGGTTGCGGCGCCGATATGCAGGACGTTTGCGAACACGTTTGGGGCGAATGGGTTGTAACCAAGGAAGCAACCTGCACCCAGGCCGGTGAAAAGACAAGAACCTGCACAAAGTGCGGAAAGACCGAAACCGAAGTTATCCCGGCAAAGGGACATAATCCCGAAGTTGTCGGCGCAAAGGACGCAACCTGCACCGAGGACGGATATACAGGCGACACAGTCTGCAAAGACTGCGGCGAAACTCTTTCAAAGGGTGAAGTTATCCCCGCAACCGGTCACGTTTGGGGCGAATGGGCTGTAACTAAGGAAGCAACCTGCACCCAGGCCGGTGAAAAGACAAGAACCTGCTCAAAGTGCGGAAAGACCGAAACCGAAGTTATCCCGGCAAAGGGACATAATCCCGAAGTTGTCGGTGCAAAGGACGCAACCTGCACCGAGGACGGATATACGGGCGACACAGTCTGCAAGGACTGCGGCGAAACTCTTTCAAAGGGTGAAGTAATTCCGGCAAAGGGTCATAACGATGCAAACGGCGACGGAAAGTGCGACGATTGCGGAAAAGATCTCGGCGGCGGAAGCTCCGACGGAAACAAACCTGCTCCTTCGGGCAAACTCAAGGGCTTTGCGGGCTTCATGAACTGGCTCACAAGACTCCTCATCCTCGTAAGACACCTTCTCGGCATGGTGTAACCGAAGGTTAAATCAATAAGTAAAGCTGTCGCTTTTGCGGCAGCTTTTTTATGTGTGAACGAAGTGTTTTTGTTTTGCCTGTGTCCTAAAAGTACCCAAAATTTGCCTTTAGGAACGCTGTATTGTCGGCTGAAATACTCAAAACAGGACAATTATTGAATCGCTTTTCTTTGGCTCCCTCCTGTGAGGGAGCTGTCGGCTCTGCCGACTGAGGGAGAGAAATCCTACGCTACGGTGTATTTTTTTATGCTGTCACTTTGATTCGCACCGTGTACTATATCTTTCTATCCGTCCGCTCCGCTGGGGGTACTTTTGTCGATTGAAACAAAAGTACCCAAAAGTTCGCTTTT
>CAKTFN010000023.1 GCA_934561055.1 uncultured Eubacteriales bacterium
CGAAATGAAACTCGGAATTCTCTGCTGGCTTTTCTGGGGTGCGTCAATCATGTGGCTCGTTGATGCGATTTTTGAGTATGCCGAACTCGGCGCAGCATATTTCACTCCGGCGCCCGAAGACATGCTCAACGACCTTTTCCTCGGCCTTTCGGTAATTGCCCTCGCCCTCGTTGTTTGGGTAATTACGCTGATTGTCAAAGACCCGAAGGGTGTTGTGAAAAAAACGATATCCGGCAAAAAACAATAAAAAGCAACCGAGACTGTTTTTTGAAAGAACAGCCTCGGTTATTCTTTTTTCTTGCCAAGACCGGATTTGAAAGTTTGAATCCGGACAAAAAAAGAAAAACGGGTATGCATCCGCAGAGGACGCATACCCGTTTTGAATTTCAAAAGCTTATGCAATTTTGAACTTTGAAAGAATATTCTTAATCCAAAGAATCGCTTTGTTGAAGAAGTCGATAAACTTCTGAAGGAAGGAGCTGACTTTGTGAGAATCGTCTTTGAAAAGCTGTTCAAGAATGTTTGCAACATTCTTGATGTTTTCAAACATTGAACCCATCGCTCCGCTCACGCTGTCAAAGCCTTCAATTCCGCCGAGTCCCTCAAAAACGTTTTTGATTTTTTCGGTCACAAGATGCTTTGATTTGTCAATTGCGTTCACTCCGGTGTTTACTCCGAAGAAAACATAAAACAAAACGAAAAGAACCTGATCGGCATCGCCGAGCGTTTTCAGAAGGTTAAGAGTCTTTTTGACAAGATTCATTGAGTTTTCGTCAAGGTTTCCTTCAAGTGACTTGAGATAAACGTCGGTGTTGTCGCTGAACATGAGGGTGTTAACAATCATTCTGAGCATGATTGTTACGAATTCGGGAGTCATTGTTTTTTCGGTTTCAAGCTTTATCGCTTTTTCTCCGTTTACGCTGACATATTCCTTTGCCGTTCCGAGCGACATAATTGCCGAAGCAAGCTCCGAATAGCCCGGCATTTTGATTCCGTTTCCGACGTTTGCAAGCGCATCGGCAAGGATTTCTTCAAGATTAAGGTTAATGTTGATATAAACCTCAATAGCCGGTCTGATTACGTCAACGGCAACATAAAGCGCTCTGAGGACGTTGTCAACCGCCTGCTGAAGTCCGCCGATACCGATGAAATAAAGAATGTTCGGAAGAAGCTCAATAATGTTATTGATCGGATCGGCCGAAACGCTGTCAACAAGGGAAAGAAGCGGATTGAGAACGGCATAAACCATCTGCTCGTCACCGAGGGTTTTGAAGGTGTCATACGGAGTAATGTCAGCCTGATTGCAGCCGATTCCTTCAAGAAGCGGAATAATCGCACTGTTATAACCGTTATAGCCGTTGAGGTCAACCGTTTTAAGAAGCTTCAGCGTGCTTCCGTCAGCCGAGTCGATGAGGAGAACCTTAAGAAGCGGAACGAGCGGAAGAACGTAAGAAACAAGCGACTTCACAAAAGCATCCTTGTTTCCGTTTTCAAACTCCGGAACGGTGTAATTGAACAGCGAATCAAAAATTCCCTTAATGTCAAGATCCGCAAAATTTGCAACGATATCAATGACGTTCTGATAATTTTTGAAGAAATTGTTGATGAGGTCAACGAGTGCCTGAAGGTTTTCCTTTGTATAAAGGTTAAGAATTACATTTTCAAGTTCCTTTGAAATGTCTTCGTGGCCGAGAATGCAAAGGAGCTTGTTTACGAACGGAACAAGGTTATCCGAAACATACTGCGCCTTGTCCTTTGTCCAATATGAGGAATAGCGAACAGCCTTGCCCTGCGCTTCAAGTTCTGCCTTTTCCTCATCGGAAAGTTTTGAATAATCAACGGATTCTTCCGGTTCGGGAGCTGTGATTTCGGGATAAACGAATTTTGCCTGAGGATACTTAACAGGATTGATAAGTTCAACAACGGCGGCGGCAACGTCACCGGCATTTCCGATGTTCAGTGAATAGATTACGGACATTATGCTTTCAAGCTGTTCTTCATCGGTGACGAACTTTGAAAGGATTGCCCTCATTCCCTCTTTGTCTCCGAGGACTTTTGCAACATAAGTGAGAATGTAATAAGCAACATCGGCTTTGTCCGCCTTGATTGTGTATGCCTTTCCTTCCGAAAGAGCGCTGTTGTCATAGATATAATCTTTTCTGATTGTTTCTCTTTCGCTGAGAGTTCCGGCCGTTGCAAGCGTTCCGGCGTCAATTTCCGGAAGGTCAAGACCGAGAAGTTCAAGAATTCCGTCCAGTCCCTTTGAAAGGTCAAGGCCGAAAGCTTCCTTAATGTCAAGCATATCACCGACGGAAATTGAAACTCCGTCGCTCAAAACCGAACCGACAAGATCTGCCGTTGCATCATAAGAGATTGTCGTTTTGAGCATATTGAGAATCGGTGTAACCATATCAAACGAAAGCGCATAAATCAGATTCGGAAGAATCGAAACAATTGAGTCAACAGGCTTTTCCGCAATTTTGTCAACAATTGAGAAAATCGGCTCAAAAATTGCTTTTGCAACGTCATAGAGGTCTGTATAGCCTTCAACCTCTTTTGCAGACGGGAAGTCGGTTGCTCCGAGCGCTTCAAAAACGGGAGCGAGCATATTTGCGTAGCCCGAGTTTGCGCTTGCTCCGAGCTGAAGGGCAACGTTGAGAGTGATTGTGATGAGAATCGTTACCGAACCGGTCGCCATGTTTTCAACCTTTGCCGGTTTCCACTCCTGATTGCAAACAAGAGCCATTGCGAGCGGCTTAAGTCCTTCCATACCTGCGGCAAACGCACGGTAGAAAGCTTCTGCCTTTTCTTCCGGTGCAGCCTCGTCAATTCCCCAGTCAAGGTTCAAAGACGAAGTTTCTCTGTCATAAATCGCAACGGATTTCCAGTTTCTTCCGGCCTTTGTCAAAGCTTCCTTCGCTTCGGCATAAGTATCGGGAAGAAGTGCGGCAACCTGATCGGGATAAATGTCGAGATTTCCCTCGTGAAGAATCGCATAAAGATCCTTGAGGTAATTTACTTTTACGTCGATTCCCGAATATTTTACGGTGAGAGGAAGATTTGACCAAACCTTTTCAAACTGCTCAAGAACGAGCGGATAAAGAATGTTCAAAATCGCATTGACCGTTTTGTCGGAGAAAACCGCATTTTCAAGAACACCCCTCAAAAGCGTTTTGAGGTCTTTTCCGCCGATGAGGTTTTTGAACGTTTCGGAAGAAAGGAAGCCGTCGAGCGTATCAATAGTATTGAGAAGGTTTTCTTTTGTCACTTCATAAGCTTCGGTTTTAACCTTGTCGTCGGGATAAACGTCACGCTTTTCATAGGTAATTTCACTCTTTTTAAAGCTTAAAAAACCGAATGTTTTTGCAAAATCGTTATATTTTTCATAGATTGCGGCTTTAAGTTCTTCATAAGTTTTCTTTGTTTCTTCGGAAACGAAAGAGTCTTTGCCTTTTTCGGTGAGATAAGTAAGGATTTCGTCCTCAAGGCCGACAAAGGCGGCTTTGAGTTTTACGAAAATGACAATGCTTTCAATTTCCGACGGTCTTCCGATGAGGGTATAGATTTCATCCGCATAACTCACCTGCGACGAGAAACGGTCGGCAAGGAGTTTATAAAGTGCGGTTTCAAAACCGTTTGCACCCTCAACGGTTTTTCCGAGAAGGCTCTGAGCCTTTTCTTCTCCGACGGAAGCTTTGAGTTCATCATAAAAACCGATGAGGCCTTTGAGATTCTCCGGAATTTCCTCAATCAGTGCTTCGATTGAAGAAGTTTCCGTGTCGGCAAAGGACATTTCGAGATTCTTTGCAAAAAATGAAACAAACTCGTTCATTTCGCAGAAAAGCGAAAGTCTGAGATCTGTGAGATATTCGTATCCTTTGGGGAAGATTGTGTTTTTGACCTGTTCGCTGTAAAGAGCGATTGCGTCAATATAACCGCAAAGCAGAGAGTAAACCGCCGTCTGCTCTTCGGCAGAAAGGTTTTTGTGAGTGTCTTTATATTCATCATAAAGCGCATTTGCGGCGTCTGCCGTTTTTTGAAGGTCATACACTTTTACGTTATCGGTAAAGTTTGTGTAATAATCAAGGCTGATTTCGCCGTGCTTGTTGAGATATTCAAGAAGCTCGCTTCCGCCGGCCGCAAGCGAATTATAGATGTCGCAAAATTCGCTGTAAGCGGAAAGCATTTCATCGTAATTATAAGCGCCGTAATCAAAAACGCCGTAATTCGGGTTTGCTTCGCTGAACGCAGCCCATTTCTTTGCGATTGCAAGATAGGTTTCAACGTCCATTGCGCTTTGACAGCTCTTGAGAAGATTGTCAACTGCGGCGGCTCTGTCGGAGAAGAGTTTTTCAAAAACGGTCTTTCCGCCGACGTATTCAACGATTGCGTCATACTTTTCTTTGAAGCCGTCATAGAACGCTTTCATTGTTCCGTTGAGTGTCATGTCGAGCATTTCTTCGTATGAAAGGCCGAAGTTGACCGAATCAAGGTATGCGTCGTATGCGTTGAGCGTCTTTTTCACGTCGCTGTTTTTCTTTTTGCCGTCGGAAAGAGTCGGAACGGAACTTTTGGTGTTGATTACCGAATGGTAATGGTTGGTTTTAAAAATGGAACCGGTAGTATAGTTTTCACGGCTCATCGAAACGGTGTAGGACGCACTGAGAACGATTTCGTTTTCAACGTCCGCACGGGAATTCTTTTCGGCAAGATAGCCTTTGTAATCATCGGTTGAAACAACCGTGATATCATCCACTCTCGCCGGAACACTGTTTTTGTTTTTATTGTTTTTGCTGTGAGTATAGCTCACCTGTTCCATACTGAGAACGTTTGAAAGGAAGGTTGCAACGTTGTACTCGGCAAACTCCTGTGCGCTCATATAGCCGGAATCAAGAAGGCTTTGGATGATCTGATCTTTGACTTCGCCGACATTTACGCAGTTTTGGCCGGAGCCGTCGTTTCCGAAAGCGGCATATTTTTTATACTTTGCCGAATCCTTCACTGCATTGTCAACCTTTTTGAGAAGTGCGCGGATTTCCGTGTATTCTTCATAAGTGCTCACCGTAATTTCGGTAAGGTTCGTTTTGACAACATTCGCATCGCTTCCGGAGGAAGTGTTGCTCACTTTTGTGTGGGAGGAAAGATTTTTGACCGTGTCGCTTTTCAGTGCTTTCGCAAGTTCGTCAACGGCTGTTTCTCCGTCCGCCGCAAAGGTTGTGAATGCAGCCGAGAAGGTTGAAACAATCATAAGGACGGAAAGAATCACGCTGAGAATTTTTTTCATGCGTTTCATCTCATAATCTCCTTTTGCATAAAAATTTCGACAATAAATGACGATATGTATATTTTATAGCGGTACCTTAAATTAAAATTTAAACTGGGGAAATTATGAGACACTTTGAAAAGTTTGGAAGTTTTGCACATTTTTTTAACGCAAAATTCACAAATTTGACAAAATTAAATTAAATATTATAAAAACTCCTCTTTGACCGTACCAAAACGAAACACCGAATAAAGCCTCGTTTCATTTAATTAACTATACTTTTTCTTTCATAAGCCCGTGACGGTTGCAGAAAGCATAAATGTATCCCCGTCCTCCGGCGGTATTATAACAGCGGAAAAACAAAAGAGCAACCTACGCTCGGTAGAGTGAAGGCTGCCCTTTATATCATTTGCTTTTCAAAAGTTTGATTTCTTCGTCGGTCAGGTTCAGCGTTTTGATGAGGTCGTTTATGAAAAGGCCGCGCTTTTTTTCAATGATTTTGCGAAGAACCGAAACGTTGCTTTTCCAACCGTTATAGCCGAGAGATTTCCAGCGTTCGGTATGATACTTCATTTCATCGTCGATTTCGTCTATCATACCGTCAAAAATTTTCAAAAGCCGCTTTGTTGAAAACGTTGTGTTCAAATGCTCGGCGTGAATTTCAATCAGCCGCTTTCTAAACTTTTTGTTCTTGATGAGATTTTTCATAATCGTTGTGTCGAAAGCGTTTGAAACGCCGTGGCCGTAAGGGTTCAGATAATTGCTCACGGAGCTTTGCTCATACGTTGTCGGAAACAGCGCCCAGTCTGCGTCAAAGAAAATCCACCGCCATTTTGCCGTGTCTTTTTTCTCACGCCAAAAACGTATGTTTCCTGTGTCCGTGTTTGAAAAGAACGATTCGCACATCCAGTATGAAATCAGCTCGTCAATATCAATTTGCGAGCAGATATAATTATAAACGCTGTCGTTCGTGACGTCATGGGTTTTGATATAGTTCAAAAGCTTTTTGTATTCGGCGTCCGAACCGCTGTTTATAATATTGTTGCCCTTGATTATGTCAACGTTGTCTCCGTCGATTCCGTGATGGTTTTCAAGATAATCTTCGTCAATTTTTTCGCGAAGGTCATAGATTCCGTGGTATTTTCCGTTGACATAACAGACAACGGGTTTGTAATCCATGAAATCAACGTCAACACTGCCTTTAATAACCTGCGAACAAAATGCGTCTCTGATGTGAGCAATTTCAAAATCCTGTCCGCCGTTGCGAAGAACAAGCGAGGAAAAAACGTTCACGTCGTTGTTTTCAAAAAACGGATAGCAGATTTCTCCGGGACCGTACTTGTCACGAAGTTTAATTTCAACGCTTTTTTGTTCAAGCGCACGGCTGAACTGGCCGAAAACGGAAATTCCGGCGTCAAAGGAAACCTGAGATTTCCCGTTCGCCGTCATGTATTCAAAATTAACCGGCCGCTCCCAGTTTTTCCAGTAGTTTGCGCCCGTGTGAGGAAATTCTTCCGTATAGCCGGGTCCGTTCGCCCAAATTCCGGTTTTTGAATCATAAAGGTTGTCGTTGTCGGTAACGAGAAAAACGGTGTCAAGCTTGCTTTTTCGGCCGACGATGTATGTTGCCGTGACGGTGTCCGAAGGAACAACCCCCTCTTTGAATGCCCTTGCACGAAGAACGGTTGTTTTTTTGATTGTGATTTCTCCGCTTAAAAGCTTTGATTTTTCCGTCGGAACGCTTCCGTCAAGCGTATATCTGATTTCACCCCGTGAAGCGGTGACCGAAATTTTTTCGCCGCTTTTAACATAGGTGCTGTTTTTTGAAAAAACGGGGTTTGAAAGAGCTTTTGAAAGGCTTTTTTTCGGATTTCTTTTCCCGGGAGTATAGGCTGAAAAGTAAACGGTCGAATCATCCGAATCAACGTTTCTTCCGGCGGTGAACCCTTCCGAAAGGCGGGAATATTCAAAGCTGTCGGCAATCACGTTGTCCCCGTCCGAAAGAAAAACCGTTTCGCCATATCGGTTTAATCCGATGTCAAAATATACCGCTTTTTCCGTTGCAACGGTTTTGTCGGCGCAGTAGATTACGCAGTATTCGCTAGGAGCAACCGTCTTTTCGGGTAAGCTTTTAAAGCTCTCCGCTTTTTTTGAGTCGGAGAGCTTGTAATTCTTAAGATTTATGCTTTTTTCGGAATTATTAAGAAGTTCAATGTAATCATAGGTTTTTCCGTCCGGAGCTTTTACGCTTGTGTTGACGGCGGCAACTTCGGTGATTACAAGTTCCTTGTTTTTCGTTTTTGCGGCACTGTCAACGCTTTCAAAAGAAACGGAGGAATTTTTCTTTCCCGGCGTTGCTTTTGAAAAAAAGGCCGTTTTTCCGTCGGCGGTTTTTCCGCAGGAGAGGTTTGAAAAAAGTTCAAAAACTTCGGTTGAAGCAATTTCTTTTTTTTCTTTATCAAAAAGGAAAAGGCCGTTTTCTTTTCCGCTCAGCCTGAACGAAGCGTGAAGCTCGCCTTTCGGTGCGGATTTTTCATCTTTGCCCGAAAGAAAAACGATGAGATAGCCGTTCTTTTTGATTGTCGTGCCTTCCGGAAAGCTCCATTTTTCTTTTTCCTTTTCATCATCCGAAAGGAAAAAGCCCGAAAGGTCGGCGTCGGTTTTTCCGCCGTTGAAAAGCTCAACCCAGCTGACAAAATCACCGTCGCCGTCGGTGAGCGTCTGCGTTTTTGTTGTTGAATACTCGTTGATTACAATGCTCTTTGTGCCTTCGTTCTTTTCCGAAGCGGGCACATCGTTTTTGCTTTCCGCCGAAGAATCATTTGCTTTTCCGGGAGTGGGAGCGGAAAAAATCTTTTGTTTTCCGTCTTTGTCAATTCCGAAAGAACTGTTTTCTTCAAGAATCGGAACGCTGAGGAACGAAATGAGAGAGCCGTCTTTTTCATAAAGCCTTATTCCCTCGCCGCTTTTTTTGCTGATTTTGAACGGAACGTGGAAGACACCGGTTTCGGCGTCCGCTTTAAAAGTTCCGTCCGCAAAAATGACGAGATATTCGCCGCTTTTGAGAACAAAGGACGGAAAAACGAATTTTCCGCTTTTCATTCCGTCGTCCGTCAATGAAAAGCCTTCAAGGTTAATGTCCTCGCCGGACGGGTTGCAAATTTCAATCCAGTCGGAAAAATTTCCGTTTTCGTCTTTAAAAACGGAAGTGTTCGAGCTCATGACTTCCGAGATATAAACGTTTTTCGGGACGGACCCGGAACAACCGCAAAAAAACAAAACCGGAATGAACAGAAGGAGGAAGAGCAATAAAAATTTTGATTTCTTTTTCATAGAAACCGTCCTTAAAATCAAATTGTGATTTCCCGAGCCGTTGCCCGCGTGACCTTGATGAGATCGTTGGGATTGAGGATGATTTGAGTTCCGAGCGCACCGCCGCTGATGATAATTTCGTCGAACGAAAGAGCCGAGGAATCGATAACGGTCGAAAACTGCTTTTTCATTCCGATTGAAGTGCAGCCGCCTCTGATGTAACCCGTAACGGCACGAATGTCCTTAACGTGAACCATTTCAATGCTCTTTTCACCGACGGCCTTTGCGGCGGCTTTGAGCGAAAGTTCTTTTTCAATCGGAATCACGAAAACGAAGTACTCCCCGCTTTTGCCCTTGGTAACGAGCGTTTTGAACGAGGATTCGTGCGGTTGGGAAAGCATATCGGCAATATGAACGCCGTCGATAAATTCATCGCATTCATAATAATTGACTTTATACGGAATTTTGTTTTTGTCAAGAATACGCATTGCGTTCGTTTTTTGATTTTTGTCTTTTGCCACGAAAAAACACCTCTGATGTTTGACTTAATGCACTATATAAGTTATAATATCACATTGAAAGCCCGATTTCAAGGAGTGGACTCAATTATTGAGCCGATACTCCGAAATACCCGAAAATTTTCAAACAGTATGTCATCCGAATGCATTTCATCATTATTAAACACATTCGGGGTCTCATCGTATTTTTATTGGGCGTTCCGAAATATTAAAGTCTGGAGATGTTCTTTTGAGCGAAAATATACTCATGTGTCCGGTTTGCAAAAAGCCGCTTTCAAAAAACGGACGGTCTTACATCTGTTCTTCCTCTCATAATTTTGACGAATCAAAGGAGGGCTATGTCAACCTTCTTTCCGGCTCGCATAAGCAGGGAGAACTCATGGGCGACAACAAAATTATGGCTCTTTCGCGCCGTGATTTTTTGAACAAAGGTTATTTTTCCGCTCTGGCCGAAGGAGTTTGTTCCGTTTTGAGGAATGAAAATTTTGAAAATCCGACCGTTCTTGACGTTTGCTGCGGAGAGGGCTATTATTCCGAATATCTTTCAAAAAGAACTGCCTGCTCGCTTTATGGGTTTGACCTTTCAAAAAATATGGTTCGCCTTGCCGCAAAGCGAAAACTTGACGCCGTCTTTTTCGTTGCGAACCTTTCTCACATTCCGGTTTTCGACGGTTCGGTTGATTTTGCGTTTCATCTTTTTGCGCCGTTTCACGACTCGGAGTTTTCACGGATACTCAAAAAAGGCGGAGTTTTTGTGACTGCCGTTCCCGGAAAGGAGCATCTTTGGGAGCTCAAAAAAGAAATTTATGACACCCCGTATTTCAACGACGAAAAACTTCCCGAAAGCAGTCTCACACTTGAAAAGACAATCAAAATCAGTGATACCGTTAAAATTGAAAACAACACCGACATTATGAGCCTTTTCGGAATGACGCCGTATTATTACAGAACTTCAAAAGAAGGAATTGAACGAGCCGAAAAACTTGAGTCGCTTGAAACAAAGCTTGAATTTGTTCTCGGTGTATACAGAAAAGACTGAAAAAAGATTAAAAAAGTTACAAAAAGACTTGACATTTTTGTGTTCTCTTATTATAATATCCAAGTACTTGAAACATTTGGGGGTATAGCTCAGCTGGGAGAGCGCTTGAATGGCATTCAAGAGGTCAGCGGTTCGATCCCGCTTATCTCCACC
>CAKTFN010000024.1 GCA_934561055.1 uncultured Eubacteriales bacterium
CAGATATTCCTCGCTCGTCCACTTGCTGTGAAGGGGAAAGCCTGCGAGCTTCATGAAAAAGGCTTTGACCCTGCCGGAAAATGAGTTTCCTGCGTGGGTAAAGGTCGGCGCAATCAACACACCATCGTCCTTCAGCACCCGGCGAATCTCGGCAAGGGCTTTCTCCGGCTGCGGCACAATGTGCAGGGCGTTTGACACGATCACCGCATCGAAGGATCCGTCCGCATAGGGCAGACAGAACATATCCTGCACCGAAAAGTGCAGCTTCGCAGAGCGGTTATCCCGTTTTGCCTCGGCGATCATCTCTGCGGAGGCATCCGTCGCCTCAATGTGTGCCGCCGCAATCACGATATTTTTTGCAATCATGCCGGTTCCGGCGGCAAGCTCAAGTACCGTCTTAGCTTTCACGATCGGTCGGATCAGCTCATACATTTTTTCATATGCCGCCCGATCCTTTCGCATAAAGCGGTCATACCTACCGGCATTTCTGTCCCAGAAATTCTTGTGTTCTCGCATCGCTGTCATTCCTTTTTCCGTCAGATTTGTCTAACCGATACATACACATCATGAGGTTAGACGCAGCTAACTTGCGCATTTTTGAAAAGCCGCATCTCTGCGGCCTTCCGCTTATTCAAATAACTCCCTGCAAGCGCCATGCACCAGCGTTTCCAGCACCTGCGGGTACAGTTCTCCGATCTGCTCCTTATGGGAGACGGTCAAAATCAGTCCCCGCACCGTTGCAGCAGCCAAAGACACACCACACTTGGGCATAAGGTCATGATTCTCCAAAAGTTGACGGATGTGCGTCTCGCCGTCGTGGTAATGCACATTTTTGACATCCTCCGGCAGTCTCTGCAAAAGCAGCTTCGCATCGTTTTCAATGAAAACCATGTCGCCGGTATCGGACAACCGTTTGCAGACGGCAAGAACCGCCTTTGCCGCACGTTCTGCGGCCGGCAAGCCGGCATTTTCGCTCAGTGCCCGATCGGCAACTCCGTAAAGCTCGGAGTGAATGCCCTCCAGAACCGTGAAAAACAGCATTTCCTTGGATTCATAGAATTTATAGAACGAGCCTTTCGCAATGCCGACAGCTCTTGTCAGCTGATCCACGGAGGTTTTCTTCATCCCCAGCGTGACCGCACAGCGCCGCGTTTCCTTTAGCAGCGCCTTGCGAAGCTGTTCTGTTTCGTATTCGGTAAAAGCCAAGATTGAACCTCCTTGAAATATGACCATTTCGGTTCTTTTGGTCATATTATATCATACTTCTTTCCGTTTTGCAAGAGGTAAGTGAAAAAAATTCGTTTTTTTGCTGTCGAAAAGACAAAGTGCCGATGAATAGTACAAGCAGGCGATGAAATGAAAAACATTATCGAAGAACTACGGAACGGCGAAAGGGGCCCGCAGGACACACCGGTCGACAACAATCCGCACTACAAAGAACTTCAACACCTGCAATCCCGCAACAAGGCGGAACTGATTGAATGTCTATCGGAGAAACAGAAAGCAAAGCTCGAAAAATACTGCGACACCACGCTTGAAATGAGCCCGTATCCGAACGCGAAGCCTTTGCCTCGGGACTTACTATGTACCGAAATAGTCGAAAGTTCTTATTATTGAGCATTTTGTGGCATAAAAAAAGTCCACCGTAATAAATCACAGTGGACTTAGTGGCGGAGAGTTAGGGATTCGAACCCTAGGTTCCTTTTGGGAACACAGCATTTCGAGTGCTGCACCTTCGACCACTCGGACAACTCTCCGTGTATGTGATTCCGCATTTCTTCCAAAAACTTTTGGAAAGAACTGACGGAAAGAACAACAAAATATTCAATTTTCGAACCGAAGAAAAGCCTGAAATTATGGGATTTTTAAGCGGAGCAAACAGCCAACTCTACAAAAAATTTCGAGTGCTGCACCTTCGACCACTCGGACAACTCTCCATTATCTTTTGGCAAATCATTCTGCCGTTTTGTTACCGATAAATTTTATCAAAAACAGCTTCTCTTGTCAAGTGATTTTACTAACTTTATAAAAATATCTTTATTTTTTTGTCCGCATCTTCAAGTTGGTTAACTTTTGTTCTGCTCTTTAACGCTTTCTTTGAAGCTTTCAATCGCACTTTTCAAAATTAAGCATTCGGTTTCGTCGGAAAAAAAGCTCATGTTCTCCCCTGTTTTAGGATGAGTGAAACCGATTTTACAGGAAAAAAGAGCAATTTCCCTTTCGTCGTCCCTCGCCCCGTATCGTCTGTCCCCGAAAAGCGGACAGCCTCTCGATGAAAACTGAACGCGAATTTGATGTGTTCGTCCGGTTTGAAGCTTAACTTTTACGAGTGAAAACGGCTCGCCGTTTTCGGTTTTCTTCAAAAGCGTTTCATAATCGCAAACAGCCTTTTTAACACCCTTACGCTCACGCTTGACAACGAAAACCTTGTTCTTTTTTGAATCTTTAAAAAGAAAATCCTCAAGCCGTCCGCTCTCCCCTTCCGTCGTTCCGTGAACAAGAGCAAAATATTCTTTTAAAAGTTCCCGTTCCGCCGCCTGACGCGAAAGCGAAGCCGCCGCCGCTTTTGTTTTTGCATAAATCATCACGCCGCCGACACCGCGGTCGAGGCGATGAATCGGAAAAATTTCTGTTCCCGTATGCTTTGAAAGGAGCGTAACAAGGCTGTCGTTCCCTTCTCCCTGCGAAAGGACACCGACGGGTTTTATACAGACAACTACGCTTTCGTCTTCAAAAAGAATTTTCATTTCGTTCACTCTCCTTTTCGTTTTCGCCTCAATATTCAAAAACGGGAAGGAGCTTTTCCTTCCCGTTTAATTGCAAACTTATTTTGCGTAATCAACGGCTCTCGTTTCACGGATCATGTTGATCTTAATCTGACCCGGATATTCAAGCTCGTCTTCAATCTTCTTGACAATTTCATGGGCAACAAGTGCCATCTGATCGTCACTGATTTTTTCAGGCTTAACAATAATTCTGACTTCGCGTCCGGCCTGAATTGCAAACGCTTTTTCAACACCCTTGAAGGATTCCGAAATTGCCTCAAGCTGTTCAAGACGCTTGATATAGTTTTGAAGGTTTTCTCTTCTTGCTCCGGGACGTGCGGCCGAAATTGCGTCCGCCGCCTGAACAAGACAGGCAATAATGCTCTTCGGTTCAACGTCACCGTGGTGAGCCTGAATTGCGTTGACAACAATGTCGTTTTCTTTATACTTCTTTGCGTACTCAACACCGAGTTCAATATGAGAACCGTCCTGTTCGTGGTCAACCGCTTTACCGATATCGTGCAAAAGTCCGGCACGCTTTGCAAGCTTGATGTCTGCACCGAGTTCGGCAGCCATAAGACCGGCGATATAAGAAACCTCAAGCGAATGGTTGAGAACGTTCTGGCCGTAACTTGTGCGATATTTGAGGCGGCCGAGAAGTTTTACAAGTTCGTTGTGGACTCCGTTGACTCCGGCGTCAACAACGGCTCTTTCACCTGCCTGGCGGATTGTCATTTCAACCTCACGCTTTGATTTTTCATAAATCTTTTCAATAAGCGCCGGATGGATTCGTCCGTCTGCAATGAGCTTTTCGAGGGTAATTCTTGCAATCTCTCTTCTCACGGGGTCGAACGACGAAAGAGTGATTGCTTCCGGTGTGTCGTCAATGATGAGGTCAACGCCGGTGATTGTTTCAAGCGTTCTGATGTTGCGGCCTTCACGTCCGATGATTCTTCCCTTCATCTCATCGTTGGGAAGAGCAACAACGGAAACCGTTGTCTCGGAAACGTGGTCAGCGGCGCAACGCTGAATCGCCGTTGTGATGATTTCTCTTGCAAGAGCGTCGGACTCGTCACGAACCTTTTGTTCGTATTCCATGATTTTGACCGCTTTTTCTCTTGTGAGAGTTTCTTCCAATGTCTGAAGTAAATATACCTTGGCTTGTTCTTTTGTATAGCCCGATATTTTTTCAAGCATTTCTAACTGACTTCTTTTGATGCTTTCTGCTTCGGCAAGTTGGGATTCGGACTGCTTGATTTTTTTGTTCAGCAGCTCTTCTTTTTTCTCAATGGAGTCAACCTTTTTGTCAAGGCTTTCCTCTTTTTGAATGATTCTTCTTTCCTGACGTTGAATCTCGTTTCGTCTGTCGCGGAGTTCCCTTTCGGTTTCCGTTCTTGACTTGTGAATTTCATCTTTCGCTTCAAGAATCGCTTCTCTCTTTTTTGTTTCCGCCTCGTTCACAGCCTGATTGATAATGCGGGTTGCTTCTTCATTTGCGGAACCGAGAAGGCCTTCGGCGGTCTTTTTTCTGTGAAGTCCACCGAGAATAAATCCGATAATTCCAAACGCAACCGCACAGACAACTGCAACGATTACGGTAATCAACCAATTTTCCAAAGTAGCAGCACCTCCTTCTTTTCAAAATTTTCCACTAAAAATCACCAAAAGAATTACAGTAATGTTACTCGAAGACAGCGTTAATTCAAAAAGTAAAGCTGTTTGCTTTACAATGCACATCGCTATCTTTAATATTCTAAACCATTTGTTCAAAAATGTCAAGTATAACGGCGGAAACTTATGTTTGAAATATACAAAAAATTGACACCTTGCGTGAAGGTGTCAAAAAATCTCCGATATCTTTTTTGTCGTACTGCTTTCGGCGGTTCTTAAACCGCACAGATTTCTTTTAATTTTTCGCCCATCCGCTCTCTTTTGAACAGCACCCCGTTGTCAGAAGACAATGTAATACAACGTCTGACAAACGGGGTACTATTCATATAGGCTTACGGTGCATATTTTCTCAATGATTTTTAATCTTCGGTTTCATTCTCATCGTCGCTCTTTTCAGAGGAAGGAACTTCGGAAGAATTCTTCTTCCGCTTTGTCCAAATGTATCCGCCAAGACCTCCGAGGGCAATGATTCCGGTCGGAGCAACGGCAACCTCCGGATTCTCTTTAATCGTCTGAACCGTTTTTTGAATCACAGACTGAGTTTCCGTTGTTGCGGTCAGAGAGGAATAAGCCGAAAGAGCCTTTGAAGCCTGCTCGTCGTTTGCGTAGGTTTCGCTCATAAGTTCGGCAAGATAACCGAAATCGATTCCGTCAGAGGATTTTTTCGGGCTTGAGTTATAGCCGTCGTTTGAAGAAGCGGTTGCCGAATCCGTCGCATAAGTTGTGAGAATTCCGGAACCGACGTTTGAATTTGAAGAAGACGTTGTCGAAAGAGCCGAATCAATGTTGCCCATAACGTTTCCGACAATGCTGTTAGCTTTTTCGTTGTCGGCAGGAATAACGCTGTTGACTGCGTTCTGAATTTCGGCAACAACACTGTTTTGAGCATTGCTCGAGTTCGTTTCTGCGGCAGATTTTCTGATAACGTTGAACTTATATGTTACCGTTTCGGTCGGATTGATCGAGTCCGCATAGGTCACTTTAAGTTCGATCGTGTCGTTGGTCTTAGCTTTGTCAATTGCATAGCCGACGGTTTGGCTCGGACTGATTTTGTTTCCAGCAAGAGTCATTGAAAGATATGCATTGTTTCCGCCGAGCTGATCGGCAAGAACAAACGGTGTGAACCAAATCTTTGTGCAATCGTTCGCAATATAAAGATTATAGTTAAAAATATCGCTGTAAAACTCCTCGTCAAGAGGGAATTTTCCGTTTTCGCAAGCAGCCTTAAAAAGCTCTTCGCAACTTGCGTCAATCGAATAATCGACTTCGCTTTCATCAAGCATTGTTTGAAGAATAACCTTTGCAACGGAATTCTTTTCATTGTTGTTTTCCGCAACAATGAGACGAACCGGATCAATCTTTACGTTGTATGCCTTGTTGAGAATCGAAGCGAAGTATGCGTAGTCAACATATTCTTTTTCGGTCTGTCCGACAGTTTCGTAAGAATCAAAGGGAACGTCATAATTGTTTGTCGAAGCGGTGAGAACTTTTGCCCAATAGAAAACCTCGGCATTCGACGGATTCTTGCTGACGGGAATGAAATCGAATTGCGAGATATAAGTTTTAAGGCTGTTCACCGCAACTCCGCCGAGAGTGTCAACGCCGGAAGGAAGGAAGGTTCCGGTAAGTTCAGCGGCAACAATGCAGACTGCACCGTCAAGCGTGATTCCCTGCGGGAAAGTGACTTTCTTATTGTAAAGGGTATAAATGGCGTCATATTTGATTGCGGCATAGATCACGGCAACCTTAATATCGTCCTCGCTCGTTCTGAGCGCCGGAAGAGTTATTCCGCAATTTCTGACGTATGCCCTCATTGATTCGATATCCTTCGTCATTCCGAGAGCGGTAACCATATAATAAAGGATATTGATAATCTGACCGTAAGCGGAAGCAACGGTGTCCTCATCAATGAGGTTAAGAACCGAATAATTTCCGACTTCATTTATGAATTCGTCGTATGTAAGGCTGTAAGGATAATCGCCCTTCGGAACAAGGCGGGCGGTCGTGATTGCGCTTGCGCTGTCGCGAATAACAACATTGTCAAGCCATGCTTTGCTGTATACGGGAGAAGCGGCGCGCGGATTGCCCGGAAGGACCTTCATCGTTCCGTTTTCAACAACAACGCTCGCCGAAGCACAGAAAGGCGCACAGAAAAGGCCCATTGTAATGAGCATGACGAGCAAAAACGAGCAAAGCCTTTTTATTTTCAAGAGCAAAACCTTCTTTCATACTTTCAAAAGCGACGAAATTTTCAAAGCCGTCTTTCCGGTGCGTAAAACCGCCGGCAGACAATACACAGTTCAAACAATTTTATACTCTGATATAATACAACCTTTTTTGCACAAAGTCAACCAAAGAGAAAAAAATTTAAACATATTTCATGAAGTTTTTTAAGTTGTCTGAAAAATAAAAAGAAGGTTTTCCCCTTTCACCGCATTGATTTGAGAATCAGCTTTTTTTACGAAGGATAATCGAAATGAAGTTGAGATACTTTCCCGCGCCTGCTTCCATCGACTTTCTGTCGCCGATTGCATATTCGTTTTCCTGTCTGAGCCAATCCTCCCAAACCTCTTCGTTGCTTTCCATCTCTTTCACCGAAACGACTTCGGAATCATTGCTTTTTTCAACGATATTTTTCCACCAAAAAACGTCATGCATATACTCAAGCTGTTCCGGCGTCCAAGAAAGAAGAAGCTCTTTCGGAAGATTGTCATGACAATCCTTCTTCATTCCCGGAATTGCGATGTAAACAAATCCGCCCTTTTTCACAAAGGGAAGGAGCTTTTCATCAAGATATTTTTCGTCACGGCCGAAATAGTTATATGAATCGGTACTGACAACGGCGTCAAAAAACTCCTTTTCAAACGGAAGGTCGGTTGCGTCAGCCTTCACCGGGACAATTTTTCCGTCGGGAACGCCCATTTCGTCAAAGAACGCCTTGTTTTCGGCCGGATTGCTCCAAAGGTCGGCGGCATAAACGGTGAAGCCGAACTCCTTTTCAAGAAAAAGCGAGGTGAGTCCCTGACCGCTTCCGAGATCGCAAACAACGGCATTTTTCTCAATGAGACAATCTTTTAAAAGTTCTTCTTCAAGTTTTACGGGGTTAGGTCCCATGATTTTTGATTCAAAAAACGGTGTACTGTATTTTTTGCTGAGCGGATATTTCATTGCATATTTCTCCATTCTTTAATGTCAATTTCACAAACCGAGCCTTTTTTCTAACGAGCAAAGATAAGTTTCAAAATCGGAACGAACGGTTTCTTTGGCATCCGAAACGTCATAAAGACAAATGAAAAAGAACATTGCACCGTAAAGTTCGGCCGCTAAGTTTTTCGGATCTTTTTCTCCGACAGATGAAAAAATATCCTCAACATAACCGAGCGGACCGGAAACCAGATACCGGCCATAAAGATTTTTCATTTCTTCATTTTTGAATTGCTCAAGGGTCAGCATTTTTCTGAAAGCGGACGCAAACTCGTCCTTTGTCCAGTAATCGAACTGGGCACGGCTGAACGAAAGAAGGTTTGAAAGAGGGGTTGTTTCATACTTTTCATTCATCTCGTCTTTCGTGCCTTCGGGAACATCAAAAAGCACCGCACGCTCAAAATCAAGTTCTTCCATTCTTAAAACAATGCTGTCAAAAATACTCTGTTTGTTTTTATAGTGCTTGTAAAGCGCACCTTTTGTGATTGAAAGCTTTCCGGCGATATCACTCACCGAAACGGCTTCATATCCCCTCTCGGCAAAAAGCCGAAGAGCGGAAAGCAAAATTTTTTCTTTTGTGTCAGACATAAAAATCCTCCGGAGATAAAAAAGTGAACGATCGTTTACACTTATTATAGTAAACGGTCGTTCACTTGTCAAGGGCTTATCGAATTTTTTGGTTTATAATTTGAATCTTTCTTTGAATGAATGCTTCCGTTTTAATTTTTTGTTGTTTCAATCGGGTTCGTTCTTTTGAGGTACTGCTTCGGGTGGGTTCTTTAACCGCACGTTTCCTCTTTCAAATTTACATCCGTCCGCTGTGCCTTGGACGGTTTTGACTACTTTTGAAATACTCGAAGAATGAAAAATACTGCATCATCTTCTTTGGCGCCCTCCTGTGAGGGAGCTGTCGGCTCTGCCGACTGAGGGAGTGACTTCTTACGCTATGGCTTATTTTTTTGAGGTTGTTCCTTTAACCGCACGTTTTATCTTTCAAATTTATATCCGTCCGCTCCGCTGGGGGCACTTTTGTCGATTGAAACAAAACAAAGCAATGGTGTTCCTTTTTCATCTTTCTCTTTATGCTGTCGCTTGGATTTGCACCGTGTCTTATATCTTTTCATCCGACCGCTCCGCTGGGGGTACTTTTGTCGATTGAAACAAAAGTACCCAAAAGTTCGCTTTTAAGTACGCCGCATTTGGAAACCGAATTTCCCTTTTGCGGGGGAAAAAGGAAAATATCGGCTTCCGATGCGGCTACAACGGTTTCGTCTGCTAATCTCACTTTTTAAAAACACCAATCCGCTATTATCTTTAAACCACACTCTGTCATGATTTTCAGTCAGAGAAAGCTAAAAAGGACCGTTTCGCTTTCCTTTTCTCCGCGGATTTCTTGTTCTTTATTTTGAAATATTCCCTTCCTTTAAATTTTTTCAACATTCAAGTAAGCGT
>CAKTFN010000025.1 GCA_934561055.1 uncultured Eubacteriales bacterium
GTTTGAGCTTTTTGTCGTCAACATGAAAGCCCATCGGTTCAACAAGGTGGAGCCTTGCACCGGTTGCGGCGCAGGTGCGGGCAATGTTGCCGGTGTTCTGCGGAATCTGCGGTTCAACGAGAACAATGTTGAGCGAAGCCAAGTTGTTTCACGTCCTTTCGGAGTACAGATACATTAATTATACCATTGATCGCGTACTTTTCAAGTTATAAAAAATTAAAATAAAAAATTTTTTTGTGAATTATTCGTCCTCTTCTGCGAAAAATAAGAGTATCAAATTAAAGGAGTTGACAACTGTGAAAATGAAAAGTGTAATGACCGGTCTCGGAATCGGAATGGCAGTCGGCGGCGCGGCCGGCCTCGGACTCAGCGCAATGGGAAATCCTTCGGCGAAGAAAATGTATAAAAAGAAAGCCGCAAAGGCTCTCAAAGCAGTGGAAAATATGTTCGACGATATGCAGGATATGTTTAAGTAAGAAATTTTACAATGAAAACTCTGAAGCGGCGCATTTTTTCGCCGCTTCTCTTTTGAAAGGAAAACAATTTATGAAAAAGTTTTTTTGTTTGATACTTACGCTCCTTCTTTCGTTTTCGTTTTTCGGGTGCGTGAACGGGGAACCGCAGCTTTCCGAAACCGCTCCGAAACCGACGGAAAGCCTTCCTTCGGATTCCGAAAGTTTTGAAGATTCGTCTTCTCAAAGCGACTTTGAGCGCACAGAACCGATGAACAAGCCGACAGAGGTGAGCGTCAACAACGATGAGGAACCGAAAATTTCGTCAACAGCTCCGCTTGTTATGAAGGGGGCTTCGGGGGCTGACACACTTTCCGGTTTTGCTCCGCTTGAAACGGTAAAGTATGACGTTAAGGATCCCGAAAACACAAGAGGGCTTTCAACAAAAAAAATCGGACATTCCCACGGTCCGGCTTCCGGTGGAAAAGCACACCACACCGTTATTGAATTTCAAAAGACTTTTGATAAATACGGCGCTCTCACGCTCGACGAAAAAAGCGACGGAAAGGTTTTGTATCTGACGTTTGACTGCGGCTGGGAATATGAAAACCTTACGTCAAAGGTTCTTGACACTCTCAAAGAAAAGAACGTTCCGGCAACATTTTTTTGCACTCTTGACCACATCAAAAAGCAGCCGGAACTTATTGTAAGAATGATTAAAGAGGGTCACATTGTCGGAAACCATTCAACGACTCACCCTTCATTTGCGTCAATCAGCCGAACAAAAATGAAAAACGAGATTGAGCAAACGGAAAATTATCTGCGGGAAAACTTCGGCTATTGCGCGAAGGTCTTCCGTTTTCCGGCGGGGGAGTACAACGAAAGTGCGCTTGACCTCGTTTCTTCGCTCGGCTATATGAGCGTTTTTTGGTCGGTTGCTTATAATGATTGGAACGTGAAGGAAGTAAAGGGAAAAGATTATGCCGTCAAAACGGTCGGCGAACGCCTTCATCCGGGAGCTGTCATTCTTCTTCATTCGGTTTCAAAGGACAATGCCGCCGCCCTCGGTGAAATTATCGACAACGCAAGAAAAGAAGGATATGTTTTTAAGCCCCTGACCGGGTACAATGCATGAAAACACAAAAAGCAAGAGCCGCCGCAGAATTTTCCGCGGCGGCTTTTTTGAGTCGCTTTTATTTCAGCATTCCGTGATATCTTCCCATCCAATAGGGGAGAGTATAGGTCGTTGAGCCTTCCATTGATTCGGGACTGCTGTCGGAACCGAGGCGATAGGTTGAGCCGTTAAACTTATGAAGCTCCCTTTCGTCCGGAGCGGCAACCTTCCATTTGAGGTTTCCGCCGCTGAGAACAACACCGATGATTTGAACAACGCCGGACTTGTTGTTCGCAAAGAGCGGCTTTCTTCCGTTCGGGTCATATGTGATTTCTGCCGTTCCGTCGATTCCGGCGGCCTTGAGATTAATTGAAGCAATATCATCGCGGCTGTAGTTTGAAGCGAGATATTTTCTAAGGTCGATCGGATGACGGCTGAGCGACCATGAAGCGGTTTCAAGAAGATTGTTTCCGTAAACGTCGGTCTGAGCTTCGTTTGGATAGGCGAGCTGATAGATGTAATACCAGCAGGGATTTTCGCTGTGAGAGATTGAGTACCACCAATCGTTGAGACCTTCTCTGTAATAAGAAAGAAGAGTTTCGTCGTCTTCCATCTGGAAAAGAAGGTAATAAGCGAGCATTGCCATTTCTTCGTCGGAGTAATTGAGAATGAGACGATAGACAAACTTGAAAAGTTTTGTTCCGACGAGCGGACGGAGAATGAAGCCGAGAACCGGAGAAACGCTGTTTGCATATTCAAGAATTGACATATTGTATCTTTCAAGTTCCTGAGTCATGACTTTTGCGTATTCGTAAGCCGGGTCAAGGGCGGCCATTCTGTATTCGTCTTCCCATTTTTGATCGCCTGTGATGTATGCGGCAAGCTTGAAAGCAGAAAGAATGACCGAGGTTTGAAGCGGAGCACCGCCGAGAACCTGTTCGTTGTGGAAATATGTGCGGCTGAATTTTCCCCATGTTGTCGGCTGTCCGCTTCCGTCGCAGAGCGCATAGCCGTTGTCAACAATGTGCTGAGCGAAGGAGTCAATTGTTCTTGTAAGGAGCGCCTTGATTTCCGGGTCTTCCTGTCCGAGAATATCATAGGCAAGTTTGTAGATGAAAAGGTGACCGATGATTTCATCTGCACTTGTATCACCCTTATAGACAACATCGCTGATGTCATATCCCGATCCGATGAGGTCGTTCCAAAGTCTTTTCGGAATTTCACCCGAAGCATCAACTTTCAAACCTCTGAGGTTTTCTCCGTTGAGAAGATAGCCCGCTTCTGTTTCGGGCTTTGTTGAAACGCCGGTTGCGGTTTTGTCGCCGTTGTGCTTCCAGTGGATGTAACCGTCAACTTCTTTTCCTTCATCGGTGAGCGAATAGGTTCTTGCCCAAAAACCTTCAAGAAGTCTTGTTCTTCTTTCCGGCGTCTGAGTGCTGCCTTTGGAAAGAGTTGCCCAATCGCCGGGAACGAAGAGCTTGAGGTTTGAGTCCTTCATAACGTACGAACCCATGCCGAAAGCAAGATACTTTTTATACATTGAGTCGAAGGCCGAGGCAGGGCTTTTTTCGGGAACGTTCTGAGAATAATCTCCGTTTTTGAGGAGAACATCGGTTGAATACCATTTTCCGACATTTACATCGGAAATCGAACCGTTGCGCTGAGCATGAACGAGTGCTTCGGTTGTTCCGGTTCTCATTGAAATATAAGTGAGGAGCAAAACGGCTTCGGTTGAAAGGTATGCGGTTTTTCTTGCGGCGGCAATTTCTTCGGTCGAGGCATTCGGGTCGTCACGTAAAACGGCATATCTCATAAGCTCGCCTGCGCCGTACATACTCGTCCAAAGACCGTCGTTATCACTTTCGACGGGAACCCATTTTCCTTTTTCCCTGTCAAAGTTTGCGTTTGAAACCATTCCTCTGCGGGCAACGTACTTTTGAGTTTCATCGCTCATTTCGGCGGCTTTTTCTTCTCCGGTCATCGCTTTCATTTCAATGTGAGTGTAACCGGTTTCCATGACCGTCCAAATTCCGTTTGCACCGTCCGGATAAATCGCAAGGACTTTTCCGTCGGTTGTGTCTGCTTCGTAAAAATATCTGTCACCCATGAAACGCTGTTCTCTGTCACGTTCATTCGTTGCGTTTTCATCGGTTCTGAGAACGCCGTAATTCGTGATTTCCCATTTTGCGTTGTCTGCGGTTACGGCCGTTTGAGCGTTTTTGTAATCTTCCGTGTTCGTGATTGAGGCGGGAACGGCTTTGCTTCCCGTTTCAAATCTTGAAACGACCTTTTGAAGATTGTCGCCGAGAGCAACGGCTTCACCGTTGTAATCGTGCTTTTCTTTGTGAACGGTTGTTTTCGTAGGAGTGGAAACAACGTTCAGAGTGACTGAACTTTTGAGTCCGTCCGGAGTTTCCGCCGTGACGGTTGCCGTTCCGGCCGAAAGAGCCGTAACGCGTCCCCAAGAGTCAACCGAAGCGACCGATGAGGGTTCTGCGCTCCATTTGAGAGTGCGGTGTGTGACCGAAGCGGAAAAGACCGCTTCAACGCTTCTGCTGTCGCCGATGTCCATTTCCCAATTTTCGGGAACGACAAGGCGGAGGGTGCTGTTCTTTTTGCCGAAAGCCGCCGAAGCACAAACGCAGGTGCCGAAGGCGAGAATGAGGGCAAGAAGAACCGAAAGAATTTTTTTCATTGGTTTCTCCCTTTCTTATGGCACGGAAAACCGTGCAAAATCTTACATATGTATGATAACACAGGAAAGTTTTTACAGTCAATTAAAAAAATATTAATTAAGCTCACACTTTAAACAAAACTTAAAACTCTTTATTATATAAATTGTATAGACGTTTTTTTGAGACAAGGTTTTTGAGGGGGGAAAAACGCTATATATAATGAAAAGCACCGCAGACAAAAATCTGCGGTGCTTGCCGTTTATTTCACTTTTACTTAACCGTAATTACAACTCTTTCGCCGTCTTTTGAAAGCCAGCTCCAGTTTGACCATGCGGTTTTGTTTCCGTTCTTTTGGAAAACTCTGACCGCAACGGTATAGGTTCCGGGGTTGAGGTCGGTGAGCTTTACGGTTTTTGATTTTGTTGCGCCGAACGTTTTGTCAACTTCCTTTGCGGTGCTCTGCTCAACGAGGAAGATGCGAAAACCGCTCGCTTTGTTGACGGCGTTATACTTGATTGTCATCTGTTCTTTTCCGCCGGCAACCGAAATTACAGAGTCGGGAAGCGGCTTTTTGTCAATGTATTTGACGCCGAACTTTTCCTTGCAGACAGAGCAGTATTTGAAAGCTTTGTATCCGTATGAAAAATAAGTCGGAGCCTTCGCCTTTGCGGTTTTGAGGGTGTGCTTCGTGCTTCCATCCTTGCAGAGGGGAACGAAGCAATCTTTGAAACCGAAAGTATTGAGATAATTCATGAGGGACTTGTTTGAAGAGTTACCTTTGAATTTAAGGTTTTTGACGAGTTCGTCGTCGTCTTTTCCGATGTACCAACCGAAGCCGGCGTACTGATGAACGGTTACGCCCTTTGTAATCGTTATGTCGTTGAGATTTTTGCAGTTGTCAAACGCACCGCTTCTGATGACTGCGGTCGAATCCGGATGGAAACTGATTTTTCTGAGACTTGAGCAACCGGAGAATGCACAGTCCCAAATTGTTTTAACGTTCTTAGGAACGGAAAAGCTCTTTTCGGTTTTTGCCGCCGGATAACGGTAAAGAACTTTCATGTTCTTGCTGTAAAGAATTCCGTCAACGCTTCTGAAATACTTGCTGTTTTTTGAAACAACAATTTTTTTGAGGTTGGGTGAGAAAAAGCAGGGTGAGAGATAGTTCTTTACGGAGGCTGCAACCGAGGTCACACTTTCGGGAAGGTAAACACCGGTGAGCTTCTTGCAGAAATTAAAGATACCATTGGAAATTACAGTCGTTCCTTCTTTGACCTTGTAAGTACCTTTGACGTTTTTGCTGAGGGAGACAAGGCAGTTGCCGAAATAAAGCGCACCGTTTTCCCAATTGTCTTTGTTCTTTGCAAAAGCAGTTCCGTAGAAAACTTCGTCGCCGATTTCGGTGATACCCTTTCCGCCGCTGATGTTTTCAAGCTTTGTGCAATCACGGAAAGCATACGTGCAAACTTTTCTGACGCTCTTTGGAATATGAATATTCTTGAGGGCGGTGCATTTTTCAAATGCTCCGATTCCGATTGTTTTGAGGTTACTCGAAAGAGCGACGGATTTCAAAGCCGAGCAGCAGTTGAATGCCCATTGATCAATTTCCGTAACACTGTCCGGAAGAAAAATCGCCTTGAGTGCGGTGCAACCGGAAAAAGCGTTGTTTCCGATGAAAGAAAGTTTTGACGGCAACTTGATGAATTTAAGCGAGCTGCATTCCATGAATGCGGCATAGTCAATTCTTGTCAGCGAATCGGGGAGAGAAACTTTTTTGAGCGATGTGCAGTTTTCAAAAGTTGCATCGGGAATTGCGGTGATTTTTTTCGGAACGGTAATCTCTTTGAGTGCCGAGCAAGATGTGAAAACATTGACTCCGAGCTTTGAAAGATTTTTCGGAAGATCAATTTTTTCAAGCTTTTTGCAGGCAACAAATGCGTAAGCGTCGATTGATTCAAGAGTTTTCGGAAGTTTAACCGACTCAAGATTGCCGCAATAATAAAATGCATACAATCCGATTGACTTTACGCCTTCTGAAATGGTGACTTTTTTAACGGTGCTGTTGTTTGAAAAAGCTTTGTCTCCGATTGCGGTGACGTTCTTTCCGCCAATTTTTGCCGGAACGGTGACCTGTGCTTCTGTTCCTGTGTATTTCGTAACGGTGACGCCGGTTTTGTCCGTGACGAGATACTTAAAATCTTCAAATGTTTTTTCTTTTGCCGCTCCCGCAGTAATGCAGAACACGGAAAAAATCATGAGGATGCCAAGCATCAGACTTAATGTACGTTTCATGTTTGTAATCTCCTTTTCATTATTAAATAATTTAGCTTTGTCTGATTATCGGAAATCAACGGTTTTTTTGCCTTTTCCGATGCTTTTTTGCAAATATCTTCTTGCAAGGTAAAAATAGCACAAAACGTAAAATAAGTCAACAAAGAATTGATTTTTTTGCAAAGTTATTACACTTATGTCGAAGTGTTAAAGCTGACCACATATCAAAAAAGACGAGGATTTTTTAGCTTTGCCGGGAATGGTTTACATAACAGAAAAACCGCAAACCGATACAGAAATGCTGTTGTTTGCGGTGTATTTTATATTGAAAGCTGAATACCGATTTCAATCAGTTTTGAAAGAAGTTCTCTTTTGTCGTTCGGAACACTTTCGGGAACTGATAAAACTCCGCTCGTATTTTCACGCCGGTCGTCGCCTTTAATCATGTAATCAAGGCTCAGACCCAAACAATCGCTGAGTTTTATGAGATTTTCAACAGAAAGTCCGGTAAGCCCTCTTTCAACTTCGCTGAAATGCTTTACCGAGATACCGAGCTTTTCCGCAACGAATTCCTGAGTCATTGAAAGGCGTTTTCTTCCGGTTCGTACCCGTTCGCCCATGTCTTTTTTGTAGTCATACATAATCATCACCAAACCTGTCAAGTTGATTTTAACATGAAGTATTAAGTTAAAAAACAAGGTGTTAGGTTGACAAAATAAACCTATAATGTTAAAATATGTAAGACGGATGAAAATATTCCGCAAAAATTTCAACTTGAAAGGAAATGATAACGTGAAAAACATCGGAAAAACTAAAAGGTTGATGTCACTATTCCTTGCGGTTATAATGCTATTTGGCATAATACCAACAATTTCGGTGACTTCAAAAGCTGCAAATTTCACTCCGAGAACCACTGCTCCGTCTTATTCCGACAGATATTGGATCAACACAGCATATGGCGGATTGAATGAATGTATCAGAATCGACGGCAATTCATGTTTGCCGAATTGCGTCGGTTATGCGTGGGGCAGGGCATATGAAATTTTAGGCTCTCGACCCCGTCTTGCAAAGACAAATGCAAATACTTGGTATAACTACACTGCCGACGGCTATGCACGAGGCTCAACACCAAAGGTTGGCTCAATTGTATGTTGGAATTTCGGACAATACGGTCACGTTGCCGTTGTTGAAAAAGTCTACTCGAATACTTCGATTGACATTTCAGAATCCAGCTACGGCGGTGCAAGATTCAAATATTTGAATATAAATCCTTACACTATAAATCCCGGACTTCAAGGCTATATTTATTTGGGAGATTTTAGTGAGAGTCAATTTGGAAATCCGCAAAACATTGGTGATGACTTTTATGCCGCTATTATCAAGAATGATGGTTGGGCAACGCTTGCGCCGGTTAATGGGAATGTTCAAATTGTTAAAGGAACAGGTGACGCATCAGAATTTTGGCACTTTGTTCGACAAAGCGATAATTCATATGTTATATATAACTGCAAGAGCGGAAAAGTATTGGATGTTCAACGTGCCGCAACAAATGACGGAACGCAAATAATTGAATTTGATTATTGGTCTAATCAAAATCAGCAATGGTTTATTTACGGACGTTGGAGCGGCGAATATATTCTAAAGCCCAAGCATTGTGATAAGGTTCTTGATGTGTTCAATAATGATAGTTATGCCGGAACAAAGGTTCAACTTTGGTCATACAATCAAAGTAATGCACAAAAATTTGCAATCTATAAATTTGACAAGGTTGGCTCGACATCAATAAAGGTTTCTACCGGAAATTCTGAAACGGAAACAACATTTAGTTGGAGCAAGGCTGCAAATGCAACATTATATAATTTAAGAATAATGACAGGAACACCCGGAAATCTTAAATTCTACAAAAACATTTGGAGCTTAAAAGACACATCATATAGTTTGATACTTCCTGCCGGGTATTATGAAGTTTGGGTAGATGCTTGCACGGTATATCACTATACAAGTAGTAACCTTATTAAATTTAACATTGAAAAAGGTGTACACACCCACTCCTACACCTCAAAAATCACCACCGCCGCAACCTGCACCGATGAGGGCATAAAAACATTCACCTGTTCCTGCGGTGACAAGTACACCGAAAAAATCCCGGCTCTCGGTCACATTGACGAAAATAACGACAACCGGTGCGACCGTTGCGGAGTAAATACAGGCACTTCCGACACTCCCGACACGCCTTCGGAAACTTGCAGCCACATCTGCCACAAAGGCGGATTCATTTGGGCAATCATTCGCTTCTTCTGCAAAATTTTCAGAACCAACAAATACTGCTCCTGCGGTGCGGCACATTATTAATGTATAACTTTTTCCCGGCGAGGTCTTTTCGGCTTTGCCGGGAATGGTTTGCTCTATATTTAGTTCATCTGCGAATAATTTGCCAAAGTATACAATATATAGTACCCAAATCCCGTCACACCCACCAACACACCCGGAGCGGTGTACAAAAGCGAAGAAAAAGGCAAAAAAAGGGTAAAAAAGT
>CAKTFN010000026.1 GCA_934561055.1 uncultured Eubacteriales bacterium
ACTTTTTTACCCTTTTTTTGCCTTTTTCTTCGCTTTTGTACACCGCTCCGGGTGTGTTGGTGGGTGTGACGGGATTTATATACTATATGTTGTATATGTGCTGCTTTTCTCCCGGCTTTTACTATATCTTCCAAGAAAATCCGCTCTTTACTTTAAACGCAGTCGATTCGGGCTTTGAGCAAAGGCTGCTTTCGATTTGAATTTTATCAAAAATATTAATAAATATTATTGCTCTTGACATTTTATATTATTCATGTTAATGTATGAGCAGGAGGTGATAAAACAGAAAAAAACAAATCATTCGCCAACACACCCTTAAACTATATTAAAAGAAAAGGAGTTCGATTTCATGAAAAAACTTTTGTCAATTTTCCTGACTGCACTGATGCTTATTTCTACTGTTATTATCAGCGTTGGGGCAATCAATTCTGACAGCACAGAACCCAAATCGATTTCAATGACTGTTTATGACGTTGAAACCGGTGAAGAAACTGTTGAAGAATATCAAATTGACCCGGAAATCATCAAAGCACTTTCATCAAAAGCAGTTGCCACAACGACTCCAACCATTATGTCATCCCCTTCAATTCCTCAGTATAATCTTTGCTTACTGAGCGGTGACGCAGAGTTTACAAACATTGGACTTAGTAGAGTTTCAAATTCAACTCTTAATCCTTATTCAGCTATCGGTCTTTATAAAGTAAAGAAAGAGTTAAATATTACTCATGGCTACGGAACAGCATTTATGGTAAGTGATAATGTTGCTGTCACTGTTGCCCATAATCTTTATGATAAAAAGAATAACAAATGGTTCAGAAGTGGAGATTTTTATCCCGGAAAAAATGCTTCCGGTATTGGAAATGAACCATACGGTTGGACATATGCAAAAAAATGGGCTGTATGCACTCAGTATATTGAAAATACCGATGAGCGCTATAATTCCTATTATGATTGGGGCGCAATTGTTTTTGACAAACCTATTGGAAAAAAGTGCGGAAAGCTTACGCTTTCTCCTCTAAGCTATGACGAAATCAGAAACGCTGAACTTATGACAGCAGGTTATCCGCAATATACAAGCAAGTCTATCAACCTTGTAAATTATTGCCAATATGAACGAAAAATGAGTGCAGCAATTATTATGCCCGAATTTTTCACAGCACCTGTGTATAATTTAGGAGGTCAAAGTGGTTCTCCGGTAATAGCGAATGGTGTTGTCTGTGGAATTGTTTCACATAAACCCGAAGATGAAGAAACACAGCAAACTACTTATACCAGAATTAACGAAACTGCTTATTCTTATTTAATGCAATTTGTTGCGGAAAATGCATAATTAAGTAACTGTTTTAAATAGCTTCAATATACCCATAACAAATCAAAGGAGGAATATTAATGTCTTTTTCACCGTCACAGGATTTCATTTCAAAAATCAAGCATATTTTCGGCTACTTTATGGCAATTCTTATGGCTTTTTCTCTGATTCCCGGCATCAACCTTAAAACGGACAAGGTTGATTTCAAAGTTGTTTCGGATCTTACGACCGAATCAACCGAAATGACCGTTGAAATGAAAAACAGAAGCCTTTTGAGCATTGATTACGATGTTACCGTCGATAAGTTTGAAAAAAAGGTTGGCGAAGAATGGGTAGAAATTAAAATCCACCCGCTTACGAACAATTTTCCCGCCATATATTGTGTATATCCCGAAGGATGTATTTTGCCGTTTGAAACATACAACTGCACCCTTTCTTTTTCTTCGTTATGCAATCAAGAAACCTTGAGCGCCGGCGATTACCGATTCGTATTACAATATCACCCGTGGAATAACTACACAGACTTCTCAACCAACATTTGCGAATTCACCGTTGCTCAAGCGTAACGAAAGACAAAAACGAAACCGACCGAAACGGAAGCTTCTCCGATTCGGCCGGTTTTTTTTGAAGCAATAAACCCGGCAAAGTCCGAAGAATCGGGCTTTGCCGGGAGTGTGAAGGGCGGGTGTTAATATTATGCTTTGAAATTCGGCTTTCGGAGACAAATCCCCTTCTGCCGTTTTTTCAACCGAAGCTTTTGCGGACGACAAAGAACCGATCCGCCTTTTTCCTTCGGTCAAATTTTTGCGGTTCAAAAAACCGCGGCTTCCGCAAGATTTCAACGATCAAGAATCAATGAAACGGCATGGGAAATCTCGTCATAATCCTTGATGAGGCTGTTATAACGTTCAATTCCCGACTCATTGATTTTGTAATACTTTCTGATACGTTTTTTTCCGACAAGTTCGGTTCTTCCGGAAATATAGCCCTGTTCTTCCATTTTTGTCAAAAGAAGATAAAGCGAACCTTCAAGCAAAGTGTAGCGACCTTCGCTCTTTTGGCTCAAAGTCTGAACAATCTTGTATCCATACATTTCTTCTTTCTGAAGAAGATAAAGGACAAGAAGTTCGGTTGTTCCTCTTTTGAAGTTGTCTTGCATACGACTCATAATACCATCTCACGCCTTTATAAAAATATTCTATCACATATTATAACCGAAGGCAAAAGCTTCTTTTTAAAATATGTGAAATTTACAAGTTAACATCATCAGTTAGAAAGTAAACTAATGGTATTTCGGATATAGTATATCACACTTATACGGAAAAGTAAATACTATTTTAAAAAATAATTGAATTGAGAATATTTATTTTTTTTGCGTTTCTGTGCTTTTTGACCTCTTTTATTTTCAATGACGCAGAAAAATCTTGACAAGGCTTTCTTTAACGTGTATAATATCTGACAGTTGCCGGTGTGGCGGAATTGGCAGACGCAAGGGACTTAAAATCCCTCGGTAGCAATACTGTACCGGTTCGAGCCCGGTCACCGGCACCAAAAAAGGACTGATGTTTTGATACGGCCGTATCAATCTCAGTCCTTTTTAATTTATACTTTTTCCGCCGCTTTTTGCGGCTTTTCCTTTTTCACAAGCCGGATTGTCAAATTGACCGCAAGGCTGAGAAGAAGCATTGCGCACGCAACGCAAACCCAGCCGAAGCCCTGCTCATAAAGCGGAAGCTTTTCAAAAAGACTTCCGAACGCTTTGAGAGGCACGCCCGCCTCTTTGAGCGAATATACAACGCTGACAACGGCCGTTCCGGCAACAGTCATCGGATAAACAAAACGGTTCTTTTTCCAAAGATCGTGGCTGAGACCGAGAAGAATCAGCACAATCGAAACCGGATAAATCGCATTGAGAACCGGAATCGAAATGCTCAGAATCATGCTCAGTCCAAGGTTGCAAACAAGGAACGAGAAGAACGTGATAATATATACCCACGCTTTATAGGAAACTTTTTTGAAGAGCGTTGAAAAATACTGCGAAATTGAATTGATGAGTCCGACGCAGGTCGTAAGGCAGGCAAGAGTGAAGATTGCGGCGAGAAGTACCGCTCCCGGCGCTCCGAAAACCTGAGAGACAATGCAGCGAAGCGTCCATGCGCCGTTTTCCTGAATCTCATAAACTCCGGAGCTGCACCTTCCCATGTAGGTGAGCATTGCATACACCAAAGCAAGTATTGTTCCGGCAATCGTTCCGGCAATGACGGTATATCGCATTTTGTCCCGCTTTTCCGAAAGGCCGAACGAACCGAGCGTTGTTGAAATCACAAGGCCGAAATTCAAGGCGGCAATGGTATCCATTGTATTGTATCCTTCGGTGAAGCCCTTGAGAAACGGCGAATCGCCATATGCCTTCTGCGCTTCGGCAACATCAACTTTTCCCCGGAAAAGAAAGCAGACGAAAAGGAGCGTAATCAGCGCAAGAAGCGTCGGTGTGAGTACCCTTCCGATTCGGCCGACGAGCTTTCCCGGATTCAGACAAAGCCACATTGCAACAAGGAAAAAAACGAGGGAATAAACGAACATCCAAAGCGTTGTGTTCGCTTTTCCGGAAAGATACGGCGCAACGGCCATTTCAAACGGAACGGACGCAGCCCTCGGAATTCCGAGTCCGGGGCCGATTGAAAGATAAATCAAAACGGTGAACACGAGCGCAAACCGTTTTCCGACCTGACTTCCGAGTTGCTCAAGGCCGTCAAACCGGGCAACGACAACAACGCCGAGAACCGGAAGAATAACCGCAGTTGCAAGAAAGCCGAGCGTTGCGGGGAGAGTATGAGAGCCGGCATTTTGGCCGAGGAACGGAGGAAATATGAGATTCCCCGCCCCGAAAAAGAGAGCGAACAGCATTACGCTCACAACAAAGAGGTTCTTTTTTTCAAGTTTCATTTCTTTTTCCTTTCGCTTTTAACAGCACATAAGCAGTACCGCCAACCCGAACAGGAAGCGGTACTGTCTGATTATTAAGTGCAATTCATTTTTCAAAAAAACCGATTTTACTTTTTACCTGCCATAATCTTTGTCAAAAGATTGAAGAGCGCAGTGAGGAATCTGAAAAGAGAAACGAAGAAATCGTTTGTATAAAGCTTATCCTGCGGTGCGGTGCCGGTAATTTCGGTGAGAGAATCGTCCTTTGCGCCATATGTCATGAACTGCGTGTAAGAATAGTTTTCTTTGACGTTTTCAATTGTCGGCTGTTCTTTGCTTCTGAGAAGAATTTCTTTGAACTGTTCAATGCAATTCGGAAAATCCGGGTGCTTGCAGTCTCTGACGAACCAGGTGCTGTCCGGAAAGAGGCAGGTCGAAGCGTCAATCTTCTTGTCGGCAGAGATATACTTTGCGTCATGAGAAGCAATATATTCTTTTGAAAGCGTTCCCGACATGGTTGAGCAAGTTGCGCCGAAGGAAAGCGCCCTCGTTTCAATTCTTCCGTCGCCGAGAGCACGGCTGTTCTTTTCAACCGGAAGAAGATTGTCTCCGTACTTTGCAATTACGGAAATATTGATTCCGCTGTTTTTTGCGTCGGTGAGAATCTTTTCCGAGTTAACCTGAACATTATAATGATAGTTATCGATTTTTTTGATGTATTCGGCGTATGCGGTCTTGTCTGCGGTATAATAGCCGTCGGAATCTTCTTTGAAAAGCTGTTCCTTTGCCGCTTCGTAATAATTGTCGTCAATCATTGCCCAATAAGTCGGGAAGAAAAAGACGTTTGTTGCAAGGCGGGGAACCATGTAATCTTTTACCTGCTTATAAATATAATTGCAAATTTCGGTTCCGTAGCCGAGAGCCTTGAGCTGATAAAGGAACGAACAAAACGTTGCAACGAAAATTTCAAGCTCATCGCCGTAAGCGGTGTCGTTGAGGAAGCGGTCGTTTCCGTTCATATAATATGTAACGAACTCATCAATTGCTTTGTCGTCAAAATAAATCTGATTTGAGAAAAGCGCACCGATCGTCTGTGAACCGGCAACCGTCGGAACGTAAAGAACAAGGTTTGCAATGTTATCCTTTGCTTCGTCGCCGGCAAGATAAAGGTATGCGGTTGCGATAACGGAGCCGAGGCAACGGGAGTCAATGTTGACCTTTTCGCAATTGTTTACGCGCTTAACCTCTTTAATGTATTCTTTGAGAAGCGTGGCGGTTTCAATCGGATCAACACGCCAATCCCACTTAAAAGTATAATCCTTTGAGGGAGAAAGCGGAGTTCCGAGCTTCCATTCGCCGCCGTTAGTTCCGTCTTTTGCGTCTCCGTTTTCATCAAGCTGAATCATTTCAAAAAGCGGGGTGATTTTGTCGCAGATTACTCTGCTGTAATTTTCCCAATTCTGAGTGACAAAAGTTTTTGAAAGCTCCTGAACCATAATCGGGACGAGTGATTTTGCATATTCAACCTCGCTGAAGGACGGGTCCGGATTTGTATAAATCTGCTTTCCGTCTTTGTCATACACCAGAGAGGATCTGCCGTGAATATGGATTGTCGGATAATTGTTAGTTTCCAACGCAGCGAAGCTCGGAACAACGAGAGCGAACACCATAACAAGTGAAAGCAAAACGCTGATTGATTTTTTGAAAACCCTGTTCATTGTTAAAGATCTCCTTAAATTAAAACATCCGGAGGTATTTTATCATAAATTTACAGTTTCTTCAACATTTATAAAAAAAATATCCGATTAAACCTTATTAAACTTCTGAAACGCCGACCGCTTCGGCCGCTCAAAAAAAGCGTTCCGTCAAAAAATCGGTGAGCCGATAAAAGCAAAAAAGCTGTTTTGCAAAAAAATAAGAACCGGCACTTGCGTGTCGGTTCTTAAAAAGCAAAATCTTATTTGATGAGCGTAATGAAGTATTCCTTAATGCGTTCAAAAATCTGCTGAATCGAAAGACCTTTGATTTCTTCAAAGAAAGCCTTAATCTTGTCAAGCATTGTAATTTCCTCCTTGTTTAAATATTTAAAAATTTAAAAAATCACTTATTTAATGAGCATGATGAAATATTCCTTAATGCGATCAATGATCTGCTGGAACGAAAGACCTTTGATTCCTTCAAAGAAAGCCTTAATCTTGTCAAGCATTGTAATTTCCTCCTT